>CAVUFT010000018.1:0-550461 GCA_963740725.1 uncultured Actinomycetota bacterium
CCCCGAAGAATTCTTGGTCCAGCACCACATCGTTCCTTCCCTGGAAGGCGGCCGAAGCGAGGGCCGGTCAGTCAGCCGGATCGGCTGGACCGGCGCCCTTGACTGCCCAGGAAAGGTACCTTAACTTTTGTCGAAGCGCTTCGACAGAGCGTCTCGATGAGCGGAGCGGGTGGCGGCAACTGATGAAGTTCACAGACGGCTACTGGCAACTAGGGGCGGGCCTGAGCCGGTTGCGCCCCGCAGCGGTCGAAAGCGTCGAAAGTACCGAGCGCTCGCTGATCGTCTTCGCGCCGGCCAAGCAGATCGTCGGTCGCGGGGACACTCTGAACCAGCCGCTGTTCACGGTCACCCTCAGCTCACCCGCGGCCGGCGTGATCGGCGTACGGATCGAGCACCACAGCGGCGGCCTGCCACCGCGGCCGGCCTTCCAGCTGGCCGACCGGGGAGGACCACCCGGTCAAGGTCGAGGTGGACGACGAGACGGCCCGGCTGACCAGCGGCGACCTGACCGCGGTGGTCAAGCTCGACGGGCCGTGGGATCTGCGGTTCGAGCGCGACGGCCGGGTGCTGACCGGACTCCGTCGGCCCGCAGCATCGGCCTGATCACCGATCAGGAGGGCAGGCAGTACCTGCACGAGCAGCTCGCGCTCGGCGTCGGCGAGACCGTCTACGGCCTCGGCGAGCGGTTCGGCCCGCTGGTGAAGAACGGCCAGGTCGTCGACATCTGGAACGCCGACGGCGGCACGTCGAGCGAGCAGGCGTACAAGAACGTGCCGTTCTACCTGAGCAGCCGCGGGTACGGCGTACTGGTCGACACCCCGGCGCAGGTCTCCTTCGAGGTGGGGTCGGAGGTGGTGTCCCGCAACCAGTTCAGCGTCGAGGGACAAGAGCTGCACGTACTACGTCATCGCCGGACCGACGCCCAAGGACGTACTGCGCCGCTACACCGCGCTGACCGGCCGGCCGGCCCGGGTCCCGGCCTGGTCGATGGGGCTGTGGCTGTCGACGTCGTTCACCACCGACTACAACGAGCCGACGGTGACGACCTTCGTCGACGGGATGGCCAGCGCGCGATCTGCCGCTGAGCGTCTTCCACTTCGACTGCTTCTGGATGCGCCAGTTCCACTGGTGCGACTTCCTCTGGGACCCGGTCGCGTTCCCCGACCCGGGCGGGATGGTGCCAGCGGCTGAAGGAGCGCGGGCTGCGGATCAGCCTGTGGATCAATCCCGTACATCGCCCAGCGGTCGGTCCTGTTCGAGGAGGGCGCGCGGCACGGCTACCTGCTCAAGCGCCCCGACGGCTCGGTCTGGCAGTGGGACCTGTGGCAGGCCGGGATGGCGATCGTCGACTTCACCAACCCGGAGGCGACCGCGTGGTTCCGGTCCAAGCTGCAGGCGCTGATCGATCTCGGCGTCGACTGCTTCAAGACCGACTTCGGCGAGCGGATCCCGACCAGGACGTCGTCTGGTACGACGGCTCCGACCCGCAGCGGATGCACAACTACTACCCGCACCTCTACAACGAGGCCGTCTTCGATCTGCTGAGGGAGAACCGCGGCGAGGGCGACGCGGTCCTGTTCGCCCGGTCGGCGACGGTCGGCGGCCAGCAGTTCCCGGTGCACTGGGGCGGCGACTGCGAGTCGACCTTCGAGGCGATGGCCGAGTCGCTGCGCGGCGGGCTGTCGCTGGCCTCGTCCGGCTTCGGCTACTGGAGCCACGACATCGGCGGCTTCGAGGGCACGCCGGACGCCGGCGGTCTTCAAGCGCTGGGTGCCGTTCGGCCTGCTCTCCTCGCACTCCCGGCTGCACGGCTCCGGCTCCTACCGGGTGCCGTGGGCGTTCGACGAGGAGGCGGTCGACGGTCCTGCGGCGCTTCACCAAGCTGAAGATGTCGCTGATGCCGTACCTGGCCGAGGTCGCCGAGGAGGCGCACACCGACCGGTACGCCGATGATGCGGCCGATGGCGCTGGAGTTCCCCGACGACCCGGCCGTCGCGTACCTGGACCGCCAGTACATGCTCGGCCCGGACATCCTGGTGGCGCCGGTGATGAGCGAGGACGGCGAGGTGACCGTTCTATCTGCCCGCCGGCACGCTGGACCGGCCTGCTGACCGGTGAGCAGCTGGCCGGCGCCGCTGGGTCACCCGGACGCACGGCTTCGACGACCTTGCCGGTCTAGGGCAAGGCGCCGTGATCCCGTTCGGTGCGGTGGACGACCGGCCCGGAGTACGACTGGGCCGACGGCGTCGAGCTGCGCTGGTTCGCGCCCACCGAAGGCCAGATGGCTCGCGTTCGTCTCCCCGGGCCGAACGGGGAGACGGCCGCGATCATCGAACTGACGCTGGTCGACGGCACCCCGCAGTACAGGCTGATGGAAGGCCAGGCCCGCTTCACGGTCAAGGTGGTGGGCAGTGCCTGACCTGTACTACGGCGGCGACTACAACCCGGAGCAATGGTCCCCGAGGTCTGGGCCGAGGACATGGCCCTCATGCGGCAGGCCGGGGTGAATCTGGCAACGGTAGGAGTGTTCTCCTGGTCCGAGCCTGAGCCCGAGCCAGGTCGCTACGAGTTCGGCTGGCTCGACCAGGTCCTGGATCTGCTGCATGACAACGGCATCCGGGCGAACCTGGCAACGCCGACCGCTTCACCACCGCCTTGGTTCAGCCTCGCTCACCCCGACGCACTGCCGGTCACCGCGGACGGCGTACGGCTACTGCACGGCAGCCGGGACACGTACTGCGTCTGCGCGCCGGCGTACCGGGAGGCGGCCGTCGGCATCGCGAAGGCGCTGGGCGAACGCTACGGCGATCACCCCGCGCTCGCGATGTGGCATGTGCACAACGAGTACGGATCGACCTGCTACTGCGACCATGTCGCCGAGGCCTTCCGAAGCTGGCTACAACGCCGGTACGCCGACCTGCCGGCGCTCAATGCCGCTTGGACGACGGCCTTCTGGAGTCAGGGCTACTCGGCCTGGGAGCAGGTGTTCCCGCCCCGACGGACGCAGTACCTCCCGAATCCCTCGCAGACGCTGGATTTCCGGCGCTTCCTCTCCGACGAGCTGCTCGAGGCCTACCGCGAACAGCGGACCGTACTGCGAGGCCTCACCCCCGACATCCCGATCACAACGAACTTCGTCTTCGGCTCCTGGGTTCCTGTCGACCACTGGCGCTGGGCCCGCGAGGTGGACCTTGTTGCCATCGACCACTATCCCGGCGCTGCTGGGATCGAGGCCGAGCAGCAGACCGCCTTCGGAGCGGACCTGGCCCGGTCGTGGGGTGGCGGCCGCTGGCTGCTGATGGAGCAAGCGGCCAGCGCGATCAACGAGCGCGGACGGTTGCACGCCAAGGAACCCGGCCGGATGACCCGCAACAGCCTGTCCCATCTCGCCCGGGGATCGGCCGGCGCGATGTTCTTCCAATGGCGGGCCTCCCGGGGTGGAGCCGAACGCTTCCACAGCGGGATGGTCCCGCACGCCGGTGCCGACACCAGGGCCTTCCGCGAGATCACCGAACTCGGCAACCTGCTCCCGAAACTCGCCGCAGCGGACCCGGCGCAGGTCGAGGCCGAGGTCGCGATCCTCTGGGACGCCGAGTCCTGGTGGGCGACCGACGGACCCGGTCTGCCCTCCCCCGAGATCGACTACCTGGCAGCGGTCCAGGCCGCCCATCGGCAACTCTGGAATCTCGGTGTCACCACCGACTTCGCGCATCCGTCCTCGGACCTGACCGGCTACCGGGCCGTGATCGTGCCGTCGCTGTATCTGGTCTCCGACGAGGCCGTCGCCGCCCTCAACCGGTACGCCGAGGGCGGCGGTCAACTGCTGATCACGGCGTTGAGCGGGATCGCGGACCCGGCCGCGCAGATCCGGCTCGGCGGCTATCCCGGAGCGTTCCGGGAACTGCTCGGGATCCGGGTCGAGGAGTTCCTGCCGGTGGACGGCAGGATCGAGCTCGACACCGGTGCGATCGCCGAAGGCTGGAGCGAGCGGGTCCTGCTCGAAGGAGCCGAAGCGATCGCGCACTACCAGGGCGGCACTCTCGACGGATGGCCGGCGATCACCCGGCGAGCGAACGTCTGGTATACGTCCACATGGCTCACCGACCCGGCGTACGAGGCACTGATGGAACAAGTCGTCCGGGCTGCAGGAATCACGCCGTCCGGCCTGCCGCGGGGCGTCGAGGTGGTCAGCCGGCGTGCGGGTGATACGCAGTACCGCTTCGTCCTGAACCACACCGGCGAGCAGGTCAGTCTGCCGTACGGCGGTCTGGACCTAGTCACCGGAGAAGCCACGGGAGACCAGTCGACCGTCCCGGCCGGCGGCTGGGCGGTATTACGGAATTCGTCTGCACCGACAGGTTGACGCGCGAATACCAGGCTGTAATAGTGCTGCTATTCCAAAGTGTTTCCACCCCATCGACAGCAATGTTTTCGAAGCGCTTCGACAATTGTCGAACCGGACCCCGGAGCGCGTAGTTTCCCCTGCCCCCGGCGGGCGTCGCCCGCCGTCTTGTGGTTCAGCCTCGAGAGGGAGATGAGCATGTCGAGAACCTGGAAATTAGCAACAGCGGTGATCGCAACACTGGCCGCGTCGTTCGCGGCGACGCCGAGCGCCAGTGCGGCCACCTGGCAGTCCTCGGACAAGTACGGCAGTTGGTCCAACGGCGGCTACACGGTCCGCAACGACGTCTGGGGTGGAGGCGCCGGGCCGCAGACCATCTGGGCCAACTCCTACAGCAACTGGGGAGTCTGGGCCAACCACCCGAACACCGGCGGAGTCAAGGCCTACCCGCACTCCGCCAAGAACATCGGCAAGCGGATCAGCGCGCTCGGCACGCTGACCAGCAGCTTCAACGTCAGCCGGCCGGGCAGCGGCGCCTACACCAGCGCCTACGACATCTGGGCCGGCAACAACGCCTACGAGATCATGCTCTGGATGAACAAGCAGGGCGCGGTCGGGCCGATCGGCTCGCAGCAGACCACCGCCTCGGTCGGCGGGCACAGCTGGGACATCTACAAGGGCAGCAACGGCTCGAACCAGGTCTTCTCGTTCGTCCGGACCGGCAACACCAACTCCGGCAGCGTCGACATCAAGGCCGTGATGAACTGGATCAAGTCACGCGGCTGGATCGGTGACGAGACGATGGGCGAGGTCCAGTTCGGATTCGAGATCACGTCGTCCAGCGGCGGCCTGAACTTCACCACCAACAGCTATTCCGTGACCTCCAACTAAAAGGCAAGGCGGTGCGGCTGCGAGCCTGGTGAATTCGCAGCCGCACCGCTTTTCCGTCGTTATTCTGTCTCGCAATCATCTGTTGTATTACCATGGTCGAATCGCTTCGATCTTGTTCGACAAGGAGACAGATGGTCACCATCGCCGATGTTGCTCGTCAAGCGGGCGTGGCGGCCAGCACCGTGTCGTACGTCCTCAGCGGCAAGCGGTCGATCTCCCCCGACACCCGCGACCGGGTGAAGGAGGCCGTCCGGGTCCTCGGTTACCGCCCCAATGCCAGCGCCCGCGCGCTGGCCAGCCAGCGGTCGAACGTGCTGGCGCTGGTCATCCCGCTGCGGACCGATATGCACGTGCCGGTGATGATGCAGTTCGCCACCGCGGTCGTCACGACCGCCCGCCGGTTCGACCACGACGTCCTGCTGCTCACCGCCGACGAGGGCCGCGAAGGCATCGAGCGGATGGCCCAGACCTCCCTGGTCGACGCCCTGGTGGTGATGGACGTCGAGCTGCACGACGAGCGGATCCCGGTACTGCGTGAGCTGTCGATGCCGTCGGTGCTGATCGGCCACCCGGCCGACACTGCGGGCCTGACCTGCGTCGACCTGGACTTCTTCGCGGCCGGCGAGCGCTGCGTCGATCACCTCGCCGGCCTGGGCCACCGCTCGGTGGCCCTGCTCGGAACTCCGTCCGCGGTCTACGAGCGGCAGACCGCGTTCGCCCAGTGGACGCTGGACGGCTTCTCCAGCGCCGCCGAACGGCGCGGGATCGTCGGCGTGGAGACGCCCTGCGAGCACACCTTCGACGCGGTCCTCGGCACGGTGGAGGAGTTGCTGCGCGAGCACCCCGGCATCACCGGCCTGGTGGTGCAGAACGAGCCGATCATCGGTCCACTGCTCGACGTGTTGCGCCGGCTCGGCCGCCGGGTGCCCGAGGACATGTCCGTGATGGCGATCTGCGCCGACGATTTCGCCGAAGGCCAGGTCCCGCAACTCTCGTCGGTCGGCATCCCCGCGGACGCGATCGGCCAGCAGGCGGTGGAGACGCTGATCAGCAAACTCGAAGGGGGACAGGTGCCCGCGATGACCCTGCTGCCGGCGCAGCTGACAGCCCGCGCGAGCACCTGCCCCGCTCCTGGTCACGTTCAGACCGGTTCCCCGTAAGGGATTCCGAGGCCGTTGGTGGACAGGTAGACCCGGCCGTACACCCGCGGATCGCCCGCGATCGCGTCATTGGTGGACGCGAACTGGTGCTGGTCGTCGTTGACCCTGACCCAGCTCGTCGCGCTGTCGTCCGAGCGGAAGATCCCGCGGACGCCGGCCACCTTGCCCGAGGTGTAGACCGCCATCTCGGTCCGGCCACGGGCGGCCTTGCCGAAGCCGATCGTGGACGACTCCTCGATCGTCGCCACCCGCTGATAGCTGACACCGCGGTCGGTCGAGCGGAACAGCCCACCGCTTCCGGCCGCGAGCCAGCAGTGGCCGGCCCGATCGAGCACCGTCTCCAGCTTGCCCGCCCCGGTCGGCAGACCTGTTGCCGACGGCAAGAAGTCGCGCCGCCGTTCGTGCTCCGGTACGCCGTACCGGTCGCCGCGTCGAAAGCGTAGAACGCGCTCGGATCGACCCGGTCCCCCACCACGGCGACCTGGGCCGGAAGGCCGGTCACGGGCGTCCAGGTCGCTCCCCGGTCCCGCGAGTAGTGCGGCACGACATCACCTGGCGCCCAGACGATCGTCCGGGCATCGGTGCCGACCACGATCTTGCCGGGCTGCGTAGATCCGGCCGGCTCTCCCGCGAACGGCTGCCAGCTCACACCGCCGTCGGTCGAGTAGGCGCCACGCTCGCCGACTGCCGCGGATGCGATCCGTACGACGAACCCCTCGGCCGCTGCCGCGTAGTCCAGGCTGGGCGACGTCCCCGACACCGGGTTGGACGCCTGCCCGTCGGGCGGTACGACGTCCAGCCGGGCATGCCGGTAGACCCCGATGTCGCCGAGCGCGCTGATCAGCGGCGCACCCCAGGGCGGGCTGATCAGATCGAGCACAGCCGTCTCCTCGAGACCCTGCGCCCGGACCGACCAGTGCGTACTGCGGCCCGCCTCGGCGCCGGTGACGTCATCCGTGCCGAAGATCGTCGCGCCGGTGACGTACATGACCTTGTCGGAGTCGAACGGATCGATCGAGATGTCGCCGATCATCCAGCCCAGCTTGGGCGTCCCGTGGAAGTCCAGGTAGGGCGCCCCGGACGTATCGAGGACGATCCGTTCGGCGATCGAGTGCCAGGTCAGGCCGCCGTCGACCGACCGGAAGATGTCGTCGACCGGCCCCCAGCGGCTCATCGTGGAGACCATCACCGTGCCGGGCCGGCGCGGATCGGTGGACAGCCCGGCGTACCCGAAACCGGCTTCGCCGCCGGTGTTGGGCCGCAACGGGGTGATGTCGGTCCACTCGCCCGTCGCCGTGGCGAGCTTGTACACCGCGCCGTCGTACATCTCGTACGGGCCGGGCAGGTCGCCGTAGGTCACATAGAGGTTGCCATCGGCTCCCAATTCGCCGTGATGCGGCAACAACCCGGTCGGTTGGCCCGGCACCGGCGCCCAGGTCCGGCCGCCATCCGTACTGCGATACAGCGGGCTCGCCTTGTCGGTCACGCCCGCGTAGATGGTCGGCGTCGGACGACCCCGGCGGGCACCCCGCGGGTCGAAGAAGACGAACCCGATCCCCAGCCCCGCGGTTCCGGCCGACGGGAAGCTGTCGACGCGCGCCCAGCTCTCGCCGCGGTCGGTGCTGCGCCACAGCCCCTGGTTCCGGGTGCCGAAGTACAGCACCCGGCCGTCCATCGGATCGACGACCAGCCGCTCCCCCATCGATCGCCCCGGCTCGTTGCCCCCGAGCTTGAACGGCAGGTCGGTACGCCGGAAGGTGCGGCCCTGGTCGGTCGAGGAAAGGATCGCGCCGTTGATCGGCGACCACTCGTTGGTATAGGTGCCGGCGGCAAGATAGAGCCGGGACGGATCGCACGGGTCCAGCGCCAGGCTTTCCACCCCGGTCAGGCTCCAGTCGTCCCAGCCGACCCACTCGAGCAACTGGACCCACCGCTGGGTCCGGACGTCGAGCCGGGCCGCGCCGCCGATGTCCGTCCGGCAGTAGACCAAGCCGCGCTTCTTCGGGTGATGGATGATGCCGGTGACGAAACCACCGCCGACGATCTCGACGTTGCGCCATCGATAGCGCCCGCCGGACTTCTCGCCGGTGGGTTGCTGGACGGCGGCGGCCGGCCCGGCGGCGGTGGCGACCAGCGCCGTACCGGTGCCGAGGGCAAGGAACTGCCTGCGCGGAAGGGACATCTCTCTCCTCAGATCAGGGCGGATTCGCAGCGAGCAAGGGAGCAGGGATCAGCCTTTGACCGCGCCGATGATGACGCCCTTGGTGAAGTGCCGCTGGATGAACGGGTAGATCACCAGCACCGGGACGACGGCGATCACGACGATCGCCATCTTGATCGCCAGGCTCGGCGCGGGCGCCAGGCCCAGCGCCGGACCCGCTGGTCACGCCGCCGGCGCCGGTCGGCAGCACCTGCGCCTGCACGATGTAGGTCCGCAGCACCATCTGCAGCGGCCACTTGTTGTTGTCGTTGAGGTAGAGCATCGCGTTGAAGAAGGCGTTCCAGTAGCCGACCGCGTAGAACAGCCCGACGACCGCGACCACCGCCTTCGACAGCGGCAGCACGATCCGGCTCAGCACCGCGAACTCACCGGCGCCGTCGATCCTGGCACTGTCGATCAGCTCGCCGGGGATGCCCATGAAGAAGGACCGCATCACGATCAGGTTGAAGGCCGAGATCGCGGTCGGCAGGATCAGCGAGCCGTAGCTGTCGATCAGGCCGAGGGAGTTGACGACCAGGTAGCTCGGGATGATGCCCGGCCCGAACAGGAACGTCAGCAGCACGATGAACAACAGCGGCCGGTGCAGCAACGATCCGGGCCGGGACAGCCCGTACGCCGCGAGCACGGTGAGCCCGAGGCTGAACGCCGTACCGACGAAGGTGATCGCAGTACTGATCAGCAGGGCCCGGGTGACGACTCCGCCGGACAGCAGTTGCACGTAGGCGGCGATGGTGAGCTCACGCGGTACGACGACCAGCCCGCCCGCGCGGGTCACGGCTTCGGTCGTGGACAGGCTGGTGACCACGACGACGTACAGGGGGAAGGTCACCAGCAACGCAACCAGCGCCAGCACCACCGGCTTGCTGAGCCGGCCGAACAAGGACGGTTGCTCTTCCCACACGGGCCGCCCGGCCTCGGTCCGGGCCCGCTGCCGCGCGAGGCGGCGTGGCGTACTCAAGGTTTCTGTGGTCATGATCGCGAATACACCCCTTGCTCGCCCAATCAGGTGAGCGAACTTGTTGGCCACCAGCACCAGAGCCAGCCCGACCAGGCCCTTGAACAGCCCGGCGGCGGCGCCGTACCCGAAGTCGCCGGCCAGCAGGCCCTGGTAGTAGACGTAGGTGTCCAGCACCTCGGCCGCGCCGCCGCCGACCGCGCTGCGCTGCAGGATGAACTGCTCGAAGCCGACGCGTCAGCGCGTCGCCCAGCCGCAGGATCAGCAGCAGCACGATGACCGGGCGCAGGCCGGGCAGCGTGATGTGCCACAGCCGTCGCCAGCGGTTCGCGCCGTCGGCCGCGGCGGCTTCGTACAGGGCGGGGTTGATCGTGCTCAGGGCGGCGAGAAACACGATCATCCCCCACCCTGCGTCTTTCCAGACCGACTGCGCCGTGACCAGCACGATGAACGTGTCCGGCTTCGTCATCAGGTCGACCGCGTTGTGACCGTGCGCCCGCAGGGTCTGCGCGAGCAGCCCCGCACCGCCGATCATCTGCTGGAACAGCGACACCACCAGCACCCAGGAGAAGAAGTGCGGCAGGTAGACGACGCCCTGGATGAAGGTGCGCAGCCGGGTGGAGAGAACGCTGTTCAGCAGGAGCGCCAGCCCGATCGGGATCGGGAAGAAGAAGACCAGCTGGAAGGCGGTGATGGACAGCGTGTTGGCCAGCGCCTTCCAGAACGCGGGCTCGGAGAACAGCCGGCTGAAGTTGGCGAAGCCGACGAACTCGCTGCCCCGGATTCCGACGTACGGCGAATAGTCCTGGAAGGCGATCACGTTGCCGAGCGTCGGGAAGTAGTGGAAGACACCGAGCAGCACGATCACCGGCGCCACCATCACCAGCAGCGGCCAGTCCCGGCGTAGCCGGTGCCGCCAGCCGGCCCCGCCCGGCCGCGATCGGCGCAGCCGGGCCCGCCTGCCCGGCCGCCCGCTAGCGACCGTTGTCACTGAGAACCTTGGCGTAGAAGTCACGGCCTTCGTCGCCGCCGTTCTTGCGCCACTCCTGCAGGGCGACCTTGAGATCGCTCACCGGCCGCCGGCCGCGGTAGATGTCCTGCAGCTTGTCGTCGAACGGCTGGCCCAGCGCCGCCATCTTGGCCGGCTGCTCGACCCGGATGCCCTCGAACAGGTTCTTCTCGCGCATCTTGACGGCCTCGTTCTGCCACTTGCGTCATCGCCTCGACGTAGCCGGGGTACTCGCTCTGCGTGGTGGCCAGCGGCCGGCCGCCGAGGAAGATGTACGTGCTGGCGACCTCCTTCTGTCCAAGGGCCGTCAGCTTCGGCGCGCCGGAGGGCTGCCGGGTGTAGTGCTTGCCCTCGACCCCGTAGTTGTAGAGCTGGTTCTCCTCGGTGCCGAACGGCGCCGCGGTGTAGTTGAGCACGCCCAGCAGCTCCGCGACCCGGTCCTTGCCGACGCCCTTCTTGACGAAGGTGAAGATCCCGGCCGGGTCACCGCTCCAGACGATCGGCGTACCGCCGTCGTGCGCGAACGGAGTGACGATCCCCATGCCGAACTTCGGGTTGATCGACTGCTGGCGCTGCAGCGTCTCGGTCCAGGCTCCGAGGCCGTCCTGCCGGACCACGACCTGGCCGCCCTCGAACAGCGGCTTCTGGTCGACGGCGTTGTTCCCGACCACGGTCGGGTGCACATAGCCGGACTGGAAGACCCTGCGGACGAAGGCGACCGCCTCCTCGAACTCGGGCGTCTCGATCTTGTTGACGAGCTTGCCGTCGGAGCCCTTCCGCCAGCCGGACGGTACGCCGAAGGCACGCTGCACCTCGTCGGCGATGCCACCGAACGCCCACCGGTTGCGCTTGGCGTCGGTGAGCTGCTTGCCCAGCGCGAGCAGCTCGTCGGCGGTCTTGGGCGGTGCCGCGCCGACCTGGTCGAAGATGTCCTTGCGATAGAACAGCGCCCACGGGAAGCCGTCGGAGGGGAACGGCACCGCCTTGAGCTGCGAGTTCCACACGCCGTAGGCCCAGGCCCGGGTGGGCAGGTTGGCCAGCATCGGGTACGCCGAAGCCTTGTCGCCGGCCAGGTACGGGGTCAGGTCCTCGAACAGCTTGTCGACCGCCTGGCCGAACCTGGTCAGGCCGGAGATGTTCCAGCCCGGGACGCAGAGCAGCTCCGGAACGTTGCCCGAGGCAAGCAGCGGGCCGAGCTTGTCGCCGTAGTCGTTGCCGCTCAGGATGTTGAACCGGACCGGCGCGCCGATCCGCTCGTTGTTCGCGTCGAAGTACGAGTTGCTGCCCAGCCCGGGCGGCAGCGGGGCCCACAGCGGGGTCATCGCCGACACCTCCTTGCCGCTGCGGACCGCCTTGTCCGGCACCCCGCGCTTCAGCTCGGCGGGGTACTTGGTGAATCCCGGGGAGGCGCCGTTCTCGCCCGGCAGGTCCGGCTTGACCGACTCGTAGGCGATGTACTTGGGGAGCAGCCCCGACAGCTTGTCCTCGGTCTCGGCGTGCCCCTTGGTCGAAGCGCTTCCGCTGCCACCGTTCGAGCAACCGGTCAGGGTGGCTCCGCCGGCCGCCACCGCCGCGCCGGCACCGAGCAGAGAGATGAAAGTCCGGCGGCTGGTCGAGCCGCCCACTGGTCCGGTCACGATGAAATCCCTCTCGCACTGGGAACGGGGGCCCGTCCCGGGGTAGAATTAGTTGGGCTAGTAGCCAAACAAATTAGCTCACGCCGGTTGGCTCCACAAGGTGTAGAACTGAAGCAAGCCACAGGCGCTCCGGCGACGAGTCGACAGGACGAACCTTGACCACACAGACCGCGGACCACACCGATGTCCGCGCCACCAACCTGGCCGCAGTGCTGGGCATCCTGCGCCGCGAAGCACCCTGTTCGCGGGCCGCGATCGCGGCCGGGACCGGGCTGAACAAGGCCACCGTGACCAGCATCGTCGCCGACCTGATCGACCGCCGGCTGGTGCGCGAGACGCATCAGACGCAGAACCACGTCGGACGCCCGGCGACCCTTCTGGTCCTGGACGGATCCGCGTATGCGGCGATCGGCCTCGAGGTCAGCGCCCGCGGGCTGAGCGCCTCGGCGTACGACTCCGCCGGCGGGCAGCTGCTGCGCTGGCACCGCGCCGGTCCCGGCGTCGACGCCGGTCCGGCCAAGACGATCGCCGCCCTGGCCGTGCTGGCCCGGCGCGCGATCTCGACGGTGCAGTCATCCGGCCGGCAGGTGCTCGGCCTGACCGTCGGCGTGCCGGGCCTGGTGAACACCGAGGGGACGGTCGTGCTGGCCGCGGGTCTGGGCTGGCACGACGTCCGGCTGCGAGCGGACCTGGCCGCCTCCCTCGGCCGGCCGGACATCCCGGTGATGGTCGACAACGACGCCAACCTCGGCGCGCTCGCCGAGCACCGGTACGGCCCGTACGCCGGGGACCGCAATCTGATCCATCTCACCGGCGAGACGGGGATCGGCGCCGGGGTGATCTGCGACGGCCGGCCACTGCGCGGCAACCTGGGCTACGTCGGCGAGATCGGCCATCTCCAGATCGTCGCCGACGGGCCACCGTGCGGCTGCGGCCGCCGCGGCTGCCTCGAGGCGGTCGCCGGGATTCCGGCCATTCTGGCCCGGACCGGCCCGGCGACCGCGGCCGAGGACGACCCCAAGCTCCAGCTGGAGCAGGTGATCCGCCGCGCCGAGGCGAACGATCCGGAGGTGATCAGCCTGCTGGCCGAGGTCGGCGGCCGGATCGGCCAGGGCATCTCCATCCTGGCGAACGTGCTGAACCCCGGGACCGTCCTGCTCGGCGGCTCGTACGCGCAGCTGGCGCAATGGCTGATCCCGTCGGTCGAGAAGGAACTCCGGGACCGGGCCCTGGCGCCCGACGCCGGCGGCTGCACCGTGCTCGCCTCCACGTTCGGCCACGACGCGACCTCGATCGGGGCGGTGGCCCGCTCCCTCGACCAGCTCGACTCGGGCCGGCTACCTGCCGCCTTGTAGCCAATTCAGGTCTTGACCGGTGGCTCGGAGGATGCGAACCTCTGAGTCACTCCGTCGTAACACGGTCGTCACGAGCCGCGACGGATTTTTTCGCCCCTATCGTCGAAGCGCTTCGATAGTCTGTCGATCTCTTGCGATCGAGAGAGTTCGAAGCGCTTCGAAATCACCGTCGAGCCAGCGGAGTCCGATCCGATGAACACTCCCGCCAGTCCCCCGTTCCGCGACCCGGCCCGCCCTGTCGACGAACGGATCGGCGACCTGCTGGGCCGGCTGACCCTGCCGGAGAAGCTGGCCCTGCTGCACCAGCATCAGGCGGCGGTACCGCGGCTCGGGCTGGACTCGTTCCGGACCGGCACCGAGGCGCTGCACGGGGTGGCCTGGCTCGGCCCGGCGACCGTCTTCCCGCAGGCGATCGGGCTGGCCGCGACCTGGAACCCCGGCCTGGTCCGGGCCGTCGGTGCGGCGGTCGGTGACGAGGTGCGGGTGTTCCACCACAAGGATCCGGTCGGCGTCGGCCTGAACGTCTGGGCCCCGGTCGTGAACCCGCTGCGCGATCCGCGCTGGGGCCGCAACGAGGAGGGCTTCTCCGAGGACCCCTGGCTGACCGGGGTGATCGCGACCGCCTACGGCCGGGGGCTGATCGGCGACCGGCCCGGCTATCTGAAGACCGCCCCGACCCTCAAGCATTTCCTTGCCTACAACAACGAGACCGCACGCTGCGAGACCTCCAGCAACCTGCCGCCGCGCGTCCTGCACGACTACGAACTGCCCGCGTTCCGGGCCCCGCTGCAGACCGGCGCGGCCGTCGCGATGATGCCGTCGTACAACCTCGTCAACGGCCGCCCTGCCCACCTGAGCCCGCTCATCAACGACGTGGTGCGCGGCTGGACCTCCGACGACCTGCTCGTGGTCAGCGATGCGGGTGCTCCGGCGAACCTGGTCGAGCTCCAGCACTACCTGCCGGACGGACCGTCGGCGTACGCCGCGGCGCTGCTGGCCGGTGTCGACAGCTTCACCCAGGACGACGCGGACGCGCGGACCGTCGATCCAGCACCTCACGGATGCACTGCAGGACGGTCTCCTGTCGGAGTCGGACATCGACACCGCTGTCCGGCACGCACTGGCGATCCGCTGCCGGCTGGGCGAGTTCGACCCGCCGGAACTTCAGCCGTACCGCGACCTGGATCCGGACCTGGTGAACTCCCCCGCGCACCGCGAACTCGCGCGCGAAGCCGCCCGGCAGTCCGTAGTACTGCTCAAGAACGAGTGTCAGGTGCTCCCGCTGGACGCCGGCACGAACAGCCTGACCGCTGTGATCGGTCCGCTGGCCAACACCCTCTACGAGGACTGGTACGCCGGAACGCTGCCCTACCGGATCACCGCGCTGGACGGGATCGTCGAGCGGCTGGGCAGCGAGCGGGTGGAGTTCTGCGAGGGCGTGGACCGGATCGCGCTGCGGGTCGACGGAACGGGCGTGCAGTTGACCGTCGGCGCTGACGGTCGGCTGCACGCCTCGGCAGCGGGCGCGGCCGAGGACGGCTGGTTCGACCTCTTCGACTGGGGTGGCGGAGCCTGGGCTCTGCGCTCGGTGCGGAACGGCCGGCACCTGACGGCGATGGACGACGGCAGCCTGGTCGCCGATCAGCCCGGACCGAACGGCTGGGAGGTCAAGCAGACCTTCGAGCTGGTCCGGACCTGCACGGCGACGGTATTGATCCGCCACCTGAACAGCGGACGCTTCCTGCAGGTCGATGACGGCGCGGTCTGGCTGGCCGAGCGGGAGCAGGCGACGGCCTTCGACCTCGAACTGGTCGTCGACGGCGCGGCCGCCGGTGCCGCGCTGGCCGCCCGGGCCGGCACCGCGATCATTGTCGTCGGCAACCATCCGCTGGTGAACGGCCGCGAGACCGAGGACCGCGCCGAGCTCGAACTGCCGGCGGCGCAGGAGCGTCTGGTCCGCGCGGTGCACGCCGCCAACTCCCGGACGGTGCTCGTGATGAGCAGCAGCTACCCGTTCTCGGTCTGCTGGCCGGAGCAGAACCTGCCTGCGCTGCTCTGGTCGGCCCATGGCGGCCAGGAGTACGGCCGTGCACTCGCCGACGTTCTCTTCGGTGACTGCGATCCCGGTGGGCGGCTGCCGCAGACTTGGTACCGCTCGGCGGCGGATCTGCCCGACCTGCTCGACTACGACATCATCGCCACCGACGCGACCTACCTCTACTACCGCGGTACGCCGCTCTACCCGTTCGGCCACGGCCTCAGCTACACGAGCTTCACGTACTCGGAGTTGGCCGTCAGCGCGCCGTCGATGACCGCGGACGGCGAAGTACGGATCAGCTGCACCGTCACCAACACGGGCTCCCGGTCCGGGCATGAGGTCGTTCAGCTCTACACCCACCAGCAGCGATCCCGGGTCAAGCAGCCGCTTCGGCAACTGCGCGCCTTCCAGCACCTGACGCTGGCCGCCGGCGAGAGCCAGCAAGTCGAGCTGACCTTGTCCGCCGCCGACCTGGCCTTCTACGACGTCACCCGGGACCGGCCGTGCGTCGAGACAGCCCGGCACAGCATCCTGATCGGCCGCTCCTGCACCGACACCCGGCTGACGGCAACCGTCGACGTCGCCGGCGAGCGGATCCCGGTCCGGCAACTCGCCTCCGGGCCGCTGGCCGCGGTGAACTTCGACCAGTACTGCGCGATGACGCTGTCCGCGGTCGCCGTCGATCGCGGTGACGCGGCACGCTCCGTCGACGCGGGCGGCTGGCTCGGGTTCGACGACATCGGGCTGCCCGAGGGTCGTTCCATCTGTACCGCAAGGGTTTCCAACGAAGGCAGCGCGGCAGGCGTGCTCGAGTTGCGGCTGGACGATCCGCTGCGCGGTGAACTGCTCGGTAGCTGCGAGGTGCCGCCGCAGACCTGGACCGATCTGCCCTTCGAGGTCACCAGCACCCAGCCCACCGGCACCCTCTATGCGGTCTTCTCGGCCGCCGGAATCAGCCTCGAGAACCTCGCCTTCGCCCCGATCCGGTCCACCGGACCCCGCTGACGCTTCGCCAAGGGCCGGATTGCGGCTTTTGCGGTCCGGCCGAAAATGTTAGCGTTCACATGTGCAGCAGAACGTGAGCGCCGACAGCGCATCGGACCCGGCCCGGCGGTATGTCGTCGGCATCGACTTCGGCACCCTGTCCGGACGGGCCGTCGTGGTCCGCGCCGATGACGGCGAGGAGCTCGGCAGCGCGGTGCACGAGTACTCACACGGGGTGATCGAGACTTCGCTGCCAGGATCCGGGGTCCGGCTGGGACCGAACTGGGCGCTTCAGTCGCCGGCGGACTGGGTCGACGTACTCCGCCAGGCGGTGCCGAAAGCGCTGGCTGTCTCCGGCGTCGACCCGGCAGCGGTCATCGGCATCGGGACGGACTTCACCGCCTGCACGGTGCTGCCGACGCTCGCCGACGGCACGCCGCTGTGCGAACTCGGCGATCTCGCCGACCGCCCGCACGCCTGGCCGAAACTCTGGAAACATCACGCCGCTCAACCGCAGGCGGACCTCATCAACAAGGTCGCCGAGGAGCGGGGCGAGAGATGGCTCCACCGCTACGGCGGCAAGATCTCCTCCGAGTGGGAGTTCGCCAAGGGTCTCCAGTTGCTACAGGAAGACCCGGAGATCTATGCGCGGACCGACCGCTGGATCGAGGCTGCCGACTGGATCATCTGGCAACTGACCGGCACCGAGACCCGCAACGTCTGCACGGCGGGCTACAAGGGGATCCGGACCGAGGACGGCTATCCGTCACGGCAGTACCTGGCGGCCCTCGACCCCGCCTTCACCGACTTCACCGACAAACTGGCCGACAGCCTGCTCGCACTGGGTGCCCCGGCCGGGCAGCTCACCGCGCAAGCCGCCGAGTGGACCGGTCTCACCGCCGGCATCACTGTTGCTGCAGGCAACGTTGACGCGCACGTGACGGCAGCAGCCGCCGGCGCTACCCGCCCCGGGCAGCTGGTCGCGATCATGGGAACGTCGACCTGTCACGTCATGTCGTCGGACCGGCTGGCCGAGGTGCCCGGCATGTGCGGCGTGGTCGAGGGCGGCATCATCGACGGACTCTGGGGCTACGAAGCCGGGCAGTCGGCGGTCGGCGACATCTTCGGCTGGTTCGTGGACAACTGCGTCCCGCCGGCGTACGTCGCGGAGGCCGAACGACGCGGCACCTCGGTCCACGCCTACTTGGAAGAGCTCGCGGCCGCCCAGCCGGTCGGCGCACACGGCCTGATCGCTCTGGACTGGCACAACGGCAACCGGTCCGTCCTGGTCGACCACGACCTGTCGGCCGTCCTGGTCGGGCAGACCCTCGCGACCCGGCCCGAGGACGGCTATCGCGCCCTGATCGAGGCCACCGCGTTCGGCACCCGGCGGATCGTGGAGGCGTTCGAGCAGCACGGCGTCGCCGTCGAGGAGTTCATCGTCGCGGGCGGCCTGCTGAAGAACCAGCTGCTGATGCAGATCTACTCCGACGTACTGCGCCGGCCGATCTCCGTCGTCGGGTCCGACCAGGGCCCGGCGCTCGGTTCGGCCATCCATGCGGCCGTTGCCGCCGGCACCTATCCGGACGTGCCGGCGGCAGCGGCGTCGATGGGCCGGCGGACCGAGTCCGCGTACCGGCCCGATCCGGACCGCGCCGATCGCTACGACCTGCTGTACGCCGAGTACCGCGAACTCCACGACTGGTTCGCCGGTGCGGCGTACGGCGGCAGCGACGTACTGCACCGCTTGCACGCACTCAAGAACGAGGTGATCCGATGACCGCCGAACTGCGCGCCGAGGTGGCCGCCCTGCACGCGGAGCTGGTCAGGTACGGCCTCGTCGCCTGGACCGCGGGCAACGTCTCCGGCCGGGTGCCCGGCGAGGACCTCTTCGTCATCAAGCCCAGCGGGATCCTGTACGACGACCTCGGGCCCGGCTCGCTCGTCGTCTGCGACCTGGACGGGAACCAGGTGGAGGGCGAGCTGGCGCCGTCCAGCGACACCGCCGCGCACGCCTACGTCTACCGGGCCAGGCCGGACGTCGGCGGAGTGGTGCACACCCATTCGCCGTACGCGACCGCCTGGGCGGCCCGCAACGAACCGATCCCGTGCGTACTGACCGCGATGGCCGACGAGTTCGGCGGCGAGATCCCGGTCGGGCCGTTCGCGTTGATCGGCGACGACTCGATCGGCAAGGGCATCGTCGAGACGCTGGCCGGTTCCCGCTCCCCCGCGGTGCTGATGCGCAACCACGGTGTCTTCACCATCGGCAAGGATCCCCGGGCAGCGGTCAAGGCCGCGGTGATGTGCGAGGACGTCGCCCGCACCGTCCATCTCGCCCGGACCGGCGGGGACCTCCTGCCGATCGATCCCGAGCACATCGACAGCCTCTACCGCCGCTATCAGACCGTTTACGGTCAGCGCTGATCTCCGGAGCCCACATGCAAAGCACTCGCGGACCCAAGGTCTGGTTCCTCACCGGAAGCCAGGGCCTCTACGGGATCGACACCCTCAACCAGGTCGCCCTGCAGTCCCAGCAGATCGTCGCGGCCCTGAACGAGTCGGCCGATCTGGCGGCCGAGGTGGTCTGGTACCCGGTCGTCACCGACGCCGACGCCATCCGGCAGACCTTCCTGAAGGCGAACGCCGCCGAGGACTGCATCGGCGTGATCGCCTGGATGCACACCTTCTCACCGGCCAAGATGTGGATCGGCGGCCTGGAGGCCCTCCAGGTGCCGCTGCTGCACCTGCACACCCAGGCGAACGTCGCGCTCCCCTGGGCCGAACTGGACATGGACTTCATGAACCTGAACCAGGCCGCTCACGGCGACCGCGAGTTCGGCTACATCCAGACCCGGCTCGGGATCCCGCGGACGACCGTCGCCGGTCATGTCAGCAACCCGGCGGTCACCGCCCGGGTCGGCGGCTGGGCCCGCGCGGCCGCGGGACTCGCGGCGTTGCGCTCGATGAAGGTCGCGCGGTTCGGCGACAACATGCGCGACGTGGCCGTCACCGAAGGCGACAAGGTCGAGGCCCAGCGCCGGTTCGGGGTCTCGGTCAACACCTACTCGGTCAACGACCTCGCGGCCGCGGTGGACGCCGTACCGGAGACCGATATCGACGACCTGGTCAAGGAGTACGACGACGCCTACCGGATCGCGCTCGACCTGCGCGCCGGCGGCGACCGGCACGACTCGCTGCGCTATGCCGCCCGGCTGGAGGCCGGTCTCCGAGCCTTTCTCCAGGCCGGTGGCTTCACCGCGTTCACCACCAACTTCGAAGACCTCGGCGGACTGCGTCAACTGCCCGGGCTGGCCGTCCAGCGCCTGATGGCCGACGGCTACGGGTTCGGTGGCGAGGGCGACTGGAAGACCTCGGTCCTGCTCCGCACCCTCAAGGTCATCGGCGCCGGCCGCCCGGGTGGTACGTCGTTCATGGAGGACTACACCTACCACCTGGTGCCGGGCGAGGAGCGAATCCTCGGCGCCCATATGCTCGAGGTCTGTCCGTCGATCGCGGCCGGTACGCCGACGATCGAGATCCACCCGCTCGGCATCGGCAACCGCGAGGATCCGGTCCGGATGGTCTTCGACGCCGCGCCCGGCCCGGCCGTGGTGATCGGGCTCGCCGACCTCGGCGACCGGTTCCGGCTGGTCGCGAACGAGATCGACGTCGTCGCGCCCGACCAGCCGCTCCCCCGGCTACCGGTCGCCCGGGCGGTCTGGACGCCCCGCCCGGACTTCCGTACGTCGGCCGAGTCCTGGCTCACCGCCGGTGCCCCGCACCACACCGTGCTGTCGTCGGCGGTCGGCTCCGACGAACTGCACGACCTGGCCACCATGCTCCGGACCGAACTCCTCACCATCGACGCGTCGACCGAGATTCGCCAGTTCCAGAAGGAGATCCGCTGGAACCAGGCCTACTACCGGCTCGCTCTCGGCCTCTGACGGCTACGGCTGGCTGACCATCAGCCAGCTCACCTGGATGTCGGGTGACCGGGTCGGCGCGATCGTGACGGAGATCTTGCCGTCGGCACCTACCGTGATGCCGCTGTACTCAGCGGCCTCACCGGTGCCGGTGAACAGGCGTTGCTGGTCGACGACCGCTCCGTTGATCGTCACTTGCGCCGCCCGGTTCGCCCACGGCCAGGGGTCGTAGTAGCCGGCGTGCACGGTGTAGGTCCCGGGAGCGAGGCCACCGAAGGTGTACATCAGCGGCTCGTGGTTCTTGGCGTACCGCAGGGTGCTGTAGAGGTCGCCATCCGCAGTACCGGATGGCGCACTCGCACCGGTGTAGCCCCAGGTGGTTCCGGTGACCGGGTCCGTTCCCAGCGGTTGCTCCGGGCTGGAGTTCAGCAACGAGGCGGTCTGGTTCACCTTCTGCCAGTCCGCTGTCGCGACACCGCCGGCGTTGACGGCGTACCGGAGCCCTCGCGGGACCACGACGATCGACCGGACGAAGGTCCGTCCGTCCGCCAACGTCCCGCGCAGGCTCGCCGGCCCCGGCCGCGCCACACTGGCGGCGTCCCAGGTCACGGCGACCTGCTGCGACTGTGCTCCCGTCTTCACGCTCACCCGCGCCGGCAGCGTGCTCGTGTCACCGAGCCACACGTGATCGGGCAGTTGGGTATCGACACTCCACCGCCGGTACGCCGGGAGATCGCCGAGCGTCCACTCCTGGTCCGGGCCGATCGACAGACTGCCGCCCTCGCCGAAGGTCATCGGCATCCACACGTACGGCGCGTTGGCCAGATCGCTCGGCGTCCAGCGGTCGGCCATGAAGATGAACTTGTTCTCCTTCTGGTCAACGGGAATCACGTTGGTGCTCTGCGAGCTGTAGGTGTTCGCAGCGCCGGGTCCGCTGATCGGGCTGCCCTGATCGGTGAACTGACCGAGGATGTTCGTGCGAGGTCGCGTACCGGGCCGGGTTCGGGTCCCAGCCGGTCGCGCCGGAGGTGAGCAGGTAGTACCGGCCCTCGGACTTGAACATCGCCGGCGCCTCACGCTGGTTGCAGGCGAGCGTGCGGACGAAGTCCTTGCCCTGCACGGCATTCTCCGGGCGCGCGGACAGATAGGTGTAGTCCCGGTTCAGCTTGGAGATGTACATCGTCCGGTTCTCCTCGGACGCGTAGATGATGTACGCCGAGCCGTCGTCGTCCACGAACAGGTTCATGTCCCGCGCCATCCCGCCGGCCGGGTCGAACGAGGACCCGGTACCGCACCAGGGCACGGAGTCGCTCGGCACGTGGTCCAGCCGGTAGGAGTCGATCCAGCGGAACGGGCCGGTCGGCGAATCGGCGATCGCCACCCCTGCCTCGGCCCGCGCGTACGTCGACGTACTGGTCGGTGACGAGGGCCCGTCGGAGTGCACCCACATCACCCACTTGCGGGTCGCCTTGTTGTAGATCACCTTCGGCCGCTCGAGGATCGAGGCCGTCGCCCAGCCGTCGGTCCGGACGCTGTTGGTCGACAGGTCCCGCCAGACGACCTCCTTCTGCGCGGCGTTGTACTTCTTGTAGAGCTTGCTGAAGTACTTGTCGTTCTCGAACTGGTCCTGCGAGCTCATCGCCCGCAGAGCGAGCCCGCCGTCCTTCCAGTTGTAGAGGTCGTACGACGAATAGACGTGCACGCCCGGGACTGTTGGCGTACCCGTTGCTGCGGTCCTCGCCGTACCAGTACCAGATCCGCCGGCCGCGTTCGTCGGTCGCGGGCACGACCTGTCCGCCATGGGCCTGGATCACCTGCCCCGCGGTGTCGCGCCATTCGGCGCCCGGACGGAACGAGCTGTACTTCTCTGCGGCCGAGCTGGGTGGTGCGGTCACCAGGGTCAGTACTGCGAGCGCAGCACTCATCAGAGCAAAGGCGCGTTTCATCGGATTCTCCTAACGGGGCGGACGGTAGAGATGCCGGAGCTGGAAAGAGCTGTTCGTGGACACGACCCACAGGGCACAGCCTGGGACGGTAGCGAGGCCCGCCAGCGGGACCTGGCTGACGATCACCAGCGCAGCAGCCAGTACGCCGAGTGACAGCAAGCTGAGCGGCCACCGCCGTACGCCGGTGTAGACAGCGAGCCGCAGCAGTGCTCGAGGACTCAGCGCAGGGTCGGTCCCGACCAGCACCAAGGCGGTGAGAGCACTGTTCAGCAGCAGCGCCAGGAGCACGACCAGCAGCGGGATCAAGGCCGCGCCAGGCAGAGACCTGGCCAGGAACTTGAGGTCCGCAACCAGCAGGCCGGTCAGGCTGACAGTGATGAGCGCAATGACAAGTGAGTGACGACCGCGGGACCACACCAGCTGAAGCAGCGATCGCAGCGGAGGACGGGGATCGTCAATGCCGAAGTACCCGAACGCGGCGGCCATCGCCGGGCCGAGCGGAAGAGCCAACAGGCCGAAGAAGAAGGGATACCGCCACGGCGCGTCCACGGCACCCAGAGCCAGCATCAGCGGCAACCCCGCCACTGCCAGCAACGCGTTGACCGCGAGAATCCGATGGGCGAAGGACCAGAGCAACTCCCAGGCGTCCGCCCGGACGTTCACCCGCGACAGCGGCGAGGCCATCACTTCATCCCGCTCGTGGCGATGCCCCGGACGAAGTACTTCTGGCCGAGCAGGAAGATCACCAGGATCGGCAGCGACGGAGAGCACCGAGCCCGGTCATGATCATCGCGTACTCGGCGTCGTACAGGCCGACGAAGGAGCGCAGCCCCATCTGGATGGTCCACAGCTCGTTGCTGGTCAGGTAGATGAACGGGCCCATGTAGTCGTTCCAGGTGTTGACGAAGGTGAGCAGCGCGAGGCTGGCCAGCGCCGGCTTCGACAGCGGCAGGATGATCCGCGCCCAGATGCCGTACTCGCTCAGCCCGTCCAGCCGGGCCGCCTCGCTCAGCTCGTCGGGGATGGTCAGGTAGTACTGCCGCATCAGGAACACCCCGAAGGCGCCGAACGCCTGCAGCAGGATCAGCGACAGGTGCGTGTTCACCAGGCCGGCCTTCTGCATGATGACGTACTGCGGCACCATGTACGCCTGCCAGGGCACCGCGATCGTGGCGATGTAGGCCAGGAACAGCGCGTCCCGGCCGGGGAAGCGCACCTTGGCGAACCCGTACGCCGCGAAGCTGCCGGTGAGCACCTGCAGGGAGGTGATCGTGACGCTGAGGAACAGCGAGTTGCCGCAGGTAGGTGAGCCAGCGGGATCCGGCTCCAGATCGCGACGATAGTTGCCCCAGTGGAACTCGGCCGGGATCCACCGGACCGGGACGCGTGAAGACCTCCTCGTCGGTCTTCAGCGAGGAGACGACCATCCAGGCGAACGGCACCAGCACGGCCGCGCTGAGCGCGACCAGCAGGACGTAGCGACGGCCGACGCATCGTCGCTGCGGCTCCGCGGGCTGTTCGGGTACGGGCGGAGCGTCGACCGGCGCCGGCAGGTCAGGCTCATCGCTCGCTCCTCTGCTGCAGCCGGAACTGGATCACGGTGACGGTCAGCACGATGACGAACAGCACCATCGACGATCGCCGACGAGTAGCCGAACCGGCCCTGGGTGATGCCCTCCCGGAAGATCAGCTGGGAGAGCACCAGCGTCGACCGGCCCGGCCCGCCCTCGGTCATCACCTGGATCAGGTCGAACACCTTGAAGCTGGAGATGGTCAGCATGATCAGCACGAAGAACGTGGTGGGCCGCAGCCCCGGCAGGGTGACGTGCCGGAACCGCTGCCAGCCGCTCGCGCCGTCGATCTGGGCCGCCTCGTACAGCTCGGCCGGGATCGTCTGCAGGCCGGCCAGGTAGAGCACCATGTAGTAGCCGAGGTCACGCCAGACGCTGGTCAGGATGACCGCGGGCATCGCCCAGGTGGTGGAGGTGGTCCAGCCCGGCGGGTCGGTCGATGCCGAGCGCGCGCAGCGAACTGGTTCACCGGCCCGACCTCCGGGCTGAACAGCATGTTCCAGACCACCGCGACGGCGACCAGCGAGGTGACGTACGGGAAGAACAGCGCGGTGCGGAAGAACCGCGCTCCCGCAGCTTGCGGTTGAGCAGTACTGCGAAACCGAGCGACGGCGCCAGCGTGAGCGGGATGTGCCCGGCGGCGTAGTACGCGGTGTTCTTCAGCGCGGTCCAGAAGGTGTCGTTGTCGACCATCCGCCGGAAGTTGTCCAGGCCCGACCCAGGTCGGGGGTGCTGTAGGAGTTCCAGTCAGGAAGGACAGCGCGAGCGAGGCGATCACGGGCACCAGCGTCAGCGCCGCGAAGCCGACGAAGTTGGGCAGGATGAAGCTCCAGCCGACCAGGCTGCGGCCGCGGCGCCGGGGCGGCGGCGGCGCGGGCACCGGGCGCCGGACCTGCGGCGGCGCGGACACAGTGGTGGTCATCGCTCAGCGGACCTCGTTCTTGACCCGCTTGCCCATCTCGGCGAGGCCGGCGTCGACGGGCTTCTCGCCCGTCATGATCAGCTCGTGCTCCTCGTTGAGGATCGTGTCGACGTCGGAGGACTTCTCGCTCGACCGGCATCTCGAGCACGACCTTGTCCGGCTTGAACGCCTTCTTGGCGACGTCGTCGGCCGGGCATGCCCGGCTGACCGCGAAGTAGGTGTCCAGGATCGGCTGGCTCGGAACGCGGGCGCCACGCCGATCTTGGCGAGGCGGTGGCGCCCTGCTCGCCGATGGCCCAGCGCGACGAACTTCTTGGCCGCGTCGGGTGCTTGGCCTTCTTGTTCACCGCGAACGCGGTCGGCGAGCCGAAGGTGGTGATCTTGCCGTCCGCCGCGCGTCTGCGGCAGCGGGCGCGATGCCCCAGTCGACCTTGGTCTTGCCCGCCTTGTTCGGCCAGCAGCGGCGCCGTGTACCAGGTGCCCATCGGCAGCATCGCGGCCTTGCCGGTGGAGAACATCGCTGTTGTAGCTGACCTTCTGCGTCTTGGCGGTCGCCCACGGCAACAGTGGCGCCGGCCTTCTGCAGGTCGAGCGTCATCGTGTACTGGTCCTTGATGAAGCCGTAGTCGCCGCCGAGCTGGTCGCCGCCGGTCTGCGCGGCCGCGATGGCCTGCACCACCGAGCGCCAGGTGTGCTGGTAGGCGC
The DNA here is from genome assembly GCA_963740725.1 of uncultured Actinomycetota bacterium. Classification (GTDB taxonomy): domain Bacteria; phylum Actinomycetota; class Actinomycetes; order Propionibacteriales; family Kribbellaceae; genus Kribbella. The sequence continues at coordinate 25,663 of CAVUFT010000018.1, forward strand.
CGTAGACCTTGGTCGAGCCGTCGCCCTTGGTCGAGGCCTTGGCCAGCGTCGCGTAGTCGGCCAGGTCAGGTTCTGCAGCTTGGACTCCGGACGCCGGCCTTCTTCAGCAGCGTCTTGTTGTAGTAGAGCACCCAGAAGTCCTGGCCGGTAGGGCAACGCGAAGTACTTGCCGTCGAGGTCGAACGACTTCAGCCCGAGAGTACTTCGTCTGGTCCAGCCCTTGGCCTCGTCGGTCAGCGGCAGCAACTGCCCGCGGGTGCCGTACCGGGCGTAGTCGATGACGTTCTTCATGGTGAGCACGTCGGTCGTGTCGCCGCCGGCCAGCATCGTGGTGACCTTCTCGGGGTAGTCGTCGGCCAGGATGTCGACCGGCTTGACCTCGATGTCCGGGTTGGCCTGCCTGGAAGCCGTCGATGAGCGCCTTGAACTCCGGCGTGGTGGCGTAGTTCCAGAGGGCGACGTTCAGGGTCTTGGCCGTCGGCGGCCGGTTCGGTCGACCGCCGCCGCAGGCGGTGAGCAGGGCCAGCGCGGCGGTGCCGGCGAGCAGGGTGACGAGGTGTCGCTTCACGGGTGTGCTCCTTGCACTTCGTACTACGGGGTGGCGGTCAGGCGGTGAGCGGGAAGACGTCGGCGGTGATCTCGGTGCGCAGTGGCTCGCCGGCCAGCCAGCGGGCGAGCTCGTCGAGCGTGTGGTCGGTGAGCCGAAGGATCTCGGTGCCGAGGGAACCGGCGATGTGCGGGGTGACCATCACGTTGCGGGCCGACCGCAGCGGCGAATCGGCCGGCAGCGGCTCGGGGTCGGTGACGTCGAGGATCGCGAACAGCCGCCCCGACCGGCACTCGGCAGCGAGGGCGGCCGAGTCGACCAGGCTGCCCCGGGCGGTGTTGACGACCGTGGCGTGGTCGGGCAGCTGGGCCAGCTCGGCCGCGCCGATCATGTGGTGCGTGCTCGGCAGCGCGGGTGCGTGCAGGGACAGCACGTCGACCTGCGGAAGCAGTTCGTCGAGGTCGACCAGCTGCGCGCCGGCCGCTGCCACCTCGGCCGGGTCCGCGTACGGGTCGGCGACCAGGACGGACGGGCCGTCGAGCAGCCGGAGCAGCTCCACCACCCGGCGGCCGATCCGGGAGAAGCCGACGACCCCGATCGTCCGGCGGAAGTTCGACAGGTCACCGAACCCCTGCGGCTGACCCCAGCCCCGGTACGCCGTACTCGCGTCGGCGGCCAGGAACGGCGCCTTCTTCCCGGCGAAGATGATCGCGGCCAGCGTGTACTCGGCGACCGGGACGGCGTTGGCGTCGGCGCCGCTGGTGACGACGATGTCGCGGGTCCACACGACGCCGTCGGCCAGCGACCGGACGCTGCCCGCCGCGTGGAAGACGGCCTCGAGCCGCGGCGCAGCGGCCAACCGGTCGGCGGTGAGCCGGGGTACGCCCCAGGAGGTGATGAGCAGCTCGGCCGTCGCGCAGCCGGGCTCGTGCCTGGGCGGAGTCGAGCTCGTCCGTCCAGAGCGGATCGGGCAGCGCCACCAGCGAGGCCAGCCGGTCGAGCCGGGCCTGGTCGAAGTGGGCGTCGAAGGCCTCGCGGTTCATCACAACCAGCGCCTCACGGCGGTAAGCGGTTACCGTTGCGGTCATGTGAACATGAGATGTCGGCAACGTTCAGAACATCTACAGCTCGATCCACGATCGTTCAGAAACGTTCAGACTCGAACAGGGAGGGTTGCGCCATGCCGGACGACCGGTTGTTCGGCCTGCAGCGCCACGAACGGGTGCTGGACGAGCTGCGCCGCGCACGGCGCCGTCCGGGTCAAGGACCTGGCCGAACTGCTGGGCGTCAGCGAGCTGACCGTCCGCCGCGACATCGCCGCACTCGCCGCCCAGAACCTGCTCACCAAGGTCCACGGCGGCGCGACCCTGCCGACCGAGCTCGCCCCACCGGCGCGGCGGCGCGGCGCCGGCCGCACCCGGTTCACCATCGGGATGGTGGTGCCGTCCCTGGACTACTACTGGCCGCCGATCGTCTCCGGGGCGCGGACGGCCGCCGCCGCGCTGGGCGTGGCGATCCAGCTGCGCGGATCGAGCTACGACTGGGCCGAGGACCGCCGGCAGATCAGCCGGCTGATCGAGGCCCAGCAGGTCCAGGGCCTGCTGCTGGCGCCCAATCTCGAAGGCGACGACATCGGCGAGATGATCGACTGGATCGGCCGGCTGCCGGTGCCGGTCATCCTGGTCGAACGCCAGCCGCCGCGCTGGACCCGCACCAACCAGCAACTCGAATGGGTCCGCAGCGATCACGCGCTCGGGGTCGAGATGGCCGTCCGGCACCTGCACGAGCAAGGCCACCGCAACCTCGGCCTGCTGCTGTCGAAGGGCAGCCCCACCTCGGCCCATCTGGCCGCCGGCTGGGACGTCGTCTGCGCCGACCTCGACATCCCGGCCGGCCTGGTGATCCGGGAGTCGGTGAACATGGACCAGCCCCGGCACCGCGACATCATCGCCCAGGTGCTCGACCGCTGCCGGACGGCGGGCACGACCGCGCTCGTCATCCATTCCGACCCGGATGCGATGGCCATCGCGCAGTACTGCGCCGAGCAGGGCATGCGGATCCCCGACGACCTGGCGATCGTTGCCTACGACGACGAGATCGCCCACCTGGCCGAGCCGGCGATGACGGCGGTCCGGCCGTCGAAGGCCATGGTCGGCCGGACCGCGGTGGAGCAGCTGGCGGCCCGGCTCACCGAGGGCCGCCGGCGCCCCGCGCAACGCATCCTGACCATCCCCGAGCTGATCATCCGTGACTCGTCGATGGCACGGCAGGGCGGCTAGAAGATGTTCAGGGAAAGGGTTTCGCGGCCGCCGTCGGACCAGCTGACCTCCAGCTCGGAGCCGTCCAGGCGCAGTTGCGGGACCGGCTCGCTGCCGGCACCGGCCAGCGAAACGACGGCAACGAAGATGCCTCCGGCCACAGCGGGCATGCGCACCAGTGGAATCGCCGTGTAGTTGCCAATAGCACCTACTTGCTCGGCTCGCCGTACGCCGGCAATCCAGGGCCCAAGGCAACCTTCGACCGACGAGACCAACGCATCGGACCCGACGCTCACCTCGGCGCGCGGACCGACCTCTCCGCCGAGCAGTGGCTGCTCGGCCGACAGCGGCCAGCCGGAGATCTCGAGCAACTGCCCCGGCCCGACCTCGGCCTCGGGATGGATGAAGGCGGCCCGGACCTCGTGGCTGCCGCGGAGTACCGATGCCATCGCGACCACCGGCCCCGCGACGACCGCGCCGCCGCGGCCCGAACCGTGCTCCGGGCCTTCGTCGTCGGACGTCCGCACCCAGTGCATGGTCGCGATCGACGTCGTCGTACTCACGGTGGTGAAGCCGTTGCGATGTGACAGCCCGAGTTCGGGATGCACGATGCTGATGCTGTTCTCGAGCGGCTGGGCCCAGAACTCCTTGCCCAGCGGCGGCATCGTGTGCGGTCGAGTACCCCAGCCGGGCATAGAGCGGCGAGTCGGCGCGCTCGTCGCCGGCGACCGCGTGATCCGTGCCGTGGTTGCTGATCCGCACGATGCCGTCGGCCCGCGTTCCGCTGACCAGCCAGCCGGGTTCCGGGAGGGCCAGCTGGAAGTCGGAGCGCTCGACCGGCAACGGCTCCTCCGGTGCCGTCCAGACCGGGTGGTCGGCCGGGAGCATCAATCCGAGCATGCCCTTCACCGCCCAGTACGGCGATCCGTACCCGGAGTACGACTGCGCGATCGCCGGCCATTCGGCGTACCAGCCGAGGTTGAGCAGGCCGTTGCGGTCGGGGACGCCGCGGTCGAGGAAGTGGCCGAGCATGCCCGAGGTGGTGCGGCGCAGCAGGCCGGGGGCGAGATCGGTCGCGCCGGTGATCGCGCCCATCCAGAACGGCGCGGCGGCGGCGAAGCGATAGGTCAGGCTCCGCCCCTGGACCAGCGGCGAGCCGTTGCCGCCGACGAGGTGGGCCGCGGTCGTCGAGGAACGCTGAAAGCCGCTCCCGCCAGGCAGTCTCCAGTGCCGGGTCGCACAGCTCGCTGTCCATCATTGCCCAGAGCAACGGATAGACGTGCAGCGCCCAGCCGTTGTAGTGGTCGTAGGCGCGCTCCTGGCCATCGGCGTACCAGCCGTGACCGCGGTACAACGACTCGTGCACCGCGAGACCACTCTGGATGTCGTCCAGCGCCCACGGTCCACCGACGGACTTGAGGAATGTCTCGACCACGATCTGGAACCAGACCCAGTTGATCGGCGGGTACTGCTCACCGACCACGGTCGCCAGCCACGCGATGATGCGCTCGCGGTCGAGATCGCTCAGCCGGTCCCACAACCAGGGCTTGGACAAGTGCAGTCCGAGCGCGATCGAGCAGGCCTCCACCTTCGCCTGGCCGAGCTGGTCCGGTCGCGGCCAGGCGTGCGGCGACGCGGGATCCGTCCCGGCCCGCAGCCCGTCGGCGTACCACTCGGCGAGGTTGTGCGGATCGTTGCCGTCCTCCCCTTTCAGCCGGATCGCCAACAGCAGAAAGGATCTGGCGAACGCCTCGAGGGAGTCGCTGTCGCGGCCGTAGGCGCTGCGCGGTCCCGGCAGCTCGATCCGGGCATGGTCGGGCGAGGCCCAGGCCTGCAGCGACAACAGCAGCCGGTCGGCGACCGCGCCCCAGGAATCGCGGGTCAGGCCGGTGAAGGGGGCGTCGGTCACGGGTGGGATCCTCGGGTCAGGGTCAGCTGGAAATTCGTCCGGGCGTCGATGATCAGGCGGTGCACCGAGGGTCCCCAGACGGCCGACAGCAGTTCGTCGTCGACCACGCGCTGCTCGAGCCGTCCGCTGCCGAGACCGGCGTCCCAGCTCAGTTGAGCCAGACCACCACTCAGGGTCTCGACCACCAACCGCCCGGCCTCGTGGACGACAGGTCGTCCGGCGATCACGAAGTGCTCGACGACCTCGTCACCCGGCGCCCAGGTATCGACAATCCGGACTGCTTCGTCGTCGCGGTCCAGCGTCGCCGTCCGACGGAGCTTCCCGCTCGGATAGGCCGCTGACAGGTCGAGCTCAGCCACAGCATCCGCCCGTACTACGAAGTCGCCGGCTCGCCACTGCGGACCGGCCTCCTGCTCCCGGCCGTCGACGACAGGGACGTTGTGCCACTCGCTCCGGACCACCCATTGCTCGTAGCGGCGGTCGGAGAACGAGATCGCCGTGTAGGTCGGCTGTCCGAGATCGATCAGTACCGGTGTGCCGTCGAGTGCGGCGATCACCGAGCCGACGTCGTTGTGATTGTGGTTCTCGTCGTTGTGCCCGCCTTTGACCGCAAGCGTCCAGCCATCGGCCGAACCGTCCTCCTGCCGGACTACCAGCAGTTGCACATCCGGAAGCCAGCTCGACCGAGGGAGTGGCAGTTGTGTTGGTGCACTCCGCCACCATTCGTCGTCGGCCAGCGCGACCAGCGCTCGCCCCAGACCGCTCTCGACGGCCGGCTGCTCGCGATGTGCGGCGGCCTGCGCCATGACCTCCTTGTCGCCGGTCCTGCGCCCCCAGCGGTGCAGCAGATCCCATGGCTGCTGGGGATCCGGCCTGGCCGGACCGTCGCCGACATTCACGTACCAACCGTCGCCCAGCGCCATCCGCTGGGGATAGCGAGCGAGTTCCTCCAGCGGTGCACAACGCCAAGGATCCAAGGCGCCCAGGGTGATCCGGTCGAGCAGCTCCAGAGCTGTGGCAAGCCGGGCCGGCCCGTTCCACCAGTAGGCATAGCCCTCGTCACACCCTCCGTCGGCCGGCAGGGCCCGCAGATAGCGGTCGAGACCGTCGACGACCAGGTCCACCACCTGCGCCCGGCGTACCGGGTCTGTCTCCAGGAACAGCGCTGCCACCAGGACATGCCCGTGGATCCACGGATTCCAGTTGTGCAGATGGCCGTCCAGGCCGAGCCAGTGCCAGCGACGGTCGTCGACGAACGGCCGCAGTACGCGGTGCTCTGTCTCGACGCGCAGGCGCCGGCGCAGTCCTGGCACGCGCTCGTCCAAGGCCGGACCGAGCACGAGATCGGCCCAGGCCAGGATCTCGACGGTCTCGGCGGCACCCAGATCCAGATAAGGCTCGGCGGGATCTGCGAGCACCTCGCCCCTGTCCGTCGCGAACGACTCGTGCGCCGCCCAGCACCAGGTCGTCTGCTCACACAGCAGAAGCAGCCCGTCGGCCGCCTCGTCGACGGACTGCTGGTCCGCGGTCAGTACCGCCGCGAGCACCGCGCCCCTCGTCCTGCGCCGCAACTCCCCCGCCGGGCCTTCGTACGCCGTCCGTACCCCGTCCCGCCAATAGCGGGCGTAGTCCGACAGCAACAGCCGGGGCCACGGCTGCCCGCGATCTTCCTCGGCCTGGGCCAGGATCGCCGCCGCGACCGACGTCGGTCGCGAATCCCACATCCCGCGCTGCCGTAGATCAGGAACGCCGACCCGGTCCCTGGCCGAATCCACTGCCGCGTGCCGGATCGCCGGGCTCAGTGCGGCCCAGCGTTGAGCAAGTGACGTCATGACCGAGGCGGGGCGGTGCTGGCACGGATGACGAGTTCGGTGGGGACGCTGACCGGCTGGTGATGGTGTTCGTGCGAGTCGAGCTCGGTGATCAGAGCCTCGACCGCGCGCCGTCCGACGTCGCCGAAGAACTGACGGACCGTGGTCAGCGGCGGCCAGAAATGGGCGGCGCTCTCCTGGTCGTCGAAGCCCACCACGCTGACGTCGCCCGGGATGGCGCGGTCCACTTCATGGAGTGCGCGCAACAGGCCGAGTGCCATCGAGTCGTTCGCGGCGAAGACGGCCGTGACCGCCGGATCGGCGGCCAGCTGACGGCCCACCTCGTACCCGGACGTCGCGGACCAGTCGCCGACCAGGACCGGCGGCACCGCCCGGCCGCGGGAGATCAAGGTCTGCTCCCAGGAACGCCGGCGGCGACTCGCTGCGAACGACGACTCCGGCCCACCGAGGTGCCAGACCGTCTCGTGCCCAAGGTCCAGCAGGTGCTCGGTCGCGAGCCGGGCGCCCTGTGCCTGGTCGGTGTCGACGATCGGATAGTCGTAGTGCGCACTGGAGTCGACGACCACGACCGGAAGTCCTTCTGGCAGGTGGATCTCGGCCTCGTCGAGCTGGTGCGCCTCGATCAGGATGATCACGCCGTCGACTGCCTGTTCCTGGAGCCGGCTGAAGGCGCCGGTGACCTTGCCCTGGTCTGCGTCGAGCAGCGGGAGCAGGTTGATCCCGTAGCCGGCCGCGGTCGCCGCCGTGCCGATCGCGTCGAGCGTGCGCGTGTTGCCGAAGCTGGACAGCTCGAAGACGATCAGGCCGATACTGCGGAACTGGCCGTTGCGCAGCGCCCGGGCCGCGCCGTTCGGCCGGTAGCCGACCTCGCGCATCGCGGCCAGCACCCGGTCCCGGGTGCCGGCGTCGACGTTCGGCCGGTCGTTCGCGACCCGTGACACGGTCTGGCCCGACACCCCGGCCAACCGGGCCACGTCGGCTATCGAGGGTCCGCGCTGCCGCATTCGCCCACCTCCATCGCCGCAGTCTAGACATGTTGACGTCAACAGGCTACCGTCCCGATCGTCGGTGTTAACGTCAACACACTCGGAGGAGGCTTCCCGATGTCGTCGTCCATCGTCGGCCGGACCGCCGCGGGCCGAAGTCCCGCCGCCCGCAGCCGACGACGCCTCGAAGCGAAAGGCTGGCTCTTCGTCGGCCCGTTCCTGGCCGTCTTCGCGCTCACCTTTCTCGTTCCGATCGGCTACGCGATCTACCTGAGCCTGTTCCGGGACCAGGCATTCTTCGGCGGCACGGTCTTCGTCGGCCTGGACAACTACGCCGACGCGCTGCAGGACGCGAAGTTCTGGGCGGCCGCCGGCCGGGTGCTGGTGTTCCTGGTCGTCCAGGTCCCGGTGATGCTGATCCTGGCGCTGCTCGCGGCGCTGGCGATCGACAGCGCGCGGCTCCGCGGCGCGAGCTTCTTCCGGATCATGATCTTCCTGCCGTACGCCGTACCGGGCGTGGTCGCCGTGCTGATGTGGGGCTTCCTGTACGGCGACACGTTCGGCCTCGCCGCGGACCTCAACAACCTGTTCGGCACGACCGCCATCCAGCCGCTCAGCAAGACCTGGATGCTGCCGTCGATCGCCAACATCGTCACCTGGGAGTTCGTCGGCTACAACATGCTGATCTTCTACTCGGCCCTGCGCACCGTCCCCGGCGAGCTGTACGAGGCGGCCGCGATCGACGGCGCCGGCGCGATCCGGACGGTCCGCGCGATCAAGCTGCCCGCGCTGCGCGGCGCGATCGTGATCGCCACCATCTTCTCGATCATCGGCAGCTTCCAGCTGTTCAACGAGCCCAACATCCTGCGCACGCTGGCGCCGAACGTGATCACGACGTACTACACGCCGAACATGTACGCCTACAACCTCTCGTTCGCGGGCCAGCAGTTCAACTACTCGGCCACGGTCGCGATCGTGATGGGCGTCCTCACCGCGATCGTCGCCTACGTCGTCCAGCTCCGCGGTTCCCGGGAGGCACTGTGAGGAAGTCCAAGCCGTCCCGGCTGCTGACCGGACTGATGGTTCTCTATCTCTTGTACACGCTGGTGCCACTGGTCTGGCTGGTGATCAGCGCAACGAAGACCCAGGACGATCTCCTGTCCACGCCAGGGTTGTGGTTCGGCGGCAAGTTCGCCCTGTTCGAGAACATCAAGGCGACCCTGGTCTACAACGACGGCATCTTCCTGCGCTGGCTCGGCAACACCGTCCTGTACGTCGTGGTCGGCGCGGGCGGTGCGACGCTGCTCGCCACGGCCGCCGGGTACGGACTGGCGAAGTACAAGTTCAGCGGGCGACGGGCAGTCTTCGCGATCCTGCTCGGTGCCGTCGCCATCCCCGGTACGGCGCTCGCCGTACCGACGTTCCTGCTGTTCTCCAAGCTCGGCCTGACGAACACCGTCTGGGCGATCATCATCCCGTCCCTGATCAGCCCGTTCGGCCTGTACCTGATGTGGGTCTACGCCACCGAGGCGATCCCGGCCGAACTGCTGGAGGCGGCCCGGATCGACGGCGCCGGCGAGGTGCGGATCTTCTGGACCGTGGCGCTGCGGCTGCTCGCCCCCGGTGTGGTGACGGTGCTCCTGTTCGCGGTGGTCGCGACCTGGAACAACTACTTCCTGCCGCTGATCATGCTCAGCAAGCCGAACCTCTATCCGCTGACGGTCGGGCTGACCCAGTGGAACAACCAGGCGACCGGAGTCGGCGCCAACCCGATCTACAACCTGGTGATCACCGGGTCGTTGCTGACCATCGTGCCGCTCGTCGTGGCCTTCCTTCTCCTCCAGCGTTTCTGGCAGTCCGGCCTCAGCGCCGGAAGCATCAAGTGATTTCACGGGGATCCACCGGTGAAAGGAGTTCGATGAAATCCGCACTCTGGCGGATCACCGTGGCACTCGCCACGGTGGCCACCGCCCTGACAGTTCCCGCGGCCGCAGCGCCGTACCAGCCAACCACCGTGACGCATCAGGACACGGCCGACTTCCGTGGCGTCAACTGGGCCGACCCGCGCGACAACTACGCCGACGACGAGGTCGTCCCGTCCGGGCTCAGTACGACGGACAACTACCGGACCACCTACCGCAAGGCGACCGGCATCCTCGGCGAGTTCCGCAAGGAGCTGCGCGCCAACACCGTCCGGCTGCCGATCAACCCGTCCAGCGTGGGGACGAACTGGTGGTCGTCCTACCGCGGTGCGATCGACGCTGCGACCGACCAGGGCTTCAAGGTCATCCTGAGCTACTGGGAGGCCGACAACGCCAAGGACGGCCGAGTCGACGACACGGCTGCCTTCACCACGATGTGGGACACCGTGTTCAAGACCTACCGGAAGAACCCGAAGGTCTACTTCGAGCCGATGAACGAACCGTTCGGCTACTCCCTCACCGACTGGGTGGCGCTGACCTCGTCCTGGGTCAACCGGCACTCCGATGTTCCGCGTGGCCGGCTGGTCATCTCGGGCACCGGCTACAACGACGACGTCACCGGCGTCGGCGCGGCACCGCAGCTCAAGGGCACGCTGCTCTCCCTGCACTTCTACGGGTTCTGGGCCTCCTACACCACCGAGGCCGAGTGGCTGGCGAACCTGCGTCCGCGCATCGGCGACTACGGCTGGCGCACGATCATCGACGAGGCCGGCTCCCCGATGACGATCGGCCTGAACTACGGCAACCACGAGGGCAACGTCTCGACGGCGTACCTCGGCGCGCTGACCGAGACGGCCCGAGCGCAAGGGATGGGCATCGTCTACTGGCCCGGCCTGCGCACCGGCGACTCGTACTCGATGACCACCCAGCTCGGCGAACGTGACCTGAAGGTCAACAGCGCAAGCGGTCTGGCCCAACTGCAGTGGGGTTGGGGTCTGCTCAAGAAGGAGCCGGTCAACACCCTGCCGCCCGCACCGCCCGGCGCAGTACTGCGAGGGGCCGACAGCAACCGCTGCGTCGACGTACCGGGCTTCTCCACCACCAACGGCACGGCACTCGATCTGTGGGACTGCAACGGCGGCGGCAACCAGACCTGGAACTGGACCGCGGCCAAGCAGCTCACCGTCTACACCGACAAGTGCCTGACGATCGGCGGCGACGGTGCGAGTGCGGGCAGTCCGGTGCTCATCACCGACTGCACCGGCGCAGCCAACCAGACCTGGCAACTCAACGAAGACAAGTCGATCTCCAGCATCGGCCACCCGGCGGTCTGCCTGCAGGCAGCCGGAACAGACAACGGCACTCCGGTTCAGGTCCAGCTCTGCAACGGACAGCCGAATCAGCAGTGGGCACGAGCGTAAACAGTGAAAGGGAACACCATGAAGTCAATCCAACGGCGGGGGCCGGCGGCCGTTGCCGCCGCGATCGCAGCGTTGTCACTCGTCCTGGCCGGCTGCGGATCGGACGACTCCAAGACGACGAGCGGAGGTAGCCAGGGCTCTCCGGCTGCCGTCGACGAGGCGTTGCAGAAGGGTGGCACGATCACCTACTGGAGCTGGACGCCGTCCGCCCAGGCCCAGGTCGCCGCGTTCGAGAAGGCCTATCCGAACGTCAAGGTGAACTACGTCAATGCCGGCACCGGCAACGACCAGTACACCAAGCTGCAGAACACGATCAAGGCCGGCTCGGGTGCCCCCGACGTCGCCCAGATCGAGTACCAGGCGCTGCCGCAGTTCGCGCTGCCCGGCTCGCTCGTCGATCTGCGCCAGTACGGCTTCGACCAGTTCCAGTCGGCGTACACGCCGTCGACCTGGGCCGCGGTGCACGCCGCGGACGGGCTGTTCGGGCTGCCGCAGGACTCGGGCCCGATGGCGTTGTTCTACAACAAGGAGGTCTTCGACAAGTACGGTCTGACCGTGCCGAAGACCTGGGACGAGTACGTCGCAGCGGCGAAGAAGCTGCACCAGGCCGACCCGAAGAAGTACCTGACCAACGACACCGGCGACGCCGGGTTCGCGACCAGCATGATCTGGCAGGCGGGCGGCAAGCCGTTCACCACGGACGGCAAGAACGTCACCATCAACCTGGCGGACGACGGCACGAAGAAGTGGACCGCCGAGTGGAACCAGCTGGTTCAGGGCGGCCTCGTCTCGAGCATCCCCGGCTGGTCCGACGCCTGGTTCAAGGCGCTCGGGGACGGCACCATCGCGTCCCTGCCGACCGGCGCGTGGATGCCGGGTGTGATGGAGTCCTCGGTGAAGGGCGGCGCCGGCAAGTGGCGGGTCGCACCGATGCCGACGTACGACGGAAAGCCGGTGACGGCCGAGAACGGTGGCAGCACCCAGGCGGTTCTCAAGCAGAGCCAGAACCCGGCCCTCGCGGCCGCGTTCGTTCGCTGGCTCAACCACGGCGACGGTGTGAAGACCTTCCTGGCCAGCGGCGGCTTCCCCGCCACCACCGCCGACCTTGCCGCGCCGGACTTCGTGGGCAAGAAGAGCGCGTACTTCGGCGGCCAGCAGATCAACCAGGTGCTCACCGCTGCCGCGGGAACCGTCGCACCCGGCTGGAGCTACCTGCCGTACCAGCTCTATGCCAACAGCATCTTCGGTGACACCGTCGGTAAGTCGTACCAGGCCAAGTCCGAGCTCGACACCGGGCTGAAGGCCTGGCAGGACGCGCTCGTGGCCTACGGCAACCAGCAGGGCTTCCAGGTCAACGGCTGATCTGCCGGCGACTGAACCTTCGACAAGAGAGAGACATGCCAGACTTCGCGATCGGTGAGTCCGATTTCCTGCTCGACGGCCGGCCGTTCCGGATCCTGTCCGGTGCGCTGCACTATTTCCGGATCCACCCGGACCAGTGGGCGGACCGGATCGAGAAGGCACGGTTGATGGGACTCAACACCATCGAGACCTACGTGCCGTGGAACGCCCACTCGCCCCGGCCGGGGGTCTTCGACACCAGCGGCATGCTCGACCTCGAACTGTTCCTGCGCCGGGTGGCGGAGGCGGGTCTGTACGCGATCGTCAGACCCGGCCCGTACATCTGCGCCGAATGGGACAACGGCGGCCTCCCCTCCTGGCTCTTCCGGGAGCCAGGGGTGGGGGTCCGCCGGTACGAGCCGCAGTACCTGGCCGCGGTAGGCGAGTATCTCGGCCAGGTACTGCGCATCGTGCGCCCGCTCCAGATCGACCAGGGCGGACCGGTGCTGCTGGTCCAGGTGGAGAACGAATACGGTGCCTTCGGCAACGATTCGGCGTACCTGAAGTGGCTGGTCGAGCTGTTCCGCCAGGTGGGGATCACCACCCCCCTGGTCACGGTGGACCAGCCGATGGACGACATGCTGGCCGCCGGCGGGATCGACGGCGTACTGCGGACCGGCTCGTTCGGATCGCGGTCCGCCGAACGACTGGCGACGCTGCGGGCCCACCAGCCGGCCGGGCCGCTGATGTGTATGGAGTTCTGGGACGGCTGGTTCGACTACTGGGGCGGACCGCACCACACCACGTCCGCAGCCGACGCTGCTGCCGAGCTGGATACCCTGCTCGCGGCGGGCGCCTCGGTGAACATCTACATGTTCCACGGTGGGACCAACTTCGGTCTCACCAACGGCGCGAACGACAAGGGCGTCTACCGGCCGACCATCACGTCGTACGACTATGACGCGCCACTCGACGAGGCCGGGCGACCGACGGCGAAGTTCCACGCGTTCCGCGACGTCATCGCCAAGTACGCCGAGGTTCCGCCGCTGCCGGACTTCGTCGTGAGCGCTGCTCCGGAATTCGAGGTGGAGCTCGGTGAACCGATCCGGCTCCTGGACCGACCGCAGGACTGGGGCGACTGGCGGAGTCACGATCGGCTCCCCAGCCTGGACGACCTGGACGCCCAGCTGGCCTTGTACCGCACAGACTTGGACCTCGACGGACCTGCCGTCCTCGAGATCGGCGAGATCCGCGACCGTGCCCACGTGTTCCTCGACGGCGACCCGGTCGGCGTTCTCACCCGCGAGGATCACGATCACGCGATCACCCTGCCGCGCGGACGGGGCCGGCTCGACCTGATTGGTCGAAGACCAGGGCCGGGTCAACTACGGCCCGCGGATCGGTGAGCCGAAGGGGCTGATCGGCCCGCTCCGGGTGGGCGCCGCCGAACCGAAGATCTGGCAGACTCTCGCGGTCGACGTCGACGCCGTGCCGCGCCTCTGGAAGACGACGAGCGGTACCGCACCCGGCGTCGGTCCCACCGCGTGGCGGGCCGACGTTCATGCTGGATGAGCCCACCGACCTGTTTCTCCGGACGGATTCCTGGGGCAAGGGAATCGCCTGGATCAACAACTTCTGTCTCGGCCGCTACTGGCGCCGCGGCCCACAGCACACGCTCTATATCCCGGGCACGGCTTTGCGCCCGGGATACAACGAGCTGGTCGTCCTGGAGCTGGACACTCTCCAGGACGCCACGGCGCGGTTCGTGTCCGCTCCCCTCCTCGGGCCTACCGAGCTCTGAAGCCGATCAGCGGCGAGTGCAGCGTCGCGGTGTGACGCTGCTCAAGGTCGGTGTGACCTTCGCGATCGTCCCGTCCGGCGCGAAGTACAGGCGGTCGATCGTGGTCTCGCGGTGCTGCCCGTCACCACCGGGCATACCGAAGCGGTGATACGCGATGTACCACTCGTCCGTGCCGGGGAGCTGGATGATCGAGTGATGCCCGGTCCCGAGAATGCCCTGCGCCGGGTCCTTCTCGAGGATGACGCCGCGGTAGGTCCACGGTCCGTCGACACTCGTCGCGGTCGCATACCCCACCCGGTAGTCGGGCGAACCGGTGTCGTCGATCGAGTACGTCAGGTGGTACAAACCCTTGCGATAGTTGACGAAAGTCCCTTCGCGGAAGCTGGTCAGACCGCTGATCGGCTTCAGCGTCGCCGGCTTGATCGACACCATGTCGTCACTCAACTCGGCGTACACCGGTGCGCCGTTGCCCCAGAACAGGTAGTACTTCCCGGTCACCGGATCACGGAACGCGGCCGGATCGATCGCCTGACCGGACGTGACCGCCTCGTTGTTGAGAATCATCGCGGTCGGCTGAGCCGTGAACGGGCCCTCCGGGCTGTTCGCCACCGCGACGCCGATCGTCTTGCGGCCGTACGTCGGGTTGTGCCCGGAGAAGTAGAAGTAGTACTTGCCGCCGCGCTCGATGATCGTCGGCGCCCACGCGTTCCCACTGGCCCAGGGCACGGTGCCGTTCGCGCCGTCGAGGGTCAGGATCGGTTGGGCCGATCGTTGCCAGTCCACCAGGTTCTTGGACTTCCAGACGTAGAAGTCCTTGCCGCCCCAGCCGGCGAATCCGTCACTGGTGACATAGAGGTAGTAGGTGTCGCCGAAGACGGCGATGTTCGGATCGGCGTTGTATCCGGGCAGCACGGGCGAGCGCATCACGACGGCTTTCACCGTCCAGGCACGTTTGGTTCCGTCCTTGGCCTTCACGGTGAAGGTCTTGGGCGACGAGAGATCGACCCTGCCGGTCGGCGAGATCTTCGAGCCGGAGACCACCTTCAGGACCGGCGCCAGCTTCCTGAGGTCGGTGCCCGGGACAACCGGCAGCGTGACCGTCGACGAGGCGTCGTCGATGATCGCCGGCACCTTGAGGCTCGCGAGCTCGACGCCGATCACCGCCCGCGGGTCGGCATCCCGGTCGCTGACCTCGGCGGCGGACAGGGCTCGGTTGTAGATCCGGAAATCGCGCACTTTGCCCTTGAGGTAGTGGTCGGAGGTATAGACGGATCGCCCGATGTAGTTGGCCGTGGTGCGACCACCGCCGATATCGCCGGGGTCGATGGTGACACCGGTCTTCTGCCCGACCTGGACTCCGTCGAGGTAGACCGTGGCGATGCCGTCCGGTGTGAGGGTGTAGGTGAGCGCCTTCCAGCCACCACGCGGTACGGCGCCGGACGACGAAGCGGTCTGCTCGGTCGACCAGTTGCCGGTGGCAATCGACGTACGGTAGTTGTCGCCGGTGGTGAACAGATAGCCGTTGCCGATGTCGCTCGCGGTGTTGCCGAGCCCCCAGATGAAGTACGGCGTCGCCTGGCCGGGGTCGATCCAGACCCGGGTCGAGACGGTGATCGCGTCGAGCCCGGACATCAGGTTGTCGGGCAGTTTCACGTGCCCGTTGGTGCCGCCGAGGGTGAGCGCGCCGTCGGCCCAGCTCGCGTCACCGGTGACCACACCGTCGTACCCGTGCCCGGTCACGTCGGTCGCGGTAGCACCGCTCGTCTGGTTCAGGGGGTAGTCCGCGACCAGACCGTTCGCATCCGCCTTCACCGGATCCGGCAGGACCAGTCCGTCGCGCAGCCGATCGAGTTCGGCCTGCGTCACCGGTATCACCGTGCCGTGGCGAGGACTGGACGGGAGCGAGTACTGCGCCGGCACCTTCCAGTCGGGTGCCTCGAGGTCGTTCGTACCGAGTGGGATGTAGCCGCGGCCGCCGTACTCGTCGACGAACAGGTTGTACTTGGAGCCGGAAGTGTCGCCCGGGTTGGACTTGAAGACGGTCGGTCCTTCGACGGCCGACGTACCGGCGTCCCGGCCGATACAGGAGTCCTGCATCACCCAGGACGGTTTGCCGGGCAGGTCGACCGCGGTCAGCGACGAGGACTTCTCCTGGATGATGTCCGAGCAGCCGGTGCCGCCACCGCCCTCGTCCTTGGTGAAGCGGTAGTAGGCGCCGCTCTCCTTGATCACCGTCGAGTCGATGCGGGACTCGCCCCGGTCCTGCCAGATCTGCGGTGCGCTGAAGGTCCGGAAGTCACTGGTCGTTGCATAGAGCATCCGGTTGTACGTCGAACCGGTGTGGTCCGGATCGTCCGCGGCGTACAACTTCGACGCCCAGTAGACGACGTACGTCTGCAACTCGTCGTCCCAGTAGGCCTCTGGCGCCCAGGTGTTGCCGGCCGTCTCCGGCGAGACCAGGACATGGCGCTGCTCCGACCAGGTGACCAGATCGGTGGACTCCCAGACCTCCAGGTAGCGGCTGCCATGGCGCTGCGCGGCATCCCAGTCGCCGTTGCGGCCGATCGACAGATCGGTGGCGATCAGGAAGAACCGGTCGCCGCCGGGAGAGCGGATCAGGAACGGATCGCGCAGCCCGAGCGTGCCCTTGGTGGACTCGATCACCGGCCGGCCGTTGTTGAGCTCGTCCCACTTCAGCGCGTTGTTGCCGCGGCTGGCGGCGAAGTAGATCTTCTCGCCGTCGATCGAGTTGCCGGTGAAGTAGCTGAACACATAACCGGCGTACGGCGCGGCCGCCTCGGCCTTGGCGCCGGCAGCGGTGGTGGGCACCAGAAGCTGGGCGACGAGCAGGACGGCAGTAGCTGCCCACAGGAGCGAACGGGTACCGCTCGGCATAGCGACCTCCCCAGATTGTTAGCGCTAACAGACCCGAGTACTCTGACCGAGCGCACGCCGTGGCGTCAAGGCCTCAGGTCCCGGTCCAGCACATGTCGTGCGCGTCGGCGGCGACCTGGGATGGCAGAATCCGGTGCGACGAGATGATGGGAGATGGCAACGTGTCCAGCGGTTCAGAGCGCGGGTCCACAACGCCGGAGGCGCCGCGGCGGCATCCGAGTCTGGCCGACGTCGCAGCACTCGCAGGTGTCTCCCATATGACGGTGTCCCGGGTCATCAACGACAGCGAGCTCGTCCGGCCGGCCACCCGCGAGCGGGTGCGGACCGCGATCGACACGCTGGGGTACCGGCCGAACACCGCGGCCCGGGCACTGGTCACCGGGCGCACCGGGACCCTCGGCGTGGTGACCTTGGACTCCACGCTCTTCGGCCCGGCCAGCACCCTCTACGGCATCGAGCGCGCGGCGCGGGAGGCCGGCTTCGCGATCACGGTCTCGAGCGTGCGCCGGCCCGGCGGGAAGTTCATCACCGACGCGGTCGAAGCACTGCAGCGGCAGGCGGTCGAGGGCATCGTGGTGATCGCCCCGCACGTCGAGACCGCCGAAGCGCTGGCGTTCGCGCCGCACGACATTCCGCTGGTCGCCGTCGGCGGCGCGACCCCGCCGATCCCGACCGTCTCGGTCAATCAGTACGAAGGCGCCCGGCTCGCCACGGAGCACCTGCTCTCGCTCGGCCACAAGACGGTCTGGCATGTCAGCGGCCCGGCGGGCTGGCTCGAAGCGGCCGAACGCGAACGCGGCTGGCGGGAGACCCTCGCGGCCCACGGCGCCCGGGTGCCCCGGGTGGTCCGCGGTGACTGGAGCCCGCGGTCGGGCTATGCGGCCGGCAAGTCGCTGGCCAAGAAGTCCGGGGTCGGGGCCGTGTTCGTCGCCAACGACCAGATGGCTCTCGGTCTGCTGCGGGCCTTCGCCGAGGCGGACATCGCCGTACCGGCCGATGTCCAGGTGGTCGGCTTCGACGACGTACCCGAGGCCGAGTTCTTCACTCCCCCGCTGACCACCGTGCGGCAGGACTTCGACGAGGTCGGGCGGCGAACCTTCGCCCTGCTGTCGGAGCAGATGAGCGGTGGGCAGCCGGGAAGTGAGCAGATCGCCGCCACATTGATCGTGCGGCAGAGCACCACTCCCGGCTGAACCCCAACTAGTTCTGCCGTCTGGTCAGCAGCCGCTGGACCACGACGAAGATCAGCAGCAGGGCGCCGATCGACGATCTTCGTCCACCAGGAACTCAAGGTGCCGTCGAACGAGATGAAGGTCTGGATGGTGCCGAGCAGCAGGACGCCGAACATCGTGCCGAGCACCATGCCGTAGCCGCCCGTGAGCAGTGTGCCGCCGATGACGACCGCCGCGATCGCGTCCAGCTCCATGCCGACCGCGTGAGGCTGTAGCCCGACAGCAGGTAGAGGCGAACAGCAGCCCGGCCAGCGCCGAGCAGAACCCGCTGATCGCGTAGACGCCGACCTTCGCGCGGGCGACCCCAGGCCCATCAGCATGCGCCGACTGCTGGCTGCCGCCGACGGCGTAGACCGTGCGGCCGAACCGGGTCAGGTGCAGCACGTAGGCGCCGACAGCGACGACCACGAGCGCGACCACGACGCTCGGGGTGATGTACGGTCCCGCCCGGAGCGGCACCGTGCCCTGGGCGAAGCTGGTGAGCAGCGGGTCGCGGATCGGGATCGACTCGACACTGATCACGTAGCAGAGCCCGCGGGCCAGGAACATCCCGGCCAGCGTCACGATGAACGGCTGGATCTCCAGGTAGTGGATGACCGCGCCCATCGCCAGGCCCGAGCAGGGTCCCGACGACCAGCACCGCGACGACAGCAGCCGCCACCGGCCAGCCGGCCCGCAGCGTCGACGCCGCGATCATGGTGGACAGCGCGACGACCGACCCGACGCGACAGGTCGATGCCGCCGGTAAGGATCACGAACGTCATCCCGACCGCCAGCACGAGCAGGAAGGCGTTGTCCACGAACAGGTTCAGCAGCACCTGGCCGGAGGCGAAGCCTTCGTAGCGCAGCGAGCCGGCGCCGAACATGCCGATCAGCAACGCCACGGTCGGCCGCAACCGGCAGGTACCGCCGCGGCGGGCTGAACCTGCGGATGCCACCCGCTCCTGCAACCGAGGCGCTCATGCTGCCTCGGTCCGCACCGTGGCCACCGGACGACGCCGGCGGCGGAGCGCGGCCCGCGCCTTGGGCGACTGCAACAGACAGACCGCGATCACTACTACCGCCTTGAAGAGATAGTTGGCCTCCGCCGGGATCCCGATGGTCGGGATCGTCGTGGCGAGGGTCTGGATGAACATCGCACCGATCAACGTGCCGGTGAGCGAGAACTTCCCGCCGGCCAGCGAGGTGCCGCCGATCACGACGGCGAGGATCGCGTCCAGTTCGATCCACAGCCCGGCGTTGTTCGCATCGGCCGCGCTCGTGTTCGACGCGATCATCAGTCCGGCGACGCCGGCGCAGAAAGCGCTGAAGACGTAGACGGTCCAGGTGATCGTCCGGGCCCGGATCCCGGCCAGCCGGCTGGCTTCGGGATTGATGCCGACCGCCTCGATCAGCATGCCGAGTGCCGTCCGCCGGGCCAGCACCGCCGTCACGCCGAAGACCGCCAGCGCGATCAGGATCGCCACCGGCAGCGTGACGACGAATCCGGCGCCGATCCGCTTGAACGCCGGGTTGACGACCGTGGTGATCTGGCCGTCCGTGATCAGCATCGCCAGCCCCCGGCCCGGCCGTCATCAGGACCAGCGTGGCGATGATCGGCTGGATCCCGATCACCGAGACCAGGAACCCGTTCCACAACCCCAGCAGGACGCAGACGCCCACCGCGATCGCGACGGCGGTGATCATCGTCGAGGCCGCCCCCTGCTGCGAGGCGCCGGCGATGTACACACAGGCGACCGCGCCCGAGATCGCGGCCACCGCACCGACCGACAGGTCGATTCCGCGGGTGGCGATGACCAGCGTCATCCCGAGCGCCACGAGCAGCACCGGAGCGCCGTTACGGAGGATGTCGATCAGGCTGCCGTACAGATGGCCGTCCTGGATCCGCACCGACAGGAACGACGGCGTCACCACCGAGTTCAGCGCCAGCAGCAGCACCAGTGCGAGCGTCGGCCAGAACAGCGGCCGGCGGACGAGTTCACGCATCGGAGGTCCCTTCCGCTGACGTCGTACCGCCGGCAGCGATGATCTCGAGGAGGGCGGCCACCGTGACGGTGTCGTCGTTGACCAGGTCGGCGATCTTCGCCCGGTCCCGCATCACCAGGACGCGGTCGCTGAGGCGGAGAACCTCTTCGAGCTCGGCGGAGATGAAGACCACCGACATCCCGTCGGCGGCGAACTTCGCGACGAGCTGCTGGATCTGCGTCTTCGCGCCGATGTCGATGCCGCGGGTCGGCTCGTCCAGGATCAGCAACTCCGGCTGGGTGATCAGCCACCGGGCCAGCAACACCTTCTGCTGGTTACCGCCCGAGAGGTTGCGCATCAGCGCGCCGGGATCGGGCGGCCGGATGTCCAGGGCCTCGATGTACTCGGCCACCAACCGCTCGCGCGTGCGGCCCGGTATCGGCCGCAGCCAGCCCCGGGTGGCCTGCAGCGTGAGCAGCAGGTTGTCGGCGATGGTGAGGTCCTCGACCACCCCTTCGGCACGACGGTTCTCACTGGAGAACGCGATCTTCGCGCCGATGGCGTGCCGCGGAGTACGGAACCGGCGCCGGGCGCCGCGGACGGCGATCGATCCGGTGTCCGCGGTGTCCGCACCGAACAGCAGCCGGGCGAGTTCGGTCCGCCCCGACCCCAGCAGACCGGCGACGCCGATCACCTCACCGTCGTACGACCTCGAGGTCGACGGCCTGCAGGCTCCCCCGGCGACTCAGCCCCAGGACCTGCAGCAACGGCGTCCGGCTCTGGTCCACCGCGTCGGCACCGGCGTGCTGTTCGAGCTTCTCCAGTACTTCGAGTTCGCGGCCGATCATCGCCTGGACCAGCTCGATCTGACTGACGTTCTCGGTGCGGTACTCCCCGACCCGCTGTCCGTTGCGCAGAACGGTCATCCGGTCGGAGATCTCGAACACCTGGTCCAGGAAGTGCGAGACGAACAGGATCGCCACCCCCTGATCGCGCAACGTGCGCATCACCGCGAACAGTTTGGCCACCTCGTCGGCGTCGAGGCTGGAGGTGGGCTCGTCCAGGATCAGCACCCGGGCGTCGAGGTCGAGCGCCCGCCCGATCGCGACCAGCTGCTGGATCGCGATCGGATGCTCGCCCAGCGTCGATCCCGGATCGATCGACAGACCGAGCCGATCCAGGATCGACCGCGCATGGGCGTTCATCGCCTTGACGTCGATCCGGCCGAACCGCCGAGGCTCACGGCCGAGGAGCATGTTCTCCGCGACCGTGAGGTTCGTGCACAGATTGACTTCCTGGTAGACCGTGCTGATCCCGGCGGCCTGCGAGTCGCCCGGTGAGGCGAACCGGTGTTCCGCACCGGCCACCAGCACGGTCCCGTCGTCGATCGAGTAGACGCCGGTGAGCGCCTTGATCAAGGTCGACTTCCCCGCGCCGTTCTCCCCCATCAGGGCATGGATCTCGCCCGGCAGGAGGCGGAAGTCGACGTCGGACAGTGCCTTGACACCGGGAAAGCTGATGCAGATCCCGCGCAGCTCGACCACCGGCGGGCTGAGCGCCGTCGGTGGGGCGGGATTGGTCGCCTGGGTCATCGCGGGATCAGTACTGCCGGGTCGGCGAGCGCCGCCTTGGCCGCCGCCTGATCGAAGACCGTCTCCTTGGTCAGTACCCGCTCCTCGACCGCCTCGCCTGCCACGACCTTCTTCGCCAGTTCCATCAGTTGAGGCCCGAGCAGCGGGTTGCACTCGACGATGTAGTTGATCTTCCCGTCCGCCAGGGCGGTCATGCCGTCCTTCACCGCGTCGATGGTGATGATCTGGACGTCCTTGCCGGGCTTGAGGCCGGCTGCCTCGATCGCTTCGATCGCGCCCAGGCCCATGTCGTCGTTGTGGGCGAACACCACGTCGATGTTCTTCTGCGACTTCAGGAACGACTCCATCACCTTCTTGCCGCCGTCACGGGTGAAGTCACCGGTCTGCGAGGCGGCGATGGCGATCTTCGGGTTGGCCTTCATCGCCTCCTCGAAGCCCTCCTTGCGGTCGATCGCCGGCGCAGCGCCCGTCGTACCCTGCAGCTCCACGACCTTGACCGAGCCGTCGTGGTTCACGTCCGCGGCGTCGCCCTGCTTCACCAGCCACTCGCCGGCCTTCTTGCCCTCCAGCACGAAATCCGAACCGAGGAAGGTCTTGTAGAGCGAGGTGTCCTTCGAGTCGACCGCGCGATCGGTCAGGATGACCGGGATGTTGGCGCGCTTGGCCTCCAGCAGCACGGTGTCCCAGCCGGTCTCGACGACCGGGCTGAAGGCGATCACGCTCACCTTCTGCTGGATGTAGGACCTGATCGACTTGATCTGGTTCTCCTGCTTCTGCTGCGCGTCGGAGAACTTCAGGTCGATCTGTGCCGACTGCGCGGCCTCCTGGATCGACTTGGTGTTGGCCGTCCGCCACCCACTCTCGGCGCCCACCTGGGCGAAGCCCATGGTGATCTTGCCGCCCCCGGCCGCCGCCGATTCGGGTTTGTCACCCCCGCAGCCCGCCAGACCTCCCACGAGCACCAGGCTCGTCGCCACGGACATCAATCTCTTCATCACGGCAGTTCCTCCATCCGACGCTGTGTGCGCTGAATGTTAGCGCTAACTTCTACTGCGTCAATACCCTCTGGAGCCGGAGGTCACGATTTGTTTACGCTAACATTTATCGCTTGCCAGGTCTTGCCGCTACTTATTCTGAGGGTTAACTTAACCCCCACTCGAACCAATGCGGCCCGCCCGGACCGCCAGTTGCGTGGTTCATGAGGCAAGGAGGCACAGCGCGATGGCGATCGACGGAACGCGGTACACCCGCCGAGGTTTCCTCGGGATGGGAGTCGCCGCAGGGGTGATCACACTCACCGCCTGCGGTGCGGACAGGACAAGACGTCGGGATCGAGCTCCACCGCCGCCGACCTGGTGATGACGGTGTGGGGCGGCGAGAACGACAAGACGACGTACCAGCAGCGGATCGACCTGCTGGTCAAGAAGTACCCCGAGCTGAAGGTGAAGCTCCAGCTGATCCCGAGCGACGGCGTACGCGCAGAAGGTGCAGACGATGATCGCGGGCGGCAAGGGCCCGGACATCATGCAGGTGGCGGAGAACGTCAACGTCTACTCGAGCAAGAACCAGCTCCTGCCGCTGGACGACCTGGCGAAGAAGGCCGGGCTGGACCTGGCGCAGCGGTTCGGGTCGATCGGCGAGCATCTACTCGTACCAGGACAAGGTCTACGCGATCCCGGACCGCTCCGGCGCGATGATCGTGTACTACAACAAGACCCTGTTCGATGCCAAGGGCATCAAGGCGCCGACGGCGGACTGGACCTGGGACGACGACCCTGGCCGCGTTCAAGGAGCTCACCGTCCCCGGCAAGCAGTGGGGCTACGCCGGTGGCGGCTGGTGGGCCCAGTGGTGGAGCTTCGTCTACCAGAACGGCGGCAAGATCATCGACGACGCCGGCAAGCCGGCGGTCGGCCACCGACGAGGTCATCGAGGCGCTGCAGTGGGCCGGCGACCTGGTCTTCAAGCACGGCGTCGTCCCGACCAAGAAGCAGTACGCCGACATGGGCGCCGACGTCGGCGGCGACGGCGCCTTCGCGAACGGCAAGGTCGCGGTCAACACCACCGGGTTCTGGGCCATCAGCGGCCTGGCCAAGACGCAAGATCGAGTGGGACATCGCGCCGCTGTGGCGCGGCAAGCAGCAGGCCGTGACGCGCCTTCGGCAGCGGGCTGGCCATCTCCCGGACGGCGAAGAACCCCGACGCCGCGTTCAAGGCGATCGACTTCCTCACCTCGCCCGAGGCGCAGCAGAAGATCATCGCCACCGGCCAGGACGTGCCGGCCAGCCTCGAGGTGCAGAAGAGCGACGCGTTCCTCAAGCCCGCCTGGATGACCAAGCCGGTGAACATGGACGTCTTCGCCGAGTCCAGCGCGTTCGTCTACCGGGCGCCGTTCATCCCCGCCTGGAACGAGATGCAGAAGGCGTTCGACGACGGGCTGGCCGACTTCTGGCTGGGCAAGAAGGACGCCCGGACCTCGCTGACCGCGATCCAGCAGCGGCTCGAGTCCATCATCAAGCCCGCGGGCTAGGCGACGATGTCGAGGCTGCGGCGCCGCGGAGGCGCTGTGGTTCTACCTGTTCGCCTCGCCGTGGATCATCGGGTTCGTCGTGTTCCTGCTCGGCCCGATGATCGCGTCGATCTACCTCTCGATGACGGACTGGGACTCCTTCACCCCGCCCAAGTGGGTCGGGCTGGACAACTACGAGCCGGCTGCTGACCGAGGATCCGGTGTTCTGGAAGGCGTTGTGGAACACCTTCTACTACGCGGCGATCTCCGTCCCGCTCGGTCTGGTGATCGGGCTGTGGCTGGCGAACCTGCTGAACAAGCGGGTCCGGCTGCGCAAGCTGTTCCGGACCCTGATCTATCTGCCCACCCTGGTGCCGCTGGTCGCGACCGCGATGATCTTCAAGATGGTGCTGGCCCCGTCCGGCCCGCTCAACGACGTGCTCGGCGTGGTCGGCATCCCCGGGCCGTCGTGGCTGCTGGAGGCGATGTGGGTGAAGCCCGCGCTCATCCTGCTGTCGGTCTGGGGAGCCGGCGCGGCGACCGTCCTGTTGCTGGCGGCAATGAAAGGCATCCCGCGCGAGCTGTACGAAGCGGCCGAGGTGGACGGCGCCGGACCGGTCCGGCAGTTCTGGAGCATCACCATCCCGCAGCTGACGCCGATCATCTTCTTCAACCTGATCATGGGGCTGATCGGCGCGTTCCAGGTGTTCTCCCAGGTGTACATCCTGACCAAGGGCGGCCCGGACAACGCGAGCCAGACGATGGTGCCGCTGCTGTTCGACCAGGCGTTCTCCTTCTACCACATGGGCTACGCGTCGGCGATCTCCTGGCTGCTGTTCGCCGTGATCCTGGTGTTCACGCTGGTCGCCTTCCGGACCGCCCGGCGCTGGGTGTTCTACGAGACCGAGGTGAAGTGATGGCCACCGCACTGTCCCCCGCCGCCTCCCAGGCAGGTTCGCCCGGCCGCCGCCCCCGGGCAGCAGCCACGCAGTACCGAACGAGTCGCCCTCGCCAACCGGTCGACGCCGTTCAGCTACGCGACGCTGATCATCGTCTCGGCGGTGCTCTGCGTCCCGCTGGTGTTCGTCGTGTCGATCGCGCTGTCCAGCGACCAGACGGTCAACACGAACACCTTCACGATCATCCCGCGCGAGTTCCACTGGGAGAACTTCACCCGGGTGTTCAGCACCGAGTCTGCCGATGCGGCGGTTCCTGCTGAACTCGGTGATCATCTCGGCTCGGCGCGGTGGCCGGCCAGGTGCTGTCCAGCGGCCTGGTCGGCTACGCGTTCGCCCGGCTGCGCGCTCCGGGCAAGAACGCGCTGTTCATCATCGTCATCGCGACGATGATGATCCCGGCGCAGATCACGATGATCCCGCAGTTCATCCTGTTCAAGGACCTGGGCTGGGTGAACACCTACCTGCCGCTGATCGTGCCGAACTTCTTCTCGAACGCCTTCAACGTCTTCCTGGTCCGGCAGTTCGTCTCCCGGCTGCCGAGCGAGATCGACGAGGCGGCGATGGTGGACGGCCTCGGGCTTCTTCGGCATCTACCGCCGGATCATGCTGCCGATGCTGAGCCCGGTCGCTGATCGCGATCGGCATCTTCACCCTGACCGCCACCTGGGGTGACTTCATGGGCCCGCTGATCTACCTGAACGACGAGTCGAAGATGCCGCTGGCGCTGGGCGTGCAGTACATCACCAGCACGTCGCAGGCGCTCCAGGCGCCACCGTGGAACCTGGTGATGGTCGGCTCGATCCTGCTCACCCTGCCGATGATCCGGTGTACTACCTCGGCCAGCGGTACCTGTACGAGATGGACATCAGCGGCGGAAGCGCGGGGGTCAAGTGAGTCGGCCAACACTACGTGGGCAGCGGCGTCGAGCTCGATGCCCGCGGCATCCGGCTCGACGGGCGGCCGCGAGCTGTTGCTGTGCGCGTCGCTGTTCTACTTCCGGCTGCCGCGCGAGCAGTGGCGCGCCCGGCTCGAACAGGTCCGTGCGTCGGGCTACACCTGCGTGGACGTCTACCTGCCGTGGAACTTCCACGAGACCGGCACCCGGCCGCTGGTCCTTCGACGGGCGCCGGGACGTCGCCGCCTTCCTGGACCTCGCGCACGCAGCTCGGCCTGTACGTCATCGCCCGGCCGGGCCCGTACATCTGCTCGGAGTGGGACGGCGGCGCGCTGCCGGCCTGGCTCGGCCTCGACCCCGAAGTACGGGTCCGGCAGAACGAGCCGCGCTTCCTCGCCCAGGTGGCGGCCTGGTTCGACCAGGCGCTGCCGATCCTTGCCGAGCGCCAGTACCCGGCGACGGCCCGGTGATCATGGTGCAGCTGGAGAACGAGCTGGACTTCTTCGACTGCGAGGATCGCACCGGCTACCTCGACCGCCCTGCGCGACCAGGCGATCGACCACGGCATCACCGTGCCGCTGATCGCCTGCGCCGGGCAGGGCGACATCGCCGGCGCCACCGGCGACGTCCCCGGCGTCGTGCCGGCGTGCAACTTCTACCCCGACGACGACTCACCGGACATCGAGGCCGAGGTACGGCGCTACGCCGAGCTGCTCGCCGACCGCGGTCTGCCGCTGCTGGTCACCGAGACCAACCGGCGCCACCGGACGCTGCGGCGGCTCCTGGCCAGCGGCGCGTCGCTGATCGCGCCGTATCTGCAGTCGTCCGGCTGGAACTTCGGCTACACCCCGTCCACCGGCAACTGGGGTGACCCGGGCAACTTCATGAGCCATGGCTACGACTTCGGCGGCTACGTCTCGCCGACCGGCGCCGAGCGGCCGGAGTACGCCGAAGCGCAGGTGCTGGCCGCGGGTGCTCGACACCGCTGGGAGCGCGGCTGGCGCTGGCGACCTCGGCCGCGCCCGGCGTCGAGGTCACCGCCGACTTCCCGACCAGCTCGTCGCCGTCCGCACTGGACCTCGACGGTGGCGGCCAGCTGATCGCCGTACCGAACCTCGGCAGACGCTCCCGGTCGTGCGGTCGTGGGCGGCGTTCGGTCGCCGTCGCCGCGGACTCGTGTCCGCTGATGCTGGTCGATCGTGCCCTTGGCCAGGCAGGACGATTGACGCTTCGCCTCCGCGGATCTGGTCGCGGCGAACGACACGGCGCTGCGTGTTCTCCTCCGACGTGCCGGTCACCGTCGTCCTGGAGCGGACGCAGGTCGAGATCCCGGCGACGGCCGGCGCGCCGAGCACCACGGTCGTCGACGGAATCAACCTCGTCGTACTGGCGCCGCAGGAGGCCGCCCGACTCGAGTCCGTGCGACCGGACGGCACGGTTGAGCTGGCCGACGTACCGGAGGAAGCCGTGCCCGGGCGGTCGACCGAGGTGCGGGCGGTCCGGCAGCGATCGGGAGTCGCGCCG
Source organism: uncultured Actinomycetota bacterium (assembly GCA_963740725.1). Lineage (GTDB taxonomy): Bacteria > Actinomycetota > Actinomycetes > Propionibacteriales > Kribbellaceae > Kribbella. The sequence goes on from CAVUFT010000018.1 coordinate 53,249, forward strand.
GCGAAGGAGGCCGGCACCCACCGAGCTGCCGCCGTCGCTGGAGTCGCTCGGCGCCTACCGAGGCCGTGGAACGTACTCCGCGACGGTGGACCTGACCGGCATCGACGAACTCCTGCTGGTCGGTGCGTGCGACCTCGTCGACCTGTCGATCGCGGGCCGGGTCCAGCCGACGATCGCCGATTTCGGTGCGGCCCGGCGACTCGACGTACGCGCCGAGTCGGGCCCGTCCTCGATCGGCGCGACGGTCGAGATCTGGGGCCATCCGAACTTCGACGACTCGCGCCTGCCGGCGCTGCGTCTCGGTGCGCTGCGAGGCCTCGGGCGGCTCTTCGACGGTACGGGGCGTTCAGGATGTCGCTGCTTCGTGGACCGTGGAGGGGCATTGGGCCGGCGAGCCGGCGCCACTGCGATCGCTGGGCGGCTGGAGCAGTACCCGCGTCGGCGTACCGATCACCTATTCACGACAGCTCAGGCTGACGAGCACGTCCGCCCTTCACTTGCTCGGCGTCGACCAGCCGCGTGACCGTGACCGTGGACGGAGGTGAGCCGGTCACCGTCCATCGGGAGAACCCCTGGGTGATGCTGCCCGCCACTTTCATCAGCGAAGTGTCGGTGACCATGACACACCATCCCAGTGGCGGCCGGGCTGCACGCGGAGCTGCTCAGCCTCGCCCCGGTGACGGACTGGACCTGCACCGTCCAGGACGACGAGCTGCTGACCGGCTTCGCCAACCGTGACGCCGCGACCACGGGGATCGAGCTGCCGCTGGCCCTCGAAGCCGGGCAGGAGGTATGGCTTGACGTCGATCGTGCCGCCATTGACGAAGGGCAGTTGCTGACGCTCGACGCAGACGCAGGTGCGGGTGACCGCCTGGGCGGGCGGCGAGTGCCTCGGCCGGATCTGGATCGGTGACCGGCCCCGGCTTCTCCGGTGGCGACCCCGACGTCTTGTGGATTCCTGCGGGCTGGTCCGGGCTGACTCTGCTGGTCCGGGGCGTCGCGGGTCCGGGACATCCGGAGCTTCGTAGGCTTCAGCTGGACCGAACGGACTCCGGAGGGGGCAACGATGCCGCGGCAAACGTCTCGTGATCTTCGCAACGAGAGCCGGTTCGAGGTGCTTCACGCGCTCTTCGAGCTGGGCCCGGCGACCCGGCAGGAGATCGCCCGGCACACCGGCCTCAGTACTGCGACCGTCGCCACCCTTGTCACGGAGTTCCTGTCCGAAGGCGTACTGCGGATCGCCACGATGGAACGCAGAACCGTCGGCCGGCCCTACGAGCGGCTGGCGATCGACCCGGCCCGCGGCCACGTCGTCGGGGTCGACGTCGCCGAGACCTACGTGGCGGTCACCGTCTTCGACGTCGCGCTGACCCCGATCAGCCACGGCGAGGTGACGCTCGACGAGCACGAGAACAGTCAGGCGTACGTCGTGGACGGCATCGTCCGCGCCTTCGACGCCGCCGTCGGGACCGGCGGGTCCGGAACGCATCCTGGGCATCGGCGTCAGCATGCCCGGCCAGGTGAGCCCCGACGCCGGCGTCTCGGTCTTCGCGCCGAACTGGGACTGGCACGACGTCAAGATCGAGGCACTGCTCGCGGAGAGCCTGCAGAAGCCGGTGTACGTCGACAATCCGCTCAAGGCCGTCACCCTGTCGGAGATGTGGTTCGGCGTCGGGCGGGTGACCGAGAGCATGGCCGTGGTCAACCTCGGTACCGGCGTCGGTGCCGGGATCGCCATCGACGGCGCGCTGATCCGCGGTGCCAACAACAACGCGGGCGAGTGGGGCCACACCCTGCTCCAGCTGGACGGCCGGCAATGCCGCTGCGGCCGGCGCGGCTGCGTCGAGGCATACCTCGGCGTGCACGGCCTGGAGACCTCCCTCGCGGAGATCGACCCGGCCCATCCCGCACTGCGCGAGCCGCTGCAACGGGGCTTCGTCGAGGCGGTGGCGAACGGTCTCGCCGCCGGGGATCCGGTCCTGGCGGAACTGGCCGCCCGGACGTCGCACTATCTGGCGGCGGCCCTCGGCGACCTCGTCAACCTGCTCGACATCCCCTCCATCACCCTGACCGGCTGGACCTCCACGGCGCTGGCGGAATGGCTCGTGCCGGCCGTCCGGGCGGAACTGCCGGCGCACGTCCTGCCGGGATCCCTGCCGAACCTCACCGTCGAGGTCTCCAGCGTGCCGGGCAATCCGGTCGCCCTCGGCATGGCTGCCTTCGCCCTGGAGCAGTTCCTCGGTCAGCTCGGCCTGGCCAGCCCGGCCAGTACGCCGATCGCCCGCCGCCGCCCCCGTTCTCAGACCTAGGAGACGAATCTTGTCCACCGCATCGCGGATCGTGATCGACCTCGACGTCCCCGGTCCGACCATCAGCCGCCATCTCTACGGCCATTTCGCCGAGCATCTCGGCCGCTGTGTGTACGACGGCTTCTACGTCGGTGAGTCCTCCGACCTGCCGAACGAAGGCGGCATCCGGCTCGACGTGGTCGAGGCACTGCGCGCCCTGAACATTCCGAACCTGCGCTGGCCCGGCGGCTGCTTCGCCGACGAATACCACTGGATGAACGGCATCGGCCCGCGCGCGGACCGGCCCTCGATGGTCAACACCAACTGGGGCAACGTCGAGGAGAACAACCACTTCGGCACCCACGAGTTCCTGGCCCTGTGCGAACTGCTCGGCGCGGAACCGTATGTGAACGGCAATGTCGGCAGCGGCACCGTGCGCGAGATGAGCGAGTGGGTCGAGTACCTCACCCGCGACGGCGACAGCCCGATGGTCCGGCTCCGCAAGGCCAACGGCCGGGAGGCTCCGTGGCAGGTGCCGTACTGGGGAATCGGCAACGAGGCCTGGGGCTGTGGCGGCAACCTGACCGCCGAGGCGTACGTCGACCTCGCCCGGCAGTACGCCACCTTCTGCAAGGACCACGACGGGAACAAGCTCTACCGGATCGCGGCCGGCGCTTCCGACCACGACCTCGCCTGGACCGAGGCACTGATGAAAGCGATCAGCAGTCTCGGCGGCGAGCCGCGCAACCTCTTCCAGGGCGTCTCGGTCCACTACTACACCGTGCCCGGGACCTGGCTGCACAAGGGCAGCGCGACCGACTTCGATGTCGACGACTACTACCGGACGATGATCAAGGCCCAGGACATCGACCGCGTCCTCACCGGACACTCCACCGTGATGGACGCCTACGACCCGCAGCGCAAGCTCGGCCTCGTGCTCGACGAGTGGGGCACCTGGTGGGACGTCGAGCCGGGCACCAACCCAGGCTTCCTGTACCAGCAGAACGCGCTGCGCGACGCGCTGGTGGCGAGCCTGCACTTCGACGTCTTCCACCGGCACGCGGAGAGGCTGGTGATGGCGAACATCGCGCAGACGGTGAACGTCCTGCAAGCCATGCTGCTGACCGACGACACCGGCCTCGTCCTCACCCCGACGTACCACGTCTTCGAGATGAACAAGGGGCACCACGACGCCACCTCGGTGCCGGTGCACCTGGTCGACCGGCCCACGCCGTACCAGCTCGACGACCAGCAACTGGAGCTGCTCTCGGCCTCTGCCAGCGTCAAGGCGGACAAGGCGCTGGTGTCGCTCACCAACCTCGATCCCACAGCAGCTGCGGACGTCGTGCTGGACCTGCGCGGAGCCACGATCCGCGGTCATCGCGGACGGTTGCTCACGGCCCCTGAACTGCAGGCTCACAACTCGTCAGCCGATCCGCAAGCCGTAGTACCGACCGCGCTGACAGAACTAGCCATCAATGACCGAGGGCTTCGGCTGACCCTGCCGCCGCACTCCTTCGCCACTGTCGAGCTGGACCTGTGAGTCTGCGAACGCGGGACACACCGCCGATGGGCTGGAACAGCTGGGACTGCTACGGCTCCACCGTGACCGAGGCAGGAGGTGCTCGCGAACGCACGGTTCATGGCCGAGCGCCTGCTGCCCTACGGCTGGGACACCGTCGTGGTCGACATCCACTGGTACGAACCGGGGGCCAGGTCACACGGCTACAACGACGATCCCGAGGTCGTTCTCGACGAACACGGCCGACTGCTGCCCGCGCCCAACCGGTTCCCCTCCGCGCGAAGGTGGCAGGGCTTCGCGCCGTTGGCCGCCGAGATCCACAAGCTCGGTCTGCGGTTCGGCGTCCACATGATGCGCGGCATACCCCGCCGGGCCGTCGAGCGCGATCTGCCCCTCGCGGGACCGCCGTGACCGCCCGCGACGTCGCCGACACGACCTCGGTCTGCCCGTGGAACCCCAACAACTACGGGCTCGACCACGACCATCCCGGGCGCCCAGGCGTACTACGACTCCCGGCTGCCGCAGCTCGCCGAGCTGGGGCGTCGACTTCGTCAAGGGCGACGACATGCTCTATCCCTACCAGGCAAGCGGAGATCGAGGCCTATGCCCGTGCCGATCGACGCGGTCGGGCCGGCCGATCGAGCTGAGCCTGTCGCCGGGACGCGACGTTGTCGATGGCGAACCTGCGGCACCTGCGCGACCACGCGCACGATGTGGCGGATCTCCGACGACCTGTGGGACCGCTGGGAGGACATCGAGGCACAGTTCGCCCGCCTCGCCCGCTGGGCGCCGCACTCGGCGACCGGCCGGCTGGGCCGACGCCGACATGCTTCCGCTCGGCCGGATCGGCATCCGCGCCGAGCGCGGCGACGACCGGTTGTGCCGCCTCAACCGGCCGAACAGCGAACCATGATGACGCTGTGGACCATCGCCCGCTCACCGCTGATGGTCGGCGGCGACCTGCCCGTCATCCCCGCGCACCACGATCGACCTGCTCACCAACCACGACGTACTCGAAGTGCTGTCGTCAACAAAGGACAACCGGGAGGTACTACGCGACGCCGACCTCATCATCTGGACAGCGACCTCCACCAAGCACCAAGGCACCCGCTTCGCCGCCGTCTTCTGGCTCGGCCCCGAACCACAGCACCTGACCATCCCCCTCCGCTCGATCGGCGCAACCCCCCTCGACACCATCACCGACCTCTGGACCGGCACCAAACTCTCCCCCACCCCGCCCGACCTCACCCTGCACCTAGCCCCCCACGGCTCCCACCTCCTCCGCCTGGACCCGCCGCGGTCAGCGTCGTCCTCAAGGCAACAGTGAGCACGCCGATCACTAAGCACGTCCTCTGAGCGCCTCGACGTCGTGGTGTCGAGCCTCGAAAGCCGTTCAAGGCGTCGATGGCGTTCGCCGGATTCTGGTCACGCACCACGCCTACTCTTTGCACCAGGCCAGTCAGCTTGCTAGCCGAGCGTCAGTGCGATCGGCCCGTTCAGCTTCTCCCGAGTGAAGTTGACCTTCCCGCGGTGGGAAACCTCGACCGAATAGATCTTTTCCTCGGCCGGTACGTCGTTCACCGTGAACCCGAAGACGCACCGGTACGCCATGCCCTCAACCGCTGTGCCTGGGCCGAACAACTCCGAGACGTGGCCGGCTTGCAGGGTGCCCAACGCAATGGCTTTCCCCGTCGAGTCCTCGACTGTGACCTGGGCGCCGTCAGTGATGTCGCTATAACCATCGTCGGTGACGCAGGCGCCGCCCATTGCCTGCTCAGAAGACAGGCTGTCCGCGGTGACGGTGATACTCCCGGAGACCTTGAGCGTCGCCGGTGTGGAACTCTCCGCCGCCGGCTCGCTATGTCCGCAGCCAGCCAGCAGCAAAATGGCGACAACGGTCGCGATGATTCGCATGTGGTACCCCCTAGCCGCTACATCGTCTGCGGTTACGAAGCGTTACAGCGCTAACTGCCGTGCAGCTGGATTGCGCTGTAGACAACGTGTGCTCAGCGCCCACCGCGCTTACGGTCGGAGCGGGCGGCGCCGTTCTCGTCGCGGCAGTGGGCACCGGCGTGCAGATCATCGACCTCCCTCCAGTCCGACCACCCAGGCGGACAAGAAGCTCGTTGCAGATTTCCTGTCCGCCACCGCACCGATCCAGAACAACATGACGGGGTACGACGACCAACTGGCCCCGCCTTGTCGTTGCGAAGCGCTGCGCTGGCCTATACACGGTATGTAGTGTCAGGCGCCTGGACGCGGCTACCGTTCACGTTGAGCAAGCAGGGGGATCCAATGGCGAAGTACTCGGTGACGCAGTCCGCGGTCACGCAACTGCTGGCGGACGTAAGGGCGACAGGATCGCGATCCCCGAACTGCAGCGACCGTTCGTCTGGGACAGCGTCAAGGTCCGCGACCTGATGGACTCCCTCTACAAGGGCTACCCGGTCGGGTACCTCATCACGTGGCAGTCGGTCGGCGCCAAGCTCAAGGGCGGGCAGGTCGCGGCGCACCAGCAGATCCTCATCGATGGGCAGCAGCGCATCACCGCGCTCCGTGCAGCGGTGCCGGGCCTCAAGGTGATCAACAAGCGGTACAAGTCCGTGCGGATCGTGATCGCGTTCAACCCGATCACTGAGGAGTTCGCGACGCTGACGCCGGTCATCGGGAAGAACCCGCAATGGATCTCCGACATCAGCGAGTACTTCAACTCCGGGTCGCCACTGTCCTTCGCCCGCGAGTACCTCGAGCGCAACCCCGGCGTCGACGCCAAGACGTTCGAGACCAACCTCGGCTCGGCTCGAGGCGGATCAAGAACGCGCAGATCGGCATCATCGGGCTTGCAGATGATCTCGACGTCGAGACCGTCTCGGAGATCTTCATCCGGATCAACTCCAAGGGCGTCCCGCTGAGCAGCGCCGACTTCGCCATGAGCAAGATCGCGACCTACGGCGACCGGGGCCGCAACCTGCGCAAGCTGATCGACTACTTCTGCCACCTCGCGGTCGCCCCCCACGCCTACGCAGACATCAAGGAGAACGACACCGAGTTCGCGGCGACGCCGTATCTGAAGGCGATCAGTTGGCTCAAGGACGAAGCCGAGGACCTCTACGACCCGGAGTACGGCGACATCATCCGCGTCGCCGGTCTGGTCGGATTCAGCCGCGGCAAGGCGTCGAGCATCGTCAGCGAACTGTCGGGGCGCGACCCGGAGACCCGCAAGGTCGATGAGGACCGCATCCCTGTCGCCTACGACAAGCTCGAGCGGGCGCTGCTCCAGATCGTCAGCAAGTACCACTTCGACAACTTCCTGATGCTGATCAAGTCCGCCGGGCTTCATCGCCGCCGGCATGGTCAACTCCAAGAACGCCCTCAACTTCGCCTACGCGCTCTATCTGCGGCTGCGCGAGGACAAGGGGATGACCGAGGGGGAGCGCAAGCGGATCGTGAAGCGCTGGTTCGTGATGTCGATGCTGACCGGTCGCCACTCGGGCAGCTTCGAGTCGACATGGGAGCAGGACATCCGCCGAATCGGCGAGCAGGGCGCCGCGAACTATCTGAAGCAGATCGAGGAGTCCGAACTCTCCGACGCGTTCTGGGCCGTCACCCTGCCGGCGGCACTGGAGACGACGAGCACGGTCAGCCCGTTCTTCCAGACCTTCCTGGCCGCCCAGGTCGCCGAACAACTCCCGCGGGTTCCTGTCCAAGGGCATCACCGTCGCGGCCATGCACCAGCAGTCCGGCGACATCCACCACATCGTCCCCAAGGACTACCTGCAGAAGAACGGCTTCCCGGACCGCGGCGACTACAACCAGGTCGCGAACTTCGCGCTGACCGAGACCTCGATCAACATCAGCATCAGCAACAAGCCGCCGGCCATCTACATGGCCGAGGTCGACGACGCAGATCGAGACCGGGAACACTAACCCTCGGCGAGATCAGCGACTCGGAGGACCTGCCGAGAACCTCGCCGAGAACGCCGTCCCGGCCAGCTGGCCGAGGTCACGCGGGCACGCTACAGGGAGTTCCTGGCTGAGCGTCGCAAACTCATGGCCGCGGTGATCCGCGACTACTACCAGACACTCTGACCCCAGACACGACCCTCGATCCAGGTCCAGCAGGAGGACAAGTGGTACTTTCCACCTATGAACAACGCGAGTGGAAGCGCCTCCAGCAGCGCAAAGAAGACTCACTCCACAAGAAGTCCCGCAGTCTCCTCCCGTCTGCCGCTAGAGAACGGCTTGCCGCCGTCGGAGAAAAGGCGAAGAGCGTTCCCGGCGCTGACAAGGTCTCCGCTGCGTACGCAACCGCTGCCCAAGGTCTGGGGCAGGTCCTCGGAAGCACGTCAACGCGAACTCTGAGCGAAGGGCGCGTCATCCAGAAGTACGCCCGAGCCGGGCACGACGTTGCCTCCCTCGACGACATCCACCAGATCGACCTGAGCGCTATCGACGCCGTTGCGAAGTTTGACCGCCTCCGATATCAGCACGCGATGGCTGCTGCAACCGAAGGACTCGCCAGTGCTGCTGCGATCACGGGTGGCGAGACACTCGCCAGTTTCGGGGTCTTCGCGATCGGCGCAGGAGCCGCTCCGGGACTCGGAACCGTAGCCGGCGCCCTGGCTGTCGACGTCGCCGCAATGCTCGGCCTGGCTGCGCGAACTGTGGCAGCCGCAGCCCTGTACTACGGATACGACCCGCGCAAGCCAGAGGAGGAGGTCTTTTTGATGTCCGTAGTTGCGCTGGGGATGGCGTCTGGGACATCGGCCAAGACCACCGCCTACGCAGAACTTTCGCAACTAACGCAGCTGCTGGCTCGCCAAGCACCATGGACGAAGCTGAACGAGAAGGTGCTCACGAGGATCGCCCAGAAGTTCGCAGCCGCCTTCGGGCAATCCCTGACCAAGAAGAAGCTAGGACAGTTCGTTCCAGCAGCAGGAATGGCCGTTGGTGCTGGCTTGAACTACGTCGTGATAAATCGAATCGCAACGTCAGCTCACGATGCATACCGCGAGCGCTACCTCATCGAGAAGTCCGGCGGCGAGCTCACTGGAATCGACATAGTCGCGGACACGCCGTCTGAGCACGACGATGACATCATCGGCGTGGTCGAGTTGCTTGAAGAGCAGGACGTTCTCCCGCCGTCATCAGCCTCGGACGGAGACCAACAGAACCCTGGACTGAGCTCTGGACTGGGGCGGAGTCTTGCACAAGAGGCTTCTGCGCAGGGCGAGCCGCTGGTTGCTGTACACGAGCAAGTGCGGACCGTTCGTGTCGATCTCGGAAGGTTTCTTGGGCAAGCCTGTCGGATCCGACAGGTCACCGACTGACCTCTGCAAAGGGGTTCTGGCGAGGTGTCGGATTCAGGTGATGCTGTTCGTAGGGTTGGTGGAGGTGGACGGTGGGTCTGCCGGAGCTTGAGGAGTGGTTATGCCTGAGTACCTCATCTACTTCAACCAGCAGTGGGTGGGTGACCACAGTGAGGAGTGGTTCGCCGGGCGGGGGCCGCTGGCCAGGGCGGTCACGGAAGAGATGAAAGAAGCGGGGGTGTATGTCTTCGCCGGCGGGCTCGAGGAAGAGGACGGGCCGGTCTACCACGCCGACCCGACCGGCGGGGACGTGGTGATCACCGACGGGCCTTACGTCGAGACCAAGGAGTTTCTCGGCGGGTTCGCGCTGGTGAGCGTGGCCGATGACGAGGCCGCCAAGATGTGGGCCGGCAAGGTGGCGGAGGCTTGCGGCTGGCCGCACGAGGTTCGCCGCTTCAAGCCGCAGCGCCGGGCCGGGTAGCCGTCCCGTGAGACAGTGAATTGCTAGTAAGTCGGTAGGAATAGAATCCTTTCGTCGCGGCTGCTTCCGTCGGCGGCCGTTCTGGGTCGAAAGGTCTGCGCATGAGTCTGGAATTTCTCTGGTACATCCCCAACCAGATCACGCCGGGGCATCGCGGTGACAGCGCCGTCGAGGGGCACAACAGCCTCGACAGGCTGACCGAACTGGCCCGGCTGACGGAGGACCACGGTTGGGGTGGCGCACTGCTCGGTACCGGCTGGGGACGACCGGACACATTCACAGTCGGTACTGCGCTCGCGGCACGAACCACCACCTTCCAGCCACTGGTCGCGATCCGCCCGGGCTACTGGCGGCCGGCGCATTTCGCGTCGGCTGCCAGCACCTTGGACGAGCTCTCGGGCGGCCGGTTGCTGGTCAACATCGTGTCCGGCCAGGACAACCTCCCGGCATACGGCGATGCTGAAGGCGACCAGGCACAGCGTTATGCGCGGACCAAGGAGTTCCTCCAGCTCGTCCGCCGGCTCTGGACCGAGGAGAACGTCACCTTCACCGGCGAGTACTTCTCCGTCGAGAACTCGACCGTCGCGACCCGCCCGGTCGCGCGCGAGGGACGACCACACCCACGCCTGTACTTCGGTGGCGCATCCCCTGCTGCTGAACGGGTTTCCGCGACCGACGCCGACGTGCAACTCTTCTGGGGCGAACCGCTCGACGGCATCGCCGAACGCGTCGAGCGCCTCAAGAACCTGCAGTCGGAATTGGGCCGCGAGCACACGCCGCTCGAGTTCGGGCTCCGGATCACCACCCTGATCCGCGACACCACCGAGCAGGCGTGGGCCGACGCGGAGGCGAAGGTCGAGCAGATGGCCGGCGCCCAGGACACCCACGGCCAGAACCCGCGGCGCTTCCGGGCCGTCGGCCAGCAACGCCTGCTCGACCTGGCCGAGCGCGGCGAGGTCCTCGACGACAACCTCTACACCGCTCCCGGCAAGTACGGCGGAGGCGGCGCCGGCACCACCTGGCTGGTCGGCTCAGCCGAGGACGTCGCCAAGTCGCTGCGCAAGTACCAGGACCTGGGCCTCATCCACTTCATCCTCTCCGACACCCCGTACCGCGAAGAGATCATCCGCGTCGGCGACCAGCTCCTGCCACTTTTGTCCTGACCAAGCTGCACATAGCTGATCGCTAGATCACTACATCGCTCACTTATTGACAGATCCTTCGGTAATCCGCTGCACTCTACGTCAGCAAGACCTCACGCCCGGCGGTCTTGCCCCGACGAGAACTCCAGAGGTTCCGATGCGATCTTTGCGCTCTCTTCCGTACGCCGTGTTCGCGGCGGCCGTCCTCCTCGCCTCCACCGTGACGGTGGCCGGGGGTGCGACGGCCGCGCCGGCCGCCACCAATCCCAAGCCGCAGACCATCCCCGCCCTGCAGGAGTGGACCGGCGGTTCCGGCTCCTACACCTTCGGCAGCAGCACGCGAATCGTGCGCTCCACCGCCAACGCAGCGACTCTGGCAACCACCAGTCAAGTCTTCTCCGACGACGTGAAGGCGCTGACCGGCCAGACCCTCACGCAGGTGACCGGCACGACGACCGACCTGCGAGCCGGCGACATCTATCTGGCGTTGGGCTCGACGGACTCCGGTCTCGGCACGGAGGGCTATGCCCTGTCGGTGACCGACAAGATCAGCATCACCGCGCGAGACGACAAGGGCGCGTTCTACGGCACCCGCACTGTCCTGCAACTGCTCAAGCAGGGCAACTCGATCCCCCAGGGAACAGCGCGGGACTGGGCATTGAAGCCCGAGCGCGGCCTGATGGTGGACAACGGCCGCAAGTACTTCACACCGCAATGGCTACGGGACCACGTGAAGGAACTCGCCTATCTCAAGCTGAACTACTTCCACCTGCACCTGTCGGACAACAAGGGTTTCCGGATCGAGTCCAGCAAGCACCCGGAGTACGTCTCGGCCGACCACCTCAGCAAGCAGGAGGTCACCGACCTGATCGCGCTCGCCGCGAAGTACAAGCTCACGATCGTGCCCGAGTTCGACGCGCCGGGTCATATGGACACCATCCTGGCCAAGCACGCGGACCTGAAGCTGGTCAGCAATACCGGTGTCGTCAGCAACGGATACATCGACCTGTCGAAGGACGCGGCGTACACGCTGATCAAGGACATCTACGACGAGTACCTGCCGCTGTTCCCCGGCCCGTACTTCCACATCGGCGCCGATGAGTACCAGGTGGACTACAACACCCATCCGCAACTGCTGGCCGCGGCACGCGCGAAGTACGGTCCGACCGCGAACGCCAAGGACATCTACCTCGGCTTCATCAACTGGGCCAACGGGATCGTGCGCGCCGCCGGCAAGACCACTCGCGCCTGGAACGACGGGATCGGCGGCGGCGCCGCGGTCACGGTGAACGCCAACATCATCCTGGAGTTCTGGTACAACTACGGCCTCTCGCCGCAGCAGCACATCGACAACGGCCACCTGATCTCCAACGAGTCGTGGGATCCCACGTACTACGTACTCGGCGGCTCCGGTCCCGGCGGCCCGGGGTCGCAATGGGGCTACGACACCTGGAACCCCGATCTGTTCCAGGGCAGCCAGAACATCACCGCGGCGTCGAAGGCCAAGAACCTGGGATCGAAGCTGCACATCTGGTGCGACAACCCGGACGTCGCGACCGAGAGCCGGATCGCCGCCGACATCAAGAACGGGCTGCGCATGCTGGCCCAGCAGACCTGGGGTTCTCCCAAGCTGGTGGCGACCTGGGCGAACTTCACCCCGATCATCACCACGATCGGCCGCAACCCTGCCTGGCCGACGGCGGTGGTTCCGGGCAACCTTGCGGCGGGCCGACCCACGACCGCATCGAGCACCGAGACCGCGGACTTCCCGGCCATCAACGCGACGGACAGCGATCCGTCCACCCGCTGGTCCAGCGGCTACACCAACACCGAATGGCTCCAGGTCGACCTCGGCACGACCCAGCAGATCGGCCGGGTCAAGCTCAACTGGGAGACCGCCTACGGCACGGGGTACAAGATCCAGGTCTCGAACGACGCGACCAACTGGACGACGATCTACACCACCACGACCGGCGACGGCGGCACCGACGACCTGAGCAACCTGTCCGGCTCCGGCCGCTATGTCCGGATGCAAGGCACCGCCCGCTCGAGCCAATGGGGCTTCTCGCTGTACGAGTTCGAGGTCTATGCGTCTTCGGGCAATCTCGCGGCCGGTAAACCTGTGACGGCGTCCAGCATCGAGACAGCGAATTTCCCAGCGGCCAACGCCGTCGATGGCAACCTCGCGACCCGGTGGTCGAGCCTCTACACCGACAGCCAATGGCTGCGGGTCGACCTCGGCAGCACGCAGCCGATCAAGCGGGCCAAGCTCGCCTGGGAGACCGCCTACGGCAAGGGCTACCAGCTCCAGGTCTCCAACGACGCCACGAACTGGACGACGATCTACACCACCACGACCGGTGACGGCGGCATCGACGACCTGAGCAACCTGTCCGGCTCCGGCCGCTACGTCCGGATCCTCGGCACGGCCCGCGGCACCGGTTACGGCTATTCGCTTTTCGAATTCGAGCTGTACAGCACCTGACACCGGACCGAATCACTCGACTTGGCCGGGGTGGGTGGGTAGGTTCTCGCGGGCAAGAGGTTTAGCTCTGGCCTGATCCGGTAATTACCCAGAGTAGGGAGCCGCCCACTCCGTGTTGCCGGGATGGCCGGGGATCGTCGATGTGAGGAGTTGTCTTGGCCAGGCCGATGACGGCTGATCAGACCCTTGCCGCGCTGCGCAAATGGGAAGTGAAGGTGCGGGAGTACCCCGGCTGGCGGACCCGCGGCCGGCCCGGTGGGATCAAGGATGCCCGTGGCATCGTCATCCACCACACCGGGAGCAGTTCGCAGACCGACGACTATCTGAACTTCCTCTTCGTCCGCGGCCGGCCGGAGGACGGCATCCCGGGACCGCTGTGCAACGTGTCGACCGACATGGACGGCGACCTGCATCTGGGCGCCGTCGGCCGCGCCAACCACGCCGGCGCGGGATCGTTGACGACGCTGAACCACGTGTCCGCCGAGGACTACAACGGGTACTCCGCCGAACTGCGGCCCGGGCCGGACAACATCGACGGCAACGACTACTACTACGGCAACGAAATCCGCTACACCGGCGCCAACCCGATGAGCGCGGCCGCCTACCGTACTGCGCTGTTGCACGCCGCCGCGATCTGCGATTTCTACGGGTGGTCCGCGCTGTCCGTGATCGGGCACAAGGAACACACCCGCCGCAAGGACGACCCGGGCCGCTGCCCGATGAACAAGTTCCGTACCGACCTGGCCGCAGTACTGAAGGCCGGACCTGGAGATGACATGGCGAACGCAGACGAAGTAATGGCCGAGCTCAGAAGGTTCCAGGCCGCCGAGACGGCCCGGTACTCCGACCTGGCGAACAAGATGCAGGACCTGATCGTCGCGGAGCGCGGCCGCTACCAGGACTACGTCCGCCGCTTCGACGCGATCATGAAGGCCCTTCCCGGCGCCGTCCTCGACCCGGACCCCACCATCCCGACCGATCCGGCCGACCCCGAACACCCCGGCCGACCCGGGCACCCCGACCGATCCGGACAGTCCGCCTCAGTCACAGGCCTAGCAGGCCTTTGGCCAGGGCGGAGAGGCCGCCGGCCAGGGCGAGCAGGAGGACGAGCAGCCGGGCGACCCGATCCGGTAACCGGCCGGCCAGAGCGCGGCCGATCAGGGCACCGGCGGACAGCCCGGCCGCCGCCGCGATCCAGCTGCCGGCAGCGAGATGCGGAAGCCCGTTCGAGAGCACCGAGAAGATGTTCACGACGACGCCGTAGAACAACGCATTCGGGACGAACTCCCGAATCGTCCAGCCCGCGTTCACGGCGTACAAGGAGATCGGCGGCCCGCCCAGGCCGGCCGCGGCGTTCATGAAGCCACCGGCCGCGCCGGCGGTCAGTGCTCCCCCGAGGCCATTGAGAGCCTGCACCCGCAGACCACTCAGCACCAGTACTGCGGCAGCGGTCACCAGTGCGCCTGAGCCGGCGAGCAGGACCGGCTCGGGCAACCGGTGCGTGACCCAGCTTCCGAGGGGGACCGTGCAGGCGGCCGCGCAAACCAGCGGGATCATCGCCCGCAATCGCACGTTGGCCCAGCCGCCGGTGAGTCCGATCAGGCAGATGGCGCCCGAGGCACAGTTGGCCAGGGCCACGCCGTCGCCGGGACCGAGCAGCAGGATCAGAGCCGGTACGGCGACCAGCGCGAACCCCATCCCGGTCAGCCACTGCACCGACGCGCCCAGCATGACGACACCACCGAGCAGCACCTCCGCGGACCAGGCAACTCGAGCGGCGGACATCCCTGAAGCCTAGCGGACCTGCTTGTCACCAGGTGACCGCCTGGACGGACCCGGCGCTCTCTGGCCTACTTGACCGCGCCGGCCACCAGGCCCGCCACGTAGTACCGCTGAAGCAGGAGATAGAGCACGATGCACGGGATGGCGGTGACGGCGACGCCGGCCTGCATGAGTCCCCAGTTCAGCGTGCCCAGCTGGTTGGAGGCGAGCACGGTCAGCGTCACCGGCAAGGTGAACTTGGACTCGTCGGTGACCAGGATCAGGGCCGCGAAGAACTCGTTCCAGGAGGCGAAGAACGTGAACAGCGCCGTACTGATCAGGCCTGGGACTGCCACCGGCAAGCAGAACGCGGGCCATCGCGCTGACCAGGCCGCACCCGTCGACCAGAGCGGCTTCCTCGATGCTGGCCGGCACCGAGGCGAAGCTGTTGCGCATCAGGAAGATTCCGAACGGCAACTGGAACGTCGTGTAGACGAGTGTCAGTCCCGAGCAGGGTGTCGCTCAGGCCCATGCCGTGCAGGATCGAGAACAGCGGCGTGATGATGGCTTGGAACGGGATCATGAAAGTCGCCAGGATGATGAAGAACAGCACCCCGCTCCCCCGGAATCGCAGCTTCGCGAAGCCGTAGCCGGCCAGGGTCGCGAGCAGCATCGTCAACAGGGTCGTGCCCGCGGCCACCAGCAAGCTGTTGCTGACGTGCTGCCAGATCCCGAACTGGCCGGTGTTGCCGAGCGCCCGGTAGTTGTCCAGCGAGATCCCGTGCGGGTAGAGCGTCGGCGGATTCTCCGTCGCCTCGCTGGGCTTCTTCAGCGACTGCGAGACCATGATCGCCAGTGGATAGAGGACGAGGACGGAGACGCACGCCGCACGCGATCCACCAGGCAGCGCGGGGCAGCGTACGGCGTACGTCGGCGAGGGTCGTTTTCATGAGTGATCCGAATTCCGCAGGAGCAGCATCTGGACGGCACTGACCGCCGCCAGCGCCACCATCAGGATGGCCGACAGCGCGGCGCCGTAGCCGAGGTCGAAGTTGATGAACGACGTGCGGTAGATCTGGTAGACAGCAGTGATCGTGCCATTGGACGGCCCGCCCGCGGTCATGATGTAGAACTGGTCGAAGGCCAGCAGCGAACCGGCCACGGAGAACACCAGCACCAAGGCGAGCGTCGGGCGCAGCAGCGGCAAAGTGATGTGCAGGAAGGCTTTCCAGCGACTCGCGCCATCGATCCGTGCAGCCTCCGTCAACTCCCCGGGGATCGCTTGCATGCCCGACAGCAGGAGCAGCATCTGCATGCCGGTGACCTTCCAGACGACCATCGCGGTCACCACCAGCAGGCCGCTGGTGGCGGTGGCGAACCAGTTCGTGTCGCGACTGACCAGTCCGAACCGGGCAGCCAGATCGGACAGCGGACCGAGGCCGGGCTGCGCGAGGTACAGCCAGAGGAAGGCGCCGGCCGCGAACCCGATCACGACCGGCAGGAAGAAGATCGACTGGAAGACCCGCGCCGCCCGGCCGCCGCGATGAACCAGGAACGCGACGGCCAGCCCGGCGAACAGCAGGATCGGCGTGATCAGCGCCGTGTAGGTCAAGGTGAAGCGGATCGCGTGCAGCCAGTCGGTGTCGTGGAGCGCCCGGCGATAGTTGGCCAGGCCGGTGAAGCTGTGCTCACCGAGCAACGGCCAGTCGTGCAGCGACATCCAGAACGTCATCACCAGCGGTACGAGAAAGAACACCGTGACGACCACCAGGGCCGGCGACACCATCGCCACGCCCGTGCAACTGACGGCGTCGCCGGGTGGACAGCCAGGGCCGACGGGGCTCGGCCGGCCTGGCGACCGGCCGGCTCTCCGCGGCACAGGTAGGGGGCTGATGGTCATGCTCAGCCCTTGTCGATGATCTGCTGAGCTGCTGCCTGGGCAGCGGTCTGGGCCGACTTGATGTCGCCGCTGCCGAAGACCGCCTCGGTTGATCAACTTCGCCCACGGGCCGTTGTTGTCGTTGATGATCGCGTTCTCGACCACGCTGTACGGCGTCTGCCCGACCGCCATCGCCGTGCCCAGCACCTTGTACCGCGGGTCGAGCGGCGCGTAGATCTTGTCGATGAGGTCGGTCCGGACGGGCACGATCGCGTTCTTCGCGAGGATCGTCTGCGCCTCTTCGCTGGTGGCCCACTTGACGAAGTCGTACGCGACGGCCTTGTTCTTGGCGCTCTTGGTGACAGCGATCTCGTCGCCGCCGGCGAAGGAGGCCGAGCCGCCGTCCTTGCCGACGATGGGGGTGACGCCGAAGTCGATCTTCTTGTCCGTCGACGAGCGTCTGGACGAAGAACGCACCGAGGTTGACCATGCCGACCTTGCCGCTCTGGAACGAGGTCGGTCTGGACGGTGCCGTTGTCGGTCTTCGCCGACGGGGGCATCAGGCCCTCGGTCCACAGCTGGCGGTAGAAGCGTGAGCGCATCGGTGACCTGCGGAGCTGTCGAACGATCGCGCTCTTGCCGTCGTCGGACAGCACCTGGCCGCCGCTGGCCCACACGTGCGGGGCGAACTCGAAGATGTTGCAGCCACCGCACTGGCCGGCCATCGTGAAGCCGTAGTAGTCCGGGCCGAGCTTGCGGATCGCCCGGGCGGCGGCCAGCATCTCGGCGTAGTTGGCCGGCGGCTTGGCCGGGTCCAGGCCCGCCTTCTTGAACAGATCCTTGTTGTAGAAGGTGACGGAGGCCTCAGCGGTGAACGGAAGCGCGTAGGTCTTGCCCTCGTAGACGGCGAGCTTCTTGTGCGCCGGGCTGAGGCCGTCCTTCCAGGTCAGCGAGTCGAGGACGCGGGGTGAGGTCGTCGAGCACGCCCTTGGAGGCGAAGTACGGCAGGTAGACCAGGTCGATCGAGGCGATATCGGGGCCGGAGCCCGAAGCGGCGGCCGTACCGAACTTCTGCACGAAGTTCGCCGACGGGACGATGGTGACCTTGACCTTGCCGTCATGGGTCTTGTTGTACTGCTCGGCGAGCAGGTTGATGAAACCCTTCGCACTGTCGCGCACCCACAGCGTCGCCGTACCGGTCGGTTTGTCGGTCGCTGCCGAGCTTCTGGTCGCTGCCACCGCCACCGCATGCCCGCAAGGACCAGCGCGAGAGCGGCAGCTGCCGCAGCCGAGTCTCGTAGTTCTCATGGCGACTTCACTTTCTGCTCGTTGGACCGCGAGCGGAGATTCTCAGGCGAGCGGGAGCCAGACCCGCATGGCACCGGGGCCGCGGTTGGCCCAGGTCTGGTACGGGATCGCGGTGACGATGACGGGAGTGCCTGTCGACGGCGGCAGGGTCGTAGGGCTGGTAGAGGTTCGGGTCGAGCGGGCTGACGACGGCAGAGAGGCGAAGCCGGATGCCGTCCTGGCCCGGCTCTTCGACGATGGTTGCCGAAGGCTCCAGTCGCAGCTGCTCGACCAGGACGCCGTCGGGCAGATCCGCCTGCTCGACGCAGTACACGAGTGGTCCGCGTTCGATCGCCACGCAGCCGCGGACGGCGTCGACGCGCTCGTCGGCGCGACCAGGCGCGGGGTCATCGGCAGGGTGAGCCGGACCGTGGCGCCGTCGTCGCACGCGACCCGCAGGTAGCTCGCCGCGGACCGGTCCGGCCAGCACTGTTCCCGCGGTCACGTCGGCGGTGGCATCCGTGGCCCACGCCGGGACGCGGATCGCCAGCTCGCCCCGGCCCCTGACGGTGACCATCACGTCGCCGTCCCAGGGGTAGCCGGTCTCGACGACGGCGCGTCAGGTCCTCCGCCGCGAAGGTGCCGGCGGCGATGCAGGTGCAGCTGCAGACCGGTCGGCGTCCGAGGTGGCCGCGTAGCCGTGCAGGGAGGCGTAGCAGCCGGGCGAGGTTGGGCGGGCAGCAGGCGCAGTCGTACCACGGGCAGGCGCTCGCTGGGTGCGTCCTCGCCGGAGCCGTCGTGGCCGGTCCGCAACTGCAGCGGGTTGGAGTAGAAGAACGCGGTGCCGTCGTGCGGCTGTCGACGCCGCGATGGCGTTGAGCAGGGCGCGCTCCATCTCCTCGGCGTACCGGGCGCTGGCCGGTGGCCAGCAGCATCCGCCAACACCATTGCAGGGCGGCGATCGAGGCGCAGGTCTCGGCGTACGCACGGTCCGGCGGAAGCTCGTAAGGATCGCCGTACGCCTCGTCGCGGTGCCGGGAGCCGTGCCCGCCGGTGAGGTACATCTTGCGTGCCGAAGGCGCTGTCCCACAGCTGCTCCATCGCGTGCAGCAGCGTCTCGTCGCCGTTCTCGAGGTACAGGTCGGTGACGCCCGCGGCCAGATACAGCTGCCGCACCGAGTGCCCGATGGCCTCGGTCGCCTCGCGGACCGGCAGGTGGTCCTGGAAGTACTGCGATCCGAATCGCCCGGCGGGCAGGCTGCCGTGGCCGCGTCGTTCGATCTGGAGCTCCGCAGCGCGCAGGTAGGTCTCCTCCCCGGTCTCGCGGTAGAGCTCGATCAGCGCGGTCTCCACCTCGGGGTGCCCGTCGATGATCGGCCGGCCGCCGTCGCCGAAGGAGCCGACGATCAGATCGGCGACCCGTCGTGCGATCGCGAGGAAGCGCTCGTCGCCGCCACCGCGATGCAGTGCCACCGCGGCCTGCAGGAGATGCCCCGCGCAGTAGAACTCGTGGGTGTACTCGGGATGGCTGAACGGCTCCTCGTCGAGCTTCCCTTGCACGTAGGTGTTGAGGTAGCCGTCCGCCTTCTGCACCTGCTCCAGCAGTTCCGCCAGTTCGGACAGCAGCGGGGTCCAGCGGTCGGTGCCCGAACGGCCCATCTCCCAGCCGATCGCTTCCAGCGTCTTGTAGAGATCGGAGTCGGCGAACCACGGCCCCTGGAACGCCTGCTGTGGCGCTTCCTCGGTCAGGCGGCGGAAGTTCGCGATGACGCCGGTGCGCTCGAGGTTGTCCAGGCAGTGCGGAATGGTGGCCGCCGCGTTGAGTTCCTGCCAGCCGCCGAGCAGCGACGCCGGATCCAGCCGGGCAGCGCTCAGCGCCAGCGGCTCGAGCGGTGGCCGCCTTCGCGGCGCGGCCGGGCCGAGGGTCTGCGGACGGGTCGGGGCAGGACGAATGTGAGCGTTCACATTTTGCCTCTCGAAGCAGGTGCCAAGAAGAGCGGAGGGGATTTTGGGAAACTTGAGAAAATGATTTCCCGCCGGTCAACCTAGAACCCAGGCCTGTTCTCGTCAAGACCTGGTCTCCTCCGGTGTACGGTGAGGAAAATCTTTTCCCACCGACCGCTTCCGACTGCGAAGCTGTCCACACAGAGCAGGAACGGCACCCATGACGGATGAAACCGGGTCCCCGGCCGGCACCGCGCGCCGGGTCGGCATCGTCGACGTCGCAGCCCGGGCGGGAGTCTCCGTGGGCACCGTGTCGAAGGCGCTCAACGGCAGCGGGCGGCTCCGGGACGAGACCCGCGCCCGGGTCCGGGCGGCCGCCGCCGAGCTCGGCTTCACCCCACTGAGCGTCGCGCGAAACCTGCTGGCCGGGCGCACGTTCACCGTCGGCGTGATCACGACCGACAGCTACGGGCGCTTCGGGATCCCGGTGATGCGCGGCGCCGAGGACTCACTCGCGGCCGGCGAGATGATCGCGTTCCTGTGCGACGGCCGGGACGATCCGCTGCGCGAGCAGCACCACCTGGGCAAGCTGCTCGAACGCCGGGTCGACGGCATCATCGTCGCGGGCCGCCGTACCGATCCCCGCCGGCCGGTCGGCGCGGATCTGCCGGTCCCCGTCGTCTATGCCTTCGCGCCGAGCAGCGACCCCGCCGATTGCAGTGTCGTCAGCGACGAACGGGGCGCCGCGCGGCTCGCGGTGGAACACCTCGTCAAGACCGGCCGCCGACGCATCGCGCACATCACCGGGCCCCGGTCGCATGCCTCGGCCAACGAGCGGGCGGCCGGCCTGGCCGAGGCACTTGCCGCCCACGGCCTGGAGCCGGTCGGCGATCCGTACTTCGGTAGCTGGACCGAGGCATGGGGACGCTTCGCCGCGGCGCAGCTGTTACGGACCCACGACGACGTCGACGGCGTGTTCTGCGGCAGCGACGTGATCGCCCGCGGCGTGACCGACGGACTGCGCGAGGCCGGATTCTCGCTGCCCACCCGGGTCGGCGTCGTCGGAGTCGACAACTGGGGGCTGGTCGCGGAGGCGGCCCGCCCGCCGCTGACCACGGTCGACCTGGGCTTGGAGGAGATCGGCCGACGCTCCGCCGAGCTTCTCCTCGACGCCATCAACGGGCACGCGCAGCCTGGCATCCACGTCGTTCCCGGCCATCTGGTCGTGCGGGAGTCCTGAGACTCCGGGACCTGGTGGGGAGCGGTCCGGCGTACCGGAAGCGGTTCCGAAACCTTGGGTTACTTAATCTGCCTCTTGAATTAAGTAAGGAAGTTAGCTTTCCTTAGGGGCGTCGTCCGAATGCGCATTCCCAAGGCTCTCGGCCGGCGCCCGCCCCAGACAACTTCAGAGGAGAGTCCGATGACTCGAGGAGTCGCCCCACTCCGACCACCACCCAGTCGCCGCCGAGTCGTCGGTGCGATCGCCGCGGCTCTGGTGGCCGCGGTGACCGCCACTGCGCTGACCGCCGTGGTGTCGTCGCCGGACGCGAGTGCCGCGATCTCGCCGACCGGCTGGAACACCGTGGTGAGCAAGAACAGCAGCAAGTGCGTGGATGCCCGAGCCGGCCGCGACCGCGAACGGCACCGCCGTCCAGCAGCAGGCCTGCAACAGCAGTACCGCGCAGCAGTGGCAGTTCCAGCCGACCACGAACGGCTATGTCCGGGTCAACGCGCTCAACAACGCGGCCCAGTCGCTCGACGTCACCAACGTGTCTACCGCGGACAGTGCGCCGATCCAGCTCTGGTCGTACAGCAACGGCCTGAACCAGCAGTGGCTGCCGGTCGAGGAGGCCGACGGCGCGTACCACCTGGTCAACCGCAACAGCGGCAAGTGCCTGGACGTCCCAGGTGCCTCGACCAACGACGGTCTCCAGCTGCAGCAGTACACCTGCAACGGAACTGCTGCCCAATCCTTCAGGGTCAACCCAGTGGACGGCACTCCCCCGACCGACCCGCCGACCGGTCAGCCCGACCTCGGCCCGAACGTCTCGATCTTCGACCCGTCGATGGCGAGCAGCACGATCCAGAACAAGCTGAACTCGGTCTTCAGCCAGCAGGAGCGGAACCAGTTCGGCGAGCAGCGGATCGCGCTGCTGTTCAAGCCCGGTACCTACAACGTCAGCGCGAACGTCGGCTTCTACACCCAGGTCGCCGGTCTCGGACTGACCCCGGACAGCGTGAACATCAACGGTGCGGTGCATGTCGAGGCCGACTGGTTCCCGCCGCAGAACGCGACCCAGAACTTCTGGCGGGGCGCCGAGGGCCTGACGATCACCCCGCCCGGTGGCCTGGACCGCTGGGCCGTCTCGCAGGCTTCGTCGTACCGGCGTAACCACCTGAAGGGCAACCTCGCGCTGGACGACGGCGGCTGGTCGAGCGGCGGCTACATGGCCGACACCGTGGTCGACGGCCAGGTCCGTTCCGGCAGCCAGCAGCAGTGGATCTCCCGGAACACCAACTGGGGCAGCTGGACCGGGCAGAACTGGAACATGGTCTTCGTCGGCGCCCAGAACGCACCGGCCGGCACCTTCCCGAACCCGCCGTACACCAAGGTCGCGCAGACCCCGGTGGTCCGCGAGAAGCCCTACCTGTACGTCGATGCCGCGGGCAACTACCAGGTCTTCGTCCCGGCGGTGAAGAACAACTCGGCCGGCCCCGGCTGGGTCGGCGGCAACCCCGCCGGCCAGTCGCTGCCGATCGACCAGTTCTACATCGTCAAGCCGGGAGCGACCGCCGCGACGATCAACGCACAACTTGCCGCCGGCAAGAACCTGCTGTTCACGCCCGGCGTCTACCGGCTCAGTGACACGCTGCGGATCAACCGCGCCGACACCGTCGTACTGGGTCTCGGCCTGGCCACGCTGATGCCGACCAGCGGAACGCAGTCGATCACCGTCGCCGACGTCGACGGTGTGAAGATCGCCGGTCTGCTGATCGACGCGGCACCGACCAACTCGCCGCTGCTGATGGAGATCGGCCCGAGCGGATCGTCGGCGAACCATGCGGCGAACCCGACCTCGCTGCACGACGTCTACTTCCGGATCGGCGGCGCCGCCGTCGGGAAGGCGACCGAGACACTGCGGATCAACAGCAACAACGTGATCATCGACCACACCTGGTTGTGGCGTGGTGACCACAGCTTCGGGGTCGGCTGGAACTCGAACACCGCCGCCACCGGACTCGTTGTCAACGGCAACGACGTTACGGCGTACGGGTTGTTCGTGGAGCACTACCAGAAGTACCAGACGATCTGGAACGGTAACGGGGGGCGGACGTACTTCTACCAGAACGAGATGCCGTACGACCCGCCGAACCAGGCCGCCTGGATGAACGGCTCCACCCGCGGCTACGCGGCGTACAAGGTGGCCGATTCGGTCACCACGCACGAGGCGTGGGGGCTGGGCAGCTACTGCGTCTTCAACGACGATCCGAGCATCGTGGCGGATCGCGCCTTCGAAGTACCGAACAAGGCGGGCGTGAAGTTCCACAGCATGGTGACCGTGTCGCTCGGCGGCAAGGGCACGATCGCGCACGTCATCAACAACACCGGCGGTCCGTCCAACTCGAGCACCAACGTCGCTCAGTGGGTGAACTACCCGTAACCCCGGTCAAGGGTTCGGTCGGGATCTGCCCCCCGACCGGGCCCTTCTCCCCAACGCCCTGCGGCTGTCAGGGTCCGCAGGGCGTTGTGGGTGACCTAAAATTCCGGCTATGAAGGCCGCCATCTGGGGTACGCGTTCGAGCGGCGACGCCTTGGCCGCGATGCTCCGGCCGCGCGCCGACTGCACGGTCTCCCCGTGGTCGCACGGCGCGATCTACCGGGTGACCGTCTCCTGGGGCGACGCACAGTTCGAGTCGTACGACGTATCCGACGACTCGGAGTCGGTCGCCGTCCCCGGCGTGGACGTGCTGTCCATCGAAGACGCCTTGCGGTACTTCGATGCGCGGGTCTCCGGTGCGTCGTCAGCCGAAGCACTGCAGTCGATCGAGCTGCCCTGGCACGCATTGCGCGAGCGGTGGCGTCGGCGATGGCAACGACTCGACTACGGGGACTGCCCGTTCTGCGAACACGGCTGGACCTCGCATGTCGGGATGACCGATCCAGAGCTCGACGCCTGCGACGAATGCCTTTACGAGTCCAGCCACGAGCTGCCGATGAAGGTCCCCATCCCCTGCCAGGCGCTCGCTCCCCAGCCACCCCTGCCCTGACTGTCGGTACGACGTGGTTGGGTTGGGCCGGTGGAGATCGAGGAGTTGTCCGAGCGGCTGGAGAAGTTGTCGGCCAGGTACGGCGAGTATCTGGGATTCGAGCGGGACGGCGACTGGTTCCTGCTGAAGCTCCAGGAGGAGGTCGGGGAGCTCACCCAGGCCTATCTGCAGGTGACCGGGCGCGCCCGCATGAAGGGGCAGTCGGCCGAGGAGATCCGCGACGCTTTCCAGCTGGAGTTCGCTGACGTCTTCTGTCAGCTCCTACTCCTCGCGCGACACTTCGACGTCGACGTACCGCGCGAGATCGAGCGCAAGTGGCTCTCGCACGAGAACACCTGACATCCTTTGCCACCATGGAGATCACGGCCGGCCTGTTCGCCCTCGGCGGCGTCGCACTGACTGCTCTGCTCACCGAGCTCCGCGGCTGGCGGGAGGCCCGGGTCAAGCAGACGACCGAGCTGTCACGACTGCGCCGGGAGACTCTACATCCGCGCGCTGCACAACGTCGAGGCCGTCGCGAGCATGGTCGGCATCTGGTCCAGCGCGATGCCCGAGTCGGAGGAGACCGAGGCGGCCAGCTCCGCGCCGTTCTGGGCCGCGCTGACCACGGCGTACAAGTCACTCAACGAAGTCCGGCTGCTGGGCGGCGACCAGCGGCCGGCGCTCGCGATGATGGACGTCCTGCGGATCTACCGCAACCAGGTCGAGAGCGGCGTCCGTGAACTCCCCAGCGCCGGCGAGGCCCGCGGCAAACTGCCTGACCGCCCTCCGCACCGACCTCGGCCTGCAGTAGTTCAGCCTGCGGAGGCGCGGCCTGGTTGGGCTTTCTTGAGCAGGTAGCCGAGGACCAGGAGCGGCGCGAAGAAGACCAGCGAGCCGACGATGATCTCCGGCGCGAGCGGCAGCGAGACCGGGATCCGGAGCAGGCTGATCGCGCCGATGAAGCCGAACGGCCAGACCAGGATGCCGATCAGCTTCTCCCGGAGGTTCCAGCGGTCGGAGGTCCAGAGCAGGAAGACCCCGATGAACCAGCCGAAGATGAACAGGCCGCCGAACATCAACAGCAGCAGCGTCACGACCTCGCGCAGCCGGATCCGCGGCCGGTAGCGATCGACCAGCACCAGCCCGTCGGTCGCCGCGGCGACGATCTCGTCCGGATCCCCCAGCCGCGCCAGCATCGCGCGGACCTCCGCCTCGCTGGAGACCCCGGCCGCGCGCTCCTCGTTGATGTGCGCGGTGACTTCCTCGACGAGTTCCGTCCGCCGGTTCGCCGGCAGCGGCTCGGCCGCCTTCCGCAGGTACTCCAGATAGGCGTCGACCAGCCGGTCGGCATCGTTGCTCACGTTCGTCATCCCTGTCTCCCTCGCCCCAGTACGGTGTCGACCGAGTTGCGGAACCTCTCCCAGTCCGCGGTGAACGCGGCCAGTGCCTGTCGTCCCTCAGTGGTGCTCTGGTAGTAGCGCCGGGGCGGCCCGGACCCGGACTCGCGCCAGGTGGTCTCGACCAGCCCCTCCCGCCGCAGCCGGGCCAGCAACGGGTAGATCGTCCCCTCGGTGGTGACCAGTCCGTCCACCTCGCCGAGCGCCTTGACCAACTCGAAACCGTAGCGCTCCTCCCCCTGTAACAACGCCAGAACGCAGAACTCCAGCGTCCCCCGCCGCAACTGGGTGAAGACCTTCTCCGCTACCATGCAACACAAGGTACCTGGCCGAACCGACAACCACCAAACACCGATCCCCCGCTCGGACGAGCGAGGGACCGGGTGTCAGGCCTGCTTGGGCCGGACGGCGAACATGACGGCGATGATGAAGGACGGGATGATCAGCGCCCACTTCGGGCTGAGGCCGAGCAGGACCGGGGCCAGGCAGATCAGCAGCAGGTCGAAGCCGCGGATCGGCTGGGAGAAGAGCCCGGGCGGGATCGCGCCCATCGGCGAGGCGACGAGCGGGCCGCTGTACGACGGGGGTCGCGCGGAAGCCTGGCGTACGACGCCGGTCAGGATCCCGACGCCGACTGCGAAGGCAGCACTCGCGTTGCCGATCGCCGGGTAGGCCAGCAGCACCCAGAGCAGCACGAAACCGCCCGGCACGATGGACATCGCGACCCGCAGCTCACGCAGATCCATGCCGAGGGCACGTACCAGCCCGATGGACCGGCAGACCGAACGCAGCCCGTCCATCAGCGGCCGGACAGCTCCGAAGCCGGCCAGGCCTGCCGCGATGGGGACCAGTACGTCGTACCCGGTGCCGGCAACGGCGTACGGAACGACGAGGAGCCCGAAGCCCACGATGAGGCGCCGCGGCCAGCGAAGGATGCGGAGGAACTCCCGGTGGACGATCGCCTGCACGTGCGAGCCACGCCCGCGCCGCGAGTGCACCCGCCCGACCATCCGCCAGTGCCGCCCGGCAACAACATCCGCCAGCAGACTGACGTCCATAGTGATCGCAGCACCAGCCATACCGGCCAGCAACTCACCACCAGCAATAACACTCGTCCGACTCAGCCTGTTGAGGGATCGAGCGGTGACCACTACCAACGCGACGGCTATAACAAGTGCGACAGCACCTACTACCAACAATCTGACCTGATCGAGCGGCGGGGATACTTCTTTGCCGGTCTGACTGACTGCATACCAACCGTCTCGAGGCCTCAGCGCCAGGATGATTGCGGGGATTGCGGCGAGCACCAGGAAGCCGTCGGCTACTCGTAGCGTCCAGCGGGAGCGTCCGGCTGTTTGTTGCGCCCACACGGTCACGCACGCCGTACAGATCAGCAGCACCGTCGTCAGCACCGCAGCCTCGCCGACAGCGGACCAGCCTGCGCCGAACAGCGCAAACCCAACCAGTGCAGCCAAAGCGCCTGCTACTGCGGACACCACCATCACCAGCCGGTACGACGGGCGCAGCAGCGACGCCCGGTCGACAGGCGTTGCCAGCAACCAGAACCCGGTCGCACGCGAAGCCGATACCGGCCCCACACTCAACAGCACGCGCAGCAGGGTCGAGACGAGCAGCGGGACCAGGATCCACGGGACGGTGTCGAGCAACCACGAGCACGAGCCCGTAGTACAGGCTGCGGACCGGTCGTTGAGCTTCAGCAGGACGTTGCCGCCGGTGGCACCGAGCATTGCGAGCGCGAAGGCGACGACGTAGATGTCCTCGAGCTGCTGCCAGATCGTGCGGTCCGCCTTACCGCGGCGGACCTTCCGCATCCACTTCCGGAGTTCCTTGGAGCGCGGGATCGCGCCGAAGTCCGCCGGGTCGAAGACGACCGGCCCGTCCGAAGCCGCAGCGCTCATGGCAGCGGGGTGAGCGCGACGGTCTCGTCGGCGACGGCGTCCACCAGCGTCGTGTCGTGGCTCGCGAAGAGGATCGACGTACCGGCCTTCTTCTCTTCCTTCAACCGCTCCGCCAGCCACGCGACGCCGGCCGTGTCCAGCCGCTGCTCCGGCTCGTCCAGCACCAGCAGCTTGCGCGGCCGGACGAGCGCCGTCGCCAGGGCGAGCCGCCGGCGCTGACCCGACGACAGCGAGCCCGGCAGCTGGTCCGCCGCCGCGAGCAGGCCGACGTCGTCGAGCAACGTGTCGACGAGGTCCTCCGGCTCGGGGTTGCCGTGCGCCCGGGCCAGCAGGTCCAGGTGCTCGGCGGCGCTCAGGTCCGGGAAGAAGTCGAGGTCGTCGAGCAGCGACGCGACGTCGCGGCGGACCACCTCGGCCCGCTCGTCGATCGGCAGTCCGTCCAGCAGGATCTTGCCGGCCTTCGGCTCGGCCGAACCGACGATGCACTTGAGCACCGTGGTCTTGCCCGCCCCGTTCGGGCCGACCAGGGCGATCGCCCGGCCGGCCGCGAGGGTGAACGTGAGGTCCTCGATCACCTGGCGTTCGCCGTACAGGTGCTGGAGGCCCTGCACGGCGAGCCGGGGCGCGGCTTTGCTCATCGCTTGCGGACCAGGGTCAGTCCGTCGCCGATGCCGAGCATGACCACGTCGACGCGGTCGTCCTGGGCGATGTGCGCGTTGAACTCCTTGCGGTCGACCGGGTCCTCGGCGTGCTCCCCGACGACGCGGCCACCGGCCAGCGTGTTGTCGAACAGCAGCAGGCCGTTCGGCCGGATCCGCGGCACCAGGTGCTCGAAGTACTCGATGTACCCGGGCTTGTCGGCGTCCACGAAGGCCAGGTCGAACTCGCCCTCGAGCTCACCGGCGGACTTGTGCGCGTCGCCGATCCGCAGCTCGATCTTGTCCGCGACGCCGGCCCGTTCCCAGTAGCGGCGGCCGATCGAGGTCCACTCGTCGCTCACATCCAGGCAGATCAGCTCGCCGTCGTCCGGCAGACCACGCGCGATCGCGAGGGCCGAGAAGCCGGTGAAGGTGCCGATCTCCACCGCCCGCCGGGCCGAGACCAGCCGGGTCAGGGTGGTCAGCAGGGCGGCCTGGTCGGCCGTCGTCAGCATCTCCGAGACGCCGCCCAGAGCCTGCGTCTCGGTCACCAGTTCGGTCGCGATCTCGTCCAGCGGCATCCCGTGCGCGACCATGTAGTCGTGCAGTTCATCGGTCACCTGTACCTGACTGCCCATCGAATCCCGCCGTCCTCTTCGTCGTGGTTCGGTCGCCTGTAGTCTCTACGGGTTGCCCGAGCGCTCGACACCCACCCCTGGTAGGAGACCCCCAGCATGCAGATCGCCGTCGCCGGATCGATCGCGACCGACATCCTGATGACCTTTCCTGGCCGCTTCAAGGACCAGTTCCTCGAAGAGCAGATGCACAAGGTGTCGCTGTCGTTCCTGGTCGACGAACTGGTCGTGCACCGCGGCGGTGTCGGCGCGAACATCTGCTACGGGATGGCCCAGCTCGGCCAGCGCTCGCTGCTGATCGGCTCGGTCGGCGCGGACTTCACCGACTACGGCGCGGCGCTGTCCGAAGCCGGCGTCGACGTCTCGCACGTCCGCATCTGCGACAACGTGCACACCGCCCGCTTCACCTGTACGACGGACCTCGACGCGAACCAGATCGCCTCGTTCTACACCGGCGCGATGGCCGAGTCCCGGGAGATCGACCTCGGCGCGATCCACGCCGCGACCGGTGGCATCGACCTGGTCCTGGTCGGCGCGGACGACCCGGACGGCATGCTCAAGCACACCGCGCTGGCGAAGGCGAACGGCATCGACGTCG
The DNA here is from genome assembly GCA_963740725.1 of uncultured Actinomycetota bacterium. Taxonomy (GTDB): domain Bacteria; phylum Actinomycetota; class Actinomycetes; order Propionibacteriales; family Kribbellaceae; genus Kribbella. The sequence goes on from CAVUFT010000018.1 coordinate 82,785, forward strand.
CGGCCGACCCGTCGCAGCAGCTGGCCCGGATGGAGGGCGAGCAGATCCGCGAGCTGATCGACGGCGCGGCGTACCTGTTCAGCAACGAGTACGAGTCCGGCCTGATGGTGCAGAAGACCGGCTGGAGCCACGACGAGATCCTCAGCAAGGTCGGCGTCCGGGTCACCACGCACGGCGGCGACGGCGTGGTGATCGAGAACGCGGACGGCATCATCGCGAAGATCCCGGCCGTGCCGACCCCCGGCCTGGTCGACCCGACCGGCGGCGGCGACGCCTTCCGGGCCGGCTACCTGACCGGCCGCGCAGCCGGCCTCGACCACGAAGCAGCCGCCCAGGTCGGCTGCACCCTGGCAACAACCGTGCTCGAAACAGTCGGCACCCAGGAGTACACCCTGGACCGCCCCACCTTCCTCACCCGCCTCGCATCGGCATACGGCGAAGAAGCAGCCACCACCGCAGCCACCACCCTCAAGCTCGGCTAGTTCACCGGTTAATTGCCCAGGCGGGCCAGTACGCCCGTCTGGGCCAGTAGTGCGAAGCGGTCCGGGCAGCCCCAGTGCTCGACGATCTTTCCGTCGACGACCCGGGCCTGCTCGAACAGCGGGATGTCGATCGGTGCCCCACTCGGCGGCCCGAAGAAGGCGCCCGTCGCGGTCCCCCGCGCCCGGCCGCGGACCCAGACGGTGTCGCCCACGGTGACCGAGTCCTCGACCGTGTAGACGATGTCCGGCATCATCGCGTGCACGTCCCGGATCGCCTGCTTCACGTGCGCGATCGCCAGCGGACCGACGCCGGCCAGGCCGAACTGGTGCTCGATGAAGTCCGGCGCGCACACCTCGTCGACGATTCCGTCGTTCCCGGTCGCGAACCCCTCCTGCAGGATCCGCTCGAGGACGGCGAACGCCTCCGACTGGCTGGGCAGAGCTTTGAACGCTGACATCAGATGTCCCCCTGATTGTCTCGATGCACTAACTGTGCACTCGTTGCAGTGATACTGCAGTGAACGCATTGATAGTGTGCCGACATGGCCGAATCTGTCAAGACGTATCGCCAGGAGCAGGCTGAGGCGACCCGGGTCCGCATCGCGCAGGCCGCCCGGCAGTTGTTCGCTGCCAACGGGTACGGCGCGACGAGCATCGATGCGATCGCCAAGGAGGCCGGGGTGGCGACGCGCACCGTCTACTCGGCCTTCGGGACCAAGCGCGAGATCCTCTCGCTGATCTGCGATCTCTGGCTGCAGGAGGCCGGCGCGATCGAGCGGGCCGACGAGGTGTTCGCCATCGCCGAGCCTGCCGCCCGGCTGCGCGGCGCCGCGGGCTGGCTGACCAACCTTTACTCGGCCGGGTTCGACGTCGTCCTGATCTTCGAGGCGGCGACCGACGAGAGCGCCGAGACCCGCGCCCTGCTGCGATCGAAGCTGGCCGGACGCAATCAGGTGATGGACGCGATCATCGCCTCACTCGAGGCGGATCTGCGGATCCCGGTGAAGCAGGCACAGGCGGTCTATCGAGCGCTCGCAGCTCCGGGCGTCTACCAGGAGCTCGTCGACGAATCCGGCTGGACGCCCGCCGAGTTCGAGGACTGGGTCGCCGACTCGCTGGAACGTCAGCTGCTCTAGCTTGCGTTGCGGCGTACGGGCGCTAAAGTGAACTGTACGTTCAGTTTACTTAGGAGACAGACGATATGACTGAAGCAGTCGCAGCGGCGTCCGGGCGAGTTCACGATCGGCGGGGACCTCACCGTCCGGCGGCTCGGATACGGGACCATGCAGCTCACCGGCGACGGTGTCTGGGGCGACCCGCGGGACCCCGACGAGGCAGTCCGGGTACTGCGTCGCGCGGTCGAGCTCGGCGTGAACTTCATCGACACCGCCGACGCCTACGGCCCGTTCACGGCCGACCTGCTGCTCAAGAAGGCGCTGCACCCGTACGCCGACGATCTCGTGATCGCCACCAAGGCAGGCTTCGCCCGGACCGGACCCGGCAAGTGGGAGCCGATCGGGCGCCCGGCGTACCTCCGCCAGCAGGTCGAGCTCAGCCTCCGGCACCTCGGCCTGGAGCGGATCGACCTGCTCCAGCTGCACCGGGTCGACTCGGAGGTGCCGCTCGCCGACCAGGTCGGTGAGCTCGCGCAGCTCCAGCAGGAGGGCAAGATCCGGCACATCGGCCTCTCCCAGGTCAGCATCGAGCAGGTCGAGGAAGCCGCCAAGACGGCGACGATCGTCTCGGTCCAGAACCTCTACAACGTCAGCCAGCGCGACGACGAGGACCTGCTCGAGTACGCCGAGAAGAACAACCTCGGCTTCATCCCCTGGTTCCCGCTGGCCACCGGCGAACTCGCCAAGGCCGGCGGACCGCTCGCCAAGATCGCGCAGAACCACGACGCCACGCCTTCGCAGCTCGCACTGGCCTGGCTCCTCAAGCGTTCGCCCGTCCTGCTGCCGATCCCGGGCACCTCGTCGGTCGCCCACGTCGAGGACAACATCAACGCGGCGAAGGTCGAGCTGACCGACGACGAGTTCGCCGAACTCACGGCGGCGGTCGGCTGATGAACGTCTGGTTCGTCACCGGCGCGTCCCGGGGTTTCGGCGCCGCCGTACGAGCGGTCGCCGGCCTGGCGGAGTTGACGGATCACGACGATGCTTGAGCAGTCCTCGCACCCGCGCAGCCTGCGGGCCAAGGATTCGGTGCTCTGCGCAACGAAGGATCTGCTGGACGAAGGTGGCCTCGGAGCGGCGACGGTCGACGCGATCAGCGCCCGCTCCGGGGTCAGCAAGGCCACGATCTACAAGCACTGGCCCTGCCGTACGGCGATCGCGGCCGAAGCCTTCGGTCGCCGGATGGCTGACTCGATCCCGTTGCCCGACGAGGGCAACGCGATTGCCGACCTCACCGAGCAGGTTCGCCGCGTCAGCAAGTTCTACTCCGGCCCGAACGGCAGGATCTTCGCCCAGCTCCTCGCAGCCAGCGTCACCGACGAGGCCGCAGCGCCTTATTTCCGGGAGTTCTTCCTGGACACCCGCCGCGCCAACGTAGCCGAGCTCTGGAACCGCGCCCTGGCCCGAGGCGAGGTCAACCCCGCCATCACCGCCGCCACCGCCACCGACCTCCTCTTCGGCCCCCTGATCTTCCGCCTCCTCACCGGCCACGCCCCGCTCAGCGAAGAAGAGGCAGACGCCATAGCCACAGCAGCCCTCCACGGCCTCCTGAAACCCAGCTAGGGCTGGGTGTCTGGGGGCCGGGCCCAGAGGCCCCGGACGTGGCCGATGTGGCGGCGCATGAGGTGTTCGGCGCCGGTCGCGTCGCGGGCTTCGATGAGGTCCATCAGTTCGTGGTGTTCGGCGGCCGACTGGCCCAGGCGGCCACTCTCCACCAACGGCGTCAGCCCCAGCAGCCGGGTCTGTGAGCGGAGATCCGACACCACGTCGACCAGGCGGCGGTTGCCGCTGTAGGCGAGCAGGGTGACGTGAAAGACCCGGTCGGCCTCGATGTAGTCGATCAGGTTGCCTGCCTCGGCGGCGACCACGATGTCCTGGGCCAGCGTGCGCAGATGCGGGAAGTCGTCGGCGGGAATCACCGGTACGACGTCGCGGATCGTCGGTGGTTCGATCAGCTGCCGGAGCGCGGCCAGATCGTCGAGGTCCTCGTCGGACATCTCGGTGACCCGGAAGCCCTTGTTCCGCAGCGAGATGACCAGGCCCTCCCGGACCAGATCGAGCATCGCTTCCCGCACCGGCGTCGCGGAGACCCCGAACCGCGCGCCGAGCGTCGGCGCGGAGTAGACCTGCCCCGGTTCCAGCTCGCCGGAGATCACCGCCGCCCGGAGCGCGTTCGCCACGCTGTCCCGCAGGCTCTCGCGCTGGATCAACGGCCGCACACTCGGCTGCAGACCGGTCGAATCCGCCGGCATCCGGTCACCTCCCTCGCTGCACTCTCGTCCACCCCGCTTGCCCACAGTGTGGTCCACTCCGGCCACGGACGCCGCGACGCCTGCCGGTCAGCCGGACCGGACTCCGCCACCGATGGACCGGACCAGCTCGGTCAGGTGACCGAACACGCGGTCCGATCCGATCCCGTCGTGCTCGAACTCGTTGGTGACCCAGGCCTGCAGGTTGCCGACCCTCGCGGCCGTCTCCAACTGCAGGCCGGAGTCGACGTACATGTCGTCGAAGTACACGGCAGCCGCCACCGGTACGTCGTTCGCCGCGAGCCGATCGAGGTCGTACAGGCGGCTCCACTGCGACCGGGCGGCCAGGAGCTCGACGGCTGCCCGGAAGGGTCGCAGTACGCGGATCTCCTCGAACATCCACGGGTACATCATTTCGCCGGTGAACAGCAGCGGCCGGGCCGTCTCCGCGAACTGCGGCCGCGCCGACCGTTCCCGCTCCGCGGCCCAATCAGAGGCGCCCGCACCCGATCCGTAGCAGGCTTCCTGCAGCGCGGCGAACAACGGTCCATCGCTGTACGACGAACGGGTCATCACCTGACTGAGGAATGTCTCGGACAGCTCGTCGCCCGCGAACGCCTCGTCGATCAACCAGTGCATCCGCTCGTAACCGGGCTTCATGCCGAAGTCGATCCCGAGCGACTGCAACCGCCGTACGGTCAGCAGGTCGCCGTCCGGCAGCCGTACGTCGTCCGCGGCGAGCCGGTCGGCGATCGCCGCGACGCGCTGCTCGTCGTGCGGGTACCGCTTGTAGTACTCGCGGTTCTTGGCTTCGACCCGGGGATAGGTGCGGCGATAGACCTCGGCCGCGTCCGGCTCCACCGAAGCCAGGCCGCCGGTGACGTAGCAGGCCGTCAGCCCTTCGGGAGCCTGCGACAGGTACGTCAGCGTGATGAACCCGCCGAAGCTCTGCCCGAGCGTCGACCACTTCACGCCACCGAACACGCGTCTTCCGCAGGTGCTCGGCGTCGGCCACGATCGAGTCGGCACGGAAATGGGCGAGATAGTCCGCGGCCTGCGAGGCGGTGCCGAAGGACTCCATCCGGCGCCCGTCCACCGGCGTACTGCGGCCCGTGCCGCGCTGGTCGAGCAGGATCACGCGATAGGTCTTCAGCGCCTGCCCGATCCAGCCTTTGGCGTCGATCGGCCGGGGTGACTTGCCGCCCGGTCCGCCCTGCAGAAACACCAGCAGCGGCAGGTCGTCGTCCCTGCGAACCGGGTCGACGAGCTCCCGTGCGAACACGGTGATCCTTTCGGCGTTGTCAGAGGACCAGTCCAGCGGCACCGAGACCTCGTGCTCGCGGACGTGCATGCCAGGGATCGTGTACGTCGTCATACGCTCGCCTTCCGCTCCTGCTCGTGCTGCCGGCGGCGCCGGTCCCACTCGGGGTTGATCTTCGGGACAGCTGCCAGCAGCGTCTTCGTGTACTCGTCCCGCGGGTGGTCGAAGATCTCGTCGCGGGACCCGAGCTCGACGATTCTTCCCTTGTTCATCACTGCGACGCGCTGAGCGATCTGCCGTACTACGGCCAGGTCGTGCGCGATGAAGATGTAGCTGAAGCCGCTCTCCCGTTGCAACCGCTGCAGCAGCTTGATCACCTGTGCCTGGACCGACACGTCGAGGGCGGACACGGCCTCGTCGCAGATCGACCAGCTTCGGGTTCACCGCGAGCGCCCGGGCGATCCCGATCCGCTGCGCCTGCCCGCCGGAGAACTGCGCCGGGTATCGCTGCGAGTGGTCCGGGTTCAGCCCGACCCGCTCCATCAGCTCGCGCGCGAAGGCCCGCCGGCCACCGGGCGGCGTGATGCCCTGATAACTCAACGGCGCAGTGACGATCCGTTCGACCGTGTACCGCGGATTCAGCGACGAGAAGGGTCCTGGAACACCACCTGTACGTCGTTGCGGAACCGCGCCAGGTTCTTCCCGGTGGCCCGGGTGATGTCCTGCCCGTCGAACTCGACCGTGCCACTGGTCGGATCCAGCAGCCTGGCCGCGATCCGCGCGGTGGTCGATTTCCCGCTGCCCGACTCCCCCACGATGGCCAGTGTCTCGCCCAGCTCGACATCGAAGCTCACCCGGTCCACTGCGGTGAAGGCCGCCTTCGGAGCCAGCAGTCCACCTTGTCCGCGGGTGACGAACTCCTTCGTCACTTCCCGGATCCGGAGCAGTGTCACGAGACCACCTCATCGTCGATCCGCGGTACGGCGTCCAGCAGCGCGCGGGTGTAATCGTGCCGCGGGTCGGAGAAGACCTGTTCGGCCGTGCCGTACTCCACCGGGTTGCCGTCGCACATCACCAGCACCCGCCGGGCGATCGAGCTGATCACGGCCAGGTCGTGCGTGATGAAGATCAGGCCCGTACCCGTCTCCGCCTGCAGCTCGGCGAGCAGTTCGAGGATCTGGGCCTGGACCGTCACGTCGAGTGCGGTGGTCGGCTCGTCCGCGATCAGCAGCGCCGGCGAGCAGCACAGCGCCATCGCGATCATGATCCGCTGCCGCTGACCACCGGAGAACTGGTGCGGGTAATGATCGATCCGCCGAGCAGCATCGGGAATCCGCACCTGCTCGAGCGCCTCGATCGCCACCCGGCGGGCCTCGCGGCGCGAACCGCCCCGATGCGCCCGGTAGCCCTCCTCGATCTGCAGGCCCACGGTGTAGTAGGGGTTGAGCGACGACAGCGGGTCCTGGAACACCATGGAGATCGCGTTGCCCCGGATGTGCCGCAGTTGTGCCTCCGACCGGCCGAGCAACTCCTGCACCGTCGAGGCGGATGCTGCCACTCGTCCGAGCGCCGGGTGGCAGCAGGCCCAGTGACGGCCAGGGCTGTCATCGACTTGCCGGAGCCGGACTCGCCGACGATGCCGAGCGTGTCGTCCCGGCCGACCGTGAAGGACACGTTCCGTACGACGTCGACCGGTCCTCGGCTGGTGGGCAGCGTGACGGTGAGGTCCTCGACCACGAACAGCGCTTCGGTCATGTCGACGTCACCCGCACTCTCGGATCCAGTGCGGTGTAGACGAGATCGACCACGACGTTGCCCACGACAACGAAGAACGCGGCCAGCAGGGTGACGGCCATGATCACCGGCTGGTCGTTCTTCGCGATCGAGTCCGCCGCCATCTTGCCGATCCCGTTCAGCCCGAAGACGGTCTCGGTGATCAGGGCGCCGCCGAGCAGGCCGGCGAAGTCCATCCCGAAGATCGTCGTGATCGGCGTCAACGCGGGCCGCAGCGCGTGCCGGCGGAGAATCAGCGACCGGCTGAGCCCTTTGGCCCGGGCCGTCCGGAGGAAGTTCTCCGCCAGCGTGTCGATCACGTTGGCCCGGGTCAATCGCGCGTACAGGCAGGCGTAGCCGACCGCCAGCACGGTCCAGGGCATCAGGTACGACTCGAACCACAGCACCGGATTCTCAGTGAGAGCCGGCGACGACGGGAACGGCAGCACCTGCAGCTTGACGACCAGGACGTACTGCAGCACGAGCGCGAGGACGTAGTTCGGCACACTCACACCGGTGAGCGCGAGCGCCATCGCGCTCCGGTCCCACCAGGTGCCTTGTTTGATCGCACTGATCAGCCCGCCGATCACTCCGGCGAGGAGCCAGAGCACGGCAGCCCCGACGGCAACGGTGAAGCTGACCGGGAGCCGGGCGGTGATCATCGACCACACCGACTCGTTGGTCTGGAAGCTGTACCCGAGGCAGGGCGCCGGGCAGTGCACGGTGCCGTAGTTCCGGCCGGCGAAGATGCCCTGCAGGAATTCCCAGAACTGGGTGATCAAGGGCTGGTTCAGTCCGAGCATGTCGCGGATCGAGTCGATCCGGTCCGGCGTACAGGTCTTGCCACAGATCATCACGGCGGGGTCGGGTGACAGCTTGAAGAAGATCACGTAGGTGAACAGGCAGACCGCCAGCAGGATCACCAGCACGCCGCCGAGGCGGCCGAGCAACGTAGCGGATCATCAGGACGCCTCCCCTGCATCGATCACCGTGCGGATCTTGTCGCCGAGGACGGTCAGCGACAGCACGGTGAGGAACAGGAACGCGCCGGGGATCGCGAAGAACATCGGGTCGACGGAGTACCAGCTCACCGAGCCGGAGATCATCTGGCCCCAGGACGCGGTCGGTGGCGACACCCCGACGCCGAGGAACGACAGCCCCGCCTCGGTGCCGATGTAGCCGGGGATGGCGAGCGTCGTCATCACGATGATCGAGCCGCGCAGGTTGGGCAGGATCTCGCGGAACACCAGCGTGCCGTTCTTCGCGCCCGACGCCCGGGCCGCCTCGACGAACTCCCGGTTCGCCAGGGTCATCGTCTGACCGCGGATCACCCGGGCCAGGTACGGCCAGCCGAACGCGCTGATCACCACGACCAGCAGCACCGGCCGGTTCCCGGCCGGCAACGAGGACAGGATCGCGATCATGAAGATCAGCGCCGGGAACGCCATCAGGAAGTCCATCAGCCGGGAGATCGCCTGGTCCACCCAGCCGCGGTAGAACCCGGCCAGCATCCCGAGCACCACGCCGAGGACACCGGTCAGCACGGTCGCCGACAACGCGATCGTGATCGACACCCGGGCGCCGTAGACGATCCGGGCGAACAGGTCCCGGCCGTTCTGCGGCTCGACCCCGAACCAGTGCCGCCGCTGATCCCGCCGAGTGCGCCGTGCGGCACCCCGCCCAGGTCGGAATTGATCGCGGCCGAGTCGAACTCGTACGGTCCCCAGCCGCTGATCTTCGTGATCAGCGGAGCGAACGCGGCCATCAGGATCACCAGCAGCAGGAACGCGACGCAGAGCAGCGCGGCCTTGTCCCGGCCGAGCTTGGTGAGAATCCGCCGGGTCGAGGTCGGGGGCCCACCGTCGGCGGACGGCGGCCCCACCTCCTCGACCTCGAGCAGTGTCGGGGTCGTTGTCATCGGCTACTTCCCGGCGTCCGTCAGGCCCACCGAGACCAGGTCGATACCGCCGGAGAAGCCGTCGTGCAGGTAGGCGCCGGCGATGTTGCTGCCGACAACCGTGACGACCTTCTCGTACAGCAGCGGGACGACCGGCGCCAGCTTCATGATCTGCTTGTCCAGTTCGCCGTACGCCGCATTGGCCTGCTTGACGTCCGACAGCTTGGCGATCTCGTCGATCCGGCCGTCGACTCCCGGGTCGTTGAGCTGGGCAAGGTTCGAGTTGCCCTTGGCAACGATGTTGCGGCCGTCGAACAACGGCGGCAGGAAGGTCGCGCCGGACGGCCAGTCCGGGCACCAGCCGGTGATCGCGGCGTCGTGCTGCTGCGACGGAGTACCGATCACCTCGTAGTACGTCGAGGTGTCGATGGTGTTGATCTTGACGGCGATCTTCAGCGGCTCGAGGGCTTGCTGGATCGCGACTGCCATCGCCTGCATCTTCGGCTGCGCCCGGGTGTCGAGAGTCAACGTGAAGCCGCCTTGCAGGCCCGCCTCGGCCAGCAGTTTGCGCGCCGCCTCCTGGTCGCCCTTCCCGTCCGGACTCGGGTACGGGTCGTAGTCCACCCGGCCGGCCACGGTCGGGGGCTGGATGCTCGTCGCCAGCTCTGCCAGCGACGAACCACCGACCGCATCCCGGACGGTCTGCTTGTTCACGGCGAAGTTGATCGCCTGCCGCACCCGGACGTCATCCAGTGGCTTCTTGGTCGTGTTCAGACCCATGTACGTCGTACAGCCGCCGAGGCCGGACAGGGTCCGTTGCTTGAGCTGCGGGGTCTGGACCCGGGCCACCGTGGCGGCCTGGATCGTGCCGGCGATCGCGTCGGCATCGGTGCCCTGGCCGGCGATCATCCGCTCGTCGATCGTGGCGCCGTCGAGCCCGAACGTCCACTGGAACCCGTCCGGCTTCGCCGCCCTGACGGTGTCCGTCTTCGCATCCCACTTGTCGTTGCGGACCAGTTTCAGTGCGGCGCCGGGCTTGTACTCCGCGACCTTGTACGGCCCGGACGCGATCGGCTTGGCGTCGAGCTGGTTGCCGGCCCCGCTGCCGGCCGGGACCGGGACGAAGGTGTTCTGCGCGACCACGCTGCCGAAGTCGGCGTACGGCTTCTTGAGGTGGAACACGATCGTCTTGGCGTCCGGCGTCGCGATCGTCGCCAGGCCGCCGGACTTGTACGGCCCCTGGTAGCTCGCCGGGGCATCGATGATCTGCTTCGCGTACGGCGAGCCGATCCCCAGCTCGGGATCCCAGGCCCGCGAGACACCGAACTTCACCTCGGCGCTGGTGATCGGCGCGCCGGTCTCGAAGAACAGGCCGTCCTTCAGGGTGAAGGTCCAGGTCTTCCCACCGTCGGACGGCCTCCCGGTGTCGGTCGCCAGGTCGGGGACGATCTTGGTGCCCTCGGCCCCCGGCGCCGCACCTTGCGTGGTCAGGGTCCGGTAGATCAGCCGGTAGAAGTTGTTCACGCCGCCGTCGAAGCCGCGGGCCGGGTCGAGGTGGGAGAAGCCCGCGTTCGCGAGCACCTGGACGACACCACCCTGCGCGGGCTTGGCGCCGGGACCGGCCGGAGTCTGGGCCGAGCCGGTCGCATTGCCCGAGCAGGCTGTGAGCACCAGCGTGCCGGACAGGGCGAGCCCCACCAGCATGGTCGATCTCTTCATCTGCCTTCTCTCCGTTCGTGGGCCCGACGAGCCCCAGATGGTGGTGTCACGACTGCCGCAACCAGACCCGCATCGCCCCGGCCTCGCGGTTGCCCCAGAGGAAGTAGGGAACGAGCCTTGCCTGCACCGATGCGTCCGGGTCGGCGGCGATGGGGGCCGCCGTCAGCACCGGGTAGAGCTCTCCGGCCGGCGTCGGCGCGACACCGGCGGTCACGTCGAGGACCACCTGGCCCGGCGTACCGTCGACGACCTCAGCCGGTACTACGCGGGCTTCGGCGACCTGCACCGGTCCGACCAGAAGGTCGTCAACGGCCGCGGCCACGTCCTGCTGCTCGACGCAATAGACGAGGGGGCCGCGCGCGACCGCGAGGGCACCTCGGGTCGCGTCGAGGTAAGGGTGCGACCCATGCGCACGTGGCGGCATCGGCAGCACCAGCCGCACCTCGTCGCCGGCAACGAACTGCCGCCGCACGGTCAACCACCCCTGGCTGGGCTCGAGGTTCAGGGCAGCTCCGTTGACAGTCACGGTTGCCCCTGCGGCCCAGGCCGGGATGCGAAGAGCCAGGCCGAACTCGCCCTCGGGCGCCCGGTCGACGGTGATCGTGACGTCGCCGTCCCAGGGGTACGCCGTACTGATCGTGATGGCCAGGTTCGCAGCGGTGATGCGCGCGTCGGCGTACTGGCCGACGTACAGCGTGCCGTCCTGCTCGGCGGCCAGGTAGTCCTGCAGCTGCGCCATCCAGCGGACGATATTCGGCGGGCAGCACGGGCAGCCGAACCAGGAACGGCGCAACGGTTCGCCGCCGCTCTCGGCTCCGCTGCGCTGCTCGTGATCGGGTCGCCGCTGCAGTGGGTTGTCGTAGAAGAAGGCCGTACCCGCGGCGGAGAGCCCGACCGCATAGGCGTTGTAGAGCACCGTTTCGAAGACATCCAGGTACTTCGCCGCGCCGCTGGCCAGGAACATCCGCCAGGCCCACTGCATGGTCGCGATCGCGGCGCAGGTCTCGGTGTACGCGCGCTCGGAAGGCAGCTCGTAGCGATCGCCGATCGCCTCGTCGGAGTGCCGGCTGCCGAGGCCGCCGGTGACATAGAGCTTCGTCGCCACCATGTCGTCCCACAGCCGCTCCAACGCGGTGAACAACGAAGCGTCGCCGGTCTCGACGTGAACGTCAGCAGCACCGGCGGCGAGATAGGCCATCCGTACGGCGTGACCGGTGACGGCCGGCAACTCCCGGAACGGCGCGTTGTCCTGGAAGTACTCGCCCGGGGCCGTACCGCGATCCAGGTGACCCCGGCCACGCCGCTCGATGAACAGCCGCGCCTGGACGAGGTAGTCCTCGACGCCGGTCTCGCGGTACAGCTCGACCAGCGCCATCTCGATCTCCGGGTGGCCGCAGACCACCTCCTCGCCGGCCGAGCCGAACTTCGCGACGACGAGATCCGCGAACCGGCGCGCTACTCCGAGCAGGCGCGCGTCGCCGAGCTGACGATTCGCCGCGACAGCGGCCTGGATCAGGTGGCCGAGGTTGTACAGCTCGTGTCCCCAGGCGAGGTCCTGCCACGGCTTCTTCGGCGCCGCGGGGTCCTGGAAGAAGGAGTTCAGGTAGCCGTCGGCGGCTTGGACCTGGACGAGAAGTCCGATCACCTCGTCGAAGAACTCCTGCGCACCGGCCGGCGGCTCGTCCTTGCCCAGCTCGTAGGCGAGACCTTCGAGCGTCTTGTAGAGGTCGGTGTCCAGGAACGGGTAGCGGCCGCGGTAGGCGCCCAGATCCGGATCGAGCAGGCGGCGCAGGTTGTCCAGATTGCCGGCGGCACGGAGCTCGGCCAGCGCATGCGGAATGGTCGCCTGCCGGTTTCGCTGCTGCCACGCGCGCAGCAACCCACCGGTCAGCTCGACCTCGTCGGTGCGCAGGGGCCGGACCGCACCGGCCGCGGCGCGAACCGCCCCTGGGCGCTTGACCGGCCTCGGCGCCGGACTGGGACTCATCGGATCTTCAGTACCGTGTGACATTGCACTGACCCTAAGACCAGAGCGGCGCCACCGCCAGGTATTGGCGGAAATTTGTCCAGGAACCACAGGTCACCGAGTGCCCAGATCGTGGACTGCTCAGAGCCGGGGATCGACCGGTTCGGACTCTAGGGCGAGGACGGCGAAGACGCACTCGTGGATGCGCCAGAGCGGTTCGCCGCGGGCGGCGCGTCCCAGGGACTCCAGGCCGAGGGCGTACTCGCGCAGCGCCATCGACCGTTTGTGCCCGAGGTTGCGGCTGCGGAGACGGTCGAAGTTCACGGGCTCGGTGTAGTCCGGACCGTAGATGATCCGCAGGTACTCCTGCCCGCGCACCTTCAGGCCGGGCTGGGTCAGCCCCTTCTTCAGGCGGACCAGGTTGGCGGCCGGCTTGACCACCATGCCTTCGCCACCGGCGCCGGTCAGCTCTTCCCACCAAGCGATCCCGGCATCCCAAGAACCCTCGTCCACGAACAGCCGCCGGGTCGCAGTGATCAGCGAAGGATCAGCCGCAACCAACCGGTCCGCGAGAGCGAGGTGCCAGGCGTGCGGCTTGTCCTCGTACGTCGTACCTTCGGACGCCAGCACCTGGAACGGCGCAACCCGTACGCCGTCCAGTCCCTCGGTCGGCCAGCAGTACCGCCGATACGCCTCGCTGAAGAGCGACGCATTGACCGTACGCCGTTGCGTCCGCGCCAGCAGCTCGCCAACATCCAGCCCCGCGGCGACGGCTGCTTCCAGTCCAGCAGTTGCCGCGGGCAACGCAGTACGGGCAGCTGCGCCGACAGCGGCGTACTGGTTCTTCAGCAGCTCAATAGCCTTAGCGCTCCACGGCAGCAGCTCCGCATCGAGAAGCAGCCAGGAACTGTCGAGCTCATCGAAAAGCCCTGCATCCAACGCGACACCACGAAGACGCAGCAGCAGCTCATCCGTCAGCGAAGCATCGAAGAACGAGCGACCGGTCCGGGTGTGGACCGCACCTCGCCCAGCCAGCCCGAAGCGCTTCTCCGCGACGTCGTCGTCCCGGGTCAGCAGTACGACGGCTCGCGAACCCATGTGCTTCTCTTCGCACACCAGCTCGGTCACGCCATCTGCCTTGTAGGTCTCAAAGGCCTGCGCCGGATGCTCCAGCACGCCAGGGATCGGCGAAGTGGCGACCGGACTCATCGTCGGCGGCAGATACAGCAGGAACCGCGGATCGATCGCGAACCGGCTCATCACCTCCAGAGCCGCACCAGCCTGCTCAGCCCGGATGCTCAGTCGCCCGTGCGTAGCGGTCTCGATGACCCGGCGACCGGTGACGTCGGTGATGTCCAGTACGTCGGGTTCGCGGCCGGGAGCGCTTGCCACATGCAACGGTTTCGCCGGCTCGTAGTACTGCTCGAAGGCCTCGACCGAGACCAGCTCGCGCTCGGGATAGCGCAGCGCGGTGAGCGAGCCACCGAAGACGCATCCCGTGTCGAGGCAGATCGTGTTGTTGATCCACTCCGGGACGGGCGTCGGGGTGTGTCCGTAGACGACCATCGCGCGACCGCGATAGTCGTTCGCCCACGGGTAGCGCACCGGCAGGCCGAACTCGTCGGTCTCCCCCGTCGTCTCGCCGTACAGGCAGAAGGCGCGGACCCGGCCGGACGTGCGCCCGTGCATCCGCTCGACCAGGCCGGCGTGTGAGACGACCAGGTTGCCGCCGTCGAAGACGTAGTGCGAGACAAGTCCGTAGATGAACTTGTCGACTTCGTCCCGGAACTCCGGCGCCTCGAGCAGCAAGCTGCGCGAGCGACTCCTCGAGGCCGTGCGTGAGCTTGACCTTCTTGCCCCGCAGGGCTTTGAGCAACTTGTCCTCGTGGTTCCCCGGCACGCAATAGGCGTTGCCCGAAGCAACCATCCCCATCACCAACCGCAGCACCCCAGGCGTGTCCGGCCCGCGATCCACCAGGTCTCCGACGAACACAGCCTGTCGGCCAACACAGTGTGCATCGACAGCTCGACCCTCGGCATCACGGACGAGGGTGTAGCCGAGTTGGCTCAACAGCTGTTCGAGTTCGGCGCGGCAGCCGTGGATGTCGCCGATGATGTCGAAGGGGCCGGTCTGGTCGGTGAGGTCGTTGTACAGCCGGGTCCGTTCGATGCGCACGGCATCGATCTCCTCGACGCCGTCGAGGATGTGAATGTTCCGGAACCCCTCGCGCTTCAGGCCGCGCAGCCCCCGGCGAAGCTGTTGCTGCTGGCGCCGCACGACATGCGGCCCGAACTGCCGATCGGGTCGCTGCGCGTTCCGTTCGAGCGCTACCCGCTCGGGTACATCGAGGACGATGGCGACCGGGAGTACGTCGTACTCGCGGGCCAGCGCCACCAGTTGCTTCCGCGATTCCGGCTGCACGCTGGTCGCGTCGATCACCGTCAGCTTGCCGGCGGCGAGCCGCTTGGCCGCGATGAAGTTCAGCACCTCGAACGCGTCCTTGCTGACCGACTGGTCGTTCTCGTCGTCCGCGACGAGGCCGCGGCAGAAGTCGCTCGAGATCACCTCGGTGCCGAGGAAGTGCTTGCGCGCGAAGCTGGACTTGCCCGAGCCGCTCACGCCGATCAGTACGACGAGGCTCAGTGCTGGGATGTCGATCCGGTCCATCAGATCGCCTCCTGCACAGGACGCCGGGCAGCCTCGTCACGCCGGAACAGCGCGAGTTGGGTCGGCGGTCCCACCTCAGGATCATCCGGGCCGACCGCGCGGAACGAAACCTCGTATCCGTAATCGCGGCAGACAGCCTCTGCCCACTCACGGAACTCCGCGCGGGTCCACTCGAACCGGTGGTCCGGGTGCCGGAAAGCACCAGCAGGAAGGGTTTCGAAGCGAACGTTGTGCTCGGAGTTCGGCGTGGTGACAACGACATTGCCGGGTCGCGCCGAACCGAAGACCGCATAGGCAAGAGCTGGCAGGCGAGGCAGGTCGACGTGCTCGATCACCTCCATCAGTACGGCGGCGTCGAGGCCGGCGAGGCGCGCATCCGCGTACGTGACGGACGACTGGAACAGCCGCAGTCGGTCCCGGTTCCGGTCGGACATCTCGTCCACGTGCAGCCGCCGCTCGGCATACGTCAGCGCCCGCGACGACACGTCGGTCGCCACCACCTCACTGAACGAAGCATCCTTCAACAGCTGAGCAACCAGGACCCCTTCCCCACAACCAAGATCAGCCACTCGGCGCGCACCAATCTCACGAAGCAGCTCAACCACCGCAGTACGCCGCTGAACCGCCAGCGACACAGCCTTCTCAGCACCAACTGAAGCATCCTCGGCGACCGGCTCTTCTTCCGCAGCGCCATCTGCTTCGACCAGGCGGTCGAGGGCTTCGAGGGCTGAATCGGTCAGGCGTTTGCGGTGGGCCAGATAGCGCCGGGAGATCAGTTCGCGGTCCGGATGCGTGCCGAGCCAGCTTTCGCCCGCGCGGACTAGTTTGTCGACCTCGTCCGACCCGACCCAGTAGTGCTTCGCGTCGTCGAGCACCGGCAGCAGCACGTAGAGGTGGTGCAGCGCATCGGCGAGCCGCACCGAACCGGTCAGCCGCAGATCGACGTACCGGGAATCACCCCAGGACGGGATCGACGGATCGAGGGGAACCGGCCGGGCGTCGACGGACCAGCCGAGTGGGCCGAAGAGCCGTTCGGCCATCGCGGCACCGCCTCGACACGGCAGCGCGGGCACCCGGATCTCCAGCTCGATCGACTGGGCGGCCAATTCGGGACGCGCATCGCAGCGACCGAGCATCGCAGTACGGAAGAGCTTTCCGACCGCGACGGCGAGCAGGCTGGACGCGGCGTACGGGCGGTCGTTGACGTACTGCCCGAGGGTGAAGCCGTCGCTGGAGCGTCCGCGACCGGAGCGCACCAGGGCGATCGGGTCGACCTCCAGCAGTACGGCGACCGTGCAGCGCTCGTCCGTGGCTTCCGGGTAGAACACATGCGCCGTACCGCCGGCGACCTCCAACGACTGCGGTCGCGCCGGGTTCTTGTGCAACAGGAACCCGAGGTCGGTCGCAGGAGCGCCAAGGCCGGCTGAGGTGGTACCGATCGTCACGAACACTTCCGCATTCGATCATGCCGGCCGCTCACCGGCCGCCTCATTTACCGCGGCCTCATTTGGTGCCGAGGTCTTGCACTCCTCGGACCGGACCCTTACCTTCAGCTAAATCGTTAGGAAAGTTTCCTAACGGTTGAGGTAGCTGCAGCACCTCTCCCGCCCCCACCGCCCGGAGGTCACCGCCGATGTCCTATCTATTCCGAGGGCTGACCGCTGCCGCGGTCGTCACCGCCGCCCTGGTCGCTCAACCCATCTTCGCGCCGTCGGCCTCGATGGCCGCCGACACCTTGCTTTCCCAGGGGAAGCCCGCCACCGCCTCGTCGGTCGAGAGTAGCTCCTTCGATGCCACCAAGGCCGTCGACGGCAACTCGTCCACCCGCTGGGCCAGCGCCGAAGGCCACGATCCCGAGTGGATCCGGGTCGACCTCGGCGCCACCGCGACCATCTCGCGGGTCAAGCTCAACTGGGAAGCCGCCTACGGCAAGTCCTACAAGATCCAGACCTCCCCCGACGGCTCGGCCTGGACCGACGCCTACTCGACCACGACCGGCAACGGCGCGGTCGACGACCTGACCCTGTCGGGCAGCGGCCGCTACGTCCGCGTCTACGGCACCGCCCGCGGTACGACGTACGGCTACTCGCTCTACGACCTCGAGGTCTACGGCTCGACCGGCGGCGGCACGGGCGACACCACGCCACCCAGTACGCCGGGCAGCCTCGCGGTCACCGGTACGACGTCGAACAGCGTCTCGCTGTCCTGGAACGCCTCCACGGACAACGTCGGTGTCACCGGCTACGCCGTGTCCCGCAACGGCACCGAGATCGCCACTGCCACCGGCACGACCTTCACCGACACCGGGCGCGCGGCCTCGACCAGCTACACGTACACGGTCAAGGCACGCGACGCCGCCGGCAACACGTCCGGGGCCAGCAACACGGTGACCGCGACCACCCAGGCCGGTGGCGGTAGCGGACCGGCGGTTCCGTTCGGGAGCCACCAGTTCCCGTACGCCGCGGGCATGCTCACCCCGTCGGGCAGCCAGGCCACCCTCGACCAGAAGGTGGTCGACTACTACAACACCTGGAAGTCCGCCTTCGTCAGGCAGAACTGCGGCAACGGCTGGTACGAGGTCATCTCGCCGGACGCCGACCACCCGTACGTCGCCGAAGCGCAGGGCTACGGCATGGTCATCGTCGCCACCATGGCCGGCGCGGACCCGAACGCCAAGACGATCTTCGACGGCATGGTCAAGTTCATGCTGGCCCACCCGTCGGTGAACAACGCCGATCTGCTGGCCGCCGAGCAGGACACCGCCTGCAAGAGCGTGAACGGCTCCGACAGCGCGACCGACGGCGACATGGACGTCGCGTACGGCCTGCTGCTCGCCGACAAGCAGTGGGGCAGCACCGGCACCTACAACTACAAGCAGCTCGCGGTGAAGCACATCAACGCGATCAAGGCGAGCGAGATCAACCCGAACACCAACCTGCTCACCTTCGGCGACTGGAGCACGTCGGGTGACTCGACGTACAACATGTCCCGGACGTCGGACTGGATGATCGACCACTTCCGCGCCTTCAGGACGGCCACCGGCAACTCGGCCTGGGACACCATCCGCGCCAAGCACCAGACCGTGACGACCTCGCTGCAGAACAGCTACGCACCGAGCACCGGGCTGCTGCCCGACTTCGTGGTCAACACCAACTCCACCCCGAAGCCGGCTCCCGGCGAGGTGCTGGAGGACCCGAACGACGGCCAGTACTGGTGGAACGCCTGCCGCGACCCGTGGCGGATCGGCGCCGACGCGGTCACCTCCGGCGACAGCGCCTCGCTGGCCTCGGCCCGCAAGCTGAACAGCTGGATCAAGTCCAAGACCGGCGGCAACGCCAACAGCATCGCCACCGGCTACAAGCTGAACGGGACCCAGATCTCCGCCGGCAGCGAGGCGGCCTTCTTCGCACCGTTCGCCGTCACCGCGATGACGGACTCCGGCAGCCAGGCCTGGCTCGACGCACTCTGGAACAAGATGCTGGCCACCCCGCTCGACCCGAGCGGCTACTACTCGGCGAGCATCCAGCTCCAGGTGATGATCACCGTCACCCACAACCACTGGGTGCCCTAACCTCCACGACACCTGCGCGGCCCGGCGACCCCGGGCCGCGCAGGTTTGTCATGAGCTGGGTGGCTTCCCCTCGGGAGGCGCCAGAAACCTTGCTGGGTTGGGGTTTCGGGTGCCGGGCAATCTGGGTCGAAGGTTGAGACACGCGGAGTTAGGGCTGGCGTTGCGGGGGTGTTTGGTTCTAGCTTGTTTTGCAGCAATAGAGTCGCTACAGACCGTCCTTCCCCGCTGACAGTCCGTACCGGTCCCCGGTTTGTGGCGAGACAATCGACCACGCCGACACGGGGAAAGGACCATGGCAACTCGCTCAGGCCACACCAGGGCCGAACAGTACGACGTAAGACCCGCCGCCAGGACCGGAAGGTTCCGCCGGTGAAACCCCAGACCTTCGAACTCGTCCGGTACGCGGACATCAGCGGAGTCTCCGGCACCGGGACGGTCGCCGAAGGATGCGTCTTCACCGACGGATCGGTCGCCCTCCGCTGGCACGGCCAGAACCCCTCCACCGCGGTCTGGCCGGACCTCGACTCCATCCTCGCCGTCCACGGCCACTGCGGTGCCACCGTGGTGCGCTGGCTGGACGTCTCCGAGATGGAGACGGTCCCCGGCACGGACCTCCTCCCCGGCGAGGTGGCCCACATCCTCGCCACCGGCCGGCACACCCACCACCCACCGGCCGTAGCAACAGCCTGAACACCCGTACTACGCACCGCCCGCCGCTGCCACGTCCGGCATGCGCCCGGACGACGCTCGCCGGTGGCTGAGCTCAAAGCGAAGGGTGGGGTGAGCGCCCACCCCGAGCCGGACCCGGCTCCGCCGAGCCGGAGCTCGCACCCGGTTGCGCCGCCGAGTCGGCTTCGCCGTCCCCGGAACCCGGTTACATCCTGGCGGTCAGCTGTTGATGCCGGTGAGGGCGAAGAATTCTTGGCGGGAGCTGGGGTTGTTGCGGAGGATGCCGTGCAGGGAGGACGTGACTGTGCGGGAGCCGGGAGCACGGACTCCGCGCAGTGACATGCAGAGGTGCTCTGCCTCGATCACGACTCCGACGCCCTTCGGCGCGAGCTGGTCCTGCAGCCAGTCGGCGACCTGCTTGGTCAGCCGCTCCTGCACCTGGAGATCGCGGGCGAACAACTCGACCACGCGCGCCAGCTTCGACAGCCCGAGAATGCGTTCGCCCGGCAGATAGCCGACATGTGCGACGCCCTGGAACGGCAGCATGTGGTGTTCGCAGAACGACTGCACCGGGATGTCCCGCGCGAGCACCAACTCGTCGTATCCCTCGTCGTTGGGGAACGTCGTCAGCTCGAACTCCCGGGGCGTCAGCATCTCGGCGTACGCGTGCGCCACCCGCCGTGGGGTGTCCGCCAGATGCACGCTGTGCGGATCGCGACCGAGCGCCTTGAGCAGGTCTGCGACTGCGCGTTCCGCCGCCGGCAGGTCGATCTCCGGCCGCCCGGCGACCACGTGCAAAGGCACCACCGCATCCAGTTCTTCAGCGGTGAATGCTTCCGACCGGATCGTCGTCATCTGCGCTCCTCACAGCGTCGGGATGATCCAACCAAATACTTTAGAACTCAACCATCTATTCCGTCAACGAAAGTTGTCGATACAATACCTTGGTGGACCACGACCACCTCGCCGGCGTCCAGGCGATCGCCGCGCTGGAGGAACCGACCAGGCGACAGCTCTACGAACTCGTCGCCGCCAGCTCGTCCCCCGTCAGCAAGGACGAGGCCGCCGCCGCGCTCGCCATCCCCCGGACCACCGCCGCCTTCCACCTCGACAAACTGGTCGACGGCGGACTGCTCGAGCGTCGTCTACGAACGCCGCTGCGGCCGCACCGGTCCAGGCGCCGGCCGTCCGGCCAAGCTATATCGCCGCTCGGACCTCCAGGTGGAGATCTCACTCCCCGAGCGCACGTACGACGTAGCCGCCCACCTGCTGGCCGCCGCCCTCGCCGACGCCGAGTCGACCGGCGAATCCCCCAAACAAGCCCTCTCCCGCCACGCCACCCACCACGGCAGATCCCTCGGCGAATCCTCCGAAGGTGACCTCCTCCAGGTCCTGACCCGTCAAGGTTTCGAACCACACGAAGACGGCCCAGCCATCTTGCTGGGGAATTGTCCGTTCCACGGCTTGGCGAAGGAGTACACCGAGTTGGTTTGCGGGATGAATCAGCAGCTGCTGGCCGGGGTGCTCGACGGACTTGGGGATAACGAGCGGGAAGCAGTGATCTCGCCCAGCCCAGGTCACTGCTGTGTCCGGATCAGCCGAAGAGCGGTTTAGGCTGACGCGGTGGCGAAGAGTAAGCAGACCGGGCAGGGAACTCCTGCGACTGTGGCGCTGACCAAGGCCGGCCTGGCCTTTACGACGCATTCATACGATCACGACCCGGGGGCCAAGTCGTACGGGCTGGAAGCTGCCGAGGTCCTGGGGCTCCCGACGGCTCAGGTGTTCAAAACGTTGCTCGTCGAGGTCGATGGGAAGCTCGCGGTCGGGGTGGTCCCGGTCGACAGGCAACTGGATCTCAAGGCAGTCGCAGCCGCACTCAACGGCAAGAAGGCCACGATGGCCGACCCGGCAGCCGCTGAGCGCAGTACGGGCTATGTCGTCGGCGGCATCAGCCCCATCGGCCAGAAGCGAAGCCTGCCAACCGTCATCGACAGCTCCGCCTCCGACCACGACACCATCTACGTCTCCGGCGGCCGCCGCGGCCTGGACATCGGCCTCACCCCCACCGACCTGGTCAAAATCACCGCAGCAACCACCGCCCCAATCGCCCGCTGACCCACCTCACTCGGGCGGACCTCAGGTGAGCCGGTGGTTACGTTGTGGTCCAGATCGAGCTCAGCTGGTGGATCTGGAGAGAGTCGAGCCTGATCCGACCCTCGACGAACAGGTCGACGCCGTCGCCGCCCGGCAGGCTGTCGAAGTTGACGTTGTGGCTCTGGTAGACCTCACCGTCGTTGCCGAACACCTCCAACTGCCCGCGATCCACCAGCAACCGAAGCCTCACCCGACCGTCGTGCGGCTTCAACGCGGCACCATCCAGTTGACCGGCTGACACGTCATACAAAACCTCACGATCGAACCAGCCGTCCGGACTCGTGTGCAGCCGGAAACCGAAACGCTTCGTCTGCTGTACGTCGACCACGGCCTCAATCTCGTAGGTGTCGGCCGTGACCCCGGCGAGCAGCCGATGAGCTGCCGCACTGTCCAGCGTCAGGTCCTTCCAGCTCTGCGTACCAGTCCGCAACGAGGCGATCTCAGGCACCGGAGTGCTCATCACCCGTGGACCAGCAGGCGTCGACTGAAGGCGCTGCTCGACCGGGAAGGTCGCGTTGCCGGTCCAGATCGAGCCGTGGTTGCCACCCTGCCAGGCCATCGAAACGACTCGCCCAGGCAGGTTCGTGAAGGACAACGCCGCGTAGTAGTCGCTGCCCGCGTACGTGTCGATCTGGTTGATCTTCTGCGGCGTCGGCCAGGCCGTCTTGAACGTCGTACCGTCGAAGTCACCCACGACGTACTTGCCACTGCCCGCACTGAGCACCCAGTGATAGCCACCATCCAGAGGCATGCGAACCATGTCCGGGCACTCGAACAGCCAGTCACCTGCGTAGCGCGATGCGAAGGTCCAGTCGAGCAGGTTGGCCGACGTATACAAGTCGACCCCGTTGCCGTCCTGGTTCGACCAGACGACCATGCCCCAGCGTTTCGTGTCCGGATCCCAGAACACCTTCGGGTCCCGGCTGTCCTCGGCCGGCGGGTTCACCACCTTGCGGCCGTTGTCGTAGGACTTGAAGGTGTTGCCGCCGTCGAGGCTGTAGAACACGGTCACGCCGTGCGTTCCGGAGTACACGACGATCGGATCGTCGCCGCCAGACTTCAGCCCGGTGACGTTGCCGGTATCAACGACTCCGCCACCGGACCACAGATCGCCCGGATGGACGCCGGGTTCCAAAGCGATCGGTTTCTGCTGCCAGTGCACGAGATCCGTGCTCGTTGCGTGTCCCCAGTGCATGGTGTCCCAGGCCAGCCCGTGCGGGTTGTGCTGGTAGTAGAGGTGATACACGCCGCGGTAGTACAGCGGTGCGTTCACGTCGTTCATCCAGCCGGCCTGGGAGCTGAAGTGGAACTGTCCGCGGTTGTCCTCCTGGTAGTTCGTCGCCGGATACGAGAAACCCACTAGACAACCTCCTCCGTCACATCGGGTGGGGCGCCCTCGTCGCCGATCTGCAAGGCACCGGTCATCAGCGACACGACCTGACTCATCGAAGCATCAGCAGGCCGTACTACGGCCGCCCGGCGACCCAGCCGATGCACATGGATCCGGTCGGCCAGCTCGAACACCTGCGGCATGTCGTGACTGATCAGTACGACGGGCAGCCCGCGATCGCGAATCCGCCGGATCAGATCGAGCACCAGCCGCGACTCCTTGACCCCGAGCGCGGCCGTCGGTTCGTCCATGATCACCAGCCGGCTGCCGAACATCGCCGCCCGCGCAACCGCCACCGCCTGCCGCTGTCCACCCGACAAGGTTTCCACGATCTGCCCGATGTGCTGCACCGTTTCGATGCCCAGGGCATCCAACTGCTCCTGCGCCTGCTTGCGCATCGCGGCCCGATCGAGCAGCCGGAAGACCGACCCGACCGGCCCGGTACGGCGAAGCTCCCGGCCGAGGAACAGGTTGGTCGCGATATCCATCGCCGGGGCCAGCGCGAGCGTCTGGTGAACCGTCTCGATCCCGGCCTTCCGCGCTTCCAGTGGTGAATGGAACCGCGTCTCCTGCCCGTCGAGCAGGATCACGCCCTCGTCCGGCACGAGTGCGCCCGACAGCGCCTTGATGAGACTCGACTTGCCGGCGCCGTTGTCGCCGACGACGGCGAGCACCTCCCCGGCGTACAGGTCGAAGTCGGCGCCGCCGATCGCGGTCACCCGGCCGTAGCGTTTGACGAGTCCCCTGGCTTGGAGTGCCGGCGTGGTCATCGGGACCTCCTGCGGGCCAGTTGATCGAAGGCGACGGCGGCGATCACCAGTACGCCGGTTGCCACGTCCTGGTAGAGACTGTCGATTCCAGCCTGGGTCAGCCCGCTGCGCAGTACGGCGACGATCAGCGCGCCGACCACCGTGCCGCCGACGCTGCCCCGGCCGCCGAACAGGCTGGTGCCACCGATCACGACGGCGGTGATGCTGTCGAGGTTGCCGGTCTGGAAGGCGTTCGGGTCCGCGTTGGGGATCCGGCCGAGCGCCTGCCAGGCCGCGAACGCGTAGATCACGCCCGCGATCAGGTAGACGCTGAACCTGGTCCGGCCGACATGGATACCGGTCAGCCGGGCTGCCTCAGGATCGTTGCCCAAGGCATACACATGACGACCCCACGCCGTCTTGCTCAACGCGTACCAGGCGACTGCGAACATCACCACGGCCAGCGTCATCCCGTGCGTCACCTTGATCTGCCCGAACAGGTAGCCGCCCTCACCGAGGACGTTCAGCAGGTCGTCGGTCACCGGCCACGAGTTGCCCTGTGAGTAGAGCCGCCCGACAGCCAGTACGACGGTCAGCATGCCGAGCGTGACGATGAAGGGTGGCAGGTTGAGCCAGGTCACCAGACCGCCGGACACTGCACCGAGGATCGCGCAGACCACGAAGCCGACGAGCAGCGCCAGCAAGGGCACGCTCCCCTCGGTCACCAGCCGGGCGAAGACCATCGTGCCGAGGACCATGATCGCGGCGTTGGCCAGGTCGATCCCGCCGGTCAGCACGATCAGCGTCTGACCGAGCGCGAGCGTCCCGACCACCAGCGACTGCTGGACGACGAGGGACAGGTTGTCGACTGTCAGAAAGGTACTGGTGGTCGCGCCGAAGACGATGACGGCAACGATCAGAGCGCCGAGTGGACCCAGTGCCGGGTTGTGGAGGAATGCTTCCGCAGTACGGCCTTGTCTCGCCATCTCAGCCCCAGCAGTTCTGGGCGCCCCAGGCGGTGTCCTTGCTGTCCAGCCCGGGCAGCGGCTTGTCGGTGATCAGCTGCGCGCCGGTGTCCTGGAAGCCACTCGGCTTGCTGCCGTCCTTGCTGAAGGCAACTACTGCGTCGACACCCTGCTCGGCCATCTTCTTCGGGAACTGCATGACCGTCGCGAGGTACTTGCCCGCCTTCACATCGGCGACGCCCTGGCAGCCACCGTCGATCGAGCCGACTGCCACCTTGCCCGCCAGTCCCTTCGCCGTCAGCGCAGCGACTGCACCGCGAGCGGCGGGCTCGTTGATCGTGTAGACGGCGTTGACGCTCGCGTCGCGCTGGAGCAGGTTCTCCATCGCCGACTGGGCCTTGTTCTGGTCACCGTTCGTGGGCGCGGCGCCGATGATCGCGGGGTCGCCCTCCTTCAGGCCCATGCCCTGCAGGAAGCCGCGGTGCCGCTGCTCGTCCACGGTCCCGCCCGGCGTACCGTCCATCAGCAACAGCTTCGGCGCGGTCTGGCCGAGGGATGCCTTGACGTACTTCCCCTCGAGTTCGCCGGCGGTCAGGTTGTTCGTCGCGTAGGTCGCGTCGACCGCGTCCTTCGGGTCGGTCTCGGTATCGAGGGCAATCACCAGAATGCCCTTCTCCTTGGCCTGTTTGAGCGCGCCGAGAATGCCGGTCGAGTTGCTGGGCGTGATCAGGATGCCCTTCACGCCCTGCTGGATCAGGTTCTCGATCGCCGAGACCTGGCCCTCGTTGTCGCCGTCGAACTTGCCGGCCAGCGCGATCAGGGTGGCGCCCTTGGCGGTGGCGGCGGCTTTGGCCGAGTCGCGCAGCTTCACGAAGTACGGGTTGGTGTCGGTCTTGGTGACGAGTCCGATCTTGACCGGACCGCTGCTGTCACCGCCGTCGCCGCTGCCCGACTTCGTCTTGGTGCAGGCGGTGGTGGTGGCCAGGCACAGGGCCAGTACGACGACTGCGAGTCGGCGCGGAGTCTTGAGTGCCACGGATCTGCCCTCCGGGGTCGGGGCACCCGGGACGGGAACCCGGGCGGGGGTTCGAGCGATGCAGGTCCGCTCGTTTGAGCGAAGTTAGGCCCGGTCCGGAACCGGCCGCAGCCTTTGCGCAAAGCCTTGCGCAACACACAGTGAGCGACCACCATTCGACGGATGGTCACGATGTCCGAGGTCGCCCGGAGCGCCGGAGTCTCGGTCAGCACGGTCTCGCACGTCGTGAACGGCACCCGGCTGGTCGCGCCGGCCACCCGGGCGAAGGTCCATCGGGCGATGCGGCTGCTCGGCTACCGGCACCACCCGATCGCGCGGTCGCTGGCGGCCGGCTCACACCAGACGATCGGCCTCGCGCTGACCGCGGCCTCCAACCCGTACTGGGTCGAGCTGATCCAGGGCATCGACGGCGAGGCGACCCGGGCCGGCCTGAACCTGATCATCGTCGACACCCGCGACGACGCGCGGCACGAGTCCGCGGCCGTCGCCAACCTGCTCGCCCATCACATCGAAGGTCTGGTGATCGCGCCCGCCGCCGGCTGGAAAGACCTCACGCTGCCGCTGCTGCGCGATCATCCGGTGCCGTACGTCATCGTCGACCGGATAGATCCCGTACTACGGGTCGACCAGGTCGGCGTCGAGAACGAGACGGCCACCGCGGCCGTGGTCGACCACCTGATCTCGCTCGGTCACACCCGGATCGGCATGGTCACCGGAATCCCCGACCTGTCCACCAGCACCGAGCGATTACGTGGTTACCGGCTCGCGCATCAGCGAGCGGACCTGCCGATCGACCCGTCGCTGATCGTCGACGGCGCCTCGACGAGCGAAGGCGGCCGGAAGGCAGCGCTCGCGTTGCTCGATCATCCGTCGCCGCCGACCGCGGTGTTCGCGGCGAACAACAACATGACGATCGGCGCACTCGCCGCCTTCCGGGCCGCCGGGGTGCGGGTACCGCGCGATCTCGCGGTGACCGCGTTCGACGACTTCGCCTGGGCCGATCTCTTCAGCCCAGGCCTCACCACCGTCGCCCAGCCGTCCACCGCGATCGGAGCCCGCGCGGTCCAACTCCTCCTCCGCCGCATGACGGACCCCACCGCGCCACCCCAAACCGTCCGCCTCCCCGCCGAAATCATGCACCGAGAGTCCTGCGGCTGCACCCCGCGTGACTAGCCGGTGATGCTCGGGCGTCCCGTCTCGAGGTGGCCGCTCAGGCGGCGGCGGTAGGTCGGGTCCTCGGCGGTCGTTACCTCCACGTCGTACCAGCCCTGGTCGGTGGGCCAGGTGAGCGGTGCGGGTCTGGCGGCCTCGGACGTCCTGGTTGATCGTCCGGCTGCCGTAGCCGCGGGCCTTGAGCTTCACGCTCAGCGGCTTCGTGCCGGTGTTCTCCAACTCGATCTGCAGCGACGTCCCGTCCCGGCTGACCCGTACGTCGAGTCCGGCCGCGACCCCGTCGACAGACCCGGCCAGCTCGACCCAGAAGCGGTTCGGGCCCTGGACCGACAGCTCGAACGGACCACTCACCGGGATGTCCTGGAACAACTGGCCGCGGACATCGAGATGCGCCGGCGCCGGCAGCTCACCGCCGTACGGATAGATGGCGAAGTGCGCGGCCTCATCGGCTTTGTTGCCCAGTCGCAGCTTCAGCTTGCCTTCAGCAACAAAGCCAGAAACCGTCGGCTGGTAAGGCAAAGCGCGCGCTGGTCGACGTCCGGGTTCCTGCACCGGTAGCGCCTGCGAAACCGGCGGCGTCGGCCTCCAGCGGCTGATCGGCGCCGGGATCGGACCGGGTGCGTCGACGCTCGGCTGGCGGTAGCTCTTGGTGAAGTCGAAGGCCGAGACCAGGTCGCTGCAAGCGGTCCGGCGCCACTTGCTGATGTTCGGCTCCTGTACGCCGGTGAAGCGCTCCAGGAACTGGATCACCGAGGTGTGATCGGCGACCTGCGAGTTCACGTGTCCGCCGACGGTCCATGGCGAGACGATCGTCATCGGGACCCGCGGGCCGAGGCCGATCGGGCGCCCGGCGTACCAGTCGTCGCCCTCCCCCGAGGCGGGCCGCGGCGCGACCGGCGGCGGGACGTGGTCGAAGTACCCGTCGTTCTCGTCGAAGTTGATCAGCAGCACGGTCTTGGACCAGGTCTCCGGGTCCGAGGCGATCGCGTCGAGGAGGTCGTAGACGAGGTTCGCGCTGGCGACCGGGGTCGACGAACCGGGGTGTTCGGAGTCCACCGCGGACGGGACGAGCCAGCTGACCTTGGGCAGCGTTCCGGCCTTGATGTCCGCACGGACCCGCGGCACGAGGGACTCGGGCTCGGTGCGGTGCATCGCCTTGTAGAACAGGGCTTGGTCCTTGGCCGGCTGCAACTTGACGGCTGCTTCGAGCTGTTGAAGAGCGACTGCCTGCTCGGCCGGCGTCTTGTCGAACAGCCGGTCGTAGAACTCCTCGGTGGTCCGGTAGCCGCCCGGCACGGTCGCGAGGATGCGGTGGCCGAGTTCCTTGAAGGTCTTGAAGTACTCGACCGCGTTGTCGGTGAAGTTGTCCCACTCCTGGTAGATCTGCCAGGAGACACCGGCCGCTTCGAGGCGTTCCGGGTACGCCGTCCAGTCGTAGCCCTTGTGGTCGTAGGAGTACGCCGCGTTGGTGACCGCGCGCTGCGTCGTACCGGGCTCGAAGCCCGTCGTACCGGACCACAGGTAGTTGCGGTTCGGGTTGGTGGAGCCGTTCACCGAGCAGTGGTAGGCGTCGAGGATCGTGAACGTCTCGGCCAGCTCGTACTGCATCGGGATGTCGCGGCGCTCGTAGTGCGTCATCGTCGCCGCGGTCTTGGCCTGCACCCAGTCGTCGTTCCAGCCGTTGCCCCAGGCCTGGGTGGCGTCGGTGTAACCGTGCGCGAGCGCCCCGAGGTACTGGATGTCGTCGGCATTGCGCCCCGCGTCGGCCGCGGCCTGGCGGATCGAGAACGGGAGCACCTCGCCACCGCCGGTGACCGGCTGGTGGAAGACCGGCTTGCCGTTGCGGAGGCGGAGCGGCTGACGGTCGCCGTACCCGCGGACACCGCGCAGCGTGCCGTAGTAGTGGTCGAACGAGCGGTTCTCCTGCATCAGGACGATCACGTGCTCGACGGCCCGCAGGCCACCTGGTCTCAGCGGTTGTGCCATCGCGGTGTGCAGCGACGGTGGGAGCAGCGACAGCGCTGCCCCACCGGCAGCTGAACCAAGGACCAGACGGCGGGAGATCTCAGTCATGCCCCGGACGCTAATTCACCGTCCGAGCCCTGCGGGATGGGTACGCGAGTTGATTCGCCTGAAGTTCACGCGCCCGTACTACGGCGGCTCAGCGCCGCGTCGCGCAGACCGGTCAGGACCGCCTCGGTGGTGTCCCAGCCCAGGCACGCATCGGTGATCGACTGTCCGTAGGTGAGCGGGCGCGTCGGGTCAAGGTCCTGCCTGCCCTCGACCAGGAACGACTCGAGCATCACGCCGACGATCGCCTTGTTGCCGCCCGCAACCTGCTCGCCGATCTCGGCCGCGACCTCGGGCTGGCGGCGGTGGTCCTTGCGGCTGTTGCCGTGGCTCGCGTCGATCACGACCCGCTCCTGCAGTCCGGCCTTGCGGAGCAGCTCCTGGGCGCCGGCGACCGAGTCGGCGTCGTAGTTCGGACCGGAGTCCGAGCCGCGCAGTACGAGATGGCAGTCCGGGTTGCCGCGGGTGTGCAGGATCGCGGGAGCGCCGTCGTGGTCGATACCGGTGAAGACGTGCGGGACCGCGGCGGCCTTGATCGCGTCGACCGCCGTACCGATGCTGCCGTCGGGGCGGTTCTTCATCCCGATCGGCATCGACAGGCCGGAGGACAGCTGGCGGTGGACCTGGCTCTCGACGGTCCGGGCGCCGATCGCGCCCCAGCCGACGGTGTCCGCGATGTACTGCGGGGTGATCGGGTCGAGGAACTCGCAACCGACCGGGAGACCCTGGGCCAGGACTTCGAGCAGCAGGGCGCGGGCGGTGCGCAGGCCCGTGTTCACGTCGCCGGAGCCGTCGAGGTCAGGGTCGTTGATCAGGCCCTTCCAGCCGAGGGTCGAGCGCGGCTTCTCGAAGTACACCCGCATCACCACGAGCAGGCCGTCGGAGAGTCGCTCGGCGATCGGCTTCAGGCGTTCGGCGTACTCGAGGGCGGCTTTGGCGTCGTGCACCGAGCACGGGCCGACGACGACGAGCAGGCGGTCGTCGGTGCCGTTCAGGATGTTGGTGACGGCCTCGCGACCGGCGACGACGGACTCGGCGAGCTCGTCACTCAGCGGCAGCTCGTCGTGCAGTGCGAGCGGGGTGATCAGCGGGACCGTTTTCTCGATCCGCCGGTCGACGACAGATCGGGAAGGAGCCTTCGGCAGGGTGTTCATGGGATGGAGACCTTTCCGCCGACGTCCGCGGTAGATCCCGAGGTCAGCGCCGGCTGTGCATGAGAAAAGGCAAGGACGAATGTCCTTGCCTCGAGCCGGCTGCTGGTACTTGGTTCAGGCGTCAGCCATTGGCTGAGTCGCCCGGCACCACAGCCGGCCACTCAAAAAATCGCCAATAGCAACGCTTCACGTCACCGACGATATCACCCACTCCAGTAACCGCGACCATCCGTCCGTCGTTGAGGGTCGCAACGACAACGTGAGTTTCTAAGGGGTGCAGTGAGGCCGCGGACGTTCGAACTTGTCAGGTACCACGACCTGAGTGGGGTGTCCGGGACCGGTGTGGTCGCCGAGGGGTGTGTGTTCACCGACGGTTCGGTGGCGCTGCGCTGGCGCGGCAACAACCCGGCGACCGCGGTCTGGCCGGACCTCGACTCGATCCTCGCCGTCCACGGCCACCACGGCGCGACCGAGGTGCGCTGGCTGGAACCACCCACTGAGCCGGAGCCGGACAACGACCTCAACCACCTGTTCGACGTACCGCACAACGTCCGCCCGCCGACCGGCATCGCGGATCCGTCCGGCCTGCCGGCACCACACCCCCGCGGCTGGGCCGCCGCTCGTCACCTCCGCTGAGACCGTCTGCTCAGCGACCTCACAACCCGGGAGCCACCGCCATGGACCTCACTACCGACCGGCCGCGCCTGCTGCCCACCCTCGACCCGTCCTGGACGACACCACTGGGCGACCAGCGGATCCTCAACTTGTCAGGTAGAACTGGGCTCGTGACACAGATCTACCTGGTCCGGCACGGTGAGCCGGACTACACCCCCGTCGACAGCCGCGGCTGGCCCGGGATGGCGGCGGACACGGCTCCGCTCAGCCCTGCGGGGGCGAAACAGGCCGAGGCGGTCGCGGACCTGCTCAGCGGGATCGGCGCGACGTACCTGGTCAGCTCGCCGTTCACCCGGGCGCTGCAGAGCGCCGCGATCATCGGTCACCGGCTGGCCCTCGGCGTACGGGTGGACTACGACCTGCGCGACTGGCTGCCGGACAGCACGGGCTCCTGGCGCGGCACAGCCGACGTACGGGCGGCTCGGGCCGAGTTCGACGAGTACGGCGGGGAATGGCCAGAAGGTGTTCCGCGGCCGTGGGAGCCGCGGTCACGGGTCCGGGAGCGGGCCCGGGCGGCGCTGGCCCGGCACACGGCGAGCACGGACGGGCCGGTGCTGGTGATCACGCACGCGCTGGTCATCGAAGCGCTGACCGGGGTGCCGAACACCGCGCACGGCGCCCACGAGTACTACCGCTACGACCCGGCCGACGACGCCTGACCGATATCCTCAGGCAATGCCAGGTCGCGCAAACCCGCCTCTGGGCCTCGTGCTCGGGGTGATCGCACTCGGGGGCGTGATCGGCTCGCTGTCGCGCTACGGGCTCGCGGAGGCCTTCCCACACGCGGCCGGGAGTTTCCCCTGGGCGACCTTCGCGACGAACGTCGCCGGTTGCTTCCTGATCGGCATCCTGCTCGCGCTGCTGACCCCGCTGTCCCATCCCCTGCTCCGGCCGTTCCTGGGGACGGGGATCCTCGGCGGGTTCACCACCTTCTCGACCTTCGCCGTCGACACGGACAAGCTGTTGCCCGATCACGCCGTGGTGGCGCTGGCCTACTTCTTCGGCACCCTCGCGGCGGCCCTGCTCGCGACCGTCCTGGGCGAGCTCACGGTGACAGCGGTACGCCGGTGAACCTCCTCCTGGTCGCGGCCGGAGCCGCCGTCGGCGCTCCCCTGCGCTACCTCACCGACAAGCACCTGGTGCACCGCCTGCTCGTCGGCACCAGCACCGGTACGCCGTTCCCGTGGGGCACCTTCACGGTCAACGTGCTCGGCAGCTTCGTCCTCGGCCTGCTCACCGGTACGGCGAACCACACGATCACCCTGCTGATCGGCGTCGGCTTCTGCGGCGCCTTCACCACCTACAGCACCTTCGCCGCCGAAACCACCGCCCTCGCCACCACCGGCCACCGCCTCAAGGCAGTCCTCAACGCCACCCTCAACCTCGCGTTCGGCCTCGCCGCCGCCATCCTGGGCGCCGCACTCACCTAGCGACGGACCGCGGTCACCAAGGCGTCGACGGCTTCGGCCAGGGAACCGACCCAGCCGTCGGGCTTGCCCAGCGGCTGCCAGCCGGGACCGCCGATGACCAGCGAGTACGACGGGCGGGTGCGAGCCAGGGTCCGCAGGGATTCGAGGTCCGCGGTTCTCGGCGCGCTGGACCAGACGAAAACGGCGGCCGGGCGGATCCGGCGTACGGCGGCTGACAGGGAACTGATCGGGGTGGCTGCACCGAGCGTCTGCACGCGCACGCCACGTTCGGCCAGTGCCGCTGCAACGGCCAGCAGAGGCAGCGCGTGGTCTTCCAGCTCGAGACAAGCCAGTACTACGGGCCGCGTGGTCTCGTCCGGTTTGTGTCGCTCGACCGCTCGCCTGGTGTGGTACCGCAGCCCGCCGGCGACCGCGTCGCTGGCGAGGTGTTCGACCTCGACGCACTCACCGGTCCGCTCCCACTGGTCGCCGACGCCGACCAGCAGCGGCACCAGCCGGCTGGTCCAGGCCTCGACGGCACCGGACCGATCGAGGCTGCGGGCAACTTCATGGGTCAGCCGCTCGCCGTCCATCGCGTTGGCCAGCTGGAACAGGTCGGCCGACTCGGGCTTGGGCGGTCGCCGGACGACGTGCGTGCGAGTGCCTTCGGCAACCGAAGTGGCCGATGTCACATTCGGTGATCGGACGGGGTAGATCCGGTCACGAACGGTCGAGGCGGCCTCCGCGGTCGGGACGCCGGCGTTGACCAGTTTGAGCATCGCGCGGAGCCGGGCGAGATCCTCGGCGCTGTAGCGGCGATGACCGCCGGTTGAGCGTGCGCTCGGGCTCAATCCGTACCGCCGCTCCCAGCTCCGCAGGGTCGGTGCGGCGATCCCGAGCCGGCGTGCGACGGCGCTCACGGTGAGGGTCTCGGTATCGGTCGGCACGCCGTTCATCATGCCCGCTCCGGGCCTCCGGAGGGCAGGAATCGCCTCCCGCCGATAACAACTCGACCGGGTTTCGAGATAACAAGGGTTGAACTGCGCATGAGTTGAGCATAGTTTTCACCGAGCGCCCGTCCGCGCTCACGGTGAGTCAAGGAGGTTGCCATGTCGAGAGGGATGCCTCGCCTACCCCGCCCGCTCATGGATCTGTGGGACTGGCAGTCGCAGGCCGCGTGCCGCGACGTCAACCCGGAGCTGTTCTTCTCCCCCGAATCGGAGCGTGGCGTTCGTAAACGCGCTCGCGAGATGGTGGCCAAGTCGCTCTGCGGTACCTGCCCGGTCCAGCCCGAGTGTCGTCAGCACGCTCTCTCCGTCGGAGAGCCGTACGGCGTCTGGGGTGGCACGACAGAATCCGAACGGGACAACGTGGTACTTGCCGAACACAGGAAGTCCGCCTGACGGCCGGCGCGGGAAGCGGCACCTCGGTGCCCCACTAGACCCTCCCGGGTCCGTTTGCTCGGCCAGAGCAGGCGGACCCGGGCCCCACCATCAGTCGTTTGAAACCCCCTGAAATTTCCAGGGCAGCAGTGCGACGATGAGTGGAATCGATGCCAGGCAGAGCGCTGAACTACCACCACGCGCCGGGCTGAGGTTGTCGGGCGCATGCCAGTGGGCTGTGGCTGGGTACGCGAGCAAGCTCGCGGTTGTTCGCCGGGGCGCGCTCGGCCCGATCCGCGCACTTCGCTGCACTCGTGCGCGCTTTGCGCAGCGGCAGCGGCCCGGCTGGGGGGGCCGGGCCGTGCCTTGGGGGGGTGCGGGGTCAGGTCGAGCGGGTCAGACCGCGGGAGCGTAGTACGGAGTTCTCCAGCGGGCGGAAGATCAGGAGCTCGATGCCTACGCCGACGACGAAGATCAAGATGATGCCGGCGAAGACCAGCGAGATGTCCGACAGGGACATGCCGTCGTGGAGGTACTGCCCCAGGCCCTTGCCGAGATCAGGTGAGGTGGCAATCAACTCGGCTGCCATCAGGGAGCGCCAGGAGAAGGCCCAGCCCTGCTTGAGACCGCCCAGGAACCCTGGCAGGGCAGCCGGCAGCAGGATGTACCTGATGCCACCCAGCCGCGAAGCGCCCAGAGCCTTGCCGACGCGCGGCAGGATCGGGGGCACCTGGTCGAGGCCGGAGACCAGACCGTTGGCGATCGACGGCACGGCGCCGAGCAGGACGACCCAGTAGATCGCGCGGTCGTTCAGGCCGAACCAGAGGATCGCGGCCGGCACCCAGGCCACCGACGGCAGGCTCTGCAGACCGGAGACGAGCGGGCCGATCCCCCGGCGGACGACCTTGATGTTCGCGATCGCGAGGCCGAGCGGCACCGCGATCAGCAGCGAGATGGCGAAGCCGATCACGGCCCGGTGCACCGAGACCCAGAACAGGTCGACGATGTCGCCGGTGGTGACGAGTTGCCAGATGTTCGCCCAGACCGCCGACGGGGCCGGGAGTTTGTACTCCTCCCAGATCGCCGCCGCCCAGAGCGCCTGCCAGACCCCGACCAGCAACGCGATCGCGATCACCGGGGGCAGGACACGGGCGGCGATCCGTTTGGCGACCGCGACCGGGCCGGTCGCGCGATCGGACAGCGGGGTGTCGAGGGCGTCCAGGCCCGCGCCGACGGACTCGGTGTCCGCCCGTTCGACGCGGTCCCGCAGGTCGGTGTCAGGCTGCGGCATGACTGCTGATCACCCTTCGCAGTTCGGCGTTGATCTCGTCGATCGTCGAGACCTCGGCCGTGCCGGTGACCCCCTCGACGTCCCACTCGCGCACGACCCGACCCGGGCGGGAGGACAGCAGTACGACGCGCTGCCCGAGCCGGACGGCTTCGCGGACGTCATGGGTGACGAACAGGATCGCCGTCCGGGTGGCTTCCCAGATCCGCAGCAGCTCGGCCTGGAGTACGTCGCGGGTGATCGCGTCCAGGGCCGAGAACGGCTCGTCCATCAGCAGCAGCGACGGCTTGCCCGCCCCACCCTTGGAGGTGTGGTCGGCCGTCGAGGCCAGCGCGCGAGCCAGCGCGACGCGCTGGCGCATCCCGCCGGACAGCTCGTGCGGGCGCTTGTTGCCGAGTCCGCCGAGGCGGACCAGCTCGAGCAGTGACGCCGCCTTGCGACGGCGCTCCGCCCGCCCGACGCCGGCCATCCGCAGCGGCAGCTCGACGTTCCCGGCGGCGGTGAGCCAGGGCATCAACGCCGGCTCCTGGAACACCACGGCCGGACGGGACGAGCTGATGTCGATCGTCCCGGACGACGCCTTGTCCAACCCGGCGACCAGGTTGAGCAGCGTCGTCTTGCCACATCCGGAAGCCCCGAGCAGGCAGACGAACTCGCCCGGGTTGACCTGCAGCTGGACGCCGTCCAGCGCGACGACGGCCTGCTTGCCGTTGCCGAACACCTTCCCGACACCGTCGAATCTGACGGCCGGCTGTGCTTCGGTCCGAACCCGTTGTACCTCGACTGTCGCGGTCATGTTCGCCTGCCTCTCGATGGCTTCCGGGTCCTACTTCTTGTCCAGGCCTGCCGGGTCGGCCTCGGGCTTGCCTGCGGCCTTCAGTACCTCGTTCAGCAGGGTGAGGTCGGCGAAGCCGGCCACGTCCGGGGCTTCCTTGGCGATCGCGGCGGTGACCTGGTCCTTGGCCAGCTGCGGGAAGGTCGACGCGACCGGGTCGGCGGTGAGCTCGATCTTGCTGAACGCGCGGTCGATCACCGGCTGCTTGAGCGACTTGCCGGTCAGGTCGAGCAGCTGCTTGTTGACCGTCTTCTCCGCGGTCGCCTTGTCGGTCGTTCCGGCGTCGATCGAAGCGACCAGACCGGCCAGCAGCGCCTTCACCGTGGCCGGGTGCTCCTTGAGGAACTGGGTCCGGACGATCAGCACCGTGGTCGGGAACTTGCCGCCCGGCCAGAGGTCGGCCTCGTCCACCAGCACCTTGGCACCGGCGTCGAGGATCAGCCGGGACGACCACGGCTCCGGCAGCCAGGCGCCGTCGACGTCACCCTTCTTGAAGGAGTCCAGCGTCGCCGCGTTCTCCAGGTTGGTGACCTTGACCTTGCCGGTCAGCCCCTTGTCGGCCAGCCACTTCTTCAGCGACACGTCCTGGGTGTTGCCGAGCTGCGGCGTCGCGATCGTCTTGCCGACCAGGTCCTCGGGCTTGGTGATGGTCGGCTTGACCACGAACTGGGCTCCGCCGGAGACGGTGCCGGCGATCAGCCGGACGGCCTCGCCCTTGGACTTGGCGAACGCGTTGATCGCCGGGCCCGAACCGATGAAGGAGGCGTCGAGCGAGCCGCCGAGCAGCGCGGTGACGGCCTCCGGGCCGGCGTTGAACTTGGTCGGCACCAGCTTCGTGCTGCCGAGCTCCTTGGCGAACAGCCCCTCGCCGAGGCCGATCAGGGCCGGTGCGTGGGTCACGTTCGGGAAGTACCCGAGCCTCAGCTCGGTGGCCGCCCCCTTGTCGGCAACCGGCGCCGCGTCGCTGCTGGACTTGTCGGCGCGCGAGCAGCCGGCCACGACCAGCAGCGCGACGGCGACAGCGGCGGCCGCGACGGCGCGCGGAGTACGAGTGATGTGCTTCATGTCGGCGGATCCTTCGGTCTCAACGAGGCACGCCGTGTGTTCGGCCCGCCCCGTCTGTGCGATCGGAAGAGATTGGGCCGAGGTCCCCCCTGGGCTACCGCTCTCGACCTTGAGTAAACAACAGAAATTGAACCAACTCAATAGCCTTAGCAGTCATTGTTGCCCACATCATGAGACCAGAAGTGCTGTTTTTGGACGCCCATCAACCGCAAGTCACCACAAACTCACCAAAACACACAGAACCCCGTCCGGATATCGGAATCGGGGCTAGTCGTAGAACGTCAGCCGCGGGGGTTGTCGTCGGGCTTGGCGTCGTCGACCGGGGTGTCCTTGTCGGCCTTGTCGGTCGGCTCCGGGTCGGGCTCGGGCTCGGACTCGGGGTTGGTGACCGGGTGTTCGGGCTTGTCGTCCGTGGCCGGGTGGTTGGACAGGCGGGGGTCCCGGAAGGGCTCGAGGGAGGCCAGGAAGTCCGGGTCGTCGTCAGGGGCCAGTGGGCGCGGCTTGGTGTTCGGACGCTTCGCCGCGCCGCGGCCGGGCGTGACCTCCTGCTCGCGCACGTAGTACCGGGCCATCAACAGCCAGACGATCGGGCCGGCGAACGGGACCAGGACGATCAGCAGGATCCAGACCAGCTTGGGCAGGTACGGCACGTCCTTGTCCCGCGTCTGGATGCAGGAGAACAGCGCGTAGACAGTCAGGAACAAGCTGATCAGGAACGGCAGATAACGAGCCACACCACCACAGTACGGCGCCGCCGGACAGCACGCGGCCGAACCACCCCGAAGGTCGTACCGATCAGGCACCCGTTCGGCTCCGAACACCGACCGACCGCACCGGACCGAGATCCCGGCGCACCCGCGGCACCGGCAGAGGAGCGACGAGTAAATTGTTCGAAACTTATGCACCGGCAAGGCTTTGATCATGAACGGTCAACGCCGCGCCGTCGCGGTCCTCGGGTCCGGCGTAGCCGGCCTGACGGCGGCCTACGTCCTCAGCCGGAGCAGCGACGTCACCCTCTTCGAGGCCGACGACCGGCCGGGCGGTCACGCCCATACCCATGACGTGATCGACTCGGCCGGCACCACGCAGCGGATCGACACCGGCTTCATCGTGCACAACGAGCGCACCTACCCGAACCTGCTCAGACTCTTCGCCGAGCTGGGGATCCGCACGCAGCCGACCGAGATGAGCATGAGCGTGCACTGCGACGGCTGCGGCCTCGAGTACGCCGGTGGCCGCGGACCGGGTGCGTTGTTCAGCCAGTGGCGCCGCACTCTCGATCCCCGGTTCCTCCGGATGCTCGCCGAGGTCCCGCGCTTCCACCGCGAGGCCCGCGCCGTACTGGCTCACGGGGACGACAGCCTCACCTGGGGCGACTTCCTGCGCGACCGGAAGTTCTCCCCGTACTTCGTCTGGCACTTCGCCGTACCGCTCGTTTCGTGCGTCTGGTCTTCCGGTTCAGCCGATGCCGAGCTCTACCCGGCGCGCTACCTGTTCCGCTTCCTGGAGCACCACGGCATGCTCACCGTCGGCGGCTCACCCCGTTGGCGAACCGTAAGCGGCGGCTCTCGCTCGTACGTCGATGCCGTGGTCGCCCAGGTCGGCACAGTGCGCACGTCGACACCAGTCCGCTCAGTACTGCGGCATGACGACGCGGTCGAGGTCATCACAGCCGACGACCGCAGCACTGAATTCGACAGTGTCGTTGTAGCGACGCATGCCGACACGGCACTCGACCTGCTCGGTCGACGCGACGCCAGAGGAGAAGACGCTGCTCGGTGCGTTCCGCTACTCGGCGAACCCGACCTGGCTGCACACCGACACCTCGGTGCTGCCCGAGTCCACTCGAGCACGCGCCTCCTGGAACTACCGGATGCGCGGCTGCCAGACAGCCGAGCCCCAGGTCCTGGTGAGCTACTGGATGAACCGCCTGCAAGGCCTGGACTCTCCAGACGAGTACCTGGTCACGCTGAATCCCGACGGTTGGGTCGACCCGGCTTCTGCAGTACGGCGGATGGACTACGCGCACCCGGTCTTCACGCCGGAGTCAGTACAAGCAGCGCCCGTACTACGGAACGCTGGCGGCCCGCGTCTCGCCTTCGCTGGTGCGCATCTCGGCTGGGGTTTCCACGAGGACGGTTGCCGCTCAGGTGTCGAGGCGGCCGCCAAACTGGGCGGTACCTGGTGAACCTGCCTCAGCTCCCGGCAGTCGTTCCAGGCCGGGTCACCCACACGCGACGGGTTCCGCTGCGCCACCGGTTCGCCTATCGCACCTACCAATGGCTGGTAGACGTCGACGACCTCCCGCGGCGCGGCGTACTGGCGTCCTTCTCCCCTGCCGACCACCTGGGCTCCGCCGACAACACTCTGCGCGAGAACGTTGCTGCCTTCACCAAGGCACATGGCGTAGTGCTGCAGCCGGACGACCGCGTAGTGATGCTGGCCAACGCCCGCAGCTTCGGCTACGTGTTCGACCCGCTCAGCGTCTTCTGGTGCTTCACGTCGACCGGCGAGCTGCGCTGCGTCGTACTGGAGATCCACAACACCTACGGCGAACGGCACGCACAGCTGGCCCGCCCTGACACCAGCGGGCGGTTCCAGCTCGACAAGGAGTTCTACGTCTCGCCGTTCTTCACAGTGCACGGCCGGTACGACGTACTGCTGCGCCTGGACGACCAGCGGGTCGCAGTAGCCATCGACCTGTCACAGCGGAGACCACCGGGTGTTCTCCGCGGCGTTCAGTGGACGGCCACGACCGGCGCGGACGATGACTGTTGTTGCCGCGGCGCTGCGGACGCCACTGGTGACCTACCAGATCTGGGCGTTGATCCGCCTGCACGGCATCCGGCTCTGGTTGCGTCGCCTGCCGGTGATCCCGCGACGGCCGCACATTCCTCCGAAGGGAGTCTGATGAGCACGCTGCACCTGGTAGCCGCCGACCGCTGGCCGGCCATCGCCCGTACGCCGAACAGCCCCGCGCGGGCCGCGATCGCACGCCAGATCCTGCGTCGCGCGGTCCGGCACCTGCCGGTCACCGTCGTGTTGCCGGACGGAACCCGGCTCGGCGCGAGTGGACCGGTGATGGAGATCGTGTCCGAGGCGTTCTTCCACCGGATCGGCGCGGATCTCAAGATCGGCTTCGGCGAGGCCTACATGGCCGGCGACTGGCGAGCCGGCCGCAGTACCGATCTCGCGGACCTGCTGACGGTCTTCGCGAGCCGGCTCACCGACCTGGTTCCGCCCGTCCTGCAACGGTTCCGGAAGCTGATCGAACCGCGGCTCGCCGAGCAGAACGACAAGGCCGGCGCCCGGCAGAACATCGCCCGCCACTACGACCTGTCCAACGAGCTGTTCGCCGCCTTCCTCGATCCGACGATGAGCTACTCCTCGGCCTGGTTCGACAACACCGACGATCTGGAAGCGGCCCAGGTGCGCAAGATCGACGGCGTCCTCGACCTGGCCGGCGTACGGGACAGGTTCGCGGGTGCTGGAGATCGGCACCGGGTGGGGCCAGCTCGCGATCCAGGCGGCCCGGCGCGGTGCGACGGTCACGTCGATCACGCTGTCCGCCGAGCAGCGCGACCTGGCCCGCAAGCGGATCGCCGAGGCCGGTGTCGACGCGACCGTCCAGCTGCGCGACTACCGCGAGGTCGAGGGGCAGTACGACGCGGTCGTCAGCGTCGAGATGATCGAGGCGGTCGGCGAGCGGTACTGGCCGACGTACTTCGCGACGATCGACCGTGCTGCTCGCTCCCGGCGGACGGTTCGGCCTGCAGTCGATCACGATGCCGCACGACCGGCTACTGGCGACCCGGCACGCGCAGGGCTGGATCCACAAGTACATCTTCCCGGGCGGGCTGATCCCTTCGCTGACGGCGATCGAGCAGATCGCCTCGGCCGCGGGTGGGCTGGCCGTCGAAACAAGGCGGGACCTCGGAGCCGACTACGCGCGCACGCTGCGATTGTGGCGGGAGCGGTTCGTCGCGCAGACGCCGGTGGTCGCGAACCTGGGCTTCGACGCCGTCTTCCGGCGGATGTGGGAGTTCTACCTGGCGTACTCCGAGGCGGGCTTCCGGGCCGGCTACCTCGGCGTCTCCCAACTGGCCCTGATCAGGAGCACCTCATGAACGACAGCAAGGGAATCTCATGAACCTCGCCGGGCGGAGAGTGTGGATCATCGGCGCATCCACGGGGATCGGCGCGGCACTGGCGACAGAACTTGTCGGCCGGGGCGCCGCGGTGGCCATCTCCGCCCGGCGAGCAGACAAGCTGCAAGGCGGTCGCCGGCAACCGGACTGGCGGTCGTACCGCTCGACATCACCGATGCCGGGGAGGTTCCGTATGGCTTTGGCCGACGTCATGGAAACGCTCGGCGGGCTCGACATCGTCGTGCTGAGCGCCGGCTACTGGGCAGCAGATGGGCGCCGACTTCGACGTCGAGTCGTTCCACCAGCACCTCGCGGTGAACCTGGGCGGCTTCGCGAACTGCCTCGGGCCGGTGATCCCCTACTTCCGCAGCCAGGAGGCCGGGATGATCGTCGGGATCTCCTCGGTCGCGGGCTATCGCGGGCTGCCCGGCTCCGAGGCCTACGGCGCCACCAAGGCCGCGCAGATCAACCTGCTGGAGGCGCTCAGGGTGCGCCTTCGCCCCGACGGGATCGACGTACTGACGGTCTGCCCGGGCTTCGTCGAGACCGAGATGACCGAGCAGAACACCTTCCCGATGCCGTTCATGGTCTCGGCCGACAGGCCGCTCGAGGCGATCGCCGACGGGATGGAGAAGCAGTCCGCGCGGATCGTCTTCCCGTGGCAGATGGCGTTGCTGATGAAGGTCGCGAAGCTGGTCCCCGATCGGCTCTGGGCGTTGGCTCTCACGCCTCGGTCCTGATCTGTCCGAATGCGGTCGCGGGTGTTGCCTTCTCCAGCCCGGGTACGTACGGTCCTGCGGGATTCTGCCGTCTTCTGCTGAGGAGCCTGCCCGATGGCCGAACAGACCCCCGACGGCTGGACCCCCGGTGGACCGCTGACGGTGACGCAAGCTCACGGTCGAGTACGCCGAGCAGCCGCTGGGCACCGATGTCGCCCGGCCGCGGCTCGCGTGGATCGCGACCGCCCCGGGATTCGGGGCGACCCAGTCGGCGTACCAGGTGGTCGTGGCTTCGTCTCCCGAGCTGGCCGCTGCCGGGAGCGGGTGATGTCTGGGACTCCGGCAGGTCACGTCCGCCGCAGTACAGGTTGCGTATGACGGGCCTGCGCTCGCTGCACGGACGCGGTACCACTGGGCCGTGCGGTTGTGGGACGGGCTGGACAGGGTTGGCCAGTGGAGTCGGACGGGCTGGTTCGAGACCGGGCTGCTTGACGAGGGGTTCGGTGCAGCGCAGTGGATCGGCGCCGGGACCGAGGCGGCTCCCCTGCTTCGCCGGGGCTTCACTGTGGATCGCCCAGTGGCTAGCGCGCGGCTCTATGCGAGTGGGCTCGCCTATGCCGAGCTCCGCTTGAACGGGAAGCGCGTAGGCGACGCAGTACTGGATCCTGGTTTCACCGACTACGACGACACCGTGCTGTACGTGACGCATGACGTCACCGAGCTTCTGCAGACCGGGGAGAACGTCCTTGGCGCAGAGCTGGGCCGTGGGTTCTACGGGATGACTACGCCGAACGTGTGGCGCTGGCACCAAGCACCGTGGACTGGTGATCCCAGGTTGCTCGCGCGGTTGGTCATCACGCACACCGACGGCACGGAGACCGAGCTGATCTCCGACGAGTCGTGGCGGGTGACTAGCGGCCCGACCTTGTCGGATTCCCTGTACGCCGGGGAGACGTACGACGCACGTCTTGCGCAGCCGGGCTGGGACGCAGCCGGCTTCGACGATGGTGGTTGGTCAGAT
Organism: uncultured Actinomycetota bacterium; assembly: GCA_963740725.1. Lineage (GTDB taxonomy): Bacteria > Actinomycetota > Actinomycetes > Propionibacteriales > Kribbellaceae > Kribbella. The sequence continues at coordinate 125,448 of CAVUFT010000018.1, forward strand.
GCTGTAGTACTGGCTGCTCCTCGGGGTGCGGTCCGCGCGCAGGAGCACGAGCCGATCCGGGTGGTCGAGGAGGTGGCGCCGGTCGCGATCACTGCGCCGCTGGACGGCGTACAGGTCGTCGACTTCGGCCGGACGACCGCCGGTTGGGCCAGGCTTCGGGTGAGTGCGCCGGCCGGGACGAAGATCAGCTTGCTGTACGGCGAGACGCTGCTGCCGGACGGGCTGGTGTCGGCGGTCAACCAGCATGTCGAGGGCGACCGGTTCCAGCTGGACGAATACATTGCCGCTGGCAACGGTGTCGAGGAGTGGGAGCCGCGCTTCTCGTACAAGGGTTTCCGCTACGTCCAGGTCGAAGGGGCCGAGGTCTCGCTGACTTTACGCGTGGCACATTCCGACGTCCGGTCGGTCAGCCGGTTCGCCGCGAGCGCGCCGCTGTACGAGCAGATCGAGCAGGCGATGCGGCGGACCGTGCTGAACAACCTGCACGGCATCCCGACCGACACCCCGGCCTTCGAGAAGAACGGCTGGACCGGCGACGCGCAGGTCGGTGCACCGACGATGGCCGGTCAGCTCGACCTGGCCCGGTTCTTCACCAAGTGGCTCGGCGATCTCCGCGACAGCCAGCACGGCGACGGGCAGCTGCCGGTGATCGTGCCGAGCGGCGGCTGGGGTTTCGAGGAGCTCTCCCCCGCGACCGAATGGTCGACGGTCTACCCGTTCATCCTGCGCGAGATGCACCGCTGGTACGGCGACTCGCGGATCCTGTCGGAACACTGGGAATCCGTACTGCGGTATCTCGACTGGGAGCTTGCCCGGCTCGACGACGGGTTGTCGCTGAGCGTTCTCGGCGACTGGCTCCCGCCGGGCTACCCGGATGGGCCGCCGCCGGAGGATCGCCGGCTGACCGGTACGGCGTACCTGTATCGCGCTTTGCTCGCGACCGCGGAGATCGGCGAGATTCTTGGCCATTCCGAGGAAGCCGGGCGGTTGCGGAAGTCCGCCGATGGGTTGGCCGAGGCGTTCAACCGGGAGTTCCTGGATCCAGGGGCCGGGGTGTATCGGACGGCGAAGGATCCGGAGTACCGGCAGACCTCGAACGCGGTGCCGCTGGCCTTCGGGCTGGTGCCTGCCGAGGCGATCGAGCGAGTCGTGGCGGGGCTGGTCGCGGAAATCTCCGAGCGTGGATTCCACTTGAACACGGGCTGTCTGGGCGTCGGCGTGCTCCTACCGGTACTTACGGCGTACGGGCATGCGGACGTTGCGGCGAAAATCGCGTTGCAGCGGACGTATCCGAGCTGGGGTTATTGGCTCGACGAGGGGGCCGACACGATGTGGGAGATGTGGGAGGCGGACACGCGATCGCGCAACCACTACTTCCAGGGGACCGTTGTGCAGTGGCTGCTGGAGAACGTGGCCGGGCTGCGGAATGTCGCTGATGGGTGGAAGGAGATTCTCGTTCGGCCGGATGCGCGAGCTGAGGTGGATTCGGCGTCGCTGCGGATGGACACGGTGCGTGGGCGGGTCTCGGTGATGTGGCGGCGGATCGGGCGGGTCTTCCACCTGGAGGTACAGGTGCCGGTGGGGTCGACCGCGACGATCCACGTACCGTCAGCCGGCGAGGTCACCGCAGTACCGGCTCCGTACGCCGGGGACGCGATCCTTCGACGGCGGCTACGCCGTCTACACCGTTGGCGCGGGCCACTGGTCCTTCACCAGCAGGACTGCGTGAGCTAGCTGGACTTGGTGAAGATCAGGTCGCGGCATGGGCGACCCTCGACCTGGGCCCGCGCCTCGAACTTGGTGACGGGACGCCACTCCGGACGAGGGGCCCAGTCGGCGTACTGGTTGGTGAGCAGCGGTTCCGCAGTACAGATCTCCAGCATCCGGTCCGCGTAGTCCGCCCAGTCCGTTGCCAGGTGCAACGTTCCGCCGGGCGCGAGGCGCGATGCGACGAGCCGGACGAACGGAGCCGTGACGAGGCGGCGCTTGTGATGCCGCTTCTTCGGCCAGGGGTCCGGGAAGTAGATCCGTACGCCGTGCAGCGACTCGGGCGCGAGGTGGTCCCGGAGGAAGTCGAGCGCGTCGCCCTTGAGCAGGCGAACGTTCTCCAGCTCGTACTTCTCCATCCACAACATCAGCTGACCGAGCCCAGCCGGATAAACCTCCGCCGCGAGGTGGTTCACCTCAGGGCTTGCGACCGCGAGCTGAGCAGTAGCGTCGCCCATCCCCGTGCCGATCTCCAGCACCGTCGGAGCCGACCGCCCGAACCACTCCTCGAGGTCGACCAACCCCTCGATCTCCTCCAGCCGCCGCCCCAGCTCGTCCCAGTTCGTCCGCCAGACCCGCTCCTGCCCCACCGTCATCCGGACACTCCGCCGGACATGGCTGAACACCCCCGCCTGCCGAACCAAATCCACCGTCTCCACCCCACCACCCTAATTCCGCCCTCCCCCACGACCGAATCCCCCGCCACCCGGGGCCGCCCCCAGGAGCGAATCCCGCCACTTCGCCCGCCCGAGGCTCAGGTCGAGCGGCGGGGAGCGGGAGCGTCGTACCAGCGCCACCAGGCGAGGCCTCGCTTTCGAGCGCCTCGCGTGAGCAGGACTGCGGCGAGCAGGGTCACAGCGAGGCCACCGGCGAGCAGGCCGGCGCCGATCCGCGGGGTTCTGTGGTCTGCCACCCAGGCGTGCGCGTCCACCGAGGCAAGGACGATCGACGGGTCCGAAGGGCGATAGATGATCTTGAGCGGCATCGCGTAGCGGGTCCCCGCCGCCGGCGCCTGTTCGCCCTCGGGCATTCCCTGCGGATCGTCCTCGTTGCGGTCGAGCACCGCCTGCATCGGCGTCCCGTCCGCCGTACGGAACATCACGGTGATGTCGTCGACCAGAGGATCTCCCTTGCCCGGGTAGACCACGAGCTGGACCGAATCGGCGGTCGTCTCGATGCCGGATCTCAGCAGCTCACGGCTGAGCCCTTGCCGGGTCAGCACCTCGGCGAGGACCAGTAGTCCGATGACGACGGCGATCAACGCCGGCACACCCAGCCAGGTCGGTCCCCGACCGCGATAGTCCACACCATCCGACACAGGTCAGTCGCCCCAGAAGAGGTGGTCGACGGTGTTGCGGGCTCGGCGGGTGGTGCGGAGGTAGTCGTCGGAGAAGCGGGAGGTTTCGCCGGGTGGGTAGCCGCAGATCTGGGCGACCGCGGCGAGGTCGCGCGGGTTGCGTGGGAGCGAGTCGCCGGGGCGGGCGCGGACGAGCATGATCGCGTTGCGGATCCGGGTCGCCATCCGCCAGGCCGTGGCCAGTACTTCGGCGTCGCGCGCCTCCACCAACTCCGCCGCGACGGCTGCCCGCAACGCCCCGAGCGTCCGTGTCGTCCGCAGCCCGGGAACGCGATGCGCCTCCCGCATCTGCAGCAACTGCACGGTCCACTCGATATCCGCGAGCCCGCCGCGCCCGAGCTTCGTATGCGTCGCCGGATCGGCCCCGCGCGGCAACCGCTCGGCATCGACCCGCGCCTTGATCCGGCGGATCTCCATCACGTCGCGTTCCCGGATCCCGTCCTGGGGATACCGCAGCGGATCGATCAACGCCCGGAACGCCTCGCACAACTCCGAGTCCCCACAGAGCGGATCCGCCCGCAGCAACGCTTGCGCTTCCCACACGGCCGACCAGCGCGCGTAGTACGACTGGTACGACGCGAGCGTGCGAACCAACGGCCCCTGCCGACCCTCCGGCCGCAGATCCGCATCGACCGCGACCGCGGGATCGGCCCCCGGCAACGCCAGCAACCGGCGCAACTCCGTGGCCACCTGCGTCGCGAAATCCGTCGCCGCCTTCTCAGTTGCCCCCGGCAACGGATCGTGGACGAACATGACATCGGCGTCGCTGCCGTAGCTGAGCTCGTGCCCGCCGAACCGGCCCATCGCGACGATCGACATCCGGGTCGGCTCGTCGGCGCCCTTGGCGATCGTCCGCCGCGCGACCTCGAGTGCCGCGGTCAAGCGTGGCGACCGAGATCGTGGTCAGCGCCTCCCCGACCACCTCGACATCGACGAGTCCGGACAGATCCGCCGCGGCGACCCGGAACAACTCCCGCCGTCGTACTGCGCGGATCGCCGCCACCGCTGCCTCGGCCTCGTCCTTGCGACGACCCGGCCGCCGACATCTCGGTCAGCAGCGACTCGGGCGTCCGCGGCGTCAGCTCGCGCTCGTCGGCCAGCATCGCCGTCGCTTCGGGCGCACGCTGGAGCAGATCCACGGCGTACCGGCCGCTCGCCAGCAAGTGCGCGAGCCGCTCGGCCGACGCGCCTTCATCGCGAAGTTGGCGCAGGTACCAGGGGGTCGAGCCGAGCGCGTCGGAGATCGTCCGGAACGCGAGCAGCCCGGCATCGGGATCGGGCGACTCGGCGAACCAGCCGAGCATCGCCGGCAGCAACGCGCGCTGGATCGACGACCGCCGCGAGACCCCCTCGGACAACGCCTCGATGTGCCGGAGCGCAGACGCCGGATCGTCGTACCCGAGAGCGGTGAGGCGCTGCTTCGCCGCCTCGGGAGTGAGCCGCACCTCGCCGCCCGGGATCCGCGCCACCGCCGAAAGCAGCGGCCGGTAGAACAGCTTCTCGTGCAGTCGCCGTACTTCGAGGGCGTGCTTCTTCCACGCCGCGGTCAGGTCCGCGACCGGATTCTTGGTGAACCCCAACGATCGCCCGAGGCGGCGCAGATCGTCGTCGCCCTCGGGAACCTGGTGGGTCCGGCGGAGGCGGTACAGCTGGATCCGGTGCTCCATCGACCGCAGGAATCGGTAGGCGTCCGCGAGCACCGCCCCGTCGGTGCGCCCGACGTACCCGGAGTTGGTGAGCTGCTCCAGCGCGATCAACGTGGTCCCGCTGCGTACCTTCTCGTCGCTTCGGCCGTGCACCAACTGCAGGAGCTGTACGGCGAACTCGACGTCCCTGAGACCGCCAGGGCCTAGCTTGAGCTGCCGGTCCGCGTCGGCTGCCGGGATGTGGTCGACGACGCGGCGGCGCATCGCCTGGACGTCGTCGACGAAGCCGTCGCGGTCCGCGGCCGACCAGACCAGCTCGCCGGTCTTCTCGGCGTACGCGCGGCCGAGTTCGGCATCGCCGGCGATCGGGCGGGCCTTGAGCAGTGCCTGGAACTCCCAGGTCTTCGCCCAGCGCCCGTAGTACGCGAGGTGGCTGTCGAGGGTGCGGACCAGCGGGCCGGATTTTCCTTCCGGGCGGAGCGCGGCGTCGACCGGCCAGAGGGTGCCCTCGGCGGTGTGGGCGGAGCAGATCCGCATCGCGGCCGAGGCGAGCTGGGTCGCCGTCTTCAGGGCCGGCGCCTCCGGTTCGCCTTCCAGCGGCTCGGCGACGAACAGGACGTCCACATCGCTGACGTAGTTGAGTTCCCGGCCACCACACTTGCCCATGGCAACGATCGCCAGCCGGCAGTCGGCCGCACCGGGATGCGCTTTGAAGAAGTCGTTCCGGGCGATGTGGAGCGCGGTCTCCAGCGCTCCCCCGGCGAGATCGGCCAGTACTGCGGCGGTCTCGTCGACCAGCAATCCCTCGGCCAGGTCGCGCGCCGCCAATCTCAGCAGCAGGCGCCGATACTCGACGCGCAGCGCGTCCACCGGGTTCTCTGCGTCCACCGCTGTCGCGAGGCACGCAGCCACATCGTCTGGGGTCGGCCGGGCTGCGGCGAGGGCGGGGTCGGCCAGGTCGTACCAGTGTCGCGGGTGCACACTCAGATGCCTGCCGAGCGCTTCGCTCGCACCCAGTACTGCGGTCAGCCGGCGCCGGAAGTCGGGGTCCAGATCCAGGGTCCGTGCGAACGCGCCGAGGTCGAACCCGTTCTGGTCGAGCGCCTCGGCCATCCCGAGGAGCCCGGTCAGCGCGAGATCGGGATCGGCCGACTCCGAGAGCGAACTGATGACGTGCTCACTGCCCATCGGACTGTTCGCGTCGAGGGCATCAAGCTGATCCAGCAAGACCGAAGCCCTGCGCGAATCCGCGAACCCGGCTCGCGCCAGCCGCCCCTCACCCGAAACCCTCCGAACCTCCGCCACACCTGCCAGGCTATCTACTCCGATCCACGAACTTCCGCCGCACCGGCTGGTCGCCCCCGGATCCCGCTAGCGACCCCGCTCGGTCGACTCCCGAAGTACGGGCTGGTCGTTCTCGGATGTGGCGAGCGTCTCGAGCAGGTCCTGGAGGGCTTGCACCTCCCGGCGCAGGGCGGTGCGGCCCGCGCGGGTGATCTTCGCCCAGGTCCGCGGCCGGCGCCCGTCGATCACCTTGTCGACCTGCACGTAGCCGGCCGACGCCAATGCTTCCAGATGCTTGCCGAGGTTCCCATCGGTCACCCCGAGCGTGTTCTTCAGATGCCCGAAGTCAGCCCTGGCAACACCGGCCAGCACAGTCAGGATCCCGAGCCGGACCCGCTGATGCACGTCGTCGTCAAGCCGGTGGATCGGATGTTCGGTCATCGCCTGCTCCCGCGCCCTGAGGAACTCTGCATCACAGAGTATCGGGCGGCCGGCGCGGCACCTACCCACCCTGGAACCGTGAACAGGAAGCGGCGGGCTTGGACATGTCATTTCCTGTCCGGACCCACGGGATCTTGTGCAAGGTTCCGGGATGGAGGGAGATCTCGGGTGACGCACGGTGACATTGCGGGGTGATTGCGGTCAACACACGGAGTGGTCTGGCAAATTCGGGCTGTAGTCGGCATGATGGCTGGTTATGGTCATGATGACGGGGTCGCTCGCTGTTCGGGGCACGGTGGTCTGGTTGACGCCCCAGCAGGGTGGGCGAGTGTCCGGGCCGCCTGAGCCGGACTACGACTACGACTACACCGCAACCGCTTACCTACCACCGCGCTCCCCCGAGGACGGCCAGGCAGGCATTGCCTTGCGCCGCTTCGCTCCGGGCGCCTGGCGTACGCCGGCCGAGGGCATCCTCGTCCCCGCCAAGGGCAACCGCGCCCAACAAGTGGTCCCCGGCGGAATCGTGGTCATCACCGAGGGCGTACGCCCGGTAGGCCTACTCACGGTCGAAGAAGTCCAGGCCCTAGCCCCAGACGGTACTGCGGTAGTCGAGCCAACAGTCGACCTCCACATCCCCGGCCTCACCACCGTCGCCCCCCTCCCGGACGTGGACACCCCCTACCGCCACTCCACCGCAGCTTCCCGCTGGTCAACCCCAGACCACGCCGCCAGCTAAATCTCCCCGCCCCACCCAAAGCTCCCCTTGCGTCCGGGACTCGACCAAGCCCCGGACGCAAGGGTCTTGCACCTGTGGATAACTCCACGCTCAAACCGCACTCCCTCGATAAACTCAGCAAGGAAGAACAGGGGGCGCGGTCTGCGGTTAGAAAGTTGCTATGGGGTTGGTGGGGCTGCCGGAGGTGCCGGCTAGGCGGAGTGGGGCTAGGGCGAGGTGGAAGTCCCACTGGTTCAGCTCGGTGGCTGTGGTGGCGCAGGCTTCTAGGTCGCAGTTGTCTAGGAGCCAGAGGCCCATGGCTACGAGGCTTACGGCGTGGACCGGCATCAGGATGTTGGCGTAGCCGGAGGGCTGGACGTCTTGAGGGGTGTCGGCGCCGATCAGGGCGACTTCGCGTTCCTGCAGCCAGGGGAGGCAGGAGGCGTGCCAGCCGGCTTGGGTGATGCCGCCGGACGGGCCGGACTCGTGGCGGGCGCGGCCGTAACCGGTTCGGAGGAGTACTGCGTCGCCGGATCGCACCTGGACACCCTGGCGGCGCTCGGCTTCCTCTAGGTCCTCGGGGAAGACGCCGTCGCCCGGTTCCAGCCAGGGCACGTCGCGAACCGCTGCGACGTCCAGCAGAACACCTCGGGTGACGATCCCGTTCGCCGCCGCTGTGACGGCTGCCCAGGCTGATCCCGTCGCGGCGTCGACCAGCGAGTGCGACCGGCCGTTGTACATCTTGCCGTCCCAGAAGAGATGGCAGGGCGAGTCGAGGTGGGTGATCGTGTTGCCGTGGAAGAAGATGCCGAGCCGCTCGTTGGAGAAACCCCAGCGGCGGTCGTTGTGGAAGGCCTCCGGCATGTGCTCGGCGCCCGGCATGTCGGCGGCGCACGGGCACGCCGTCGTCGACCGCTCCATCTCCTCCGGTACGGCGATCTCCCAGCCGCACGACACGCTCCGGCCATGGCGTACGGCGCGGGCCGCCGCCAGCCGGACGTCGTCGGTGATGTGGTTCAGCGTGCCGAGCTCGTCGTCGTCGCCCCAGCGCCCCCAGTTCGAGAGCGTGTCGAAGTACCCGAGCACCTCGTCCTGTGTGGGCAGCGATCTTGCCATCGTCGACTCCTCTGATCACGCCATTCGAAACCCCGCACGCAGGGTATCGACCGGACGGATCAAAGGACCGACGGCAGCTTGTTGTTCAGTTCGGACGGATCAGAGCACGGGCAGCTGCCAGCTCGAACGGTCAGAGCACTGGCAGGAGTTTGTTGAGTTCGAAGGGGGTGACCTGGCGGCGGTAGTCCTGCCACTCGGCGCGCTTGTTCCGGAGGAAGAAGTCGAAGACGTGCTCGCCGAGCGTCTCGGCGACCAGCTCGCTCTCCTCCATCGCCTGGATCGCCTCGGCCAGGCTGCTCGGCAGCGGCTTGATCCCGAGCGCCTTCCGCTCACGCGGCGTCAGCGACCAGACGTCGTCCTCCGCCTCGCGAGGCAGCTCGTACCCCTCCTCGATCCCCTTCAGCCCAGCCGCCAGCATCAGCGCAAAGGCCAAATAGGGGTTCGCAGCGGAATCCAGCGACCGGAACTCCACCCGCGAAGACTGCCCCTTGTGCGGCTTGTACATCGGCACCCGCACCAGCGCGGACCGGTTGTTGTGCCCCCAGGAGATGAACGAAGGCGCCTCGTCACCAACCGCCAGCCGCTTGTACGAGTTCACCCACTGGTTGGTCACAGCAGTGATCTCACCCGCGTGATGCAGCAACCCGGCGATGAACGCGCGCCCGGTCTTCGACAGCTGGTACTGCGCACCACCCTCGAAGAACGCATTCCGATCGCCCTCAAAAAGCGACATATGCGTGTGCATCCCGGAACCAGGCTGGTCCGACAGCGGCTTCGGCATGAAGGACGCGTAGATGCCCTGCGACAGCGCGACCTCCTTCACCACCACCCGGAAGGTCATGATGTTGTCCGCCGTCGACAGCGCGTCGGCGTACCGCAGGTCGATCTCCTGCTGACCCGGCCCGCCCTCGTGGTGGCTGAACTCGACCGAGATGCCCATCGACTCCAGCATCGTGATCGCCTCGCGGCGGAAGTCGTTGCCGATCCCCTGCGGCGTGTGGTCGAAGTACCCGGACGAGTCGACCGGCTCCGGATACGTCCCCGGCGCGCCCGTCAGCGACTTGAACAGGTAGAACTCGATCTCCGGATGCGTGTAGAAGGTGAACCCGAGATCGGCCGCCTTCGACAGCGTCCGCTTCAGCACGTGCCGCGGGTCGGCGAACGACGCGGACCCGTCCGGCATGTTGATGTCGCAGAACATCCGCGCGGTCCCCATCGTCTCGCCGCGCCACGGCAGGATCTGGAACGTCGACGGATCCGGCTTCGCCAGCATGTCCGCCTCGGTCACCCGGGCGAATCCCTCGATCGCCGAGCCGTCGAACCCGATCCCCTCGGCGAACGCGCCCTCCAGCTCGGCCGGCGCCACCGCCACCGATTTGAGGAACCCGAGCACATCGGTGAACCAGAGCCGGACGAACCGTACGTCGCGCTCCTCGAGCGCGCGCAGCACGAACTCCTGCTGCTTGTCCATCGGCGAGTCCACCTCTCTACAGTTCGAGCACTTGTTTTCGGAGCCTCACACAGTCTGCCCCGCCCTTGTTAAGCAGACGTTACGTGCTGGAGCGGACAACGCGCGCACGCGACCCCGGCGTACGGTGAAGCTGTGTCCACTGCACCGATCCTGATCTTCGACGGCGACTGCGCATTCTGTACTACGAGCGCCCGGTGGCTGGAGCGCAAACTTGCCTCGCGGGCACCGGTGGAGCCGTGGCAGTTCACCGACCTCACGGCGTACGGGACCACCGCGGAGCGGGCGCAGTACGAGGTGCTCTGGGTGGCGGCCGATGGGCGGATCCACGGCGGGGCGCAGGCGTTCGCGCGCTGGCTGATCGACTCCGGCGGGGTTTTCAAGGCACTAGGCACGCTGATCACGCTGCCCCCGGTCCGCTGGGTCGCGGCGGGCGTCTACCGGCTGATCGCGAACAACCGCAACCGGATGCCCGGCGGCACGCCAGCCTGCGCCCTCCCCCAGGCCGCAGCGCCCACCTCGGCCGCGAGACCCCGCCCCTGCCCGAGGCTCCGCCGCAGACCTACGCCAGGGGGCTCCGCCGGAGCGCTGAGCCCCGTTCCGACCCCCAGAATTCACCCTCCGGCCGGCGGTCGTGACCGAGACATGCCGGGATCGTCACCGGACCGCGACCCGGAGGGCCTAAGTTGCTCTCGTGCAGACGATCTTCCACGCCGCCCTGATCGTCGCCGCCGTGCTCTGCGCCAGTGACCTGCTGCTCAGCACCGCGCGGTTCGTCCGCTCCGTCCAGGCGCGCCGCCCGGCCGAACTCGACGTCCTCGGCCGGCGCTGGCTGCCGATCCCGGAGCTCGGCTTCGGCATGTTCGCGTTCTGCTGCCCCGGCCTCGTCACGCTCGGCCTGACCCACGAGAACCGGGCGCTGCCGACCATGCAGATCCTGCTCGCGGCGCTGATCTTCGGGTACGCCGGTGCGGTGCTGTCCCGCGTCGTCCGTACGCCGGGCCCGGGCGGCCGCCGGTTCCGGCTACGCGCCGGCCTGCTCCTTGGCCTGCCCGCGATCTTCGGCCTCGTCTTCGGCCTCTCCGGCGTCGCCAGCTGAGGCTGCGTCACCACCAGCCGGTACTACGGCCCGCCGCTTCCGCCACCAGGGCACGATCCGCTCCAGCGGGGCGAACGCGAGCCAGCAGACCACGGTCGGCAGGAAGTGGATCAGCAGGATCGCCGTGTTCGCGGCGTGGAACCCGAGGAAGAACAGCGCCCCGAGCAGCTGCCAGCGCCCCTTCAGCCAGAGGATCGCGGGCGACAGGAACTCGCCGATGATCCCCACCCACTGCATCACGTGCAGCATCCACGGGTGATGCAGCAGCCACTCCCCGACCGGATGCGGCCGCCGCACGATCGCCCAGGTCAGGATCGCGCTGTTCGGCCAGGCCAGCGTCCAGCCGGCGCCCGCGGAGCTTGGCGATCGACGAGAGGAAGTACGTGCAGATCACCGAGATCTGCACACACCGGATCGCCCATCCCGCCGCCTCGGACCTGGTCTGGTCCGCGTACGGGTTGCCCGGCGATCGGTTGGGCGCGACGGTCGGCAGCACCCAGAGCGCGACCACGAGAGCGAGGTGGTCGTGGTCGACCTTGCCGTCGCTCATCCCGATCAGCACCCACCAGGTGAAGGCCGGTGCGACCACCCAGCCGGCGATCCGGGGGAACCGGTTCGTGGCTCCGATCAGGCAGGCGACGATCAATACGTAGTACAGGGCCGTGGTGTTGGCGACCGACGGCGTCGGCAGGTGGAAGAGGCGTTCCAGGAAGAGCGGTTGGTACAGGTCGGGGTGCTCGCCCTTGAGCCGCGTGTCGCGGACGAACGCGTGCATGTCGAGGATGACGAACAGATACAGGATCGTCCGCAGCCAGGCGATCCGGGCGAGCGCGATCGGCGCCGTGAACCAGTTCGCTACGGTCTTCATCGGCGCACCTGCCAGGTCGCCAGTACTTCGGAAGCCGGCGGTCCCTCGACGCGTCCCTTGACCAGCGTGGTGGTGTCGCGGATCAGCTCGAGCTTCACGTACTTCGGTTTGCCGGGGTGCTTCTTCGCCCAGCCGTCCGCGACCGCCTGCAGCTTCGAGGGATCCGCGACGATCTCGCCGGTCCGCGCCTCGATCTCGGCCCGGGCGACACCGGCGCCCTCGATGTTCAGCGGTACGTCGACCGTCGTACCGGCATCGGTCTGCGCGCTGATCCGGGTGTAGGTGATCGACGCGTCGTCGGCCACGCTGCCGGCGTACTGCGACATCGGCCCGAACGGCCAGGCGTCGTCACTGGCCCGCACCGAACCGTTGATCAGCAGACCGATCCCGGCCAGCGCGACCAGGACCCGGACCAGCTTGCCGGTCGTGCCCAGCCGTACGTCCCCCGTACGCTCACCGCTAACCTTCACGCCGGTCATTACACACCAACCCGGTATCACTCCCATCGCCGGTGCTGGTCGGCCCGGTGTCACGATCCGGGCACCGAGTGGTGAGAATATCGGGCCGACGTTTACCGGAAGGGACAGTTGATGGCGACGATCCAGCAGGTCGCGGAGGCCTTCTCGACGCACCGGTTCCGGGAGGTGTACGACTTCTTCCACCCGGACATCCAATGGGTGCTGGTCGGCGTGGCCCGGCTCGAAGGCCGCGACCAGGTGGTGTCGGCCTGCGAAGGCTCGCTGACGGAACTGGCCCGGACGACGACCCAGTTCCTCCGCTTCAAAACCGCCGCCGGCCCCGAGGTCGTCGCGATCGACGCGATCGCCCGGTACGTCGACAAGCAGTGGAAGAGCACCTTCGTGTCCAGCTGCGACATCTTCGAGTTCACCGAGGGCTCACTCACCAAGGTCACCAGCTACACCGTCGAGGTCGACTCCTCCGCCGTCAAGTGAGTCTTGACCGGCTTGTTGTAGGTGATGCGGCGGATGAGGGTTTCGAAGGGGCCTCGGTAGTTGGCTTGGCGCATCCGGTCGGCCATGAAGACGGTTAGCAGCCAGGTCGCTGTGGCGAGGAGGGCTGTCGCTGTGATGGAGAGGTTGTCTGCGAGACCTGCCAAATAGGGGGTGAAGGCAACTGTCCAGACGAGGGACTGGGTCAGGTAGCAGGTGAGCGAGCGTTGGCCTGTTGCGGCGATCGCGTTGGTGATCCGGCCGGGGTGGTCCTTGAGTTTGATCGCGATCAGGGCGATGAGTGCGGCGTACCCGAATCCGCCGAGCGTCCCAGTGGCGTCGTGCAAGGTGCCGAAGAGGTCTGCCTGCGGTTGGCTGGTGAAGCCGGCGATCCAGAGGGAGACCGGGAGGGCACCTGCGACGGCGGCGGTGATGCCTATCGCTGCTGTCGTCTGGAGGAGGCGCTTGTACTGCTCGGGGCGTTCGAGGACGCGGCGGCGGCCGGCCCAGATACCGATGAGGAACGGGCAGGCGAAACCGATCGGGCCCAGCAGGGCGATGACTGGCTGGACCGGGATTCTTGCTTGCAGACCCTCGAGGAGGTTTGGCGGCAGCATCGAGATGTCAGGCGGGTCTGCGCTGACTGCCATCGAACCGTCGCTCGGCAGCGCGGTGAGCAGGAACAGGAAGAGTGCGGTGAGGAGGATCCAGCGGTCCTTCCAGCGGAGTACCCAGACGCCGATGAACAGCAGTACGCCGTACGCGCCAAGGATGTCGCCGATGTAGAACAACATCGCGTCGATGAACCCCAGCACCACCAGGACGAGACTGCGCCGCCAAAGCAACCACCTGACCGATCGCCGGGAGACCCCTTGCTCGCTCTGCCGAGCGGCGATCCGCGCCACGCCGTACCCGAACAACACCCCGAACATCGGAAACGCCCGCCCATCCACGAACGTGGAAATCCCACCGGCCACCAGGCGATCCAACTGCGACCCGTCGGTTGGGAAACCACCGCGAATCACCGCACCCTGAATGAAGTAATGCGAGTTCGCCAGCGCAATGAACAGCAACATGAACCCCCGCGCCAAATCCGGCGCCAACGCCCGCACCTCAGTCGGCCCACCCGTAGTAGTCACCCTCACAGTCAACCGACAAAGCCCCTCCGCCAGACATCAGCCAAAGTACCCAGCCCGCTGACGAAGGTATCACCCGTACGCCGAACACCCGCTCCACTCTGATCCCGCACCACCCTCACCGGGGGCGGCTGGGGCGTGACTCGGATCGGGGGGCTCGTTCGGTTTGGGGAGCGGTACCTACCTGAAAGGGGCAGCAGGATTCCCCGGACTCCCGGGGGCGTCCCGGTCGACAGGGCGTGGGGCGAGGGGCACGCTCAACTCGGCCGTGGTGACAGCGGCAGGACGTTGGCGCGGGGTGGATCTCCAGCCAGGCAGTGGTTTGGGGTCGGCTGCCGATAGGGCCGCCGGGCGCGCTCGAGTGGACGGGCGGCGGGGGTGGGCTGCGAAATACTGCCTGGCTGGGGACACCGGGACTTCCAACCAACCAGATGCGCCCGGCGTCAGAGGGAACGTGCTGGGAGAGGTGGTGCGCACGTGGGTGGCGGGGAGGTCGGTCAGCCGCGGGTGGACGGAGGGCGTCGAGGTCGGCGGCGTGGTGGTGCTGCGGGTTGGGGACCCGGAGCGGAGGTCGCCTACGTGGCCGACGAGGCAGAGCTCGAACAGGCGGCGCAGCTGGCCGCCGGCGATGAGCATCCGCCAGGGGTGTCCTGGGTGAGTGTGGTGACGCCGCGACCGGACGAGGTGTTGCCGCGGATTCAGGCGGCCGGGTTGGAGTATCGGCGGACCGAGTGGTTGATGTCGGTGGAGCTTGCAAGGCAGCCGGTACTTCGGGCGCCCGCGCAGTACGGGGTTGAGGTGGTGCAGCGCGGCGAGGTGGTGCGGTGCTGGTTCGAGAGAACGACGAGCTTGCCGCCCGGGGGCAGATGGTTGTTGTGGGCAACGACGTGGTGGTGGACATGGTGTGGACCGAGCCCGAGCATCGGCGGAGAGGGCTGGGGCGGGCGGTGATGTCGAGGCTGGCTGAAGAAGCGCAGAAGGTAGGCGCAACGAGAGGTCTGCTGGCGGCGTCGGTTGAGGGGCGGCAGCTCTACAACTCGATCGGCTGGGAGACGTTCGCCGAGATCCTCGTGGCGCAGACTAGGAAAGGCGCACGCGCGGGTCGATGAGGCTGTAGGCGAGGTCGACGATGAGGTTTGCGGCGACGAGGATGACTGAGGCGAGGAGGACGGTGCCCATGATGACGGGGAGGTCGTAGTTCGCGACGCTGTCGAGGACGAGGTTGCCGAGGCCGGGGAGGTCGAAGATCTTTTCGGTGAAGATGGCGCCTGAGAGGCTGCCGGCGATGTCGAGGCCGAAGATGGTGATGACCGGGATCAGGCCGGCTCGGAGGGCGTGTTTGTAGGTGACCTTGCGGTCGGAGAGTCCCTTGGCGCGCGCAGTACGGATGAAGTCTTCGCTCAGGGTCTCGACCATCGAGCCGCGGGAGTAGCGGGCGTAGTCGGTGCAGCTGTAGACGCCGAGGACGAGCCAGGGCGTGACCAGTCCGCCGAACCACTTGGCGAGGTTCTCCGAAGGTGGTGTCCAGCCGCCGCGCGGCAGGATCGGGTAGACGATCGTCAGGTACAGGGCGACCAGCAGGCCGACGATGTAGTACGGCACCGAGCTGACCACCAGCGTCCCGCTCATCAGGAACCGGTCGCTCGCGGTGCCCCGGCGTTTCGCCGCCATCGAGCCGACCGAGACGCCGATGGTGAGCACCAGTACGCCGTACCCGGCCACTAGCGACACCGTGACGGGGAGCCTGCTCGAGAGCATCTCGTACACGGGACGGTCGTTCTTGAAGGAGAAGCCGAGGCACGGTGCCGGGCAGTGCTGCTTGAAGCCCGACGTCACGAAGTCGCGGCCGACGAAGATCCCGGAGACGTACTCCGCGAACTGCTGCACCTTCGGCTGGTCCAGGTGCAGGTTCCGCTTGATCTCGTCGTACCGCTGCTGGGTGCAGTTGCGCTCACCGCAGATCGCGCCGGCCGGATCGGTCGGGGCGATGAAGAACAGCGCGAAGGTCGCGACCATGGTGACCAGGACGACGCTGACAGCGCTCACCAAACGGCGAGCCACGAAGAACACCACGCTCTGCTTCCTCCCCTACGGACCGGTCCAGCGACCCCCAGCCGCCGCGACATAGTGCCATAGGTCAGACGGCGCCGAAGCGTTCGGTGTGGATTCGGCGGAGCGGGATGCCGTGGGCCGCGAGTTCGTGACTGACGGCGTGCACCATCGGCGCCGGGCCACAGAGGAAGTAGTTGAGCCGGCCCGGATTGCGGGGCAGGTAGCGGGCAAGCACCTCGCCACTGATCCGGCCCGCCTCGCCGCCCCACTCCGGCCCCGGCTTGCTGATCACTTCGATGACCTTGAGGTTGAGCCGCTTGCGGACCTCCTCGATCTCCGGCCGCAGCATCAGCTCCTCCACCGTCCGGGCCGCGACGATCAGCCAGTGCCGCCGTCGGTCGCGGCGATCCGCCAAGGTCCGCAGCATGCTCAGCAACGGCGTGATCCCGACCCCGGCCGCGATCATCATGAACCCCGACGACCCGTCCCGGCCCTCGATCGTGAACCCGCCGTACGGCCCGTCCAGGAACACCCGCCGCCCCGGCCGCAACCCACTCAGCAACTCGGTGAAATCACCGAGCGCCTTGATCGTGAACTGCTTGACCCGCGGCTGGTCGGCGTTCGAGGAAATGCTGAACGGATGCTCCTCGAACACGAACGCGGTCGACCCGAACTTCAGCCACGCGAACTGGCCGGCCGCAAACCGCACCCCGGGATGCCCATCGGCCCGGATCGTCAAGGTGACCCCGTCACCAGGCTCACTCCGTACCTCTTCCAGCAGATAGGACCGCCGCCGCGCCCGCAACGGCAACCACAGCCACCGCCGTACGCCGAGCGCCAGCACCAGAAGCCCGGTCGCGAAGAACCACACCGCCAGCAGCGGCTTCGTCATCAGGTGCCGCAGCCACCACACGTGCAACCACGCCGTCACCAGCACGACCCCGGCCAGCAGGTTGTGCACCATCCGCCAGCCCTCGTACCGCGGCTGCCGACGCGACCGGGTCACCGCCAGCACCACCATCAGAACCAGTGCCAGTGTGGACAGCGTCGCCGCCCGCGCCGCCCAGGTCGTGTGGGCCAGATCGAAAATAGCGAAACCCCGCGGATCCTCGATCAGCACCGCGACCAGGTGCAACACCACCAGGACCACCGCCGCCTTCGCGATGGACCGATGGATCTTCAGGATCGTCTCGATCCCGAACGCCGCGATCAACGGCGACACCCTGGCCGGCAGGATCACCGCCACCACCAACGCCGAGAAGGCGACCAGGCCGAGGCTCAGCGCGACGGCCTCGCCGGCCCCGAGGTCCAGCGGGCGCAGGGAGAACACGGTGAGCACGAGCGGGACCAGGAGTGCTTCCAGGTAGAGCAGGAACCAGCCGATCCGGGCAGCCGGTCCGTGCACGTGGGTGGTGACAGGTCTACGGCGGACCATGGTGAATCCCATCGCATCCTTCGGGGGCGTGTCTGGAACCTACGCCCGCCGAAACCGCTCCGGGAATGCCTGCTTTCGTTAAGAACACAGTCTTGCGCCAACTTTACAAACCAGTTGCCTGAAGCAACTACTGGCCGGGCTGCGGAGGCGTCCTGGGACGCCAGGCAGTAAGGTGCGGGGGTGCCTCAGCTTCGGGTTGCTCTTGCTCAGCTCAATGTCACCGTGGGTGACGTCGACGGGAACATCGAGAAAGTCCTGACCTGGACGCGGAACGCCGTCGAACGGGGTGCGCACGTCGTCGCGTTCCCCGAGCTGGCGCTGACCGGGTACCCCGTCGAGGACCTCGCCCTGCGTGGCTCCTTCGTCGAGGCGTCGCAGGCCAAGATCCACACCCTCGCCGAACGGCTGGCGACCGAGGGTCTCGGCGAGGCCGTCGTCGTGGTCGGCTACCTGGACCGCGCCACCGGTACGGCGATGGGCATCGACCGGCTCGGCCGGCCGAAGGGTTCGCCGACCAACTCGGCGGCGGTGATCCATCGCGGCAAGGTCGTCACCTCCGCGGTCAAGCACCACCTGCCGAACTACGGCGTCTTCGACGAGTTCCGCCACTTCGTCCCCGGCGACACCCTGCAGGTCATCCGCATCCATGGCGTCGACGTCGCCCTGGTGATCTGCGAGGACCTCTGGCAGGACGGCGGCCCGGTCGCGGCGACCCGGGCAGCAGGTGCCGGACTGCTCCTCGTGGTGAACAGTTCGCCGTACGAGGCCAACAAGGACGACGTCCGCGGTGAGCTGGTCACCCGGCGAGCCCGCGAGGCCGGCTGCGCGCTGGCCTACGTGAACCTGGTCGGCGGGCAGGACGAGCTGGTGTTCGACGGCGACTCGCTGATCGCCGATGCCGACGGGCAAGGTGTTCGCGCGGGCACCGCAGTTCGAGCAGGGCAGCATGGTCGTCGACCTCGACCTGCCGGCCCCGACCGGTACGCCGGAAGGCGAGCACGAAGGCATCCGGATCGTGCACACCGTGCTGCACGAGGACCCGCTGCCGCAGTACGAACCGATCGCCGTCGCGCAGGCGCCGCGGTTGTCGGACGAGGCCGAGATGTACGGCGCGATCGTGCTCGGGCTGCGCGACTACGTCCGGAAGAACGGCTTCAAGTCGGTGCTGCTCGGGCTCTCCGGCGGGATCGACTCGTCGCTGGTCGCCGCGATCGCGTGCGATGCGATCGGCTCCGAGCACGTCTTCGGCATCTCCAACCCGAGCGTCTACTCCAGTGAGCACTCGCGCGACGACGCGGCCGAGCTCGCCGCGCGGACCGGGCTGAACTACCGCGTCGTACCGATCCAGCCGATGGTGCAGCCGTTCCTGGACACGCTCGGGCTGACCGGGCTGGCCGAGGAGAACCTGCAGGCGCGGGTCCGGGCCGTCATCTGGATGGGACTCTCGAACGCCGACGGCCACCTGGTACTTGCCTGCGGCAACAAATCGGAGCTCTCGGTCGGCTACTCGACCATCTACGGCGACGCGGTCGGCGGTTACGCGCCGCTGAAGGACGTGCCGAAGACGGTCGTCTGGCGGCTCGCGAAATGGCGCAACGCCGACGCCAAGGAGCGCGGCAAGCAGCCGCCGATCCCGGAGAACTCGATCGCGAAACCGCCCTCGGCCGAGCTCCGGCCGGGCCAGGTCGACACCGACTCGCTGCCGCCGTACGAGCTGCTGGACGACATCCTCGACGACTACGTCGAGCAGGACCGCGGCAGCGCCGAGCTGGTCGCTTCCGGGTTCGATCCGGAAGTAGTCAGTAAGGTGATCCAACTGGTCGACAAAGCGGAGTACAAGCGACGGCAGTATCCTCCGGGTCCGAAGATCACCCACAAGGCGTTCGGGCGGGACCGGCGGCTGCCGATCACGAACGCCTGGCGTGAAGACGCCAGGAAAGCCGCCGAGGACTGAGCACCCAGACCTACCAGGAAGGCGACGGAGAGCTGAGTGGATCGTGGCGTAACCGCCCCTACCCCGACGACTCGTTCCCGCAGACGGGCAGTTTCAGCCTGCCGGAGGACGGTGCCGACGACCCCCGTGCCGAGGTGAGGGATCCGTCACCCGGTGGCGCTCACGGACCGCAACGGTGGGACGATGAGCCCATGGTTGACAACTTCATGTCGGCCGGTACCAACGGCGACGCCGACGACGAGCTGCCGGCGCCGTACGGGACCGGACCGAAGAACCGGACAACCGAGGAGCAGCACCGCTCGGAGTACGGGTACACCGAGCCGGAACGATCCGGCGACGGCTGGCGCGATCGGTCGACCGCGCTGGACGGGCTCGACCCGGCACCGTCGCTGCCGAACGCCCCCCGGTCGTACGAGCGCGGCCCGGTGCCGCAGCAACCGTACGTACCGAAGCCGCCCTTCCTGCCCGGTCCTCCGCCGGCCGCTGCGCCGGACCGCGGCTACCAGGGCCAGGGGCAACAGCAGTACGGCGAGCAGCAGCACCAGGAGTCCGGCTCGTACGGCGACTCCTATCGCAGCGAACCGAGTTCCGACCGGTACGACGAATCGCCGTTCGCCCCGCGGACGCAGTACCCGGACCCCACCTCTTTCCGGCCGCAACAGCAGCAGCCGCCCGCACCTCCGCAGGCACCGCCGTCCGTGCCGCCGGGGCAGAACCCGTTCGCGCCGAGCCGCAACGGGACGAGCGGTCACCCGCCGCAGCCCGCAGTGCCACCGGCGCCGAGACCTGCCAGCTCCAACGGGCTTGGTCCCAACGGCCCGGGTAACAACGCGCCGAGGCCGCCGCAGCAACCGCAGTCGAGCAACGGGCACAACCCCAGCAGCAACGGCTGGAACCAGCCGCATTCGCCCACACCGACGCCGCCGCAGGCCACTCCCCCTGCACAGCCGCAGATCAGCGCGCCCTCCAACGGGCTTACGCAGAACCCACCTGCCCCCGCTGCGAACCGGCCTGCAGCTCCCAGTGCACCCGCGGCCGCAGCGAGTTCGCCGACCGGCTGGAGTGGACAGGCACCGAGCACCGGCCAGACACCGAACGCTTCCAACGGCTACCCGTCGGACCCGTCAGCGGAGTACGAGAACAACGCACCGATCAGCTCGGCAGCTGCTCCTGCGACGCGCACCCCGGCATCGCCGCAGCCGAGCCAGCCGGCCCCGACCCCGGCCGCACCTGCAGGACAAGCACAAGCACAGCCGAGCGGTAGCCGGCCGGTCGGTGCGCGACGTCGCGCCGACGTCCAGCAGGACGCACCGAGCCAGGTCCAGGCCGAGCCCGTCGCCGCACACCGAGGCGCGCGCCGCGCCCAGCCGACGGCAAGCGCAGCACCAGGCGAAACAGCCGGTACTACGACGTCGCCCTCCGTACCGAGCACGCCGAGCGAGCCGGGCAACCGTCCTCGCCGGTACCGGATCCACCACCTGCGGGACATGAAGAACCGTGGCGAGAAGTGGGCCATGCTCACGGCGTACGACCAGTACACCGCCGAGATCTTCGACGAGTCCGGCATCCCGGTGCTGCTGGTCGGCGACTCCGCCGCGAACAACGTCTACGGCTACGACACCACGCTGCGCGTCACCGTCGACGAGCTGATCCCGCTGGCCCGTGCGGTCGCGAATGCCGTGCAGCGCGCGTTGGTGGTGGCCGACCTTCCGTTCGGGTCGTACCAGGGCTCACCGGAGCAGGCGTTCCACACGGCCGTCCGCTTCATGAAGGAAGCGGGTGTGCACGCGGTGAAGCTCGAAGGCGGGCGCACCGTCGTACCGGCGGTGGAGAAGCTGACGCAGGCCGGTATCCCGGTGATGGCGCACATCGGCTTCACCCCGCAGAGCGAGCACAGCATCGGCGGCTACCGCGTCCAAGGACGTGGCGACCAGGCGGCCGGGCTGATCGACGACGCGGTCGCACTCGCCGAGGCGGGCGCCTTCTCCGTCGTACTGGAGATGGTTCCCGGTGACGTCGCCGCGCGAGATCACCAAGCGGATCCCGGTCCCGACGATCGGCATCGGTGCCGGCCGCGACACCGACGCGCAGGTGCTCGTCTGGCAGGACATGGCCGGCCTTCGCTCCGGCCCGATGCCCCGCTTCGTCAAGCAGTACGCCGACCTCCGCACGATCCTCACCACAGCCGCCACCACCTACGCCGCCGAAGTAGCCAACGGCGCCTTCCCGACCGAGGACCACACCTTCTAGATCCAAGAAGAGCGATTCTAGATCCAGGGAAGAGCCGAACGCTCCGACCAGTACTCCGAGGGCGTCTGCGCGAACTCGGTCAGCGGGCCGGCGGTGACGTTGGTGAGGTTGCTCTCCAGCTGCTCGGCGGTGGTGGCGCCGCTGAGGACGATGTCGGCCCAAGGCTGGGCGACTGCTGCGCTGATGGCGAGGGAGTCCGGCGCGACGCCGTGCTTGGCGGCGAAGGCGTTGAAGGGGGTGTCCTCGGCCTTGGCGGTCAGGCGCCCGTTGGCGACGGCTTCCTTGACGACGACGAACCAGCCCGGCCTCGTGCGCTTCGGCGAGCGCCGGGCCGACTGAAGGCTCCAGGACGTTCCAGGTCGACTGGACCGCAGAGAACGGGCCGCCGAGCTTCAGTGCCTCGCGCAAGGTCTCTGCTTGGTGCGGGCCGCTCGTCGAGAGACCAACCCGTACGCCGTCTGCGGCGAGCTCGCCGAGCCGGTCGAGCAGCTTCGTGTCGCGCCAACGCGGGGCTGTCCGACGTGAGGCTGTGCACCAGGTAGAAGTCCGGCGCGTCCACCAAGAGCTTTCAGGGTCTCCGGCCATTGGCGCTCGAAGGTCGCGAGCGAGTGGTCCTTCACCTCGTGCGTCGTTGCGTCGTCGCGCCAGTCGGCGACGTACGTGTAGCCCCACTTCGACCCGATGGTCAGTTGACCGCGGCGCTCGGGAGTCAGCCACTCCCCCAGGAACTCCTCCGCCAAGGCCGTAGGAGCGCGCGGCGTCGAAGTACCGCACGCCGGCCTGCCAGGCCTGGTCGAGCAACTCGTGCGTACTGCTGCGAAGGTCCTCGACCTCGCGGCCGGGCGGCAGGTCCTGGTCATGGCCGAGATTGATGTAGCCGGGCCGTCCGAGCGCGGCCAGTCCCAGGCCGATCCGTGCAGTCATACTCCGATCGTCTCACCAGGGTTCAAGAGTTGAGACGCGCCGTACAGCGAGTCTGTGCGGGGCTCGAGTTCGCTTAGCGTTTTGTGGTGTGACCGATTCCCGCCTGCCTCCGCCCGGCACCGTCGTCCGGCGTACGACGGCCCGAGTCCTTCCCGTCCGCCCGGACGGGAAGGTCTTACTGCTGCACGGCTGGGACCCGCTGATGCCGACCAGGCCGTACTGGTTCACCATCGGCGGCGGCGTCGAGGCCGGTGAGACGGTCGCGCAGGCCGCCAGCCGGGAGCTGCGCGAAGAGGTCGCGCTGCTGGTGCCGGCCGAGTCGCTCGGCGAACCGGTCGCGACGAACACGATCGAGTACGAGTGGGGCGGCTGCCCGATCATCCAGCACCAGACCTTCTTCGCGGTCGGCGTGGAGAGCGTCGAGGTGAGCTTCGCCAACCAGGAGGAGCTCGAGCTGGAGACGATCAGCGACCACGGCTGGTGGCACCCCGACGACCTGGAGGCGACCGGTCAGGCCGCGCACGTCACCATCCCGGAGTTGCTCCGGCCGAGCCGTCAGCGCGATCGAACTCGCGGAAGGCGTCCTGCTCTGAGCGGGTCAGCGGGCGCGCTTCCTTCAGGACCTTCTTCGGGACCTTCTTGTCCACCATGTAGTGGACGCGGTCCAGCCGCTCGGCGCAGCCGGCATCAGCCAGCCGCTTGAGGACGACCGGGCACTTCTTGCACCTCGGCTTGTCCTTGCAGCACTTCTTCTTCGCGGTCATGGACGGCACCTGGCGAGTGTAGGTGAGGCAACCCTAACCGTCTACCTGACAGCGCAGTCATCGTGGCGCAGATCACTGGAGCTGTTCGGTGAGCACCGCCCGCGCCTCGACCAGCGACGGGCCGTACCAGGTCAGATGACGGCCAGAAACGCATTTCGCCGGTTGTGCAAACGCCTCCGGTCCGTCATTCACCGAGAACGCATAGGGCTCGTCCGGCAATACGACGACGTCGTACTCCGGGAGTCCCGCCGGCTCGAACTTCGGATAGCGCTCCGGTGATTCCGCGAGCACGTTGTCGATCCCGAGCCGCGCCAGTACGTCGCCGGCAAACGTGTCCCGTCCCAATGCCATCCACGGCCGCCGCCAGATCGGAACGACCGCGCGCCGCCGCGGACCGGAGTACGGCGTACTCCAGATCGCGTGCGCGTCGTCGAGCCATTGCGGCACCTCGCCGGTGATTGCCGACAACATGCTCCGCAGCGAGCCGAGTGATTCGTCGAGGGTGGTCGGCGCGGTCACCCAGACCGCGATTCCGGCCGCGCGTAATGCGTCGAGATCGGCCGCGCGATTCTCTTCGGCATTCGCGATCACGACGTCCGGCGCGAGCTCACGAATCAGTTCGACATCGGGGTTCTTCGTACCGCGTACGCGCGTCACATCGAGGTCTTCCGGATGCGTGCACCAGTCCGTCGCGCCGACCAGCAACTCGGGTCGCGTGGCCGCGATCGCTTCCGTCAACGACGGCACGATACTCACCACGCGACGCACGCGCGAAGGCATCGCGACCACACTTCCGACGTCGTCGATCATGCGCTGCGAAGCTCCGTTCAGCTGCTCGTTCGACAGAGGTTGCCGAGGACAACATGCACACGAAGTACACCGATTCGCACCTTCGACGGCAACTTTGCGCGCGTGTCGCCAACAAATCTTTCCCGGCATCCGGCATGCTCGACCGTCAGTGAAAACCCTTCTGCACAAGGATTTTTACTCATTTCGCCCGGATTGCCCATCGGGACTCCTTAATGTGCAAGTGTTTCAGGTGCTTTACGTAGGCACCAAGTGTTGTCATCATCATGACGACGAGGAATCCACCGTGGTTTTCCTCAGCGCACCAAGGAGGCAGAAGTGCCAGCCAAGAAGGCAGCCGCAGGGAAGGCGACAGCCAAAAAGGCTTCTCCCGCCAAGAAGACCGTCGCCCGGAAGACCAGCGCCGCGAAGACGACCACCGCACGCAAGGTCACCGCAGCGAAGAAGACGACAACGGCGAAGAAGGTGACGGCGGCGAAGAAGGCACCGGCCAAGAAGGTCGCCGCGAAGAAGGTGACGGCCAAGAAGACCGTGGCCAAGAAGGCGCCGGCGAAGAAGACGGTCGCGAAGAAGACCGTTGCGAAAAAGGCGCCGGCGAAGAAGGTGACGGCGGCGAAGAAGACGGTCGCGAAGAAGGCACCCGCCAAGAAGGTGACCGCGAAGAAGGCACCGGCGAAGAAGACCGTGGCCAAGAAGGCGCCCGCGAAGAAGACCGTCGCGAAGAAGGCTCCGGCCAAGAAGGTCGCCGCCAAGAAGGCACCGGCTCGCAAGGTCGCCGCGAAGAAGGCACCGGCCAAGAAGACCGTGGCGAAGAAGGCACCCGCTCGCCGGGTGGCCGCGAAGAAGGCGCCGGCCCGCAAGACCGTCGCCAAGCGCGCGACGACGGCCCGTAAGGCTCCTGCTCGCAAGGCTGCCGCGAAGAAGGCCTGACCATAGATCTGAGGGGCGCCACCGATCCGGTGGCGCCCCTCAGTCATGTCCCGACGACCTGAGCCGTCAGTCGTCGTTCCACTTCGGGTCGTTGTCCCAGGACTCGTTGCGTTCCTGGGCGATCTCCAGCGCCCGCGCCGCCTCTTCGGGCGAGGAGTAAGGACCGAGGCGTTTCGACGCCTTGGCGCCTTCGTAAGGCTCCACCTTGCCGGTGTCGACGTTGTAGTACCACTCGTTGCTGTGATCGTCGGACATTACGGATGACCACCTTCCGATCGCCTTGTCGCGTCTCTCTAGAATGATCCCACCATGTCGCTTCTCACTCCTGGCATCATCTCGCCTCGCCGTCCGGTACCCGCTTCCATTCCCCGGCCCGAGTACGTCGACAAGCCCGCGCCCACGCCGTACGAAGGTTCGTATGTGACGTCGCCGGAGCTGATCGAGAAGATGCGCGTCGCGAGCAAACTCGCCGCGCAGGCGTTGCAGGCTGTCGGTGCCGCCGCGAAGCCCGGAGTCACCACCGACGAACTCGACGCGATCGGCCACGAGTACCTGGTCGAGCGCGGCGCGTATCCGTCGACGCTCGGCTACCGCAACTACCCGAAGTCGTTGTGCACCTCGGTGAACGAGGTGATCTGCCACGGCATCCCGGACGACCGTCCGCTCGAGGACGGCGACATCGTCAACGTCGACATCACCGCGTTCCTGGACGGCGTGCACGGCGACACCAACGCGACGTTCCTGGTCGGCGACGTCGACGAGGAGAGCCGGCTGCTGGTCGAGCGCACGCAGGAGTCGCTGAACCGCGCGATCAAGGCGGTCAAGCCCGGTCGCCAGGTGAGCATCATCGGCCGCGTGATCGAGTCGTACGCCAAGCGCTTCGGGTACGGCGTGGTCCGCGACTTCACCGGGCACGGCATCGCGACCTCGTTCCACTCCGGCCTGATCATCCCGCACTACGACGACGAGCGGTTCGACGACGTGATCGAGCCCGGGATGACGTTCACGATCGAGCCGATGCTGACCCTGGGCTCGTACGACTACGACCTGTGGGACGACGGCTGGACCGCGACCACCAAGGACAAGTCCCGGACGGCGCAGTTCGAGCACACCCTGGTCGTCACCGACACCGGCGCCGAAGTCCTCACGCTGCCGTGACGTTCGCGCAGTACGAGCGTGCGCACCTGCTCGGCATCGTGGCGCTCTGCGAAGCCGAGGGCTGGCCGAGCTTCCCCGCCGACCACGAGCGAGCCCACGCAGTACTGACTGCTCCTGGTGTGACGTCAGTCGTTGCCCTCGGCGATGACGACGAGGTCATCGCCTTCGCCTACCTGATGAGCGACGGCCACATCCAGGCCTACCTCGCAGAGCTGGCCGTCAGCGCCAACCACCGCCGCAAAGGCATCGCCCGCGGCCTCCTCGAATACGCAATGCCCCTAACCGGTGCCCAACGCATCGACCTGGTCACCGACACCGCCGAAGCCTTCTACGCCTCCCTCCCCCACCACACCTTCACCGGCTTCCGCATCTACCCCGGCTGGAAAGACAGCGACTCGTAAAGCTCGACTGCCGGGGCGTTGTCAGTCGCGACCTGCAAAGCGAAGGCTGTTGGGTGTTGCAGACACGTGGTCAGCAGGGTTTTTGCTAGGCCTTGGCGGCGCACGGTGGGGGCGGTGAAGAGTTCGATGATGAAGGGGCAGTCGGGGGTGTTGGGCCAGGGGGCGCGGTCTACTACGAGGACGGCGCCTACGAGGGTCTCGTCGGCTACGGCGAGGAAGCTCTTGGTGAGTGAGAGTGGGCCGTATTCGCCTTCGAAGGTCACCCGGATGTCTTCGATTGCCGCGGCCTCGGTGTCACATGCGACACCGGGTGGGTACGACTCGTAGTACAGGCGCCCTAGCTCGACGGTGTCCGCGACAGATGGCGCACGCAGTACGACGCCGTCGGGTGCCGGGCTGAGCTGCAGTGGCGAAGGGTGGCGGATCAGGAGCATTTACAGGGCCAAGGTCATCGGTTGGAGGCTCCTTGGACGAAGGTGGCGAGGTCCTGCGATTGGCGCAGGCGGGATTCCTCGTTGACGTACATCATGTGACCCGCCGGGTAGTACCGGAGTTCGATGTTGTCGCGGAGTTCTGCCGGGATCTGCAGCCGGGCGACGGTGTGCTCGGTTGCGAAGTACGGCGTTGCGCAGTCGTAGTGACCGGACGCGATGTGCACCTTCAGATACGGGTTCGCCCGCATCGCCTCGGCCAGCTTGTCGGCGACCGTGACGTGGTTGTTCTCGAACTCCTTGTAGGACCAGTCCCGGGACGGCCTCGTTGCTGATGATCTCGTACGGCAGGTCGTTCTCGTACTCGAGTTCCGCCCGCACGTAATGGTTCAGCGCCGCCGTGTAAGGCCCCATGATCGCCCGCATCGACGGGTCGTCGTTGGAGACCTCCAGCGCGTAGTCCACCTCCCACCCGGTGAACCGGCTGTCCAGCCGCCCGACCACCTGCCTCTTGGAGCGCAGCAGCTCGGCGAAGAAGCGGGTGTGCTCGATCCGCAGGTTCACCCGGTCGAGGTAGTCCTCCGAGAGTCCGGTCAGCCCTGCCAGCCGCGTCGACCACCTCGGCCCGGTAGTCGGCCGGAACACGGTTGCCCTGGGCAAGCGCATTCGGATACCGCCCGGCCGCGAACCGCTCGGCGTCGGCGAGCACCTCCGACAGCTCCCGATCCGGGATCAGCCCGTGATAGTGCGCAGCCGCGGCGTACGACGGAAGGAACAGGGTGAACGGCAGATCGTTCCCCGGCGTGAAATCGAGTGTCCCGAACTCCAGCACCGCGGAGATCAGCATGACCCCGTTCAGGTACATCCCGTACCGGTCCTGCAGATGCGCGGCCAGTCCGGCGGCACGCGTCGTACCGTAGGACTCGCCGGCCAGGAACTTCGGTGACATCCATCGCCCGTTGCGCGACGTCCACAACCGGATCACTTCACCGACGGACTCCAGGTCGCGGGTGAACCCGTGGTAATCCCCCGGCTTCTCCCCCTCGGCCGCGCGCGAATACCCGGTCGACACCGGATCGATGAAGACCAGATCGCTGTGCCGCAGCAACGTTTCTTCGTTGTCCGTCAGCCCGTACGGCGGTGGCGCCAGCTCCCCGACGTCGCCGGAGACCACCCGGCGTGGCCCGAGCAACCCCAGATGCAACCAGATGCTCGACGATCCCGGTCCACCGTTGAACGCGAACGTCACCGGCCGCTGCGAGGCGTCCGCGTCATCAAGCGTGTACGCCGTCAGAAACACCTCGGCCTTCGGCAGATGCCCATCGAACTTCCCCTCGGTCAGCACCTCCTGCCGCAGCACAACACGGCCGGTGGTCGCCGTATACCTCAGCGTCTCCCCACCAACCGTCATCTCATGCCGCGTCGTCCGGAGATCGTCCACCGGCACGACCTTCGCCGCGGACTTGGTCTCGTCAGCCTGCTCACCACTCGCCATGCCCGAAAACCTATCAGCGCACCCGGTGCGGTACGCTCATGTTTGACAGTGGTGTCAAACATGGAGGCGACGATGCAGAGCAGCCGGTCGGTGGCGATCGTGGAGGCGTTCTGGGAGCAGGTCTGGAACAGTGCCGATCCCGCGGCGGTGGACCGCTTCGTTACCGACGACTTCGTGATCACCAACGCGGGCCACGACATCGTCGGCCGGGAGGCGTTCAAGCAGTGGATCGCGGCGTTCCTGGCCGAGCTGCCCGACCTCAAGCTCGAGGTGATCGAGACCTTCGCCAACGCCGACGGCAGCCGGGTCGCGTCCCGGTGGCGGATCACCGGGACCAACCGCGGCTATCTCCACACCGCCGCGATCGGCGAGCAGATCGCCTTCACCGGTACGGCGGTCTGGCAGGTCCGCGAGGACGGCAAACTGCTGCACAACTGGGTTGAGCGCTCGGCCGCGGTCGTCGTCTGATGGCGGGAGTCCGCCAGTTCGACGAGGCGACGGTGGTGGAGCAGGCGCTGGCAGTCTTCTGGGACAAAGGCTTCCGGGCCACCTCGATGCTCGACCTCGCCACCGCGACCGGAGTACAGCGCGGGTCCTTGTATCACGCGTACGGCGGCAAGGAGCAGCTGTTCGGCAAGGTCTTCGGGCAGTTCGCCCAAGAATTCCTGGCCGGCGCCGAGGCCGCACTGGACGGGCCCGATCGCCGGCAGTCTCTCCTCACCTTCTTCGACTACTGCATCACCTCGATCACCACCGGCTCCCCGTCCCGCGGCTGCCTATCGACCCGCACAGCCGTCGAAGCCTCTGAGCCATTGGTAGCAGCCGCCGTCCGCCAGTTACTGGACAGCCTCGAGCAGCTCGTCGTACATGCTCTGACACGCCCCGACAACGCAGTACTGGCCGTGAACCCCGCAGAAGCCGCCCAACTGGTCGTAGCAATGACCCGCGGCCTCGCAGTACTAGAACGCGTCTACAACGACCCCGCGCGCTTGCGAGACACCGCCGCCTCCCTCGTCACCTCGCTGCTGAGATAACGAGCCAGGCATCCACGTCCAGCGCGTACGCCGTCACCGAACATAACCACCGGGGAGAATGCATCGGCCCACCCCAACTGCCCTTGCGGTTGAAGCGTCGTGCCCACCCGACCCTCTGCGTGATACCGCGGCCGCCGACCAGAACCGGCACCGCCGTCCCGGCAAAGGTCAGGTGGGCACGAAACCTCAGCCGGATACAGGGCCAGCCCTACTAGGCGGGGTCGGTCCGCTCATCACCATCGGAGCCGTGGTGGGCATCGACGGGTGAACTGTCTTGCGTAGTGAAGCCGAGGTCTGCAACCGATGGTGGAATGTCGGCGTCCCAGACTCTGGCATAGGCATCTGCTACGAGCGGCCAGATCCGGTGCAGGCCGTCTTCGATCGACCCGATCTCGTCAGCTAGGTCTCCGGCGACGACGAACTCGTGTGGGATGACGCGACCGGCTGCATCCTTCCGCCCCAACGGATCGGGAAAGCGCAGCGCGACCTTCCCGGCGACCCGGCGCCAGGTCGTCGGCTCGTCCTCGAGATCCGCGAAGCTGCGTTCGTAGTCCAGCAGTGGATCGGACTGCCCTCCGTCGAGGAGGAATCGGAACCCCCAGGAGCGCCCTCGAGTGGCCCAGATGAGCGCTCTCGGGCAGGTCGCTCAAGGCTCACTTGAGGCTCCTGATGAGCAGCTTGTCCTTGACGCCTTGGTCCAGGTCCAACTTGAACTGCGTGAGCGTCGCGGTCAGGAAGTCGTGGTGCTTCCGGGCCTGGGCATTGATCTCCCTGAGTTGCGCCCCACCCATCTTGGCGGCCGCGACCAGGGCAGGGATCGCTGCCTTGCCCGCGAGGGGGCCGACCTTCGGCAGCTTCGCCACGCAGCTTGTCGACACCCAGCCGCTTCCCCCAGTCAGGACCGCAGCCAAGGTCTCGGCGCCGTCCGCCAGCGTGTCCAGCACCTTCCTCGGGATCTCCATCCGCTCGTTCCACTGAACTCGGCGCTCCAGGGGAAGCATCGAGGCCACCGGCAGGATGAGGTCGAGCCCGACCCGTTGGGTCACATCGATCTCCACCGGCTCCGGACCAGTCGAGGAGAGCTCGAACTTGGCCGAGGAGAGCAGCATGAAGTCCTCGCCCACCGATAGGCGTCAGGCGTGTCCACGAGGTCCTTGAGCGTCGAGCGCAGGTCGTCGAGGTGCTCGGCGGCCTTCTCGATGACGAGGTCGCGGAAGGAGTAGACGTCCCAGTCCGGAAAGAGATCCGCCTTGGAGAGCGCAATGATCCAGATCCGCGGGAACTCGACCAGGCGGTCCTTCGTCACCCAGCAGGTCGTCCTTGAGCCGCAGGACGCCTTGGCGGAAGTTCGTCAGGAGCGACTTGAGGTACCGCTCCTCCTCGCCCTTGTAGTCCAGCAGCTTCTGGCCATCCACCAGCAGGAGCGCGACATCGGAACGCAGCAGCGACCGGAACGTGTCGACCCGGCGATTGGCCTCTTCCTCGCTGCTCGGCGACTCCTCGAACCACTCCCCCGGGTAGTCGTGCCAGGCGAGTCGCAGGGCGTCGAAAGGCCGCTTCTTCGCCGCGGCATTGTCTCCGCCCTTGAGCTTCACCGAGAAGTAGTAGGTCGTGGCCGCGAACCGGGTAGGCATCGGCGCCTTCGCGCGGTCTCTCATGCCGAGGTAGTTCTGGTAGAGCCGGTTGCCCTGGCCGGTGTCATCTGCGACAAGGTCCCAGAGGTCATTCGAGTACGAACCCTCCTGCGTCGGGCCGAAGAACGAGGACACAAGCACCGTCTTCCCGGAGCCGCTCTCTCCGAAAACGGCGATGTGCTGCTCACGGATCCTGGGGTATTTCGCCATGGCGCGAACGTACATCACCCACACCCGCTGTGACCGGCCTCGCCCAGCTTGCCCGCCGACCTCGCGCGAAACTGTCCAGAGGCGGGATCGGGGAACGATCGGCAGGTGGGTCACCACAGCGGGGTTGGGTGGGCGCAGCACCTGAACCGAGAAGCCAGTTGGGGTGGGGCAACGCGCTCGTCACCAAAGCCCAAAGGGGTGACGAGCGCGTTTGCCGAGGATCAACTCAGGGAGAAGTTGTCTATGTCGAAGAGTGAGCCTGGTCCTCCGGTGAAGGTTAGGAAGAGGGGGCCGGTGCCTGAGGTGGTGAGGGTGGTGGTGACGGTTTGGAAGGTTTCCCAGCCGCCAGTGACCGGTACTGCGACTGTTCCGAGGATGGGGCCGGTGCGGAGCCGGAGCGGATCCGGATCGTGCCGCCGGCACCACCTGAGGAGATTCGCGCGGTGAAGGTGGTCTTGCCGGCCAGTGCTCACTTGCGAGTAGCCGGCCCAGTCGCCGTTGTCGATGTAGCCGAGCGTCTGCGCCGCCGCTGGCACCACCGTGCCCGGCAACCTGTACGCCGGACTGCGAGGTGAACGCCTCGCCCTCGATCTGGGTGACCGGCGGCGTCGAGCCGACGCCGGCGGCGTACTGGATGCCGCCGAGGAGGTGCTGCCGGAACGCCGTGGTCGGAGTACGACTCGATGGTGTGCCCGAACCCGGTGTAGAACGAGCGGCCGGAGCCTTGCGCGTGGTACCAGGCGATCGGGTGATCGCCCATGTTGCCGCCGCTGTAGGTCGACTCGTCCAGGTTGATCAGCACGTGCACGTTCGGCCGCGGGTTGGTCGAGTAGTTGTACAACTCGTCCGTCCGCACCCAGGTCGTCCCCGAGATGCGCGGTCGACGGATGGTTGTGGTCCTCGACCCGCGCCGTCACCTGCTGGATCGCCGGGTGACTGTTGAACCACGCACCGACCAGCTGCCCGTAGTACGGCCAGCCGTACTCCGTGTCGGCGGCAGCGTGGACTCCGACGTACCCGCCTCCGCCGTTGATGTACGACTCGAACGCAGTCTGCTGCGCTGTCATTGAGGATGTCCCCGGTCGTACTCAGGAACACAACCGCCTTGTACGCCGCCAGCTGCGACGCAGTGAACACATTGCTGTCCTCAGTGGCGGTCACAGTGAAGCCATTAGCGGCCCCCAGATCCCGGATCGCCTGGATGCCGGCCGGGAATCGAGTCGTGCCGGAAACCAGCCGTCTTGCTGAACACCAACACCTGGTACGGCGCGGCAGCAGAAGCCGAAACAGGTTTCCAGCCAACCAGTCCGCCAACTGCCAGCAGCTCCACCGGCGATCAGCGATTCACGACGAGTGAGAGTAGTCATGGTCTGTCCTCCTCAGGGAGTGACGGTGAAGGTGTCGACGTCGAAAAGCGTTCCGGCGCCACCGGTGAAGCTCAGGAACAGCGGCCCAGTGGCGATGCGGTCAGCGCGGTGGAGACCGTCTGGAAGTTCTCCCAGCCACCCGTCACCGGTACGGCGACCGACCCGAGCAGCGGTGCCCGTCGCCGACCCCGCCCGGATGGTCAAGGTGCCGCCCGAGCCCGCCCGACGAGACCCGGGCGCTGAATGACCGTGCATCCCGGCAGTCGCTGACCCCGAGTACCCGGCCCAATCACCGTTCTCGATATAGCCGAGCGTCTGCCCGCCACTCGCACCGGCATGCGCAGCCAGCCTGTACGCCGGACTGCGAAGTGAACGCCTCGCCCTCGGTCGTCGTCCCGGTCGATCCGGACGTGGCGAAGCGTGAACGCGTCGAGGTCGAAGAGGTTGCCGTTGCCGGTGGCGCCCTTGAACACGAGGAACAGCGTTCGTCGTACCGGCCGGCTTGTTGGTCAGGTTGGCCGAGACGTTGGTGAAGGTGTCCCAGCTACCGGTCGGCGCCACGTTCACGGTCGCCATCAGCGCGCCGGTCGCGCGAACCGGCCCGTACCTCGATCGTGCCGCCGGGGCCGCCCGACGAGACCCGGCCGGTGAACGACGTCGCGTTGCTCAGCGCGTACGGCTGAAGGAGATCCAGTCGCCGTTGTCGACGTACCCGACGGTCTGGCCGCCCTCCGCCGTCGGCGTGCGTCGGCGAACTGGATGCCCGGACTGCGCCGTGAAGTGCTCGGCCTGGCGGTGCCGTCGGCTGCAGCTTGCGCAGGTTGTGCGAGGTGAGCCCGCCGTTGTCGGTGTACTCCGCGTCGAAGACGCCGAACACGTTGGCCGCCGGATCGTGCTCACCATCGACCGGTACGG
Organism: uncultured Actinomycetota bacterium; assembly: GCA_963740725.1. Taxonomy (GTDB): domain Bacteria; phylum Actinomycetota; class Actinomycetes; order Propionibacteriales; family Kribbellaceae; genus Kribbella. The sequence goes on from CAVUFT010000018.1 coordinate 159,056, forward strand.
CGATCTGAACCGCTGCAGCCGTTCTTCGAGGTGATCTGGTGCTGGTGGTCGTCGTGCCCGAGCAGGTAGGTCACCTTCACCCGGCAGCAGTCGATCGTGCCGTCCTCCGGATCGCTGACGGTCACCTGGAACGGAACCGTGTCGCCGAAGGAGAACAGCTGCCCGTCTGCCGGCGTCTGCAGAGTCACTGTTGGCGCCGTGTTGCCGACACTGATCTGCACGTTCGCCGAACCGGTCAACCCGGTCGGGTCGGTCACGGTCAGCGTCGCCGTGAAGTTACCCGCGGTGTTGTAGGTGTACGACGGGTTGGCCTGCGTCGAGGTTCCGCCGTCGCCGAAGGTCCATCGGTAGGTCAGCGCGCCACCTTCGGGATCTGAGCTCCCCGCGGACGAGAACGCGACGGTGAGCGGCCGTCCGCCCGATGTCGGGGTTGCCGCTCGCCTTGGCGATCGGGTTGCGGTTCTGCGCGCCCATGTACTCGATCCGCCACAGCGCCTGGTTGTTCGCGCCGGTGCCGTAGTCGAGCACATAGAGCGCGCCGTCCGGACCGAACGCCATGTCCATCACCTGCGTGCCGGTCCACGGGAACGCGCCGATGTCGCCGACGCCGCCAGTGCCGGTCACCTCGATCGCCTTGATCCACTTGCGGCCGAGCTCCCCGGCGAAGTAGCGGCCGTTCAGCGAGGCCGGGAACTTGACCGGCGAAGGTGTTGTTGGCGTCGTACCGGTAGACCGGGCCGCCCATCGGCGACTCGGAACCGCCGGTGCCGAACTCAGGCGGCGTACCGGCGTCACCGCCGTACCGGATCCAGGCGGGTTGCGCGGCGAGCAGCTTGGTCTGGCCGGTGTTGCGGAACGAGTTGTTGGTGACGACCGCCCGCGCAGTCGAACTTGGCACCCGACGGGCCGCTCGGGAACTGGAAGTCGTTGTAGGTCTCGTTGCTGGTGTTCGTGCCGGTGCAGTACGGCCAGCCGTAGTTGCCGGGCGCGGTGATCCGGTCGAACTCGACCTGGCCGTTCGGGCCGCGGTTCGGGTCGGTGACGCCGGCGTCCGGGCCGTAGTCGCCGAGGTAGACGATGCCGGTCGGCTTGTCGACACTCATCCGGAACGGGTTGCGGAAGCCCATCGCGTAGATCTCGGGCCTGGTCTGCGCGGTGCCGGGCGCGAACATGTTGCCGGACGGGATCGTGTACGTGCCGTCCGGTCTGCGGGTGGATCCGGAGCAGCTTGCCGCGCAGGTCGTTGGTGTTGCCGGCCGTGCGTTGCGCGTCGAACTGCGGGTTGCGGCTGGTCCGCTCGTCGATCGGCGTGTAGCTGTCCGACTGGAACGGGTTGCTGTCGTCGCCGGTGGTCAGATAGAGGTTGCCTGCGGCATCGAAGTCGAGATCGCCGCCGACGTGGCAGCACTGACCGCGATCGTTCGCTACCCGGAGCACGATCTTCTCGCTGGCCAGGTCGAGCGTGTTGTCGGTCTTGAGGATGAATCTGGAGAGGTGCAGTTCGCCCTTCCAGGCGTCCCAGTCGGCCTGGGTTCCGTCGGTCGGCGCGTCGCCGTCCGGCGTACTGAGTCGTGGTGAGAAGTAGAGGTAGACGAAGCGGTTCGTGGCGAAGTTGGGGTCGACCGCGACGCCTTGGAGTCCTTCCTCGTCGTGGGTGTAGACGTTGAGCTTGGCCGGCGAGCGTCGTCGTACCGGCTGCATCGGTGATCCGGACCGAACCGTCGCGCGCGGTGTGCACGACCGACCGGTTCGGGAGGACGGCGAGCGACATCGCTTCGCCCAGTTCATTGCTCCCGCTGGCCAGCGAGACCTGCTGGTAGTCGCCGGGCGGGATGGTGGAACCTGCTTGTGCTGCCGGTGCGCTGAGACCCAGCGCGGCGGTCAGAACGGCGGTGATCAGCAACGAGATCCGCCGTGCACTTCTTCTGGTCATGGCGTGACTCCTTCAGTTGTTGATCAGATCGAATGATTCCCAGGGACCGATCGCCGTTCGGTTGGCGATCAGGGCAGCCGCGCCGGCGTTCTCCGCACAGACGAGCTGGTTGTTGACCTGGGCCCGGAAGCTGACCGAGCCGTCACCGTTGCGGATCAGCTGGAAGGTCTCCCACGAGCCCACCGCGGTGTTCTTGGCCAGCAGGGGTGCCGCGCCGGCGTTGTCGGCTGCGACGAGGAGGTTGTTGGACTTGGCCCGCAGCGACACGTTGCCGCCGCCGAGGTCGGCCATCTCGAACTGCTGCGCCGTACCGATCGAGGTGGCGTCGGCGATCAGCGGCGTACCGGTGACCGCGGTGACGTACTTGCCGTTGGCCTGCGCTTTGAGACTGATCGTTCCTGTCCCGGGTGTCGTCTTGGGCAGGCCGATGGTTGCCTTGTCGTACCGCTTCGCGGTCGTGGCCGGCGTACCGGACAAGGCCTGGAAGGGTTGCACTGCTGAGCCGGTCTTCTCCACCAGGTAGGACCGGCCGGCCTGCGCGGGGATCGTGAAGGTCGCGTTGGTCTGCGGCGCCACGACCGTCGCACGGGTCTGTCCGTCGAGCACGGTCACACTCTGGCCGGGCCAGGGGCTTCGGACGTCGAGTTGCTGGTTGGCGCCGGACGCGATGGCGACCGTGGTCGGCGTACCGTTGCTGACCTGGACGTGAACCTTCGACTTGTGGCCGATGGCAACAGTTCCTTCGCCGGTCCAGTCTGCCGGCCAGGCCGGGGCGATCCGCAGCAGACCGTCGTAGTCCTGGGCCAGTCGCTTCGGGGACGGTGGCGGCCAGGACGCCGAGCTGTTCGATGTACGGCTCCGAGGCCTGCTGCGCGGTGAAGCTGGCCATCCCGGACGGGTAGACCTGGTACTGCCGGATCGCAGCGAGAAGGGCGGTCTTCACCTCAGAACGCCAGACCGAGCCGCGCGGCCTGCAGGGCGTCGTAGCTCCAGTCGGTGTCGTTGACGTAGCTCCGCGAGGTGTAGGTACGCCGGCCGAGCGCGGTCATCGCGGCCGTTGTCGCCGATCAGGTTGAACGGCCAGACCGCTTCCAGGCCGATGTTCTCGCCGTTGTGCCGCTCGGCGGTCGGCTGGGTGGAGAGGCCGATCATGGTGTTGCCATTGGCATCGTTCGCCGGAGTGAGCAGCTGCGTCTGCGTCGCGGTGTCGGTGCGCGGCAGCGTCTGGAGCTTCGGGATCGCCGCGTTGAGCTGGTTGACCAGCGCGGTGTCGTCGCCGAGGTTCTGCGCCGCCTTGACCGCTACTGGGAAGAACGCCTGCATCGCTGCGATGTCGGTCGTCGGGTCGGTGACGTTCCACTGGGTCTCGTGCGCGTTCGACTGGGTGTGCAGCTTGCCGTCCGCGCCGGTGGTCGCGTGCGACAGCAGGAACTGCGCGGCGCCCTTGATCAGCGGGTAGTGCGCCGTCAGGAACGCCTGGTCGTCGGTCATCCGGTAGTGCTCCCAGATCCAGAGGCCGATCTCGGCGCCGGTGGTGACGGTGAGCGCGTTGTAGCTCGGCGAGCTGGTCTGAGTCGCAGGAGGAGTTGCCGGTGCCGCCGTTGTACGTCCCGTTGCCGTTGAACCGCATCGTCTCCGGCACGCACAGCCCTTGGCGGCCGGGCATGTGCGCGCTGGTCCAGGAAGCGATCGCGTCGAGGTTGTCCTGGTAGAGGCGGAACATCGGATCATTGAGACTCGGCAGACCTGCGGACAGGTTGGCTGCCACCTGCATCCGCAGGTTCCAGAACCAGTAGCCGGACGGGTACCAGTCCCGCTTGTCCTGCGAGAACGTGAACAGGTCGGCGACGCCCGGCTTGCGATCCCGGCAGCACGCCGCGGCTCTGGGCCGCACTCGCAGTACAGGAAGATCGTCCGCAGGTTCTCGACGTAGTCACCGGCGCCGTCGGCCGAACTGATCTTGATCAGGCCCGGCGTGAGGCCAGTAGTCGTGCCACCACTGCAGATGCGCATCCCGTACTTCGTTCTGTGGGCGGGTCGCCGCGCCGTTCAGCACGGCTGTTGGTGGTGGCGATCGAGTCGCCACCGGTCCAGGTCGGCGCCGCGACGACGATCCGGAACGAGCCGTCGGCGTTCGGCTGGAAGGCTGACCTGGCCGGTGAGGTTGTTCGGGGTCGACGCGACGACGTTGCGACCGCCGGCGGTGAGGCCGGCGAGCGAGCCGAAGGTACGGCCGGAGGCGCCGGCGCCGTTGTTGTCGACCCAGGTCTCGGCGAGAGCGGCAACAGCGCCGGAGGCCCGGGCTGGTCGGTGCACGGCCGGACCAGAGTTTGACCTGGGCGGTCTGGGTGGCTGTTCGGGTCGGCGCCGGTGACGTCGACGACGAGTTGCTGGGTGTCGGCGCGGACGAAGGCGGTCAGGGTCATCCCACCGCCGGATTGCCGGAGCATTCCGTCGTACAGGTCGAGGCGGCCGGTGAAGTCGGCCGCGCAGGTCATCCTCGACAGGCCGGGGATCACCACGCTGGCCGAGCGACTTGCGGTCGGGGAAGGTGTCGGTGCGGTTGAGCTGGGCGGTGAAACCGTCGGCGGACCAGACGGCCGCGCCGAGGGCGCCGTTGCCCAGCGGGAGCGAGTCGGCGGGCGCCGGGTTCGCTCGCCGGAGGACGATGTCGGAGCGACGGACGAGGTTCGGGGTGTCGACGACGAAGGTGCCGTTCTGCCAGGCGGTGGTGCCTACCGCGGCGGTGGCGGGCGGGCTGCCAGTGGATAGCAAGGTAGCTACCACAACCAGGCTGAGAGCAATTCTGGGCAGGCTTTTGAACCTGATTTTGGGCAGGGGCGAGCGCAGGAGGGTGTGCATCGGATCTCACCTGAACGCTAGGGCGGACCCATGGCCTGGGGGCGGAGAGGACCACAGGTAGAGATCGGATCTTTCCCGCTGCGGAGCGTCACGTCAAGACTTCGTTGGGCAACCAACCGAAGTCCTTGCCAAATTCTTGCGGCTTCAGCGTTTTGATTTTGCGTACTTCGCGCCGCTGCGCCCGGTCGGGTGGCGGCGCCGATAATCTTCTGCGCATGACGACGGTCTTTCACATCGCGTTCGCGGATCAATGGGAAGCCGCCCAGCGGGCGGGCAGCTATCGGTGGTCGACCCGGGGCCAGTCGCTCGACGACGGGGCCACCTTCATCCACCTGTCCCATGCCGAACAGGTCGCGATGGTCGCCAACTCCTTCTACACCGACGTCACCGAGTCGCTGCGGCTGCTCGTCATCGACGTCGAACTGCTGGTCTCCGCGTTGTGCGAGGAGGACCTGGACGCGGTCGGGATCTCGTTCCCGCACCTCTACGGCCCCCTCAACCTCGACGCCGTCATCGACGTCCGCCTCTACGAGCGCGCCGAAGACGGCCGCTGGCCCGAGGTCGCCGCCACCAGCGCAAACGCGGAATAGCACGGCCCTGCCCGCCGAACCGCCCCGGCACCGCCCGCCCTGCGCCGGACCGCATCGCACTGCCCCGCAGCGCCGGCCCTGCGCCGCACCGTCCCGGCCCTGCGTCTCCCCGCTCCGCCCGCTCCGCCCTGATCATCGCGTGGCGTGGGCGGGGCTGCCGAGGGCTTATCCTGAGTGGTGAACGGGTCGGTCGGGCGATCGCGTCGTTCGTCGGTAGTGCCGCGGTTTCGCGGTCACCCGATGACCGCCGAGGAAAGTCCGGACTCCACAGGGCAGCGTGGTGGGTAACGCCCACCCGGGGCAACCCGCGGGACAGTGCCACAGAGAACAGACCGCCAGCGGCTTCGATGGACCCCGTGGTCCATCGGAGTGCGGGTGAGGGTGAAACGGTGGTGTAAGAGACCACCAGCTCCCCAGGTGACTGGGGAGGCTCGGTAAACCCCACGTGGAGCAAGGCCAAGAAGGGCGACGGGAAACCGCCGCCTGCGCGAGCGTTCGAGGGCTGCCCGCCCGAGCTCGCGGGTAGGCCGCTAGAGGTGCCCGGCAACGGTCACCGTAGATAGATGATCGCCGACCACAGAATCCGGCTTACACGACCGGCCCGTTCATTTCCTCCCATGTCACCCGCTGCAGTACCCAGGCACGCCTGGACAGCCGCAGCCGCCGTACCAGCACAACGTCCAGCCACCACCAGCACCTAAGAAGCCCAGTACTCCGCTCGTAGTCGCCCTCATCGTCTGTGGCGCCGGCGGCCGATGCGCCGAGTACGTCGCTGCCGGCACCGACCGCGATACAGAAAACTGCACCACCCAGATCGGTGGCTCGACCACCGTCCCGCAGCTCCAGGTCGCGTCGATCTCCGTCACCGGGTCCGTCGCCGACTGACAACCGTCGGTCTTGGGATTTCGTCGGAAGGTCACCGTGCGATGCTGGTGCCGTGGGTGACCTTCCGGCGATCGAACTCAGGTTGCCGTCGCCGTTGGTGGAGCTTGAGGATGATCGGCTGGGCGGCGTACGCGTTCTGCTCAAGCGGGATGATCTGATTCATTCGGAGTTGCCGGGGAACAAGTGGCGGAAGTTGAAGTACAACCTTGCGGCGGCTCGGGATCAGGGGCACGACACTCTGCTGACCTTCGGTGGGGCTTACTCGAATCACCTTCGTGCGACGGCGGCCGCTGGGTACTACGGGGGCTTTCGGACTATCGGCGTGGTCCGCGGGGAGGAGCATCTTCCGCTCAATCCTTCGCTTGCGTATGCCGTCAGTCGCGGGATGCGCCTCACCTATCTGGACCGAACCAGCTACCGCGCCAAGGCCTCCCAGGAAGCCCGGCTCCGGGAGGAGTTCGGTGAGTTCTATCTGCTGCCCGAAGGCGGTACCAACCGCGAGGCCGTCCGCGGCTGCTCAGAACTCATCGCGGAAATCCAACAACCCTTCGACATCGTCTGCTGCGCAGTAGGCACCGGCGGCACCCTGGCCGGCATCGCTAGCGGTCTCACCGGCAACCAGCGAGCCATCGGCATCCCGGTCCTCAAAGGCGCCCAGTACCTCGAGCAGGAGATCGCCCAACTCCAACCCGACCGCTGGACTCTCAACCACAGCTACCACTTCGGCGGCTACGCCAAGCGCTCCCCCGTACTCGATCACTTCATCGACGACTTCGCCGACCGCCACGATCTCCTGCTGGACTGGGTCTACGTAGCAAAGATGATGTACGCCCTCTTCGACCAAGTACAACAAGGCGCTTTCCCCAACGGCACAACGATCGTTGCCGTCATCACCGGAATGTAAATGCGTCGACCACCAAGGCTGTAACGGATTACAGTTCTGGGTTGCGATCTCTGACGCCCGGGCGTCGCCTAGTGACAGTGCTCCTCGGGTTCGCGGATGGTGAGGGACGGGTCGCCTGCTACGGCGCCTAGGCCGGTGGTCCGGCCCGGGGGTTGTTCCCAGGGTTCCTGGCGGCCGAGGGCGGTGAGGTCTATGACGGCGCCGCAGAAGCCGAGGGAGTCGGTGCCGCGGCCGTACGTCGAGTAGGTGTGGTGGACGGCATCGTCGGTGCGGAGGAAGCAGCTCATGCCGTGCAGGTCGAAGGGCTGCTCGCTCTGGATGAACTCGTTGTCGGGGAGCTGGTCCCACTCGGCCTTGGTCCGGTAGTTGTACTCGAACGGGACCACGGAGTCGTCCAGCGTGACGTGGTAGTCGTAGTTGAACGACGTACCGGCTGACGAGTACCACGGGAAGGTCCAGCCCATCCGCTTCTTGAAGGCGGCGAGCTTCTCGTACGGCGCGCGGGAGATCGCCGCGAAGGTGGTCCCCCGGTCCGTGAGCCCGTTGAGATGGCCGATGTCGTCGACGAAGCCGGAACACCCCGGGCAGGGCGCATCCCAGTCCGGCTGGAACATCAGGTGGTAGACGACCAACTGCAGCCGGTCCTCGAAGACATCCACCAGCTTCACCGGCCCGTCCGGACCGGTGAACACGTAGTCGGTGTCGACCAGCACCATCGGCAGCCGGCGGCGGTTCGCGTTCAGCTCGTCCCGCCGCTTGGTGAACTCCTTCTCTTCCTGCAGGAACTTCTTCCGCGCGACCAGCCACTCCGAGCGCGACACAACCTCAGGCAGATCCATGGCTCCCTCTCCTGCTCACCGGCACCCCGTTTCAGGTGCGTTCGCAAGGTACGTCGGAGCCGGGCCGAGCCCTTCGACATGGCCCCTCCAGGTGGCACTATCTGGTATGGGCCGGTTACCGGAATGAAGCGTCGGGGCTATTTCACCGTTGGGTTCTTCACGACCTGGAACGTGATCCTCTACGGGATCACCGGCGGCCGGTACATCTGGCTGGAAGGGCCGGGTCAGCGACGGCGTCTTCCGCAACTGGCTGCATCGGTTCCGCTATCGCCCACAACGGATCGCCCGGCCGACCACCGAGCAGGAGATCGTCGACGCTGGTCCGGTCCGCGACCGGGTTGCGCGTCTTCGGCGCCGGTCACTCCTTCAACAACGGCATCGAGGCGACCGACACGCTCGTCTCCCTCGACCGGTACGCCGGGGTCGTGCGCAAGGATCTCGCGAAGAAGCAGCTCACCGTCAAAGCAGGCACCCGCATCAGGCAGATCGCCAAACTCCTGCTCCAGGAAGGGCTGGCCTTCGCGTCGCTTCCGTCGCACGATGCGCAGAGCATCGGCGGCATCCTGTCGACCGACGTGCACGGCACCGGTCGCGACTGGGGTTTCGTCAGCGACCGATCGTCAGCCTGAAACTTGTCGACGGCAACGGTCAGCTCCACGAATGCTTCCCCGGCGACGACTCTGTTCGCGGCAGCCGTCGGCGGAATAGGTGCCATAGGCATCATCACCGAGGTGACCGTGCAGGCGGCCGACCGCTTCAACGTCGAGCAGAAGGTGGCCCTCGCCGAGCTGCCGGACGTCGAAAGCGCCTCGAAGGACTCCTGCAGCAGAACGCCCACCTGAGCCTGTACCTCTATCCCGTTCACCGCGCGCTGCCAGATCAACACCTGGAACCCGGTCGACCGGAAGCGCTCGTCTCCTCGGCGAACTCCGCGAGTATCTCGCCATCTCCGTCGACGCGCTGATCGCGCGCTGGCTGCGCTCGGCCTGCTGGCTCGCTCGGGCATTCTGCCGAAGGTCTCCCGGTCCGCGCACCGGCTCAAGCGCGGCACCAACCTCGTGATGGAGAGCAACAAGGCCTACAACCGGTCGATCTACCACCTGCACCAGGAGCTCGAGTTCGCGATCCCGCACGAGGACTGCGATCGCGACCGCCCGGCGATTCCTGGCGATCTACGAAGCGCAGTACTCGCGCAATCTCCCCTACACGTTCGTCGAGATCCGCTTCACCCCGGCCGGCCACGACCACACCCTGCTCGGCGCCGGTCGCGATCGCCGCTCGGCCTGGCTCGACCTGCTCTGCAACGACTCACACGCCTTCGAGCAGTACTACGCGGCTGCCGAAGACGTCCTGCGTGAGATCGGCGCCCGCCCCCACCTCGGCAAGTACAGCCGCAGCATCACGAGCACCGACCTGGCCAAGGCGCACGGCGAAAGCTTCGACAAGTTCACTGCCGTACGAGCTCAGCACGACCCGACCGGCAAGTTCGCCAACACCTTCACCGACCGGATCCTAGGTCCAGTTCGTACGTCTGACTGAGCAAACCTTCGCCGAAGAGTGTGTGCGGCTCCTCGGAGGTCAGCACGAAGCCACGCTTCAGATAGATGTTGCGCGCGGCAACCAATGGATCGTTGGTCCACAACACCATCCGCTTGTAGCCCGCCGCCCGCGCGAAGTCGAGGCAGGTATCGACCAGTCGCCCACCAAGTCCCTGCCCGCGCGCCGCCGGATCCAGCAGCAGCAACCGCAGCTTCGCCGTCGCCGCATCCGGTCCGCGCACGCAGAACACCGACCCGACCCGTACGCCGTCCTGCTCCGCAATCCAGGCGGCTTCGAGCGAAGGGTCGAAGTTCTCCGCGAAGTCGGCCACGATCCGCGCCACCAACCCCTCGTAGTCCAGTCCCCAGCCGTACTCCGCGGCGTACAGCTCGGCGTGCGCCTGCAGCACCCAGCCGAGGTCACCGGGCCGTCCAAGCTTCCTGATCTCCACCAACACCACCCAATCTACTGACACGACTGTTTCAGTGAGCGATACTAGTCGGGTGTCCACGACGAAACCAGCCCCCTCTGCCCGGGAGACCGAGCTACTGGAGCGTGCGTACGAGTACTCGCTCACCCACGGGCTGGCGGATCTGTCGCTGCGACCACTGGCGACCGCGATCGGCTCGAGTCCCCGGGTCCTGCTGTTCCTCTTCGGCAGCAAGGACGGCCTGATCCGCGCGTTGCTCGCCCGCAGCCGCAGCGACGAGCTCGAACTCCTCAAGAAGATCGAGGACCGGTACGACGAGGCGCCCGGCCTCGAGGTGATCGCCAGGGAGCTGTGGACCTGGCTGGCCGCCAAGGAGCGCCGCCCGCTGCTGAAGCTCTGGGTGGAGGCGTACGGGCGATCGCTCGTCGCTCCGGACGGGCCGTGGGCCGACTACGCGCGATCGACGGTCGAGGACTGGCTCGAGTTGCTCGCCTCGGCACAGACCAAGCGCGAGAGGTCGACCAGCCGCGGCGAAGCACGGCGTACCGGCGTACTGGCTATGTTGCGAGGAGCGCTGCTGGATCTCCTCGCCACCGGCGACACCGACCGCACCACCGCGGCCGTCGAAAAGTACCTAGCCGACTAGTTCAAAGGCGACAGTGCCTGCGGCGATGTCGGCCTGGATGAGTTTGACGCGGACCGGCTGGCCGAGCGGCAGAGCAGTAGATCCGGTGACGCGGCCCTCGATCGCGACCGACGACAGCGCGACGATGCCGCGGGTCTGCTCGCGGTCGTCGACGTCGGTGATCACGCCGTCGAACTCCGACCCGACCTGCTCGGCGACCAGCCCGGCCTCGACCATCGACACGATCGCGCGCTCGTACGCGTGCGCCTTGCGATCGCTCTCGTCCATGATCTTCGGGATCTCGTCCATCGACTCGCGGACCCAGTCCGGCACCGGCTGGTCCGCGCACAGCGCCACGCAGATCTCGCCGGTCCAGCGATCCACCAGCCGGCGCAGCGGCGCGGTCACATGTGCGTACTCCGACTTCATCGCCGCGTGCTCCGGCTGCTCCGGTACGCCGCCCGAGAAGGAGGTGTAGCCGGCGCCGCGGAACAGCACGGTGCACGCCGCGAGCATCGCCGCATGGGCGGGCACCTTCGGGTCGAGACCGTGGATGAACTGCGCGTACGACGTACCGACGGGCCACGGGATGCCCGAGCGCCTTCGCGGTGTTCTCCAGCTTGCGGCGAAGGTCGTCGTGGGACTCCGGCAGCGTGCGCAGGATGCCGATCTCGCCGTACATCATCAGGTGCGCGGCGCCCATCCCGGTGAGCAGCGAGATCTGCGCGTTCCAGCCCTCGACCGGCAGCGGCGCGCGGAACTCGAGGCGTCCACTCGCCGTTGCCGGTGACAACTTCCTGGTCCGGGATCGGCAGGTTGACGCCGCCGCGTTCGAGTTCGCGCTGCTCGCGCAGCTTGCCGACCTCGCGCAGCAGCTGCAGCGACTCCGACGCCGTACCGGCATCGAGATCCTTCTGTACGCCGGCGTAGTTGAGCTTCGCGCGCGACTTCACCAGCGCGCGCTTGCAGGTGACGTCCGTGCCTTCGCCAGAAGCGTCGACCTGGATCGTCCAGAGCAGCGCAGGCCGCACCTGGTCGGGCAGCAACGACGCGGCGCCCTCGGAAAGCTCCGGCGGGTGCAGCGGCGTGCGCTTGTCCGGCGCGTAGAGCGTCTCGCCGCGCTTGCGCGCCTCGACGTCGATCGGGTCGCCGGGCTGCACGAACGCCGCGACGTCGGCGATCGCGTAGTGCACGGTGTAGCCGTCGCCGTCGCGCTCGATGTGCAGCGCCTGGTCGAGATCCATCGAGTCCGGCGGATCGATCGTGACGAACTCGATCTCGGTCCGGTCCAGCTCGGGCAGCCGAGGGTTCGCGGCCGCCGCCAGCGCAGCCTGCAACCACCTCGGCCGGGAACTCCGCCGGCACGTCGAGCTCGCGCCGAATCGTCTGCAGCGACGCCCGGAACACCTCCGGAACTTCCTCGGCGAAATGCACCCTTTGCAACGGCACCCGACCACTCCGTCCACTCAGCCCGCTACCCCGTTGTAGCTGGGTTGTAGGGGTCAGACTAGTGCGGGCTGGATGTTGAAGCTCTTCAGCGACGCCAATCCGTCGGCGTACCAGTGGATTTCGGTGACGGTGGCCGGGCGCAACTCCATCCGGAAGAGCGACGTCATCGGGGCCTGCAGCACGCCGCGGACCATCAGCTTGATCGGCGTCACGTGGCGTGACCACGACGACGGTCTTGCCCGGGTACGCCGCCAGCACCGAGTCGCGGGCGGACCTGGCGCGTCGCGCGCACGCGTCGAACGACTCGCCACCGGGCGGCGCGACCGAGGTCGACTCCATCCAGGCGTTGAGCTGCTCGGGCCACTTCTCCTGCACCTCGGCGAAGGTGAACCCGTCCCACTCGCCGAACGAGCACTCGACCCACGCGTCGTTCACGACCACGTCGAGCCCGAGCGCCCCGGCCACCGCATCGGCGGTCTGCCGCGTCCGCACCATCGGCGACGAGATCACCGCGTCGACACCGCCGATCTTCGACAGGTACTGCGCGGCCGCCTGCGCCTGCGCCACGCCCGGTCTCACTCAGCGCCGGGTCGTCTCCGCCGGAACCCGAGAACCGCTTGTCCACCGTGTGCGGCGTCTCGCCGTGCCGCAGGAAGATCAGCTGCGTCGGCGGCTCGGTCTCCGCACCCCAACCCCGCATGCGCCTTCTGCTGATCGGTCGCCTCAGTCGGTACAGCGGCCTTGGTCGGAGCCGCCTCAGTAGGCCGCAGCGGAACCGGCTTACCGTCGAGCGCCATGTTTGCCAGCGCATCGGCGGCCGAGTTCTGCGCCCGCGGGACCCAGGTCCACTCGGTCCCGAACGGCGCGAGCGACTGCGCCTTCATCGCCAGCGGCTTCATGTCCGGGTGCTTGATCTTCCAGCGCCCGGCCATCTGCTCGATCACCAGCTTGGAGTCCATCCGCACCTCGATCGAGGCGTTCGGCGCGTACTCCCGGGCCAGTTCGAGCCCGGCGATCAGCCCGCTGTACTCCGCGACGTTGTTGGTCGCGACACCGATCGTCACCCCGGCCTGCGCGATCACCTCACCGGTCGCCGGATCCCGCACCAACGCGCCGTACGCCGCCGGCCCGGGGTTTCCGCGCGAACCACCGTCGGCCTCGACGATGACGTGGCGTATAGGTCATACCGCGCTCTCCGAAGTACGGACCAGGATGCGGCCGCACTCCTCACAGCGCACAACGGCATCGGGCGCGGCGGCCTTGATCGCACTGAGGTCGGACGGCGCGAGCTCCATCCGGCAACCCATGCAGCGCTTGCCGACGAGCGGCGCTGCGCCGATCCCGCCGTTGCGCTCCCGCAGCTTCTGGTACGTCGTGAGCAGGTCGTCCGGGAGCTCGGCTGCGATCCCGGCCCGCTTCTCGGCGACACCGGCACGCTGCTCGTCGAGCTCCTTGGTCGCAGCGTCGCGGGTGCCCTCCAGCTCGGTCTGCCGGCCGGCGAACGCGTCCGCCCGGGACTGGAGATCGGCCTGCACCGCCTCGGCGGCCTCCAGCTTCTCCATCACCTCGAGCTCGGCGTCCTCGAGGTCGGAGATCCGGCGGTCGAGCGAACCGATCTCGTGCTGCAGGTTCTCCAGGTCGCGCGGCGAGGTGACCTGACCGGAGTCGAGGCGCTGCTGGTTGCGGGCCTTGCGCTGACGGACCTGGTCGACATCGCTGTCGGCCTTCTTCTGCTCACGCTGCAGGTCGCTGACCTCGGTGTCGGCGGTGACCAGTTCCCGGTCGACCACGGACTTCTCGGCCTGGAGCTCGGTCAGTGCCTGGTGTTCGGGCAGTGACTTGCGCTTGTGCGCGACCTGATCCAGCTGCAGATCGAGATCCTGCAGGTCCAGCAACCGGCGTTGGACAGCGGGCTCGGCGTTCAGGGTCGGCTCCTTAGATCAGTTCAGTTGTCAGCTGCTGCGCCGTCAGAGCCGCGAGGTCCAGGCGTCGGTGCAGAGCGTCGAGATGTGAGTGTCTACGGTACTGCCCCGCCTTAGCAAGGCAGCAGGCCGCCTGCCCCTGGTCAGAAGAACTGGCCGACGATCTCCGTAGCCAGCGGCGCGCAGGTACAAGGGGTATGGGCGCCACCCTAGAGGCGTTCGGGTCTAGTCCAGCCGGTATTTCAGTAGCGTGCGGTCCAGGCGTCCGTGCAGATCGTCGAGACGGTGCTGTCGATGGTGAATCCCTGCTCGGCAAGACCTGCCGTGACCAGTTGCTCGGCGTCTGCCAGCCACGGCCATTCGCTGGCCCAGTGGGCGACGTCGATCAGCGCCGGGCCCTCGTCGTACGCGCTGGCCTCGGTCGCCGGGTGGTGCCGCAGGTCGGCGGTGACGTAGGCGTCGACGCGTGCGGCGCGGACCCGCTCGAACTCGGTGTCGCCCGCTCCCCCGACGACCGCGACGCTCTCGATCCGCCGGCTGGGGTCGCCAGAGACCCGTACGCCGTGCTCCGTCTGCGGGAGGTTGGTGGCGACTGTCGCAGCGAACTCTTCGAGAGTCAGCGGTTGTTTCAGTACCCCGATCCGCCCGCCACCAAGGCTGCTCGACAGGGCGGCCGTCTCGACGACCTTGTCCGTCGGGAAGGGCTTCAGCGGGCGGGTGTCCTGCAGGTTGAGCTTCTTCGCGAGGGCGTCGCTCACGCCCGGGTTCGCGTTGTCCGCGTTGGTGTGACAGACGTGCAGCGCGGTTCCGCTCTTGATCAGGTCGTGGACGACCTTGCCCTTCGGCGTGGTCGTCGCGACGCTGTTCACCCCTTTGAGCAACAGCGGGTGGTGGGTGACCAGCAGGTCGAAGCCGCCCGCGATCGCCTCGTCGACCACGACCCGCATCGGGTCGACGGCGAACAGAACCTTCTTGATCGGCTGGCTGGGATCGCCGGTCACGAGACCGACCGCATCCCAGCTCTCTGCCCAGGCAGGGTTGTACAGCCCGTCCAGAACAGCCACCACATCAGCAAGAGTCGGTTCCACACCGACATCCTGCCAGCACCGCAGTACGGGCTAGATCAGCCAGGCAGTGGTGTCGGTGGGGAGCTTCGCCCCTTCCAACGGACCGCTGGACAGGACGACGGCGCCCTCGGGGAGTTCGATCGGGGCGGCGCCGAAGTTGGTGACCGACTGCCAGCCGCCGGGGCGCTTGAAGTGCAGGCCCCACTCGACATCGTCGACCCATTCGAGACCTTCGCTGGTCTGCAGACCGCGGCGTACGGCGAGGGCCTTGCGGTAGAGGCTCAGTGTCGAACCCGGGTCGCCGTGCTGCGCCTCGACGGAGTACTGACCGAACCAGGTCGGCTGGAGGAGATGCGAACCGCCGGCGCCGAAGCCGAACGACAGGCCGCCGACCGTCCACGGCAGCGGCACGCGGCAACCGTCGCGGCCCTTCTCGGCGCCCTTCGAGCGGAAGTACGCGGGGTCCTGGAGGTTGGCTGCGGGAAGCTCGCCGACCTCTTGCAGACCGAGCTCTTCACCTTGGTACAGGTACGCCGAACCGGGCAGCGCGAGCATCAGGAGCACTGCGGCTCGCGCGCGCCGGAGCCCTTGCACCAGGTCGACCGTGGGCTCTTTGCCGTTGCTGAGCAGCCACGCCTTGCCGTCCTGCCAGGCGCCTTCCGGATCCTTGGGCAATCCGTACCGCGTCGCGTGGCGGACGACGTCGTGGTTGGAGAAGACCCAGGTGCTCGAGGAGCCGTTCTCCTCGGCGAGCGCGAGGTTCTCCTCGATCACCTTGCGGAACTTGGCATAGTCCCAGTCGGCTTGCAGGAGATCGAAGTTGAACGCCTGGCCGAGGCCGTCGGCACTCGCGTACCGAGCGCGGCGGGCGGCCGGGACGAACGCCTCGGCGACGGCCGAGCGGGGCGGGTCGTACTCGTTGAGGACCTTGCGCCACTCGGTGTAGATCTCGTGCACCTCTTCGCGATCCCAGAGCGGGTGCACGCCGTTGGACTCCGACTGGCGCGGCAGGGTGGTCTTGGACGGCAGCGGCTCGCTGAGGTCCTTGATCAGCGCGTGCGCGACGTCGACGCGGAACCCGTCGACACCGCGGTCCGACCAGAACCTCAGCGTGGTCAGGAAGTCCTCGCGCACCTCGGGGTTGTTCCAGTTGAGGTCCGGCTGCTCGGCGGCGAACAGGTGCAGATACCACTGTCCATCACCTACCTCCGCCCACGCCGATCCCCCGAACACCGAGTCCCAATCCGAAGGTGGCTCCGTAGCGTTGCCGTCGCGGAAGATGTAGCGGTCCCGGGCGGGTGAGCCTTTGGGGGCGGCGAGCGCTTCCTGGAACCATTCGTGCTGGTTCGAGGTGTGGTTGGGGACGATGTCGACGATCAGCTTGATGCCGCTGCCGTGCAGCGCCTGGACCAGCTCGTCGAAGTCGTCGAGGGTGCCGAGCCGCGGATCCACGTTGCGGTAGTCGTCCACGTCGTACCCGCCGTCGGCCAGTGCCGAGGGGTAGAACGGGCTCAGCCAGACGGCGTCGATGCCGAGCTCGGTCAGGTACGGGACGCGGCTGATGATGCCCTGCAGGTCCCCCACGCCGTCAGCCGTTGGAGTCGGCGAAGCTGCGCGGGTAGATCTGGTAGACGACGGCCTGCCGCCACCAGTCGGGGTCCGACGAGTCGCGGGCAGGGATCACCTGATCTGTACTGGTCAAGAGCGCCTCACTCGATTCGGGTTCCGGCTTCGTGGACCGGGTCGGGTTCCGGGTGCTTGTTTCCGGCAGGTTGCGGGCGGTTTGCCGGTTGATTTATATAGACTCTAAATTTAGAGTCTGCAGTATTGTGCGCGTGCTGTTGCGAGGAGGTCAAGGGGGAATATGACGAAGACGCCGGCGGCCACACCGCCGCTGTTACGCAGGGTCAACGCGGGGAAACTACTCGGCATCCTGTCCAGCGCGGGCGTGATGACAGGAACCGGCCTGATCGAGGCGACCGGCCTGACCCGCGCGACGGTGCATGCCGTCTGCAACGACCTGATCGCGATGGGCTGGGTGGTCGAACTGGACCCCGGCCGCGACGACAGCATGGTGGGGCGACCGTCGCGGCGGTTCGAGTTCAACAGCCAGGCGGGTTACGTGCTCGGCATCGACGTGGGCGCTTCGAAGACGACCGTGCTGCTCGCGGACCTGCGCGGGGACACGGTGGCGAAGGCCGGCCGGTCGTTCCCGCCGTCGACCTCGCCTGCCGAGCGGACGGCCCATGTGCACGAGGCAGTGGTCGAGGCACTGGAGGCTGCCGGGATCACCGACTCCTCGGTGCTGGCGGCCGGAGTCGGCGTCGCGGCGCCGGTGGATCGCGACGGGAACATCCTGGTCGACGACGGGTTCTGGCGGCAGTTCGACACCGGGCTGACCGCGCGGTTGACGTCGCTGCACGGCTGGCCGGTGCTGCTGGAGAACGATGCGAACCTCGCCGCGCTCGGGGAGCACTGGCGAGGTGAGGCGCGCGGGGTCGACGACCTCGTCGTCCTGCTGTCCGGCGAGCGTTTCGGCTCCGGGTTGATGGACTCCGGCCGGTTGCTGCACGGCAGCCGCGGTGGCGCCGGCGAGATGGTCTACCTCAAACTCGTCGAAGGCGTCGGCGACACCCACGGCATCGCCCGGATCGCCCGCGAGCAAGGGATTGCAGCCGTCGCCTCATCGGTGGCGACCTGCCTGCGCGACCTGCCCGGCCCGATCACCGCCGAACACGTCTTCACCGCCGCGGCCTCCGGCGACAAAGTTGCCCAAGGCATCCTCGACGAGGTCGCCACCCGCACCGCCCGCGTCGTCGCCACCCTCGCCATCATCTTCAACCCGGCCCTGGTGGTCATCGGCGGCGCAGTCGCCGCCGCCGCCCACTCCCTCCTCCCCCAGATCGAACAGGACCTGGCCACCTTCACCCCCACCCCACCGCGGGTCACCACCTCGTCCCTGGGCGACGCGATCGTCGGCGTAGGCGCAGTACGCCACGCCCTCAACTACGTAGAAACCCACGCCCTGGATCTAGAGCTGACTGCCCGCCCCTGACCCGCTCAGGGCTGGCGGGTCAGGGCTTTGGCTACTTCTTCGAGTACTACGAGGTTGCGGCCGTAGGTGACGGCTGTCGGGACTGCGGCCGGTACCAGGGCGCGGTCCTCCGGGATGCCGGTGCAGAGCACGAAGACGTCGCCCTCGTGGCTCTGCGAGCAGGTGGTCGAGGGCCGCGCGCATCCACGGCGTACGGACTGCGTCCTGTACGGCGACCACCAGCGGGCGGCCGATCGGCGGCGTTCTGGGCTTCGCCGAGCGCGGCGGCGTCCTCGCCGCGCAGTACGACGCCGGCCGAGTCCGGCGCGACTCGGCGAAGACCTCGGGAAGGCCGCTGAAGTACGGGTTCCAGGCGGGGTGCAGGCCCTGGGTCAGATCCACGACGTACGGCGAACCGCCGAGCGCCGGGAACTCCTGGCGGGTAACGGTCCGGGCCGCGACCTCGCGGATCGGGGCTCCGTCGAGGCCGGCGCCTCGGTTGCGGGTGGCGAGGGATGCGGCGAGTGCGCGGACCCGGCCGGCTGCGTCGGCGAGGCGCGCGGGGTCGAGCGTTCCGTTGCCGACGGCATCGACCAGGCGGGCGGTCAGCGCCTGCGGGTCCGCCTCGCCGATCGCGATCATCGCGAGATCGGCACCGGCCCGGATCGAGGCGACGGTGGCGTCCTCGATCGACTGGGTCGCGGTGATCGCCTGCATCTCCAGCGCGTCGGTGGTGATCACGCCGGTGAAGCCGAGCTCCTCGCGCAGCAGCCCGTGCAGGATCCGGCGCGAGAGGGTGGCCGGCTGGTCGTCGTACGCCGAGAAGACGATGTGTGCGCTCATGATCACGTCGGCGCCGGCCTCGATGGTCGCCTTGAACGGCGCGAGCTCGACCGCGGTCACCTGCTCGATCGACCGGTCCACGCGGGGCAGCGCGAGATGCGAGTCGATGGCGACGTCGCCGTGGCCCGGGAAGTGCTTCGGGCAGGCGGCGATCCCGGCCTCGCGGACGCCCTCGACGAAGGCGACGCCGTGCCGGGAGACGACCGCTGGCCGTCGTACCGAAGGAGCGGGTCGAGATGATCGGGTTGGCCGGGTTGCTGTTCACGTCGACCGACGGCGCGAGCATCAGGTCGATACCGAGTGCGGCCAGCGTGGCGGCCGCGTCGCGGGCCGAGGAGCGGGTCAGGTCGAGGTCGTCGAGTTCACCGAGCGAACGCGGGTGACGCGAGCGGCCACGGGTTGGCCGGTGCGAGGTGGCTGAACTCGCCGCCCTCGTGATCGATCGCAATCAGTACGTCGGGCCGCGCGGCGCGCAGGGCGGCGGTCAGGGCGGAGACCTGCTCGGCGTCGACGACGTTGCGGGTGAACAGGATCACGGCGCCCAGCCCGTCCGCGACGGCCCGGAGCAGTTCGTCGGGGGCGGTCGTGCCGTTGAACCCGACGATCAGCGCGCCGGCAGCATCGCGCGCCAGCGACGCGGACGACTGGGCGGGCGAGGTCCTCAACTGTTCGCTCATCCCCATACCCTCTCCCGGCGGCCCCGCCACCGCCACCCGGGGTCCAGGAGCCGAGCGCTCACGGACAGCTAGAAAGCAGCCCCCGAAGCCAGCCCCGAGGCTATCGTTGTCAGGACTTGTCAAGGCATAAACTGAGGCGCTCACCTGCGGGTTCATCGGTGATTAGCACCGGTTACCTCTCGCCGAATGACCCGGTTACGGATAACGTTGTCTCCCGACCTGACCGCCGCTCTCGACGGAGCTCCATCACCGTGACTGTTTCCAGCACCGGCACTGACGGGGGGACCATGAGCGACGAGGCAGTGACCGTGCTCGGCATCGATATCGGCGGCACCAAGATGGCCGCCGCGCTCGTCTCCGCCGACGGCCGGATCCTCCGCAAGGACCGGATCGCGACGCCGTCCGGCGATGCCGACCAGGTGTTCGCTGCGCTCGGTGAGCTGATCGCCCGGGTCCGCGCCGACGCCACTCCGGCGGCCGTGGGGATCGGGTCGGCAGGGCCGCTCGATCAGCAGCACGGTCTGGTCTCGCCGGTGAACATCGCCGGCTGGCGCAACTTCCCGCTGGTCGACCGGGTGCGGGAGCTGGTCGGCGGCGTACCGGTCAGGCTCGGGGTCGACGGACACTGCTTCGCGCTCGGCGAGTTCTGGACCGGCGCCGGGCGGAGCGCGGACAGCATGCTCGGGATCGTGGTCTCGACCGGTGTCGGGGCCGGGCTGGTGCTCGACGGGAAGCCGCTGCTCGGCCAGTCCGGCAACGCGGCGCACCTCGGTCACATGGTGGTGGACCTCGATGGCGAAGCGTGTGCGTGCGGGTCGTACGGGTGCGTCGAGACGTACGCCAGCGGGCCGCGGATGGTGGCCCGGGCGAAGCGGCGCGGCTGGCGGGTAGACGAGGACGTCGACGCGGCTGTGCTGTCCGCCGACGCCGCTGCCGGGGACGAGATCGCGCTGCGGATCTTCGACGACGGGGCGCAGGCGCTTGCCGCGGGCATCGTCGCGACCGCGGTCACCGTCGACCTGACCACCGTGGTGATCGGCGGCGGGGTCGCGAAGGCCGGCCCGGTACTGTTCGACCCGGTCCAGCGGTGGGTGAAGCGGCTGGCTCAGCTGCCGTTCGTGGCCGACCTGAGCGTCGAACCGGCGCAGCTCGACAACGCCGGCCTGATCGGCGCCGCCCGGCTCGGCTGGGACGCACTCGGACCGGGCGGTCTGGGTTTTGACGGACAATCCGACATACGGACCTCTGCAGGACCGGAATCCGGCAACGATCCCAGGTTGACGCAACCAACCACGGTGGATGCCCCCGGCTAGGCGTTCCACGGCTGTTGGCGCCATCGTCACCGTGATGACACGGTGAGCTACCTTTCCCACATTCGATCCGTGCGGAAAGGGGTCTCCCGAGCAATTTTGTGCAGTTTTTACTCAATTGCCGAAAACCCTGTAACGATCGGCCCTGCCCACGCGATGCAACGGATGGATGGGGTGGGGGCACGTCATCCAAGGGCAATCAGGGGGCCTGCATGCCAGGGATTGACCGTACGCGTGTGCGGCGGAGAGGCGACTCTCCGCCGCCCGCGCGGACAAGTGCGCCGAAGTACGTACGTCCACCAGCGTTGTCGCGGGCAACGCACGACCGTAGGGACAGGTCCAGATGGACGTCGTAGTACTCCTGATCTTCGCTCTCTTCTTCACCGGTCTGGTCGTCCTGACCACGACCGGTAACGGCCGTTTGCGCGCTGCTGTGCGCCGGCCGCGTCTCTTCCAGCTGGTGGTCGCCGTCGCGGCCGCCGCGACCGTTCCCGTCGACGTGTACGCCGTGATCTACGGCACCGTCGGACCGGGCGGAGCGGCGATCGAGGACGTAGCCGGCCGCCTGCTGCTGCTGAACGTCGCCGCGTCGTGCGGCGTCGCAGCCCTGCACGAGGCCCTCCGGGGCCGTGCCATCTCCGCTGCCGCGGCCTTGGACGACTCCGAGGTCGAGGAACCACTGCGGATGGGCGTGCTGGGCTGGACGGGCCCACTGATCGCGCTGGCCGTGGTCACCGTCGTGGTCGCGCTCGGGTCGTTGGGGAACGGACCCGAGCTCGGCAACGTCGGACCGGTCTGGGCCTGTTATTCCCTGCTCATCTGCGTGATCAGCGCCTACGCGCTGCTCCGCCGGCGGGCCGGGAGTGCGATCGATCCTCGGGAGGGATGAGGATCGACGCGGGTTCTGCACCGCGGACGGTGGGCCGGTAGCTGCGGGAGGGCAGCCACCGGAGCAACACCCCCGTCCACGGTGCAGAACCGACGTCCTGGGGTATTCGCCTACCTCGGGACCTCAGTCTTTGAGCCATTCGGGGGCCGGGAGGCGGGGGCGGTCGAGTTTGCCGCTGGCGTCGAGGGGGAGTTCTTCGATGGGGATCAGGTCGGCGGGGACCAGGTAGATCGGGAGTTCCTTGGTGAGCTGGAGGAGCAGGCGAGCCAGTACTGCGGGGTCGTCGTCCTCCAGGACCACGTAGCCGATCAGGCAGGTGTCGCCGGCCGGGTCGGTGTTGGCGACCACGACCGCGTCGATGACGCCCGGTAGGTCGGCCAGCACGTATTCGGTCTCGCCCGGCTCCACTCGGTGACCGCGGATCTTCACCTGGTCGTCGACCCGGCCGAGGTAGTCGAGGGTGCCGTCGGCGCGCCAGCGACCGAGGTCGCGGCTGCGGTAGAGGCGTCCGCCCGGATGCGCCGGGTCGTTGACGAACGCCGCCTCGGTCTCGTCCGGCCGGCCGAGGTAGCCCTGGGCAACGGCCGCGCCACCCAGATGGATCTCCCCGACCGCACCAACCGGCACCGGCCGCAGCGCCTCGTCGAGCAGCCGGACCACCACGCCGTCGATCGGCCGCCCGATCGACGGCCGGTCCTCGGCCGGGTCGACCTGGTGGATCGTCGTCACCACCGACGCCTCGGTCGGCCCGTATTCGTTGAACAGCAGGCATTCCGGATGCGCCGCCAGGAACTCCTTGATCCCATGCGTCAGCACCATCGCCTCACCACCCGCGACGATCTCCCGCAGCGCCGGCAACTTCGGCATCTCGGGCATGGTCGCCAGCAGCGCGGTCAACGGGGTGAACGTCATGAAGAGCCGTTCCACCTCGTACTTCGTGAGCGCGGCAACCACTTCGTCCGGGTCATACCGGTCGTCCTCGCCGATCACCACCAGCGCCGCCCCGGACGCGAGCGCGGTGAACAACTCCTGCACATGTACGTCGAACCCGAACGACGTCCACTGCAACGTCCGCAGCGATCGCCGCGTGCGCAAGTACTGCCGGACCAGGTTGACCGGCCCGCGATGCGGTACCGCGACGCCCTTCGGGTTCCCGGTCGATCCCGACGTATAGATGCAGTAGGCAACATCATCGGCCGCGGCCCGCACCGGCGGTGCCTGCTTCGCCCGCAGATCCCCGTCGACCGCAGCCACCGGAACCAGCCGCAGCCCGAGCCGGTCAGCCAGCGCCGCGTCATCACCGACCAGCGCGACCGCGCCCGAATCGCCGATCATGAACGCCCACCGCGACTCCGGTACGCCGGGGTCCAGCGGCAGGTACGCCGCACCCGGACTTCAGCACAGCCAGTACGGCGACAACGAGCTCCGCACCACGAGCCACCCGTACTGCGACCAGCTGGCCCGGCTTGACGCCCAGGTCGACCAGCTGCCAGGCGACTGCGTTCGAGCGGCGGTTCAACTCGGCGTACGTGAGCTCCCGGTCGCCTTGGATCACCGCGATCGCGTCCGGCGTACGGGCGACCTGCTGCTCGAACAGGGTGTGCAGGCCGCTGAGCTCCCCCGCGACGACCGCGTTCCGGCGTAGGCGACCGATCGGTCCTGCCGCGGGCGGTTCGCCTTCGAATTCGGCGAGGAGTTTGCGGTCGGGCTCGGTCGGGAGCATCAACTCGGGCAGGCTCAGGCGCGGCTCGGTGATCGCGCGCCGGAGTACGGCCTCGAGGTACTGCAGCAGGCGCTCGATGGTCGCCTTGTCGAACAGGCCGGCGCGGTAGTCCGCAGTACAGCGGATGCCGCCGGAGTGGTTCGCGAGGCGGAGACGCAGGTCCAGCTCGGGGGCGAGGTCCTCGTCGCCGGGTTCGAACTCGACGAGCACCTGGAAGAGCGGGTCCTGCTCGAATACGGCGAGGTCGACGGCGGCGTGGTCGAACGCGGCGATGGTGATCTCGCGGACGCGCTGGGCGAGGTCGCCGAGATCGGGTTCGCCGGAGAGGTCCATGCGGAGCGGGAGGGCGCGGGTGTCTTGCGCACCGGCGCCGCGGAGTGCCGCCGTACCGATGGTGATGTCGTCCTGGGCGGCGAACCGGCCGAGCACGGTACCGACTGCCGCGAGCATCGTCATCAGCGGGCTGACCTTGCGGTCGCGGCTGAAGGCGAAGACTGCGTCGCCCAGAGCTGCGTCGAGGTTGAGTTCTACTGAAGCGACGTCGGGGCGTGCGGCTGGGCGGGGCTGGTCGCTGGGGAGCACGAGCGGTTGCGCACCAGCCAGCACTCCGTGCCAGAACTCCAGGTCGGCGACGTGCTTCTCCTTCGCCGCCTGCGCTTCGTCCGCTTCCTGCTGCTGCTTCTTCTGCGCGGTCTGCTCTGCCGGTACTTCGTCCGCCGCGGCTTGTGGTGCCGCGGGGCTTGGCCTGGGTCGTTTCGTTGAGGAGGGCAAGCTGTTCGTGCATCAGCTTGGTGACGCCGTCGACGAGCTGACCCGCGACCCGCAACTGCTGCGACATCAACGCCGCCATGCCGGATCCCGGCAGATCGGCTTCGCTGGTTGCCGCTGCGGCCGCGTCGACCTTTGCTGCCAGCTCTGCCAGACCTGAGCCGAGTACGGCGAGCGCGGTCCGGGAGTCCTTCACCTCGACGGGATCCGCCGGGTCGGGTTCTGTCGGTCCGAGCAGATCGAACGGGTCGACCTCGCCACCAGGAACGTTGCGCGAGGCAACAGCCGAGGCGAGCTTGTGCGGGGTGTCGAGCTCGTCGAACAACTCACTCACCGCGAGCTCGACCTCGAACCGCTGCCCGACCTCTTCGACGACCCGCAACATCGACAGCGAATCCGCGCCCAGCTCGGCGAACGTGTGATCCACCGTCACGTCATACGGATCCAGCCCGAGCTGCTCCCCCGTCAGATCCAGCACCACTTCCAGCGATTCCCGATACCGCTCAGCCACACTCGCGGCACCGTCGGCCCGCTCCCCCGCCACACGATCCGCGCTCGCGGCATCCCGCTCAGCCGACCCATCGTCGGTCGCCGAAGGCGACTCGGCCGCGGCCGAGCTGCTCGCCGCGGCGAGCGCATCGTCATCGGCTGCCTGGTCTGCCGGCAGCGCCTCAGCCTGCGCGGCTGTTGCGAGCTCTGTGACGGTGAGTTCTACGGGTTGAGTGTTTTCGGCCGGGAGAGCGAAGGGAGAGTGTTCTTCGGGGTCCTCGTGGGGTGGTTCGGTGGTGTTTGCGGTGCTTGGTGGGTCGAGGGGGATCTTCTTCAGCGCCGGACGGACACGCGCGTCACCACCTTCGGCACGCATGACCGGGCGCGCCGTAGTACCGGCGTCTGCTGGCACTACGGCTGTTTCGGCCGGTGCGAGGGAAGCGGCCGGAGCGGCTGTGGTGTCGACCGGGTGGTGGACTCGGCGGAACGGGTAGAGCGGGAGCGGGACGCGGCCGGCGTTCGGGTAGACCTTGGACCAGGTGATCTCGGTGCCTTGCTCGTAGAGCTCGGCGAGGCCGTTCATCGTCGCGAGTACGGCGTCCTGGCCGAGGCGCTGCGCCGGGATCCACGTGCTGTTCGGGGCGATCCGGCGACCTGCCGGGCTGAGTACTGCGTCCGGCCCGAGCTCCAGGAACCGGCGGCACCCGGCCGCGGTCAACGCCTCGACCGCGTCGCCGAACAACACCGGCTGGCGCAGCTGACCGACCAGGTAGTCGCTGTCGAGCGCAGTACCGCTCTCCAGCAGTTCGCCGGACCAGCTCGACACCATCGGCATCCGCAACGGCCGCAGCTTGATCTGCGCGACGACCTCGGCGAAGTCGGCCAGGATCGGATCGACCAGCGAACTGTGGAACGCCCGGTCGACGTCCAGCCGCTGCCACGACACCTCGAGCCGATCGAGCTGCTCGGCAAGCTGCCCGACGATCACCTCGGTACCGGTGAGCACGAACGACTGCGGACCGTTGCCTGCGGCAATCTCTACGCCAGACGTCTGCGCCAGCTCGCGGACCCGATCAGCGTCTGCCCGGACCGCCACCATCGCGCCCGGCACGGTCCCGCGCTGCATGAGTTCGCCGCGCTTCGCAGTGAGCCGTACGCCGTCTGCAAGCGACAACGCACCGGCCACGCACAACGCGGCGTACTCCCCGACGCTGTGCCCGACTACCAACGCCGGCTGCACACCGAAGGACTGCCAGAGCCTCGCGAGCGCGACCTCGAAGGCGAAGAGAGCGGGTTGCGCGGTCTCGGTCGGCCAGACGCCTTCCGTAGTACCGGCCGGTGTGAGGAGGAGTTCCAGCAGACTGCCGCCGAACTCCTCGGCGTACACCTTGTCGCACTCGTCCAGCACCGACCGGAAGACCGGGAACCGCGCAGCGAGCCCCGCAGCCATCCCGCGACGGGCAGCGCCCTGTCCGGTGAAGGCGAATCCGAGTGGGCCGGGTCCACCGCGCGGGACAGCGGCGGCTTGCGCAGTACCGAGTGCTTCGGCCAGCTCTTCCTCTGACGAGCCGGCTACCGCGAGGCGTTGCCGGTGGGCCGGGCGGCCGAGCGCCGCAGTACTGGCCAGGTCGATCAGGCGATGTCCGGTGCCCTGGTCGAGGTCGGCGCGGAACAGCTCGACGAGTTCGGTCAGCGCTTCCGGGTCCGGGGCCGAGAGCGGGAGCACGACGGGGCCGTCGTCGCCGCGGCGTACCTGCCTCGGCGCTTCTTCGAGGATCACGTGCGCGCTGGTGCCGCCGATGTCGAGTGCGCTGACGCCGGCGCGCAACGGCGTACCGGCTTCCCAGTCGCGCGTCTTGGTGGCGATGACGAACGGGCTGTTCTCGAGTTGGAGCTCGGGATCGACCTTCGTCTGGTTGATGGTCGGGACGAGGGTGCGGTGCTGCAGCATCAGCACGGTCTTGATCAGGCCGGCCATGCCCGCGGCGCTGTCGAGGTGGCCGATGTTGGGCTTGACCGAGCCGATCGTGCAGAAACCGGTCTCGTCGGTGTGCTTACGCAGTACGGATTCCAGGGCTTTGAACTCGCTCGCGTCCGCAGCGGCGGTGCCGGTCGCGTTCGCCTCGATGTAGCTGAGGGATTCGGCCGGTACGCCGGCCTTCTCCAGGGCGCGTTCGACGAGATCGGCCTGGTCGTTCTCGTTGCTGACCGCGGATCCGCGGATCACCGCGTAGACGGTGTCGCCGTCGGTCACAGCCTGGTCGAGGCGCTTCAGGAGCACGGCCGCGACGCCGTTGCCGCCGACCGTGCCGTCGGCGGCCGCGTCGAATACGCGGATGTGGCCGGTCGGCGACAGGATCGACTCGGGACTCGCGTGATAACCCGTTGCCTGCGGCACGTGTACTGCGGCTGCGCCGGCAAGGGCGAGGTCCGCATCGCCGGACCGCAACGCCTGGCAGGCAAGGTGAACCGCGACCAGGGAGGAAGACCAAGCAGCCTGTACGCCGATCGCCGGGCCGGTGAGGCCGAGTCGGTAGGCGACGCGTGTCGCCAGGAAGTCCGGCGGCTGGTTCTGCTGGGTGTAGAGGTTCATGCCGGAGCCGGCGAAGATGCCGATCCGGCCGGCCGCTCCCGCGTGACCGCCGTGTTCGAGCGCGTGCTGGCAGACCTCGAGGAAGATCCGCTGCGCCGGGTCGGTCAGCTCGGCCTCGCGATCGCTCAGCCCGAAGAACTCGGCATCGAACGACTCCACGTCATCCAGCGCACCGCTCACCGCGACGAGCTCATCGTTGCCGAAGGCATCCTTCGCGCCCTTGACCTCGTCCGGGGTGAACCTTCTGATGCTCTCGACACCGGCCGTCAGGTTGTCCCAGAACTGCTCCAGCGTGTCCGCACCAGGGAACCGCGCGGCGAGCCCGATGATCGCGACCGGCTCAACCGCCTGCTTCTTCGAGCCCTTGTTTCTCGGCGGTGCTGCTTGCTCACTCGAATGCGCAGCCGCCGTACTCCGGAACTCCCCGGCGCGCTCCTCCAGGAAGTTGCTCAAAGCAAGAATCGACTCCTGCTCGAACATCACCGCCCGAGGAAACTCCAGCCCCAACACTTCCTGCAACCCGGTATGCACCCGAACCATCGCGACCGAGTCGACCCCAAGCTCATACAACCCAGTCCGCTCATCAACGTCGTCCCCCAACACCCCCCGGAAGACCCCCACAACCCGCCCAACCCACTCCCCTGCTACTTCAGCAGGCGCAGCCTCGCCACCGCCCCCGGAAGACTCCCCGGCCGCAACCACCCCGGCCATCTCCCCCACCGCGACCTCAGCAGGCACGGCCTCGACGGCCTCACCCTCCGGCGCAACCTCAACGGGCGCGGACCCGATGGGTGTGGCCCCGGCAGAGTCACCGTCAACTACCGCATCAGCACCTACCGCAGCCGCAACCTCTGCAGACGCGACCTCGGCGGGCACGGACTCGACAGAGTCACCCTCAGCATCAGCACGTGCTGCAACCTCAGCAGACACAGAGTCAGCCTCGCCACCGTCCCCGGAGGACTTCCCGGCCGCAACCACCGCGGCCGTCTCACCCACCGCACCCTCAGCAGACACGGACTCTGCAGCCGCAGCCCCACCCTCCTCACCGGCACCCAGCGCTGCCACAACCTCAGCAGACACGGGCTCACCGGACGAGGGCTCATGAGCCTCGGGCTCCGCATCGTCCCCGCCACCAGCAGCCTCGCCACCTGCAACCGCCCGGCCAGCCCCACCAGCACCCACCACCGCCGCCTGCTCAGCCGACTCAACCAGCTCGACAGCATCAGCCGACTGACCTTCACCGGCCGCCTCGGCGGTGCCGGCCAACTCGCCTGCGTCCGCGGACTCGGCATCGTCTGCCGGTTCGACAGCATCGGCCGACTCGGCGGCGTCGCTGGACTCAGCTGCCTCAGCGGACTCAGCAGCAACTGCCGATACGACAGCATCCGCCGACTCGGCGGCGTCGCCGGACTCAGCTGCCTCAGCGGACTCAGCAGCAACTGCCGATACGACAGCATCCGCCGACTCGGCATCGTCGCCGGACTCAGCTGCCTCAGCGGACTCAGCAGCAACTGCCGATACGACAGCATCCGCCGACTCGGCGGCGTCGCCGGACTCAGCTGCCTCAGCGGACTCAGCAGCAACTGCCGATACGACAGCATCCGCCGACTCGACGGCGTCAGCCGACTCGGCAACGTCGATGGACTTGGCGGCAGCGGTGGAGTCGGCGGCTTCGGTGGGTTCGGTGGGTTCGGTCGGCTCCGACTTCTCGGCAGGAGTCGCCGACTCGACGCTCGCAGCGCCTTCCGCGGAGGCGCCAGTGTCAGCGCTTTCTTCGCGCTCAGCAGCGGCGGCCAACTCGCTCGGTTCCTCGGGCGCCCTACCTCCAGCAGGGTCGACGGACTCGCAGCCTCAGCCGATCCGTCGACCTCAGCAGCCTCAGCATCAGCGACCGACTCGTCCGCTGCCCCGGCCGCGATGGATTCAGCGGGCGCGACGGCGTCCGAAGCCTCCGCCACTCCCGCAGCTTCAACACCTGATTCGGCCGCAGGCGCCTCCGGTACCTCAGCACCCGCGGGCTCGGCGAGCTCAGCGCCCGCTGAATCGGCGTCCTCGGCGACCTCAGCAACTGCCGCTGGCTCGCTCGCTTCTTCGGCGTCGATGTCTTCAGCCGACTCGGCCCGGTCTCCGACCGCGATGCCTTCAGCTGGCTCGACAGGCTCGCCGACCTTCGTCGACCGCCCAGCCTTGGCGGCTACCTCCGACTTGGGCGACTCAGTGACCTCGGCGCCCGCGGATTCGGTGCAGCGGTGAGCGCCACCGAGCCTTCAGCATCGCGCCTCACCGACTCGGCTGCTTCACCGGGCTCTGTGGGTCCCGCGGACTCGGTGCCGTGAGCGCCACCGAGCCTTCAGCATTCGCGTCCTCTACCGACTCGGCTGCTTCACCAGCTCCGTGCTCCCGCGGATTCGGCGCGGCGGTGGGCACCCCGGGCCGTCAACATCCGCGCCCGCCGCGGACCCGGCTTGTTCATCGGGCTCCGTGCGTTCTGCTGGTTCGACATCGGCGAACTCGGCGGATTTGCCGGCCTGCTCGGCAGCCACGTCGGCCGCGGTGGTGATCTCGGTCGGCACCTTCGGCAGGCTCGTCGACGGCGAGGCTCGCCGGTACGACGGATGGACGGTTCGGCCGCCTCGGTCGTCTCCGCGGACTCATCCGGCCCTTCGGACTCCGTCGTCTCCACGGACTCCGTCGTCTGCCCGGACCTGGCCGTCGCCGCTGACTTGGACGTCTCCTCGGACTTGGCCGTCGCCGCTGACTCAGGCGTCTCCTCGGGCTCGGCGACGTCGGCGTCGGCGTCGCCGGCGAGTTCTACTAACCCGTTTGTCTCGCTGCCTTCGAGCGGTGCGGAGTCATCTGAGAGGTCGGTGCCGTCCGTCTCCTTCGAGGACTTGGCGGCGGCTTCCGTGGGCTCGACGGATTCAACAGGGGCCGCAGGCTCGTCTGTCGTAGCAGGCACGCTGGCTTCGTCGGTCGCGGCGGGCTCGCCGGACTCAGCAGAGTTAGCGGGTTCGTCGGTCGCACCAGGCTTAGCGGGTTCGTCGGTCGCATCGGGGTCAGCGGGCTGGTCAGTTGCAGCAGGCCTGGCGTGTTCCTCGACCTCGGCCGCGGGCTCGGGCTCGGGCTCGACGGATTCAGCAGGGTCCGCGGGGTCGTCTGTCGTAGCAGGCTTGCTGGCGTCGTCGGTCGCGGCGGGCTCGCCGGATTCGGCGCTCTCGGCGGACTCGGTGCTCTCGGCGGGCTCGGTGCTCTCGGCGGACTCGGACCGTTCTGGTGCGTCGGAGAGGGTGGCCGATTCTGCGGACTCGGGAGACTCTCGGGGGTCGGACGGTTGTGCGACGGTGGCTGCTGAGTCTTGGTCGCCTGGGGCGGTTGGCTTGGCGGGCTCGGGGGTGGGGAGCTCGGCGGAGGCTGTTGGTGCGTCGGGGTCGCCAGGAGCGGGCTGGTGCTGGTCGGGATCCGAGGTGGTTGGCTCGGGGTGGGAGGGCTGGTCAGGCTCTGCAGGCCAGCCGGCCTCTTCTGGGGTTTCGGGGGCGATCGCCTTGATCGGGTGGTCGGTTGCGTCGGGCTGGTCGACGGCGGGTGCCGAGAGGCTTTCGTCCAGTTCGGCCGTGTGCAACTGCTCGGTTGTTGCGGCAGGCGACTGCTCGGGTGCCTCGGTGGGCTCGGCGTGGGCGCTGGGGGTGGGCTCGGCCGGCTGCTGGGGTGTTGCCGGGGCCGCGGCGGTCGGGTCGGGGGCTGGTGCTCCGGCCGCTTCCGAGAGGGCCTGCACCGGGTCGGCGTCGACAGGTGGTTGGTCGGACGGTGAGTCGGTGGACGCCGGGTCGATGGCAGGTGCCTCGGCGGTTGCCTCGTCCGTGGGAGTGGCCTCGGTCGGCCGCGCATCGTTGGCCGCGGACGGCTCGATGGGTCGGGCCTGGGCCGGCTCGGTGGTGGTGGCGGTCGCGCGTCGGGGGTGCGGCGTCGGGCGACCGGCTGGACGACGTCAGCGCGTCGGGGGTCGGCTCGGGCGACCGGTGGTGGCTCGGCGCGTCGGGGGTCAGCGTCGGGGACTGGGTGTCGTGGGGGGTTAACGCGCGGGGGTCGGGGCGGACGGGTCGGGAGCGGGCGGGGCGGTTGGGGGGCGGTTGGCGCCTAGGGTGGGGCGTTGGGGTGGGGTGGGGATGGAGTCGGCTAGGGAGCGGCGCCAGGCTAGGCGGACTACTGGGAGTTCGGTGGTTTGTTCGGCGTCGTCCTCGTAGGAGCCGGCTCGCGCTGAGGGTGCGTCGTACGGGGTGTTGGCGCGGAGCGGTTCGCCGTACGGGGAGGTGGGGGCGTTGAGGCTGCCGTCCACGAAGCGCTGCTTCAGCAACGGGCGGAGGATCTTGCCGCCGGGGGTGGTCGGGAAGTGGCGGCGGGGGACGCCGATGACCTGGGCGGGCAGGCCGAGGCGGTCGTGCAGGACGGAGCGGATGCCGTCAGCGACGCCTGAGGCGGGGTCTGCGGTCTCGGGGACCGCGAAGAAGATCACGAGCCGCTCGGTGCCTGCTGCGGCGTCGGCGATGCCGCAGGCGGCGACCAGGCCCAGTTCGGCGCCGGGGACCGAGGCGGCGACCGTCTCGATGTCGTGGGCGTAGTAGTTCTGGCCGTTCAGGATGATGCGTTCGGAGTCCCGGCCGGTGATGACGACCTGGCCGCCGGTGATGAACGCCTGGTCGCCCGTCGCCAGCCACTTGCGCGCCGGCCAGTTGCCGGCCGGGAAAGCCGCGCGGTCGGCGTCAGGGTTGCCGAGATAGCCCGGCGTGACCCGCGCGGACGCGATCTGGAGCTGACCGATCCGGCCTTCGGGCAGTACCGCGCCGTTAGGGCCCACGATTCGCACGGTCGCCCCGGGCGCCGGCGTACCGACGGAAACCAGCGACAGTACGCCGGGAGCCTCGACCCGCGACTTCCCGGGACGAGCCACCGCGACCTTGCCGGCCGTCGACCGCTGGTCCACCCACTCGACGGCGCCGGTCGGTGGGATCCGGACGCGGTGCACGTTCGGCGTCAGCCCGGGGCGCGCGAAGGTGATCCCGGTGACCGTCTCGGTCATCCCCCAGGCGGCGACGAAGGTCTCCGGTACGACGCCGAAGCGGTTCGTCAGGCGCAGGAACTCGCTCACCACCGGCACGGTGATCTGCTCGCCGCCACTCACCAGACTCCGCAGCGCCGAGAGATCCCAGTGCCGATCCGGCTCCCCCGCGATCGCCGCGGTGGCCAGCCGGTAGCCGAAGTTCGGCGCCCACGAGTGGTTGACGCGATGCGCGTCCATCAGGTCGAGCCAGCGCAGCGGGTTCGCGAGCACCCAGTCGGTCGCGACGTGGATGTTCGTGCAGCCCGCGAACACCGGCAGCAGGTGGTAGAGCAGGAACGCGCCGCTGTGGTCGAGCGGCAGCCAGTTCAGCGTGGTCTGCCCGGGCCGAACCGGCAGCATCGCCGGCGTACCGGCGGCGAACTCGACCAGGCCGCGATGCGTCAGCTGGATGATCTTCGGCGTACCGGTGCTGCTGCCGGACGACATCATCAGTACTGCGACGTCGTCGGCGGCCGGCCGATGGAACTCCGACGTCGGCTCGTGTCCGGCCAGAGCATCCGGATCGAGCACCGGGCAGACCAAGGTCGTCCGGCAGATCCGAGGGCCGGCCGATCAGCACGGTCCAGCCGAGCAGGTCGGTCACCTTGCGGAGCCGCTCGCGGCCCTCCTCGGTCCGGTCGCCCTCGGCGGCCGGTGCCATCAGCAACGGCCGGATGCCGCCGAGCGTGCAGGCCCAGAACGCGGCGAAGAATCCGACCGGCTCGGTGCAGTGCACGACCGCGGGGTCACCAGCCCGTACGCCGTTCGCCCGCAACCCGGCCAGGATCCGGGCGGCGAGCTCGAGCAGGGTCGGGAAGTCGAGCCGGGTCTCGCGGCCGTCCGGGCCGATCTCGACGACGCCCGACGTACCGAAGTCGCGGGCGGCGCGCAGCAAGGCGCTCGGCAGATCGCGCGGGTAGCCGGCCGGGATCATCAACGCCGGACCGGTACTGATCGCCGGCCGATCGGCCCCGTTCCTCACCATGCGACCACCGCAGAAGGCAGCGGAGCGGGTACCCGGGCAGGCCGCGGGAGCGCGGCGGACTCCGCAGGTTCAGCGGAGGCGCCAGCCAGTCGGCGACCCACGGACACGCGCCTCCCCAACTGGACGGAGCCGGGCTCAGGGCATACCCGTCTCGCTCGCTCTCACCGACAGAACAGGCCCCGTAAAACCGCCGGCCGAAGCGAGTCCGTGACCGGGCACACCCGGTGCGTCATCGTCCGACCGACAGCCGTGAACCCTACCAGCCGACAACGGGCCTGGCAGAGCCAGTTCCAGCAGCCGAAGGTTAAGAATCCACCGGCCGACTACTAACGGTGTCAACGAGCGTCCGAGGCTCGCGATACGTGATCGAAGGGAACGTCCGCAGTACGGTCAGAAGTGACCTGAGGGGTGGGCGCTGAGGGGATCGAACCCCCGACATCTTCCTTGTAAGGGAAGCGCTCTACCGCTGAGCTAAGCGCCCTGAAACCTGCGAGCGAGGAGTCTAGCCGAGATCCGGCGCAAGGCTTGCCAGGGCCCTCGCATAGTCGTCCGGGTCGCGGGCCTGGGTGAACCCCGAGACCACCGACCACCGGATCACCCCGGCCTGATCGATGACGAAGGTGCCCCGCCCGGCACACCCTCGCTCGGCGTCGAACACCCCGTACTGCGAGGCGATCGACCCGTGCGGCCAGAAGTCGCTCAGCAGGGAGAACTCCAGCCCGGACGAGTCGGCGTACGCGCGCAACGTGAACATCGGGTCGCACGAGACAGCCAGCAGCTCCGCGGCGGCCGCCAGGTCGGGCCGGTCGCGGAGCGCCGTCAGTTCGCTCGTGCACACCCCACTGAAGGCATAGGGGTAGAACACCAGCACGACGTCCCGCCGGCCCCGGAAATCCGAGAGGCCGACGGTCTCGCCGTGCTGGTTGCGGGCGACGAAGTCCGGTGCCTGACTGCCGACCCCAGGGACGGCAGCGGTCACCGGCGGATCACTTCTTGACCCGTGGCGACTTCGGCATCATCAGCTTCGTGGCCGACCAGTCCTCGGTCGGGGTCAGGCTGCTGGTCGTGGACAGGCCGGCGGTCGGTGCGGCTTCGGCGATCTCGCTGGCATCGACGTAGCCCTCGCGTCCGACCTTGGGGGTCATCAGCCAGACGACGCCACCGGCCTTCAGGTCGGTCAGCACGTCGAAAAAGGCGTCCACCAGGTCGCCGTCGTCCTCCCGGAACCAGAGCAGCACGGCGTCGACGACCTCGTCCGTCTCCTCGCCGACGAACTGCTCGCCGGTCAGTTCCTGGATGGCGTCCCTGAAATCGTCGTCGCAGTCGTCGTCGTAGCCGAGTTCCTGCACGACCCAGCCGCTTTCCAAGCCGAGCCGGGCGGCCATGTTCGGCTCGCCGCTCTTGCCGTCCGCGTGGTCCGCGGTCGCGCTCACGTGTCCTCCTCCGTCGTCCCCGCAGGCCCGGGGGTAGGCGTTAGTAGCAGTAGTCCATCGTGGCCTACCGCGTCGCGCAAGTATGCACGAGGGTTCCGTGACGTGTCCGGTATCCGCGTGCCGTGGACGGTCCGTGTCCGCTCCGACCACCGCCGGGCGGCCGGAAAGTGCATCGTTGTGGAGGCAAAGTAGAACGCATTCCGAACAGGTGACAGGATTGCAGCGAGGACCGATCTAGAGAACGGCAGGACACCGTGGCTTCCGGACACGAACCACCAGCCATCATCACCGAGGGGATGCCGACCCAGCTCCCCGACATCGACCCCGACGAAACTCGTGAATGGGTCGAGTCGCTCGACGCCGTGCTGGACGAACGCGGCAAGGCGCGGGCGCGCTACCTGATGCTCAAGCTGATCGAGCGGGCCCGGGAGCGGCAGGTCGGCGTACCGGCTCTGCGCAGTACGGACTACATCAACTCGATCCCGCCCGAGCGGGAACCGTGGTTCCCCGGGGACGAGCACATCGAGCGGCGGATCCGGGCCTTCATCCGGTGGAACGCCGCGGTGATGGTCTCCAAGGCCAACCGCAAGGGGCTCGAGGTCGGCGGCCACATCGCCACCTACCAGTCCGCGGCCAGCCTCTACGAGGTCGGTTTCAACCACTTCTTCCGCGGCAAGGACCACGCCGGCGGCGGCGACCAGATCTTCATCCAGGGACACGCCTCCCCCGGGATGTACGCGCGGGCCTTCCTCGAGGGCCGGCTGAGCGCCGACCAGCTGGACGGGTTCCGCCAGGAGGTCTCCCGCGGCCCGCACCAGGGCCTGTCGTCGTACCCGCACCCCCGGCTGATGCCGGACTTCTGGGAGTACCCGACGGTCTCGATGGGGCTCGCGGCGCTGGACTCGATCTACCAGGCGC
Organism: uncultured Actinomycetota bacterium; assembly: GCA_963740725.1. Taxonomy (GTDB): domain Bacteria; phylum Actinomycetota; class Actinomycetes; order Propionibacteriales; family Kribbellaceae; genus Kribbella. The sequence continues at coordinate 194,858 of CAVUFT010000018.1, forward strand.
GCTTCAACCGGTACCTGCACCACCGCGGCATCAAGGACACCTCCCAGCAGCACGTCTGGGCGTTCCTGGGTGACGGCGAGATGGGCGAGCCGGAGTCGCTCGGCGCGATCGGCCTGGCCGCCCGCGAGGAGCTCGACAACCTCACCTTCGTGATCAACTGCAACCTGCAGCAGCTGGACGGCCCGGTCCGCGGCAACGGCAAGGTCATCCAGGAGCTGGAGGCGTTCTTCCGCGGTGCGGGCTGGAACGTCATCAAGGTGATCTGGGGCCGCGAGTGGGACTCGCTGCTGGCCCAGGACCACGACGGCGTACTGGTGAACAAGATGAACACCACGCCCGACGGCCAGTTCCAGACGTACTCCGTGGAGTCCGGCGACTACATCCGGAACAACTTCTTCGGCGGCGACCAGCGGCTGCAGGCGATGGTCCGGAACCTGTCCGACGAGGACCTGCGCAAGCTGCCGCGCGGTGGGCACGACTACCGCAAGGTGTACGCCGCGTTCAAGAACGCGACCGAGCACGTCGGCCAGCCGACCGTCATCCTCGCCCAGACCATCAAGGGCTGGACGATCGAGGCGCTGGAGGGCCGCAACGCGACCCACCAGATGAAGAAGCTGACCTCGGACGACCTGAAGGCCTTCCGCGACCGGCTCTACCTGCCGATCGAGGACAAGGACCTCGAGGACGCCTACAACCCGCCGTACTACCACCCCGGCGTCGACTCGCCGGAGCACCAGTACATGATGGAGCGGCGCAAGCAGCTCGGCGGTTTCCTGCCCGAGCGCCGGGTCCGGCCGAAGACGCTGAAGCTTCCTGGTGACGACGTCTACAAGCCGCTCAGCAAGGGCAGCGAGAAGACCCCGGTGGCCACCACGATGGCGCTCGTCCGGCTCTTCCGCGACCTGATGAAGGACCCCGAGATCGGGCACCGGATCGTGCCGATCGCCCCCGACGAGTACCGCACCTTCGGGATGGACTCGATGTTCCCGACGGCGAAGATCTACTCGCCGCACGGGCAGCAGTACGAGGCGGTCGACCGCAACCTGCTGCTGTCGTACAAGGAGTCCGAGAAGGGCCAGCTGCTGCACGAGGGCATCAGCGAGGCCGGCGCGATGGGCTCGATGATCGCTGCCGGTACGGCGTACGCGACGCACGGCGAGCCGATGATCCCGTTCTACATCTTCTATTCGATGTTCGGGTTCCAGCGCACCGGCGACCAGCTCTGGGCGCTCGGCGACCAGCTCGGCCGCGGCTTCGTGATCGGCGCGACTGCCGGCCGTACGACGCTGACGGGTGAGGGTCTCCAGCACGCCGACGGGCACTCGCCGCTGCTCGCCTCGTCGAACCCGGCCGCGGTGCACTACGACCCCGGCTTCGCCTACGAGGTGGCGCACATCGTCAAGGACGGCCTGCGCCGGATGTACGGCTACGGGCTGGACGAGGCCAAGCCGTTCGGTGAGGACGTCTTCTACTACCTGACCGTCTACAACGAGCCGGTCGCGCAGCCTGCCGAGCCGGCCGACCTCGACGTGTCGGCGCTGCTCAAGGGCATGTACCGCTTCAACCAGTACGAGACGGCCGAGGGCGACGACGTACCGCGGGTGCAGTTGCTCGCGTCCGGTGTCGCGCTGCCGTGGATCCGCAAGGCGCAGCAGATCCTCGCCGAGGAGTACTCGGTGGCCGCCGACATCTGGTCGGTCACGTCCTGGAACGAGCTGCGTCGCGACGCGATCGCCGCGGAGGAGCACAACCTGCTCCACCCGGACGAGGACGAGCGGGTGCCGTTCATCACCCAGCAGCTGAAGGACACCAAGGGCCCGGTCGTCGCGGTCAGCGACTTCATGCGCGCGGTGCAGGACCAGATCTCCCGCTGGGTGCCGAACGACTACACGTCGCTCGGAACCGACGGCTGGGGCCTGGCCGACACCCGCGCCGCCGCCCGCCGGCACTTCCACGTCGACGCCGAATCCATCGTCGTCGCCACCCTGGAGATCCTGGCCAAGCGCGGCGACGTCAAGCGCGAGGTAGCCGCCGAGGCCGCCCGCAAGTACCGCATCGACGACCCGACCGCAGTAGCCGGCGTCAAGCAGGAAGGCGCCGGCGCCTGATCGCGCCGTCGTACCCGGAGCCGTCCACCACCTGGTGGGCGGCTCTTCGGGAGGTCGCCGTAAGGTCGGCTCGTCGCGATTCGGTGGCTCGCGCTGGCGGCTGCTGGGGGTGGCGAGTGAGGTTGCACTCCATCGGGCTGGGGGTGTCTAGGTCACGTCTGGGGGCCGCCGCGACGCTGCTCGGCCTCTCGGCACAGTCGACTACGTGTCCTCGCACATCCCGCGGGGCTGTTGGAAAACAAACTCGGGGTGCGACGAGCCGGCGAGCGACCTAGCCTGGGCGTATGCCTGAGTTGATTGAGCCGACGGTGGGGTGCGGGAGTCGTGGTTGGATGCGGCTGATGGGCCACATGACGCTGGGGTGCAGAGGCCGATGATCTGAGTACGGTCGAGGGGTTCAGCGCCTGGATCGCCGGTTGCGTGAGCAGAGTGACGAATCGGTTGCCGTTGGCCCCGATCGGGTGCTGCGTCGTACTGGTGGATCGTCGAGGACGGCGAGTATGCCGGGGCGATCTCGTTGCGGCACAGGTTGAACGAGCAGCTGCTCGACGGCGGTGGGCACATCGGGTACGGCGTACGCCCGTCGGCCAGGAAGCGTGGGCTGGCTTCGTGGGCGCTGGGTGAGGTCCTGAAGCGGGCCCGGGATCGCGGGCTCGAGCGAGTGCTGGTGACCTGCGCCGCCGAGAACGTCGCCTCGGCCCGGACGATCGAGCGCAACGGCGGAGTGCTCGAGGACATCCGCGAGACCTGGCTGGGCCTGGCCCGGCGGTACTGGATCGAGCTCTGACCGCCGGCTACGACAAACCATGCAGGCAATGAGTATCCGGATGGGTAATTCAGCCGACGCGGAGGCGATCGCTGCGCTTCTACCGTCGGTGACATGACTACCGAAAGCATTGAGACTGTCATCATCGGAGCCGGGCAGGCAGGCCTGTCCACCGGCTACCACCTGCGCAAGCGCGGCCGGGAGTTCGTCATCCTGGACGGCAACGCCCGGCTGGGCGACAACTGGCGGGCGCAGTGGGACACGCTGCGGCTCTACACGCCGAAGAAGTACGACGGTCTGCCGGGCATGCCGTTCCCCGGCGACCGCTGGTCGTACCCGGGCAAGGACGAGGTCGCCGACTTCCTCGAGTCGTACGCCGCCCGGTTCGACCTCCCGGTGCGGACCAGCACCCGGGTCGACCGGCTCGAAGCGGCGGACGGCGGGTACGTCGTCACCACCGGCGATCACCAGATCCTCGCGCGGAACGTCGTCGTTGCCACCGGCACCTTCGGCCGTACGCCGTACCTGCCGGAGTACGCCGTCGATCTCGATCCCGCGATCCGGCAACTCCACTCCAGCGAGTACCGCCGCCCTGGGCAACTCAAGGACGGACCGGTCCTCGTCGTCGGCGGCTCGCACTCGGGCACCGACATCGCGTACGAGGTCGCCACGACCCATCCGACCGTGCTCTGCGGCCGCGACCCCGGCCAGATCCCGGTCCGGCTGGAGAAGAAGGGCGCTCGGCTCTTCTTCCCGGTCTTCATCTTCGTCGGCAAGCACCTGCTCACCCGGCGTACGCCGATGGGCCGCAAGGAGATGCAGGAGATCCGCTACCACGGCGGTCCGATGCTCCGGGTGAAGCGGGAGGACCTGCTCGCGCGAGGGGTCGAACGGGTCCACAACCGCGTCGCCGGCGTACAGGACGGGCGGCCGGTGCTCGACGACGGCCGGGTGCTGGATGTCGCCAACGTGGTCTGGTCGACCGGTTTCCAGCAGGTGTACGACTGGATCAAGCTCCCGATCTTCGGCGCGGACGGTTGGCCGGAGGAGATGCGTGGCGTCGCCGCCGGTGCCCCTGGCCTGTACTTCGCCGGGCTGTGCTTCCAGTTCGCCTTCAGCTCGATGGTGGTGGCCGGTGCCGGTCGCGACGCGGAGTACGTCGCCAAGCACATCGTTGCAAGAGCGGGAGCCCGAGCGGTCCGGGCCACCTCAGCCGCGTGATGCCGCGCCGCGCGTATCCTCGGCAGGAGGGGAGCTCGGCCACAAAGGGGGTTCAATGGGCATCGTCGACGACCTCGAGCGGGCCCGGAAGGCCTTCGAACAGCGGGACTGGGCGACTGCCTACGACCAGCTGGCGGTCGTCGCCGACCTGGGCCTGGAAGACCTGCTGAAACTGGCCACCGCGGCGTACCTGGCCGGCGACAACGACGTGTCCGTCCGGGCGCTCCAGCGCGGCTATCAGGTCGCTGTCGAGGGTGGTGACACCCTGGCAGCGGTCCGGTTCGCCCTCTTGCTCGGTCTGGTCCTCAGCGCCCGCGGCGAATCGGCGGTGGCCGGCGGCTGGACCTCCCGGGCTCAGCGGTTGCTCGCCGACCAGCCCGACGTGGTGGAACACGGCTACCTGCTGATCCACGACTTCTTCCGGTGCCTCAACCAGCAGGACCTCCCGGGCGCGCTGCGGGTCGCGAAGGAGATGGCCGCCACGGGGCGCCGGTTCGGCGATCCCGATCTGCTGGCCCAGGGCCTGGTCTGCGAAGGCAGGACGTTGATGTACGCCGGCCAGGTACCGGAGGGACTCGCGCTGCTGGACGAGGCGATGGTCGGCGTCGCCGCTGGCGAGGTGTCGCCCATCTTCGCGGGCAACACCTACTGCGCGATGATCGAGGCCTGCCAGGAGGTGCTGGACTTCGGCCGCGCCTCCGCGTGGACCTCCGCCTTGACTCGCTGGTGCGACACCCAGCCTGGACTGGTGCCCTTCACCGGGCAGTGCGCCGTGCACCGCGGCCAGATCCTTCGCCTCCGTGGGGAGTTCGCGGCGGCGCTGGAGGAATACGAAGGCGCTTGCCGCCGCTATGCGGAATCGGGCGCGCCGGCCGCGGCCGGGTTCGCGATGAGTGAGTCCGGCGACGTACTGCGGATCCGCGGCGCCTATGCGCAGGCCGAGAGCTGCTACGGCCAAGCCTCGGGCTTCGGCTACGAACCCCAACCCGGTCTGGCCTTGCTGTGGCTCGCTCGCGGTCGGTTGCCAGCGGCAACTGCTGCGGTACGGCGGTTGCTCGCCGAGACCGCAGGCTCGGTCCAACGCTCCCGCATGCTCCCGGCAGCAGTCGAGATCCTCGTCGCCGGCGACAGCCACGACGAGGCCGAAGCGGCAGCGGCCGAACTGACGAACATCTCGGAGGCCTTCGGGTGCAACGGTCTCCGCGCGACAGCGGCGTACTGCGGTGGGCTGGTGGCGCTCGCAGTTGGTGACGTCCATCGCGCTCTCCCCCAGGCCCGGCAGGCCCAGCAGTTGTGGGGCGACCTGCAAGCGCCGTACGAGGTGGCTCGGACCAAGGTGCTGGTCGGCCGGGCCTTCCGGGACCTGGGTGACGAGGACTCGGCCACCGCCGAGCTCACCGCCGCGCTCCGGACCTTCTCCGACCTCGGCGCCACCGCCTGCCGGCAGGAGGTCGAGAGACTGCTCGGCCGGAACGCGCCGGGCGGGCTCACCCAGCGCGAACTCGAGGTCCTGCGACTCGTTGCTGCCGGCAACAGCAACAACGTGATCGCGCAGCAACTCGTGCTCAGCGAAAAGACCGTCGCCCGGCACCTGTCGAACATCTTCGTCAAACTCGAAGTCCAGTCCCGCACAGCAGCCGTCGCCTACGCCCGCGAACACGACCTCCTCTAGAAATCCACTGGACATTCGTCAACCCATCGAGGGCGCGTCTCAGCATCCGACACCCCCCGGGTGGTGGTTGGGGTTTCCAACCAACTACGGTCGTTGAGGTTTGTTCTCGATCGACAGGGAGTAGTCGGGCGTGTCCGGAACGCAACAGGAAGTGGCCGAGGAGAAGACCTTCTTCGGGCATCCGCGTGGGTTGATGACGCTGTTCACCACCGAGTTGTGGGAACGGTTCAGCTACTACGGGATGCGCGCGATCCTGCTGCTGTACCTGACCGACAAGGCGCACGGCCTCGGCCTGGGCGAATCGCTCGGCCAGGCGGTCGTCTCGATCTACGGCGCCTCGGTCTACCTGCTCTCGGTCCTCGGCGGCTGGCTGGCCGACCGGGTCGTCGGCGCCCGGCGTACGGTCCTGTACGGCGGCGGCGTGATCGTCACCGGCCATATCTGCCTGGCGCTGCCGGTCGAGGGGATGGCGTACGCCGGGATCGCACTGGTTGCCCTCGGCACCGGCCTGCTGAAGCCGAACGTGTCGACGATGGTCGGCAACCTGTACGAGAAGGAAGACACCCGGCGCGACTCGGCGTTCTCGATCTTCTACATGGGGATCAACATCGGCTCGTTCTCGGCGCCGTTCGTGGTCGGGTTCCTGCGCCGCGAGTTCGGTTTCCACGTCGCGTTCGCGGCGGCCGCGGTCGGCATGACGCTGGCGCTGGTCGCGTACGTCCTCGGCCGGAAGACCCTGCACGGCCGCGGCGACACCCCGCCGAACCCACTGACGGCCGAGGACCGGCCGACGATGCTGAAGATCACCGCCGCGGTCGCCGCGCTGCTGATCGTCGTCTTCGCGATCTCCGCCTGGAAGTCCGGCGGCGTCGGCCCGAAGCCGGTCGTCGACGCGATCTCCTACCTGTGCTTCCTGGCACCGATCGCGTACTTCACCATGCTGCTCCGCAGCCCGCTGGTCACCCCGATCGAACGCCGCCGGGTCCGGGCGTACATCCCGCTCTTCATCGCCGCGATGCTCTTCTTCATGCTGTTCGAGCAGGCCGCCACGACGCTGACCACCTTCGCGGCCGAGCGGACCAACCTGAACCTGATCGGCATCGAGATCTCGCCGGAGTTCTTCCAGTCGGTCAACCCGTTCAGCATCATCGTGCTGGCGCCGGTCTTCGCGGTGATCTGGATCAAGCTCGGCGACCGCGCCCCGAGCATCGGCCAGAAGTTCGCCACCGGCCTGCTGCTGGCCGGTATCTCCTTCGGGGTGATGTCGCTGGCGTCGTCGATCGCGGGGAAGAACCTCGCCTCGCCGTTCTGGCTGGTTCTCGTCTACGTCATCCAGACCCTCGGCGAACTGTTCCTCTCCCCCGTCGGCCTGGCCGCGACCACGATGCTCGCCCCGAAGGCGTTCACCAGCCAGATGATGGCGCTGTGGTTCCTTGCCCCGTCCGCCGGCCAGGCGATCACCGCCCAACTCGTGCAGGCAACCTCAGGCGCATCCGACACGGCGTACTTCGGCTGGCTCGCCGTCGTCACCATCGCCTTCGCCGTCATCCTCTACTTCCTCGCCCCCTGGATCCGCCAGCACGCCGACACCCGCGACTGACCCGCTTGCGGGGGACCCCGTTCACCACAACGGGTGAGGCCACACCGAGGGTCCACGACGGAATCCTCGGAGGCATGACAGAACATCCGGTACCACGGTGGGCCGATCGGCTCGCGCATGTGATCCCGTTCCTGGTCCTGCCGTCGGGACTCTGGCGACTCGGGCTGGTGGCCGGCTCGTCGATGGGCATGCTCGACGACGCCGGCCGACCGGCCCACCTGCACGGCCTCGGCGAACACGCCTACGTCCTCGGCCTGTCCCTGTTCTCCGAGGCGGTCGCGCTGACCGCCTTCGGCATGGTGCGCCGCTGGGGCGAGGTGGTCCCCCGGTGGATCCCCTGGCTCGGCGGCCGCCGCGTCGCGCCGTACGCCGCGATCATCCCGGCGACCCTCGGCAGCCTCGCCCTGATCGCCATCTGGAGCTACGGCTTCCGCGACGCCTTCACCGGCAACCTGTCCTTCATCCCGTTCTCCAGCGACGCCGCCGCGGCCCTGATGATCAGTTGCTATGCCCCACTCAACCTCTGGGGCCCAGCACTTCTCGTCCTCACCTGGGCCTACTACCGCCGCAGGACAGCACACGCTGATCGAGGCGCCAAGCAAACAGCTCGCTTGGCGCCTCGGTAGCGGGTTCAGCGGGCAGCGCTGCCGACGGTGTCGACGAATGACTTGCCGGCCTGGCGGTAGGCGGTGACCTGGGCGGCGACCTGCGCCGGAGTGAGTACCCGATTCTCGGCGTAGTAGACGTAGTCGACCGCTTCGCGATAGGTGCTCGTGGTCGACCCCGAGTGTCCACTCAGGTCGAGCGTCCAGTGGTTGAAGGCGATCGACATGTTCCGGCGCGGGAAGTACTTACCGCTCGCGGTGCCGACCACAGTGCCGTCGATCAGGTACTTCACGGTTCCAGCTGAGACGGTCGCCGTCACCGTGTGCCAACCGGCAAGGCTGGCGTACTGGTCGGACTCGACGAAGTCGCTGTCGCAGCCGTCGCCGGTGAGGGCCCAGGTGCTTTGTGAGTTGAAGGTCCGGGTCTCGCCGTAGCCACCGTTCGGCAGGTACTCGGAGAAGTCCGTCTCGCTGTACGTCGGATCGCAGTCCGGCGGGCTGGAGATGGCATAGAAGGTCTGGACGACGTGGTCGCCGTCCGGACCGGAGACGGGCGCGTCGCTGAACTTGATGCGCGCCGAGTAGGTGCCGGCGAAAGCGTCCTCGGCGGTTCGGCCGAACTCGGACTGGGTCGTTCCCTGCGCAGTGCCGTTGGTTGCTGTGACCAACTGCAGGGACTTGGATCCGTCCACGGTCGGGAAGGTGATGTTCGCGGGTGACCAGGTGGCGCCCGACTGACCTGGTCCGCCCGAGCCACTCCGCACGTACCACCCGTGGGCGGCGATCGCGGGGTCGGTGTTGCTCGAGTAGGAGAAGTCGTCGAACAGTTCGCCGCAGTCGGCCGGATCGCCGGAGTCGCAGGCCGGAAGCGCCCGGGGGCGATAGCCGTCCGGCTCCGCGGTGGATGTCGCCGTGGCGGGTGCCGCTGCGCTGAGCAGGCCGATCGTCAGCGCGCCTGCGCCGGCGAGCGCCGCCAGCCTTCGGGTGTAGGCAGTAGACCTCATCGTCATGTTCCCTCTCGTGGGACGGTTGGGGAGTGCGGGAAGTGAGGCGAGTCTGATATGCAAGCGCTTGCACGTCAAGATGCAGGATCAGTACTCCGGGCCGGCCGAGCGTCAGCCGCGCTGCGGAGCAGCAGTCGTCTGGCGATGGACGAGGCGGGTCGGAATGGTGATCCGGGTCGCTTCGCACCGCACGCTCCGGAGATGACATCCAGGAGCAGGTCGACGGCGGCCGAGCCGGCATCCGTCGCCGAGTGCGAGATCGTCGTGAGCGCCGGATCGGTGCCGATTGCCAGCGAGTCGTCGCAGCCGATCACGCTGAGGTCGTCCGGCACCCGCAGACCTCGCGCGCGGAGCCCGGTGAGCAGTCCGTGGGCGATGACGTCGTCGAAGGCGACGGCGGCGGTCGCACCGCTGTCCAGGACGAGGTCCGCCGAACTCCTGCCGCCCTCGAAGGTGTGCAGCTCCGGGTCGATCACCGTGAGCTGCATCCCGAACTCTTCCGCCGCCGACGCCGCCGACGCGCGGCGCTGCTGGTTCGACCAGGACTCGGCCGGACCCGACACGTAGGCGACGTGCTGATGCCCGAGCCGGCTCAGATGCCGAACGGCGTCGTGGACTCCTTGCGCGGTGTCGATGAGCACGCAGGACAGTGACTCGATGCCGCGGTTCACCAGGACGGTGGGATGGGTGCGGGCCAGGTCGACCAGGGCGGCCTCGCCGAGCCGGGTGCCGGCCAGCACGAAGCCGTCGACCTGCCCGGCGAGCCGGGACAGCAGGGTGAGTTCGCGGTCCTCACGTTCGTCGGTGTCACCGAGGAACACCGCGAAGCCGTGCTGGTCGGCGCGATTCTCGATCGAGCGGACCAGCGGCGGATAGAAGGCGTTGCCGATGTCGGGAACGATCATGGCGAGGTTGCGGAACTGTCCGGTCGCCAGCGCCCGGGCCGCCTGGTTCCGCCGGTAGCCGAGAGCACCGGCGACCGACTGCACCCGCTCGATGGTCTCCGCGCTCAGCAGCTCCGGCCGGGAGAAGACCCGCGAGACGGTCGACTCGGAGACACCGGCCGCGGTGGCGACGTCCTTGAGGGTGACCGAACGATCGCGGCGCTGCCCCGGCCGCCCTTGATGCTCCACGGAGCAGAATCTACCGCATTTCAGCACTTGACGTGCAAGCGCTTGCAGGTCAGGATGACCGGCCATGAGGATCCAACCGCCGGCCCTGTCCGTCCAGCTGCTGCCGTCCCGGGCCGAACTCGGCGCAACGGCCGGCCGCGACATCGCCGATGCCATCCGCAAAGCCATCGCCGACCAGGGCAGCGGCGCGCGTCGTCTTCGCGGCCGCACCGAGCCAGTCGGAGACGCTCGAACAGCCTGGCGGACCGCGCCCGACCTCGACTGGAGCCGGGTCGACGCGTTCCACATGGACGAGTACGTCGGCCTGGCGCCGGGAGCTCCCGAGCGGTTCGCCCGCTGGCTGCGGCGGAATCTCTTCGACCGGCTGCCGTTCCGGTCGGTGCAGCTGATCGACCCCGGGACCGATCCCGACCGGGAGGCCGCCCGGTACGCGGCCCTGCTGGCGCGAGGGACCGATCGACGCGGTCGTCCTCGGGATCGGCGTGAACGGCCATGTCGCGTTCAACGATCCCCCGGTGGCGGACTTCGCCGATCCGGTGCTGGTGAAGGTCGTCGAGCTGGACGAGGACTGTCGTCGCCAGCAGGTCGACGACGACTGTTTCGCCCGCATCGAGGACGTCCCGACGCGCGCGGTGACCCTGACGGTTCCCGCACTGCTGTCCGGCCGACGGTTGTTCTGCGTGGTTCCGGGTGCGAGCAAGGCCGCCGCCGTGCGCGCGACCTTGGCGGAACCGCTGTCGACGGCCTGGCCGAGCACCAGCTTGCGGGAGCACCCCGATTGCACGCTCTACCTGGAGCCGGCCTCGGCATCGTTGCTGGAGGCATCGAGATGACGCCGGCCTGGCTCCTGTCCGGCTTCGGCGACGAGATCGACGCCGACCCCGAAGTACAGGTCGCTGTCCTGCAGGCGCTCGGCGCCGGCGCGATCGAGATCCGCAGTGCCTGGGACGTCAATGTGGTCGACCTCGGAGCCGATCGGCTGCACGAGCTGGGCCAGGTGCTCAAGCGGCGTGGCCAGTCGGTGAGTGCGATCGCCTCGCCGATCGGCAAGGTCGAGGTCGGGCTGCCGATCGATCACGAGGTCGACCGGCTCGACCGGGCCATCGAGGCGGCGCAGCTGCTCGGCACCCGGTTCGTCCGGGTGTTCTCCTTCTACCGGCCCCCGGACCGGTCACCGGAGTCGGTCCGCGATGCCGTGCTCGCCCGGATGAGCGCGCTGGCAGATCGGGCCCGGCGCGAGGACGTGGTTCTCCTGCACGAGAACGAGAAGGAGATCTACGGCGACGTCCCCGAGCGGGTCCTCGACCTGGTCGAGAGCGTCGGCTCCGAGCACCTGCGGCTGGCCTGGGACAGCGCGAACTTCGTGCAGTGCGGAGTACGGCCACACACCGACGGATGGCCACTTCTCCATCGCTACGTGGACTACGTACAGGTGAAGGACGCGCTGATCGACTCCGGCCGCGTCGTCCCGGCCGGCCAGGGCGACGGCGAGCTCCCGGCCACCCTCACCGCGCTGCGCGATACCCGGTACGCCGGCTACCTCTCCCTCGAGCCTCATCTCGGCGAAGCGCGGGCGGTTCGGCGGGTTCTCCGGCCCGGGCCGCGTTCGGCCGGGCGGCGCAGGCTCTGTCTTCCCTCGTCCATCAGATCGGAGGCTCCCTCGGATGACCAGACCCATCCGGCTCGCCGTCGTCGGCGCAGGCATCATCGGAAAACACCACGCCAAGGCCGCCATCGCCCACGGCGCGTTCGAGGTGGTCGCGTTCGTCGACTCCGACCCCACGGCGAGTGCCGCCGCGGCCGAGCTCGTCACCGGTCTCGGCCGGCCGCGGCCGGCGGTGGCGTCGACCATCGGCCGAGGCCGCCGATCAGGCCGAGATCGATCTGTTCGCCATCTGCACTCCCTCCGGCCTGCATGTCGATCTCGCCGAACAGACCTTGGCGCTGGGCGCGGACGTGGTGATCGAGAAGCCGCTCGACACGACCATGCAGCGCGCCCGCCGTATCGGTTCGCTGGCAGCCGATGCGGCCCAGCGCGGGCAACTGGTGTCCGTGATCAGCCAGCACCGGGTCGATCCGGCGTCTCTGCTGGTGACCGAGACTGTCCGATCGGGCGGGTTCGGCACCATCACCTCCGGGCATCGCCAACGTCGCGTGGTACCGGTCGCAGGAGTACTACGACTCGGCCGGCTGGCGAGGCACCTGGGCACTGGACGGCGGTGGCGCCGTGATCAACCAGGGCATCCACACGGTCGATCTGCTGATCTGGACGATGGGCGAGCCGGTCTCGATCACCGCGGAGACCGCGCTGCTGGGGCACGACCGCATCGAGGTCGAGGACGTTGCTGTCGCGACCGTCCGGTTCGCGACCGGGGCCTTGGGGCTGATCCACTGCACAACATCCGCGTACCCCGGGGTGTCGGCCCGCTACTCGGTGTTCGGCACCCGCGGATCCGCCGTCGTCGACGAGGACCGGCTGGCCTACTTCCACGCCGCCGATACGATCTCGGCGCTCTCCTCGGCGTCGACCACCAGCGGGACCGCGGCGGCCGAAGGACTCGGCGACCAGGTTGCCGCTCTCGTCGAGGCAGGTCGCATTCCCGCAGAGCACACCATTCTCGGCCCGGCGGAGAAGGATCACTTCCTCGCCGGGCACATCCGTCAGTACGACGACCTCGCCACGGCGATCCGCGATCGCACCGTCCCGGCCGTGACGGTGAACGACGCCCTGCTGTCACTCGCCGTCGTTCGCGGCCTGTATGTCAGCGCGACTCTCGGGCAAAGCGTGCTCATCACCGACGTGCTCAACGGCCGGTACGACGACGTGACGATCCGCACCGGCGGTCCCGATCGAGGAGCAGCGGGATGAGACTGTCCGTCTTCACCGCCTCGACGCCGGAATGGACGCCTGAGCAGGCGGCGATGGAACTTGCCGGCCAAGGGTGGGACGGCATCGAGTGGCGCATCGTCGACCAGGCCGAGACGGCGACACCTGGCTTCTGGGCCGGCAACCGGGCCACCTGGCCGTTCAGCGGAATCGAGGGTTTGGTCGAGCAGATCGCGAGCACGACCAAGGCGGCCGGCCTCGACTACTCAGGCATCGGTGGCTATCAGGTCCTGGGCAACCGGGACGGCCGTGCTGACGATGCTCCGCGTCACCGCACGCCTTGGTGCGCGACGGGTCCGCGTGGTGATGCCATCCACCGATGGGCTGTACCCGGAGGTCTTCGCCGCAGCGCGTGCGGAGCTCGCCTGGGTCGCCGACCGGGCGGCCGAGTACGGCGTACAGGCCCTCGTCGAGCTCCACCAGGGAACCATCACTGCCTCGGCGTCGGCCGCGCTCCGGCTCGTCGACGGCTGCGATCCGAACCACGTCGGGGTCATCCACGACCTCGGCAACCTCGTCGTCGAAGGGCAGGAAGACCATTCCTCGGCCTTCCAGCTCCTCGGGTCCCTACCTGGCCCACGTGCATGTCAAGAATGCGCTCTGGGCGCCGACCGGCTCGACCCGGCCGGACGGCAGCTCGCTGTGGGAAAGCCGCTGGGCCTCTCTGCGCAGCGGCCAGGCGTCGGTGCGTGACTACCTGGCCAAGCTCATCGATCACGGCTACGACGGCTGGCTCACCGTGGAGGACTTCTCCACCGGGACCCCGCTGGCCGAGCGCACCGCCGACAACCTCCAGTACCTCCGCTCGCTGCTGGCCGAGCTCATGTCGCCGATCAGCACCGGTCAGTGAAAGGACAGCTCACATGCCTCACCAGACAACCCGGGGAAGGTTCGCGGCCTGCGTGGCCGTTATCGCCGCCACCACCCTGACCTTCAGCGGATGCGCCCAGAAGACTGCCTCCGGGCCTGCCGGGAAGGCACCCGATCACCTCGCCGGAACCGTGTCGCTCTGGCACTTCTTCAACGGCAAGAACGCCGGTGTCGTGAAACAGGCCGTCGCGCAGTTCGAGAAGAAATACCCCGACGCCAAGGTCGAGATACATGACGGCCAGGACGACGAGAAGCTGCAGAAGGCCATCTCCTCCGGTCAGCCGATCGATGTCGGCATCTCGTACTCGACAGCGATCGTCGGTTCGTTCTGCTCGTCAGGCGCGTTCCAGGACCTCGCTTCGTACATCAAGCGCGACAACGTCAGCCTCGACGACATTCCTGCCGCCGTACGTGACTACACGCAGTACGGCGGGAAGCGGTGCACCCTGCCGGTACTCGCGGACACCACCGCGCTGCTCTACAACAGCTCAGCACTCGCCGCCGCCGGCATCACCGCACCGCCGAAGACACTGGACGAGCTGGAGGCCGACGGACTCAAGCTGACCACCTACAACCCGGACGGTTCGATCAAGCAACTGGGCTTCAACCCACTGGTCGACTTCTACGAGAACGCTCCCGGACACTGGGCGCCGATGATCGACGGGCCCTGGTTGTCGGCGGACGGCACCCAGAGCCAGATCGGAACGTCGCCGGCCTGGAAGGCACTCATCCAGTGGCAGAAGGCGTACGTCGACAAGATCGGCTACGCCAAGCTCAAGACCTTCACCTCAGGGCTGGGGCAGGAGTTTTCCGGTGACAACGCCTTCCAGAAGGGCAAGGTCCTGATGGAGATCGACGGCGAATGGCGGGCCGGCTACGTCCGCGACCAGGCGCCCGGCCTGAAGTACGGCGTCGCGCCGAGCCCGGTGCTGCAGGGCTTCGGCAAGTACGGCGCATCCTCCATCACCGGCAACGTCGCCGGGATCGGCAAGGGCGCCAAGAATCCCGAGCTGGCCTGGGCCCTGCTCAAGTACCTGTCGACGGACACCGACGTTCAGGTGCTGATGGGCAACGGGCTGAAGAACATCCCGACCCTGCAGTCGGCGCTGGACTCGCCGAAGCTGGAGGCGACGCCGGAGTACAAGGTCTTCATCGATTCAGCCAAGGATCCGAACACGAAGACGACCCCGGCGACCAAGGACGGTGCGTCCTACCTGAGCACCTTCCTCACCTTCTGGTCCCACTACCAGCAGAACGGCGGCGACCTCGACCAGCAACTGAAGAAGCTGGACGAGGACATCAACAACGCGATCGCACTGGCAGGGCCCTGATGGCTGCCCCGATCCGCCACCGGCCGGCGCCGGTGCGGCGATCCGGCGCCGAGCGCCGGCGCCGGCTGGTGGCACTGAGCATGCTCGCGCCCGTGCTCACCGGTCTCGCGGTCTTCTTCGTCTACCCGCTGGTGGCGAGCATCGTCTACTCGTTCACCAGGTACAACCAGCTGCAGAACCCGGAGTTCGTCGGGCTCCTCAACTACCGGTTCCTGTTCACCAAGGATCCCCAGATCGGTGTCGCGGCGCTGAACACCTTGTGGTTCGTGGTGATCCTGGTTCCGGTGCGGATCGTCACCGCGGTCGCGGTGGCCGGGCTGCTCAGCCGGGCTCGCGCCGCGGCCGGGCTCTGGCGCACCCTCTTCTATCTGCCGTCACTCGTGCCGTCGGTCGCGAGCGTCGTCGCCTTCGTGTTCCTCTTCAACCCCGGCACCGGCCCGGTGAACCAGCTGCTCAAGCTGGTCGGGATCAAGGGACCGCTCTGGTTCAACGATCCGGGCTGGTCCAAGATCTCCCTGGTCATCCTGGGGATCTGGGTGATGGGTGACCTGATGATCATCTTCCTGGCCGCACTGCTCGACGTACCGAGGGAGCTCTACGAGGCCGCAAGTCTCGATGGCGCCAAGCGGCCCGCGGAAGTTCCGCCACATCACCTTGCCGACGATCTCCCCCGTGCTGGGCTTTGCGGCGGTGACCGGTGTGATCGCGGCTCTTCAGTACTTCACCGAGGCAGCGGTTGCTTCCGGAGTCGCCAGCGGCAAGGCGACTGTCGGTGGAGGTACTGCGGCGAGTCTCGGCTATCCGGGCACCTCGCTGCTCACCTACACCGAGGTTCTCTACGTGCGTGGCTTCACGAGTTTCCAGTTCGGCTACGCGTCGGCGATGGCTGTAGTGCTCTTTCTGATCACCTCCGTCCTGCTTGTGCTCACGATCAGGCGGGTCAGCGTCTTCCGCGTGAAGGGAGCGTCTTCGTGACCGCCATCGCCGGCCCGGCCGAGCTGCGGGTTTCCGTCCGGGTGACCCGCAAACCCTTGCTGTGGATCGCGGAGCATGCCGCCCTCGTCACGATCGCCGTCCTGATGATCGCGCCGGTCGTCTTCGTCGTCCTGACCTCGCTGATGACGAGCAATCAGGCCCTGACCGCCTCGGTCATTCCGAACCCGCTGGACTGGAGCAACTACGCACGGGTGTTCACCGAGTTGCCGTTGGCCAGATGGTTCGGCAATTCGGCCCTGTACGCCGTACTCGCCACGTCGTTCATGCTGCTGTCCAGCGTGCCGGCCGCGTACGCGCTCGCCCAGATCGAATTCAGGGGCTCGGGCCTGATCTTCACCGCGATCGTCGTCGCGATGCTGCTGCCTCCGCAGGTCACCGCGGTTCCGCAGTACGTGATGTGGAGCCACCTGGGGCTGACCGGAACGTTGTGGCCGCTGATCCTGCCCAATCTGCTCGGCGACGCCTTCAGCGTGTTCCTCCTGCGGCAGTTCTTCCTGACGATTCCGTCGGAGTACGGGGACGCGGCCCGCGTCGACGGCTGTGGCGAGTGGCGGGTGCTCTGGACGGTCATCGTGCCGATGGCCCGGCCGGGCATCGCGTCGGCGGCGATCTTTCTCTTCTTCAAGTCCTGGAACGACTTCTACGGTCCCTTGGTCTACACCTCCGAGAACGAGGCGTCGTGGCCGGTGGCCTACGGCTTGGCGACCTTCCGCGGGCAGCACGGGTCGGACTGGTCGATGACGATGGCGATGACGGTCGTCATCATGATTCCGGTCGTGGCCGTGTTCTTCTTCGCCCAGAAGGCTTTCGTCGAAGGCATCGCGCTGACCGGCGTCAAGGGGTGATTCAGCGGGACCGTGGGCGCGGTTTCAGTCTGGTGCCAGGGAGAACGGGAGCGGGTAGCGGATCGCCTTCGTAGCCGGCGACCGCCGGGAAGCGATCGTTGCCGCCGGCCTCGATCGAGGCCATCCAGTCATTGCGTGCAGCAACTATCTCTTCGTGGGTGCGGCCGATGAAGTTCCACCACATCACCAACTCCTCCTCGAACGGTTCGCCGCCCAGCAACAGGCAGCGGGCGCCCTCGGGAGCCGTCAGCTCGATCTCGGAGCGACCAGTGCCGAGGTAGACCATCTCGCCGAAACCGGGTGCGAGCTCGCCGACCTGCAAGGATCCGTCGACCACCAGTACGGCGTACTCGAAGGCCTCGGTCAGCGGCAGGGTCACGGTCCGGCCGGGTTCGATCCGGAGGTCGGCGCCGACGAGCGGCGTGTACGCCGGTGCGGGCGACGTGACTCCGCCGACCGTCCCGACCATCACGGTCGCCACCGCGCCGTCCAGGATCAGCTCCGGCAGGTCGGCGTACGCGTTGAAGGCCGGCGCGGTGGTTGTCCGCACGGAGTCGGGCAGCGCGACCCAGAGTTGGGCGCCGTGCAGCATGGGCGGCGCCGTCGGCAACGAGATCTCGGAGTGCGCGATCCCGTTGCCGGCGGTCATGATGTTGAGTTCGCCCGGCCGGACCATCGCGTGCGAACCGACGCTGTCGCGATGCTCGATCTCGCCCTCGAACAACCAGCTGACCGTCTGCAGACTCGTGTGCGGATGCGGCGGCACGAGCATCCCGCGCTCACCCGGTACGTCGTACGAGTCGACCCGCTCGGTCAGGTCGTCCGGTCCGTAGTGGTCGACGAAGCACCACGCGCCGACCATCCGCCGGTTCTTGTTCGGCAACAACCGGCGGACCTTCGTCGTCCGGCCCAGCACCACCTGCCGGGCCTCGAGCAGTTCCACCACCGGCCCGTCGGCTGTCCCTGCGGGACAGACCAGCTCGGCCGGATCCTTCTCCAGGTCACTCATACATCGAGTATGGCCAGTGGCTCGTAGCTCGCCGAGCCCGGGAGCGCGGCCGAGTCGTGGTAGCGGATCTCGTAGACCCGCAGGGCGAACTTCCAGCCGTCGTCCGTACGCCGGTACGTGTCGTGGTAGACGCCGTAGTTCGAGTGCGAACTCCCGTCCTGCAACCGGCCGAGCTCGTGCAGGTAGCACCGCCCGACCGCCGTATCGCCGTTGAGCTCGATCACTCCGGGATGCGTGGTCTGGACGAAGAACTCCCACAGCGCGCTCAGCCGGGCGATCCCGGTCCGGATCTCCTCCCGGCTGTCGTACCGCACGCCCGCCTCCGGGATCCGCAGCCCACCATCGGCGGTGAACAACGACAGCAGCCGCTCGTAGTCCTCCATCATCCGCGCGTCGCTGAACTCCCCGCGCAACGCCTCGATCTCGATCCGGTCCGCAACGGCCTGCAGGTCTGTCATCACTGTCTCCTCACTCGTGGGTTCGAGCAGTTCGACGAGACAGCCTTCGGAAATGTCAGGTCATCGTCGGGCGAGCCTGAGCGAACGTCCACCGATGCCCACCGAGATCGTCCACCTCGTACTTGCGATACCCGTGCTGATGAATCTCGGACACGATCTTCGCCCCGTACGCCGAACTCCGGGCGAAGTGCGCGTCGAGATCGTCGACGTACACCCAGATCCCATGGTCCTGCTTCTCGGCCACCTCGCCTTGGAAGAGCAGGATCGCCCGACGTCCGACGTGGAGTTCGATCCAGTCCGGTTGCTCGCCCTCCTCCGGGATCTTGTCCCAGGAGTCCAGCCCGAAGACGGTGTGCAGCCACCGCGCGGCGGCAGCGGGATCCTCGTAGTACAAGGCGATGCTCAGCCGGTCGAGCTCGCGTGGCTCGCCGGGTGCCGAGTCGCGGCGGGCGATCCAGTTCGGGAACCAGTGGATGATGTTCGGCCAGAAGTAGAAGGCGTTCTTGCCACCTTGGTTCAAGGTCTGTTCGACGGTGACTCTCGTCCCGTCGCCGACCGGCTCGAAGTCGATCCGCGTCTCGGTGTCGTCGACCTCGCTGCTGTAGGCGAAGCGTGCGCCGGGCTCCCAGACAGTGATCCTGCCGAGCACCAGGACGTCCTCGGGATCACGCTGGTAGACCTCGAGGATCCGGCCGCCCAGCCCGGGCTCGATCTTCATCCCCACCGCTCGCGCGGCGTCGAAGAAGTTGATCGGGCCGCGGACCCACCACAGGTCGATGTCGTCGGTGAAGATCCGGAACGCGGTCTCCGGATCGGTCGCGACCTCGACGGACGCGGATGCGGACTGCTTCGTCACGATGTCTCCCCAGTCTTCTCGACATGCCTCTTGAACGCCCCGAGTTGCTCCTGCCAATGCGCCTGCACCTGATCGAGCCAGGCCTGTACGGCGACAACGGGCTCCTGGCGCAGCCGGAACACCCGCAACCGCGCATCCTCGGCCACCCGCTCATCGGTGACCACGCCGGCCGACAACAGAATCCGCAGATGCCGGCTCATCGCCGGCGACGACGTACTGGTCGCGGCCGCCAACTGTCCCGCTCGCTGCGGTCCTTCGCCCAGCAACTGGACCACCTGCCGCCGTGTCGGATCAGCCAGCACCTCGAAGAACCGATCAACTTGGTCGTTCACCATGCGGCAATAGTTGCACTGCTCGTTAACTATTAGCAAGTGCCGAAGTGGTTCGTCAGCCGAGGAGGTGGGTCAGGCGGTCCATTCCAGGAGCTTGGCGGAGTCCCAGGTGTTGATGACCCGGTCCGGGGTGACGCCGCATTCTTCGGCTCGTTCGCAGCCGTAGACCTGCCAGTCGAGTTGGCCCGGTGCGTGCGCGTCGGTGTCGATCGAGAAGACGCACTCCATCTCAACGGCCATCGACAGCAGGCGCTTCGGCGGGTCGAGGCGTTCCGGACGCGAGTTGATCTCGACCGCCGTACCGAACTGGCGGCAGGCCTCGAAGACCACCTCGGCGTCGAACTGCGATTCCGGCCGGGTGCCGCGATCACCGGTGACCAGCCGGCCGGTGCAGTGCCCGAGTACGTCGACGTGCGGGTTGGCGATCGCGCGCACCATCCGCTCGGTCATCGGCTCGGCCGCCATCCGCAGCTTGGAGTGCACGCTGGCGACCACGATGTCGAGCCGCGCCAGGATCTCGGTGTCGCAGTCGAGCGACCCGTCGTCGAGGATGTCGACCTCGATCCCGTTCAGGATCGTGAACCCGTCGAGCTCCGCGGCCAGCTTCTTGTTCAGCTCGGCGACCACCTCGATCTGCTGCAGCCGCCGCTCCCGCGACAACCCGTTCGCCACGGTCAACCGCGGCGAATGGTCGGTCAGCGCCATGTACTTGTGCCCCAACCGAGCCGCCGTCCGGGCCATCTCCTCGATCGGGCTGCCGCCGTCGGACCACTCCGAGTGCAGATGCAGATCGGCCTGCAACGCCGCGCGCATCGCCGTACCGGCTTCCGTCAGGTCACCCGCAGCCTGCTCCAGCTTCACCAGGTACGACGGAGTGGCGCCGTCCATCGCCTCCAGGATCACGGCCTCGGTCTTCGGCCCGATCCCCGGCAACTCGGTCAGCGTCCCGGCCCGGCGACGAGCCCGTACTTCGGCGGCCGGCAGCGCCTCGATCGTGTCAGCGGCCTTCCGGTACGCCTTCACCCGATGCGTCGGCTGCCGGTCGCGCTCCAGGTAATACCCGATCGCCCGCAGCGCCTCGACCGCATCCGCCACACCCGCCTTGTCACTCATCCCCACATCATTGCGCCTCGGGGGGACAAGTTGTGAGCATCTGTATAGAAGGTGAGGGCTAGGGTCGAAGGGTGGCGGTCAAAGGACACAAGGCGAGGGCGGAGCGGTTGCAGAACGCGACCGGCGCTCTGGCGACGGCTGCCACCGCCGCGATGGAGGAGAAGCTGCCCTGGTTCGGCAAGCTCTCGGCGCAGGACCGGTCCTGGATCGGGCTGGTCGCGCAGTCCGGCATCACCGCGTTCGTCGACTGGTTCCGCGACCCCGAGGCGCACTCGTCGATGCCGACCAGGATGTTCGGGTCCGCGCCGCGCGAGTTCACCCGGGTGATCTCGCTGCACCAGACCGTCGACCTGGTCCGGACCACGATCGAGATGATCGAGAACACGATCGGCGACCTGCTCCCCGCGGACGACATCCCCTTCGTCCACGAGGCGATGAACCGCTACGCCCGCGAGGTCGCCTTCGCCGCCGCGACGGTCTACGCCCAGGCCGCCGAGATGCGCGGCGCCTGGGACGCCCGGCTCGAAGCGCTGGTCGTCGACTCGGTGATCCGCGGCGAGGCCGACGAGTCCGTCCGCTCCCGCGCCTCCGCCCTCGGCTGGGGCTCCGGTACTGCGGGCGCCGGTACCGCGGGCTCCGGCGAGGTGGCCGTGGTCGTCGGCCGGGCCCCGTCGAGCGAGCCGGGGAGCACGAACGTGGCGGACGCAGTACGGCATGCGGCCCGCGAAGCCGGGGCTGACGCTCTGTGCGCGATGCAGGGCGACCGGCTGGTGGTAGTACTCGGTGGTACGAGCAAACCTGTCGAGACTGTACAAAGGCTGGCCGAGTTCTTCGGACCCGGTCCGATCGTGGTCGGACCACTGGTTCCGGACCTGATGTCAGCGGTCACCTCCGCCCGGGCGGCGGTCGCCGGACTCCGCGCGGCCCCCGCCTGGCCGGCCGCGCCGCGGCCCGTCCATGCCGACGAACTACTGCCCGAAAGGTCCCTGTCCGGCGACGGTCATGCCCGGCGGCAACTCGCCACCGACGTCTACGGCCCGCTCACCATGGGCGACGGAGTCCTGCTGGACACCGTTTCGACCTACCTGGATTCGGGGGGTTCGATCGAGGCGACGGCCCGGGCGATGTTCATCCACGCCGAATACCGTCCGGTACAGACTGAAACGTGTGGGCGAGATCACGGGGTACTCGCCCGGCAATGCCCGCGACAGCTTTCACGTTGCGTGTCGCACTGACCCTGGGTCGCCTGCTCAACCCGGACCCCGGTGCGTCCGTTTTATAGGATTCCTACAAAGTCGGCCCGGTAGAATTCGTGCCGCATTGCGGCCCGCGAATCGACCTCGGCTCAGGGAGAGTTGTCACGTGCTCGTCATCGTCGCGCCCGGACAGGGCGCCCAGACCCCAGGTTTCCTCGAGCCCTGGCTCGAGGACCCCGCCTTCGAGAACCGGCTGCACTGGCTGTCCGCGGTCGCCGGGCTCGACCTCGCCCACTACGGCACCAAGGCCGACGCGGACACCATCCGCGACACCGCGATCGCGCAGCCGCTGCTGGTCGCCTCCAGCATGCTGGCGGCGCTGGCGGTCTTCCCGCACCCCGGTCCGACGCGTTCGCCCAGATGGGCGCGGCTGGCCGGCCACAGCGTCGGTGAGATCGCGGCCGCGGTCGGCGCCGGCGTGATCAGCGCCGAGCAGGCGATGGTGCTGGTCCGCGAGCGCGGCAAGGCGATGGCCGCGGCCGCCGCGCAGACCGCCGACCTCGATGACCGCGGTGCTCGGTGGCGACCGCGACGAGGTCCTCGCCAAGATCGACCGAGCACGGCCTGACCGCCGCCAACGACAACGGCCCCGGCCAGATCGTTGCCGCCGGCACCGTCGAGGAGCTGGCCGCGCTTCCAGGCCGACCCGCCGGCCAAGAGCCCGGCTGATCCCGCTCTCGGTGGCCGGCGCCTTCCACACCAGGCACATGGCGCTCTGCCGTCGAGACGCTGGCCGGCTACGCGCAGCTCGATCACCACCCACGACCCCCGCGTCGCGGCTGATCTCGAACCGCGACGGCCAGATCGTGCACGACGGCCGCGACGTCCTGCAGCCGGCTGGTCCAGCAGGTCAACGCGCCGGTCCGCTGGGACCTGTGCATGCAGACGATGGCCGACCTGCAGGTCACCGGCATCCTGGAGATGACCGCCGGCCGGCACGCTGACCGGGATCGCCAGGCGCGCGCTCAAGGGCGTCGAGACGTTCGCGCTGAAGACGCCGGACCAGCTCGACGACGCCCGCGCGTTCGTCGACAAGCACGGCAGCCCGTCGGAGATCGACGCGTCGCCGACCTGGCGGCTGCTGGTCGCGCCGATGAAGGGCACCTTCACCCGCGAGGGCAGAGTCAAGCGCGAGCCGGCGACGCGGTCGAGGCCGGCGAGGTGGTCGCGACGGTGAAGAGCCTGCGCGACGAGCTCGAGGTGCGCGCCCCGCACGGCGGCATCGTCGTCGAGTGGCTGGTCGAAGAGGGCGACCCCGTCGCCCCCGGGCAGCCGCTCGTGCGGCTGCACCCGAGCGGAGGAAACTGACATGACCGGTTCGATCGCGACCGTCCAGGGTGCCGAGCACACCGCCGTCCTGGGCCTGGGCGCCTACCGTCCGCGGCCGGTCGTGCCGAACTCGGAGATCCTCGAGCAGATCGACTCCAGCGACGAGTGGATCCGGACCCGGTCCGGGATCAAGCGAGCGGCGCTGGGCCGAGCCCGACGAGACCGTCGCTGATGATGTCGGTCGAGGCCGCCAAGGAAGCGCTGCGCGACTCCGGCATCGACCCGGCCCAGATCGGCTGCGTCGATCGTCGCCACCGTCACGCACCTGTACCAGACGCCCGCGATCGCGACCCAGATCGCGGTCGCGGTCGGTGCCCCGACCGCCGCCGCGTTCGACATCTCGGCCGCCTGCGCCGGGCTTCTGCTACGGCGTCGCGATGGCCAGCGACCTGGTCCGCGGCGGCAGCGCGAAGTACGTGCTCGCGATCGGCGTCGAGCGGCTCAGCGACATCACCGACCGGACCGACCGCAGTACGGCGTTCATCTTCGCCGACGGCGCCGGCGCGGCCGTGGTCGGTCCGTCCGACGAGCCGGGCATCGGCCCGGTGGTCTGGGGCTCCGACGGCACGCAGCACGAGCTGATCAGCCAGAAGGAGTCCTGGCAGGAGGCGGCCGGCAGCTACAACTGGCCGAACCTGAAGATGGACGGCAACCCGGTCTTCCGCTGGGCGGCGTTCGAGATGGCCAAGGCCGCGCAGCAGGCGCTCGACGTGGCCGGCGTGACCGCCGAGGACCTCGACCTGTTCGTGCCGCACCAGGCGAACATGCGGATCACCGACGCGATGCACCGGACGCTGAAGCTGCCCGATCACGTCAAGGTCGCCCGCGACATCGAGCGGCAGGGCAACACGTCGGCCGCGTCGATCCCGCTCGCGATCAGCTGCGATGCGCGAGAGCGGCGAGGCCAAGAGCGGCGACCTCGCGCTGATCATCGGGTTCGGCGCCGGACTGGTGTACGCCGGTCAGGTGATCCGCATCCCGTAACAGGGCCGCACTCAGATGTCCGGGACGGCTCAGGTGGCCGGCCCGGCGTACCAGTGCAGCAGAAGATTCCGAAAGGGAAACCACACAGATGGCCAGCACCGAAGAGATCCGCACCAACCTCGCCGAGATCGTCAACGAGATCGCGGGCATCCCGGTCGAGGACGTCCAGCTGGACAAGTCCTTCACCGACGACCTCGACGTCGACTCGCTCTCCATGGTCGAGGTCGTCGTGGCCGCCGAGGAGAAGTTCAGCGTGAAGATCCCCGACGACGAGGTCAAGAACCTGAAGACCGTCGGCGACGCGGTCTCGTTCATCGAGCGCGCCCAGAACGGCTGATCGAGTCCCTCGATCGTGCTGGCACTGCTTGCTCACCGGACCCGCTCGGGTCCGGTGAGCGCACGGCGCTAGCCGGCACCCCGTAGTACGGGCACACACCGCGCCGTACGCCGGGGCTCGACCCACCAGCTCTCACGCCGAAGGATGAGGTAACCATGTCGAAGACCCGAGTCGTCATCACCGGGCTCGGAGCGACGACCCCGGTCGGGGGCGACGTCGCCGAGCACCTGGGACGCACTGCTGGCCGGCAGGTCCGGCGCGAAGCTGCTGACCGCCGACTGGGTCGAGGAGCTGCCGGTGAAGATCGCCGCTCCGGCCGCCGTCGAGCCGACCGAGGTGATCGAGCGGGTCAAGGCCCGCCGGCTGGACCGCAACGCGCAGTTCGCCGTGGTCGCCGCCCGCGAGGCCTGGGCCGACTCCGGCCTGGCCGACGTCGAGCTGGACAAGACCCGCCTCGGCGTCGCCATCGCGACCGGGATCGGCGGCCTGATCACCACGCTGACCAACTACGACGCTGCTGCAGAAGGGCCCGCGCCGGGTCTCGCCGCTGGCGATCCCGATGCTGATGCCGAACTCGGCCGCCGCGAACGTCGGCCTCGAGCTCGGCGCGCTGGCCGGCGTCCAGACCCCGGTCTCGGCCTGCGCCTCCAGCAACGAGGCGATCTCGCTGGCCGCCGACCAGATCCGGCTCGGCCGCGCCGACATCGTCGTCGCCGGTGGCGCCGAGGGTTCGATCGCCGGGCTGCCGCTGGCCGCGTTCGGCCAGATGATGGCGCTCAGCAAGCGCAACGACGACCCCGAGCGCGCCTCGCGTCCGTGGGACGTCGACCGCGACGGCTTCCTGCTCGGTGAGGGCGCCGGCGTGCTGGTGCTGGAGAACTACGAGCACGCGGTCGCCCGCGGCGCCAAGATCTACGCCGAGTTCGCGCGGCTCCGGCATCACCGCCGACGGCCACGACATCGTCCAGCCCGACCCGACCGGTTCCGGCGCCGAGCGCGCGATGCTGCAGGCGCTGCGCGAGGGCGACCTGGCGGCCGGCGACATCGTGCACATCAACGCGCACGCGACCTCCACGCCGACCGGTGACGTCGCCGAGGCGATAGCGATCCGCAAGGCCCTCGGCAGCGCCACCGACCACGCGGTCGCGACCGCGCCGAAGTCGATGATCGGCCACCTGCTCGGCGCGGCCGGTGCGGTCGAGTCGATCGCCACCGTGCTCGCGCTGCACCACCGGGTGGTGCCGCCGACGATCAACGTGGACAAGCTCGACGACGGCGTCCAGCTCGACATCGCCACCGAGCAGCGCAAGCTGCCCGACGGCGACATCGCGGCGCTGAACAACTCCTTCGGCTTCGGCGGCCACAACGTCGCCTTGGCCTTCAAGTCTGTCGATCCAGGTGCTGTCTGACAGCATCGCCCGGCCTGTCCGCGCTGATCCCTGGAGAGCCGATGACCACTGCCCCCGTCGAAGCCGGCCAAGCTGCCGCGCGAGCAGGATCCCCGCAACCCGGTCACCCGGCTCACCGCACCTGCTCGACCCGGACACCCTCGAGCTGATCACGCCGGACGACCTGTCCGGGATGCTCGCTGTCCGCGGGACGATCAGCTGGGGCGCCGGTGGTGGCGTTCTGCTCGGACGCCACCGTGATGGGTGGGGCGATGGGCGACCAGGGCTGCGAGGTCGTGGTCAAGGCGTACCAGGTGGCGCGCCAGGAGGAGCTGCCGATCATCGGTCTGTGGCACTCCGGCGGCGCCCGGCTGGCCGAGGGCGTGCTGTCGCTGCACGCGGTCGGCAAGATCTTCTTCGAGATGACCCAGGCCTCGGGCAAGATCCCGCAGATCTCGGTCGTGCTCGGCCCGGCGGCCGGCGGCGCGGCGTACGGTCCGGCGTTGACCGACATCGTGATCCTCGGGCCGGAG
Source organism: uncultured Actinomycetota bacterium (assembly GCA_963740725.1). Lineage (GTDB taxonomy): Bacteria > Actinomycetota > Actinomycetes > Propionibacteriales > Kribbellaceae > Kribbella. Next base: position 221,491 of record CAVUFT010000018.1, read on the forward strand.
GGACGGATCTTCGTGACCGGGCCGGACGTGGTCCGCTCGGTGACCGGTGAGGACGTCGACATGCTGCGGCTCGGCGGTCCGGAGCCGCATGGGCGTCGGTCCGGGGTCGTGCACATCACCACCGACTCCGAGGCTGCGGCGATCGCCAAGGCACGTGCGCTGGCTGATCTGTTCGCGAACCAGGGTTCGGTGGCATCCGACGTACCGGACACGGATCTTTCCGGGTTGCTGCCGGAGTCGGCGAAGCGCGCGTACGACGTCCACCCGCTGGTCGGCGGGGTGCTCGACGAGGAGTCCGGCGTCGAACTGCACCAGCGGTGGGCGCCGAACATCGTCACCACGCTCGGCCGGCTCGGTGGCCGGACCGTCGGGGTGATCGCGAACAACCCGCTGCGGCTCGGCGGTTGTCTCGACGCGCTGTCGGCGGAGAAGGCGTCCCGCTTCGTGCGGATGTGTGACGCGTTCGGCGTACCGATGATCGTGCTGGTCGACGTACCGGGGTATCTGCCGGGTGTCGGGCAGGAGTGGGACGGCGTCGTACGACGGGGCGCCAAGCTGCTGCATGCTTTTGCCGAGTCGGTCGTGCCGCGGGTGACGCTGGTGACCCGGAAGACGTACGGCGGCGCGTACATCGCGATGAACGCGCGGTCGCTGGGTGCGACCCGGGTGTTCGCCTGGCCGCGGGCCGAGGTGGCGGTGATGGGCGCGATCGCGGCGATCCGGATCCTGCACCGGCGCAAGCTGGCCGACGTACCGATCGAGCTCCGCGCGCAGGTCGAGGCCGAGCTGGCCGCCGAGCACGAGAAGATCGCCGGCGGGATCGAACGTGCCCGCCAGATCGGCGTCGTCGACGAGGTCGTCGAACCTTCGGTCACCCGCTCAGCGCTCGCCGCCGCGATCGCCACGGCAGAGTCCGGCGGCCGGGTGCGTGGGCAGCACGGGAACATCCCGCTCTAGGGAACCCCTTGTAGACAAGGCGAAAGGGCACGGACCGTGAGGTCCGTGCCCTTTCCACGTGGTGCGGCCGCTGTTGATCGACAACCGGGGGTGTCCCGACACCCGGTGGCCCCAGCGGCCACGGTCTTGTTCCCTCTACCCTGGCCCAACGTCTGACCATTAGCATCGTCCAAAAGTTCGAAGAAATCTTCCCCTAGCGGGGTTTCTTCTGAAGTTCTCAGGAAACTGTCAGACGACCTGATGAAGCCAGCGCACGGGTGCACCGTCGCCGGCGTACCGGAAGGGTTCGAGCTCGTCGTCCCACGGCCGGCCGAGCAAACGCTCGACCTCCTCGGTCAGATCGGCCTCGCCACTCGCGGCCTTCAGCATCGCTGCCTTCAGCCGCTCCTCCGGCACCATGATGTCGCCGTGCACACCGGTCGTCGCGTGGAAGATCCCGAGGGTCGGGGTGAACGAGTACCGCTCGCCCTCGACGCCGTTGCTCGGCTCCTCGGTCACCTCGAACCGGAGCTTCTGCCAGCCGCGCAGTGCGGACGCCAGCTTGGCCGCCGTACCGGCCTCGGCCTGCCACGACAGCTCGGCCCGGTAGCTCCCCTGAGCCGCGGGCTGCGGTGTCCAGTCAAGTTTCACGGGCACACCGAGGATGCCGCCCGCCGCCCACTCGACATGTGGGCACAACGCTGACGGCACCGTGTGGACGTAAAGCACGCCACGAGTTGTCGCCACCGGGACCTCCTGTGTTCGAGGGGCGCCTTCCCCAGCGTTCTCGAACACGGACTCGAAAGCCCGGCGACAGCAGGTACATCTTGCACCACCCACCCCTCCAACACCAGCAACCTCGCCGTGTCAACCACATCACCATCGTGTCGCGATCCGGAACCCCCGGTCCGCAATCTCCCGCGGTCAGGCGAGGTCCTTCCGGCAGCGGAGGTACAACAGGCCGGGCACCGCCTGCCAGATCGGCCGCTCCCCCACCGGCTCGACCATCCGCTCCAGGGTCAGGCCCGCGGCGATCAAGGTGTTGACGTAGGTCGACAGCGTCCGGTGAAACGCGACCCGCGGCAGGACCTCCCACCGGGTGATGCTTCGGTAGGGACCCTCGTCGAAGTACCGGCCGACGATGCGCCGGGCCGAGCCGTCGACGTGATCGACCAGCTCGCCGTCGGCGGGCGTCTTGTAGCACGGGTGCACGATCGACGCGACGAACCAGCCGCCGGGCACCAGGATCCGCGCGATCGAGTGCACCGTCGGCTCGAGCTCGGGGATGTCCATCAGCGCCAGGTGACAGACGACGCCGTCGAATGATCGGTCGGCGAGGCTCCTGAGTTCGTGGGCGTCGTCATGGACGTACTCGATACCCCGGGGCTGCTCCTGCTCGAATCGACGCCCGTGGGCAAGGAGCGACTTGGAGGCATCGATGCCGACGACCTCGGCGCCGAGATCGGCCAACCGCCGAGCTTCCCGGCCCTGACCGCACGCCACCGCAGCCACCCGCTGACTCCGCACCTCCCCGACCAGCGCGTCGAAGGTCGGATCGTCCATCGGCGCACCGTCGGGACCGACAGCCTCGTGGTAGGCGTCAGCAAGTTCCTCGTACGCGCTCGTCACCTCGCTCATGTCCGATGAACGTGGGCCAGGTCGCCGACGTTCCACCCGGCCGTCAGGCGGAGGCTCGGTGGATGAGGCGGGTGGGGAGGATGAGGGGGCTGGGCTGCTTGCCGGCGATCAGGGCGAGGAGCATGCGGGCCATCTCGCGGCCGAGGGCCTCGATGGGCTGGTTGACGGTGGTGAGCGGCGGGGTCGTGTGGCGGGCGGCCGGGATGTCGTTGAAGCCGATGATCGCGACATCATCGGGGACGCGTGCGGCCGGCGCGGGCGAGGACTCCGGAGCGCGCCGATGGCCATCTGGTCCGAGGCGATGAAGACCGCATCGAGGTCCGGAGCTCGGTCCAGCAGCCGGCCCATCGCAGCTGCGCCGCCGTCCTCGCTGAAGTCGCCCGGCTCCGCCAGCGAGTTGTCCAGCCCGGCGACCGCGAGAGCGTCCTGAAACCCTTGCAGGCGGGCGATCCCGGCGCCCTCGTCGATGCGGCCGGTGATGGTGGCGATCTTGCGCCGGCCGGCGGCGATCAGGTGTTCGGTGGCAAGTCTCGCTCCGCCACGGTTGTCCGCGTCCACGTAGTACCGGGCCTCGATGTTGAGCGGCTGGCCGCCGAACACGACCGGCACCGACGCCTGGTGGGCAAGCGCGCGCGAGCGGGTCGTCGCCGTGCAGCGACATCAGCATCACCCCGCCGGCCTGATGGGTCCGCAGCAACTGCTCGAGCCGGGCCTGCCCCCGGGTCGGAGGTGGCCAGGGACAACATCAACTCGAGGTCGGTCTCCTCCAGTACGGCGTTGACGCCGACCACCACCTCGGCGAAGAACGGGTCCGCGAACATCGCCGGATCGTCGCCGGAGATCGCCAGCACGACGGAGCCCGCCTGCTGGGTGGCCAGCGCGCGAGCCGTTGCATTGGGCACGTATCCGAGGTCGTCCACCGCCCGCCGTACGGCCTCGCGTTTCGCGCGGCTGACGTGCGGGGCGTTGTTGATCACCCGGGAGGCGGCGGACCGCGACACCCCGGCCCGCTCGGCGACCTCGTCGAGTGTCGGCTGCCGCCTGCGGCGTATCGGTCGTCACCTGGTCCTACTCCTTACTCGTGCTGCCCGGAAGCCTGTCATGACCGGACGGCTCCGTCCATGATGCCGCTGATCAGTTGGCGGCCGAAGATGATGAAAACGAGCAACAACGGCACAGTAGCGATCAGCGTTCCGGAGAACATCAGCGTGTAGTCCGTGTAGTACTGCGTCGCCAACTGGCTGAGCGAGAACTGCACCGTCGGATTGTCCGACTCCATGATCGCCAACGGCCACAGGAACTCGTTCCACGTCCCCATGAACGTGAACAACCCCAGTACTGCGGCGCCCGGCCGCAACGCCGGAGCCACGACGCGCACGAACAGCCCGAACGTGCTGCACCCATCCAGCCGTGCTGCCTCGATCAGCTCATCCGGTACTGCGCGTTCGGCGTACTGGCGCATCAGGAAGACCCCGAACGCGGACACCAGGAACGGCACGATGACGGCCTGCAACTGGTTCTGCCAGCCGAGCTTCACCATCACCATGTACAGCGGCACGATCCCCATCTGGACGGGAACCATCATGGTCGCCAGTACTGCGATGAGCAGCGCGTTCCGGCCCCGGAACCGCAACTTGGCGAACGCGAACCCGGCCAGCGACGAGAAGAACACAACCGACACGGTCACGGCGACGGACGCGATCGCCGAGTTGAACAGCCCGAGTGCGAAGTGCGCCTCCTCGGCACCGAACAGCCTCCGCACATTCGCCCCGAGATTCCCGCCCGGCACCAACGGCGGCGGCATCTGCCCGACCACGTCATTCGACCGCGTAGCGACCACGAACAGCCAGTAGAGCGGGAACACCGACAACACCAAGCTGACCACCAAGGTCAGGTAAACAAGCGAGTTCCCGACCGCATCGGATCCCGGCGGAGATTCATCAGGTGCCACCCTTCAGCCGGCGGGCGATCAACGCGTTGGCGACGCCAGCGAGCACGGTGAGCAGGAAGATCATCCAGGCGATCGCGGAGCCGTAGCCGTAGTCGAAGTTCTGGAAGCTCTGCTCGAACATGTACATCGCGACGGTCTGGAACTGCCGCAGGCTGCCACCCGAGATGTCGCCCTGGCCGAACAGCAGTGGCTCGGTGAACAGTTGCATCCCGCCGATCGTCGACATCACGATCGTGAAGATCAGCGCCGGCCGGATCAGCGGCACAGTGATCGCCCGGAACTGCCGGATCGGTCCGGCACCGTCGATCTGCGCCGCCTCGTACAGCTCACGCGGGATCGCCTGGATCGCGGCCAGGTAGATCAGCGCGTTGTACCCGGTCCAGCGCCAGTTGACCATGCTCGCGACGGCGAGCCACGACGAACTCTTGCCGGCCTGCCAGTCGATCGGATCAATGTTGATCAACCCGAGCAAACCATTGACCAGACCTGCATCGCGTCCATAGAGCTGCCCGAACACGATGGCGACCGCCGCGACCGACGTGACGATCGGAGCCAGTACGCCGAGGCGGAACAGCAGCAACGCCCGGATCGGCCGGTTGAGCAGTCCCGCGATGACCAGCGCGAACAGCAACTGCGGCACGGTCGACAACACGAACAGGCCGAGCGTGTTCAGCATCGCGTTCCAGAAGTCCGGGTCGCCCATCAGCCGCGAGTAGTTCGTCGAAGCCGACGAAGCCGGCATCGCCGGTGAGGTCCCACGAACGCAGCGAGACCCACGCGGTGTAGAGCAGCGGGAACAGACCGAACAGCGTGAACAGGACGAAGAACGGCGCGATGAAGAAGTACGGCGAGCCGTGCAGGTCCAGACGACTCCGCCATGCGCGTCGCCCTGGCCCCGGTACGGCGGCGCGGCGCCGCCGTACCGGATTGGGGGTGAGAGTGGCTGTCACTTGTTGACAGCCCGCTTGGCGTCGGCGAGGGCCTTGGTCCATGCCTCGTCCGGCTTGAGCTTGCCTTGCTCGATCGCGGTCAGCGCGTCGCCCATGCCGTCACCGACGACTGGTTGTCCGGGCCGAGGTAGACCGGCTTGAGGCTCTTCGCGGAGGTGCCGAAGATCTTGCCGACCGGCGCGTTGTTGAAGTACGTCGTTGACCGCACTGGACACAGCAGGGTCATCGATCGCCTGCGGAGACGACGGGAAGTTGTTCTTCGCCTTGAACGCCGCCGTCTGCCCCTGCGGGCTGGTCAGGTACTTCGCCAGCTCGGCCGCTTCCTTCTGGTGCTTGCTCTGCGCAGGCACAGCAAGGAACGAACCACCCCGTACTGCGCCCTCGCCGGGCACCCGGGCGACATCCCACTTCCCCGCGTTCTCCGGACCGGCCTGGTCCTTGATGATGCCGAGCATCCAGGCCGGGCACGGGATGGTTGCGAAGGTGCCCTTCTTGAAGCCGGCGTTCCAGGCGGGGCTCCACATCTGGAGTTTGCCGGACAGCCCTGCGTCGATCAGCTGGATGGTCTGGTCCCAGGCGGTCCGTACGCCGGGGTTGGTGTCGACGATCAGCTTGTTGTCGCGATCGAAGTAGGTCGTGGTCGCCCTGCTGCATCAAGATGTTCTGGTAGAGGCTGCCCGCGGAGTCGAAGAAGCTGCGCACCGGTGTTCGGCGGCGGCGAACTTCTTGCCGGTGGCAAGGTATGCCGTCCCAGGTCGGCCAGAGCGCGCCGACCTTCTCCCGGTCGGTGGGCAGCCCGGCCTTGGCGAACAGGTCGGTCCGATAACACATGCCCTGGGCGCCGACATCGGTGCCGAGCCCGATCAGCTTCTTGCCGTCCGGGGTGAGCGCCTGCTTCCACTTCCAGTCGAGGAAGTTCGGCCTGCAGCGCACCGGCGCCCTGGTCGAGGAGGTTGACGAACTGGTCGGGCTTGGCCATGAACTTGATGAGGATGCCCTCTTCCAGCGCGACGACGTCGCCCGCGCCGTTGCCCGCGGTCAGCCACTGCTGCAGCTTCGGCGTGTAGTCGGCAAGCTTGGCGATGTTGTCCTGCTTGATCTTGATGCCCGGGTGCGATGCCTCGTACTGCGTGATCAGGCTCGTCGTAGCCGAACTGGCCGAACGTCTTGACGGTCAGCGTGACGGTGCCGTCGGCCGCCTGCGTCGTCCGAACCCGCCACCACAGCCGGCCGGAAGCAGACCGGCCGTCGACCACCGCGACTCGTCAAGGCAGAGCGCTTTCCCATATCGCATGAACATGGACCCTCCCTAGCGGCCGAACCGCTGGATGACACTGAAAGAAACTGGAAGCGCTCCCAGTCATGCGGACACCGAGGCCACGGTGACGCCGCTGAGTCAGCGCCCGGCGAGATCCCGGTCGACCACGATGGGCGGAGACTGGGACGAAACTGGGAGCGCTTCCGGCCGACCATAGAGCACCGAAGCCAGGCGTTGTGAAGAGGCAGATTTCATGACTGGTTTCAGTCTTGACACGCCCATCAGCCGTCGGCAGCATGCTGCAGGGACGCCGCTGGCTCGATGGCCCGAAACTGAAAGCGCTCCCAGCGCATTCCCCTCCGGAGGCAGCTCTTATGTCCTCATTCCGCCGGCGAGCAGGCACCGGCCTGACCGCCCTGGTGCTAGTCGTTCCAGTGGCCGTCGCGGTCACCCAGACGTCCGGCCGCGAGCCGCTGACCCGCAGTACGAGCGGGTGTTGAACGGGACGTTCGACTCCGGCGACAAGAGTCCCTGGTGGACCAGCGGGAACACCCCGTCGAGCGTCGTCGACGGGCGGCTCTGTGCCGACATCCCGGCCGGCACGGTGAATCCGTGGGACTCGATGATCGGGCAGGACGACGTACCGTTCGAGAGCGGTCAGCCGTACACGATGCGGTTCGACGCCACGGCGACCCGTGCGGTGCAGGTGCGCGCGGTCGTGCAGATGGCCGCGGCACCGCACACCTCGGTGCTGAACAAGACGGTCAACGTCACCACGACCCCGCAGACGTTCAGCTTCACCGGAACTCGACGGTGACCGACACCGCACGGCCAGGTCACCTTCCAGGCCGGCGGCGCGACCGCGGCGTACACGCTGTGCCTGGACAACATCAGCTTCGTCGGCGGGATCGTGCCACCTGGTGGGGTACGGGACTTCGGCTCGCCGGTGCGGGTGAACCAGGTCGGCTATCTCGCCGACGGGCCCAAGCGGGCGACGTACGTGACGGACGCGACCAGCCCGCTCGGCTGGCGGCTGCTCGACTCCGCGGACCAGTCTGTTGCCAGCGGCAACACCAAGCCGTACGGCGCGGATGCGATGTCGGGCGAGAACGTTCAGCTGATCGACTTCGGATCGTTCCGTGGCAGGGGCAGGGGTATCGGCTCGCGGTCGGGGCTCGGACGTGAGCGAGCCGTTCGACATCGGCGACGACATCTACAAGCCGCTGCGGAAGACGCGCTCGCGTACTTCTACAACAACCGCAGCGGCATCCCGATCGAGGCGCAGTACGTCGGGGACGCGTACGCCCGGCCGGCCGGGCATCTGGGCGTCGCGCCGAACAAGGGCGACACGTCGGTGCCCTGCTGCCCGGGACCTGCGACTACAGCCTCGACGTACGAGGTGGTTGGTACGACGCGGGTGACCACGGCAAGTACGTGGTCAACGGCGCGCTCGCGGCGTGGCAGTTGCTGGACCTGTACGAGCGGTCCGCGATCCACCGGGGTCGTCGGGGACCGGACGTTGCGGATTCCTGAAGCAGGGAACGGGATCCCGACGTCCTGGACGAGGCGAAGTGGGAGATCGACTTCCTGCTCCGGATGCAGGTGCCGGCCGGGCAGCCACTCGCCGGGATGGTGCACCACAAGATCCACGACGAGAAGTGGACCGGCTGCCGTTGCGGCCGGCCGCGGATCCGCAGCAGCGGTACCTCTATCCCCCGTCGACGGCTGCCACGCTGAATCTTGCTGCGGTCGGGCGCCGGTGTGCGCGGGTCTACGCGCGGTGGGACCACGCGCTCGCCGGCCGGTGTCTGGCCGCTGCCGAGAAGGCATGGAAGGCGGCTCAGCAGCATCCCGCGATCTATGCGCCCGGACGGGGGTGAAGGCGGCGGCGCGTACGACGACACGAAGGTGACCGACGAGTTCTCCTGGGCGGCGGCCGAGCTGTTCGCGACGACCGGCAAGCCGTCGTACAAGAAGGAGCATCACGACGGCATTGTCGGCGGCGGACGGGTTCTCGTGGCAGGAGACCGGCGGGCTCGCGGATCTCGCGTTGGCGCGGACGCCGTGGCGGTTGTCCCCGGTGGAGCTGGCGAAGCTCGTCGTACGGATCGGCAAGGTGGCGGATGGGTACGTCAGCGATCTGCGGGGGCAGGGGTTCGCCAATCCGTATCTGCCTGCGGACGGGAAGTACGTCTGGGGATCGAACAGCGCGGTCGCGAACAACTCGATGATCATGGCAACGGCTTACGACCTGACGCATCGGAGCAAGTATCGCGACGCGGCGCTGGAGTCGATGGACTATCTGCTCGGGCGGAACGCGATCAACCAGTCGTATGTGAGCGGGTACGGCGAGCGGGCCAGCCACAACCAGCATCACCGGTTCTGGGCGCACTCAGCTCGATCCGTCGCTGCCGTCGCCGGCGCCGGGATCGCTGGCCGGCGGGCCGAATTCGGGGCTGCAGGATCCTGTTGCCCAGCGCAATCTTCAGGGCTGCGCACCGGCGACCTGCTACATCGACGACATCGGCTCGTACTCCACCAACGAGGTCGCGATGAACTGGAACTCGGCGCTGGCGTGGATGACGGCCTTCGCCGACAGCGAGGGTAAGAACACCTGGCCCTGGCGTCAGGCGGTTCTGCTCCCGCCGCAGCTCCGGCGAAAGTGCTGGCCAGTCCCGATCGATCTCACCAGCGGGTTCTATGTCGGATCCGAACTCGAATCCGAAGACGTGGGTGAACACTCACGGAAGCGACTCGCGGGCCGCCTCGATCAAGACCAGCATCGCCGCGAAGCCGATGGCGAGGTGGTTCGGGAATCCACCGGCCGGTACGACGATCGGCCGCAGGTCGGCGGCTTCGTCAGGGCCGCCGACAACGCGGACAAGCTGCCGATGCTGGTCGCATACAACCTGCCCGGGCGAGACGCTTGTGGCGGACAGTCCGGTGGCGGAGCAGGTCAGCCGTCGGCGTACCGGACGCTGGATCTCAGCCTTCGCGGCCGCGATCGGCACCCGACCGGCGGTCGTGATCATCGAGCCGGACGCGCTGGGCGACTTCAACTGCATGACGCGGCGGCAGATCACCGAGCGCAACGGGATGCTTGCCTTCGCGACTCAGCAGTTCCAGACCGCGCGCCGAACACGTGGGCCTACCTCGACGCCGGCAACGCCGGCTGGGTGGCTGCACCAACGATGGCGCAACGACTGAACGGTGCCGGGATCGCGAACGCACATGGCTTCGTCGTCAACGTGTCCAACTACTACACCACTAGCGCATCAGCGTCGTACGCGACCAACGTCCGCAGCGGGTTGTCATCGTCGAAGCCGTTCGTGATCGACACCAGCCGCAACGGCAACGGCTCGAACGGCGAATGGTGCAACCCGGCCGGGCGCAAGCTCGGCACTCCTACCCAGATCGGCGGCTCAGGTGCCGAGATGCTGCTGTGGGTCAAGGTCCCCGGCGACTCGGACGGCCAATGCGGCACCGCTCCCAGCACACCAGCCGGCACCTTCAATCCCGATCTCGCAATCCAGCTGATCAACGGCTCGTAGTACGCGAGAGACAGGCCCGCCGTACGCCGGTACGGCGGGCCTCCTCTGCAACAGCTGGACGGTCAAACCCCTTAGCCGTAAGGGTTGAACGGGATACCAGCCGGCTTCGAGGCGTTCAGCAGGTACTGGAAGGAGTCGCCCTGGTCGCGGATCTTGATGGTCGCCGAACCGAAGTCCGCGCTCATCAAGGTGTCCCGCAACGACGTACTGGGCCAGCCGTTCCAGCCGACCAGCGGCGGGTAGCGCCAGTTGTGGTAGTGGTTCTCCGGCGGCTCGTCGTTGCCGTTGGCAAGCCGGAAGAAGTGCGTACCCGGGCCGTCCTTGTGGTAGACGACCTTCGGGTGCGACCCCTCGAACAACACCTGTGAACGCGGGTAGGTGACCTGGCTGGCGTGCTGGGTGGTGGTCACGTACTCGACCTGATTGGTGGCCTGGTTCACCCAGGAGATCACGTGCTCGAAGTCGTGCCGGTGGCCGCCGAGGCCGCTGCCGTCGACCGCCTGGTCCTTCTCGAAGTAGCTGGCGTAGATGATCGCGCACCAGCCGTTGTTGCACTTGTCGCGGGAGTAGGTCTGGGAGTTGTCGAGGTCGGACTGGTCGTGGCAACTGCCGTTGACTGCGCCCGTCGTGTTCAGGCCCGGGTTCAACGTTCCGTCAGGGCCGATGGCCGGTACTGCGTAACAGCCGTCGGTGTCGTAGTCGTACGCCGGCGAGAAGGACTGCTCGTACCCATCGGCGTTCTGCGGCAGGTTGTGCGGTGGATCCGCGAACGCCAACGTCGCGGAGGCAACCAGCAGGACGGTAGTGCCCAGGGCGACGCCGAGCACACGGCGTACGCGGTGGGAGCGAGGCGGATCGGACTCTGGGGGCGGTGTGAGATCGCGCATACTTCGGACGATCTCAGCCCGGCACCTCTCTGTACATACTTCACAGAGAAAAGAATTAATTAATAGCGGGGGTGTTTAGGGGAAGCGGGAAGCGAGGGCGATGCAGGCACCCGCGGCGGCCAGGGTGAACAGCATGGCGATGCCGGCGAAGCGGGAGGTGACTTCCTTGTCCACCTTGTCGTAGCCGACCGAGGAGCCGATGTCCTTGTAGACGTCCTCGAGCTCGCCTGCCGACTCCGCCGTGTAGGCCTCGCCGCCGCTGATCTCGGCGACGCTGCGGAGCTCGGCGCGGTCCGGAGGAACGCGCTGGCGGATGCCGTCCATCTCGATGAAGCCCGAGTCGGTGCCGAAGGTGATCGTGTAGACGGGCGTGTTCTTCGCCTTCGCCGCCTGCGCGCCTTCCTGCGCCGTCCGGCCGACCGTCCGCTTCCCGTCCGACAGCATCACGATGCGCGCCGGGGCCGGGTCGTTCGGGTGCTCGGGATCCGGCGGGACCTGGGTCAGTGCCTGCAGCGAGGTGAAGATCCCCTCGCCGGTAGCGGTCGACTCAGCCAGCTCGAGCCCGTCGATCGACCGCATCACGGTCGCCCGGTCGGTGGTCGGCGGCACGATGATCGACGCCGTACCGGCGAAGTTGACCAGCGCGACGTTGAACTTGGCCGGCAGCGCGTTGACGAAGTTCTTCGCCGACTTCTTCGCCGCCTCGAGCCGGTTCGGGTCGACGTCGGTCGCCATCATCGACAGCGACACGTCGATCGCGACCACGATCGTGGCCCGCTCGCGCGGCACCTTCACCTCGGCCTTCGGCTGGGCGAAGGCAAGGATGCAGGACGCGGTCGCCAGCAGCGCGAGCACGACGGCGAGATGCCGCCGCCACTGCGGCCGGCGCGGCGCGACCCGGTCGAGCAGCGCGATGTTGGTGAACCGCAGCGCGTACTGCGCTCGCCGGTGCTGCAGGAAGATGTATCCCGCGACGACGAGCGGGATGAACAGCAGGAACCACAGTCTGGCCGGAGACAGGAACTCCATCAGCGAGCCACTCCCTTCGGCGGTTGATGCAAGCGCGGGGCCATCCGCCGGTAGGCGAGGACGAACCGCACGGTGTCGGCGACCCAGTCCCGGTCGGTCCGCAGAACCAGATGCCCCGCACCTACCCTACGCAGTGCGACCCTGGTTCGTTCCCGCTGCGCGAGCGCCGCAGCGGCGTACTCCTCGCGGACCCGGCGCCGGCGGGTGTCGATCTCGCGGATCGCGCCGGTCTCCGGATCGCCGATCATCACGACGCCGATGTTCGGCAGTTCGAGTTCGCGCGGGTCGATGATCTCCACCGCGAGCACCTGGTGCTGGGCGGTCAGCTTGCGCATCGCCCGCTCCCAGGACGGCTCGATCCGGCTGTCGACGTCGCCGTCCTCCGGGGTCAGGAAGTCGGACACGATGACGCGCAGGCCGCGTTTGCGCTGCGTCCGGGCCATCGAGTCCAACGCGCCGGCCAGATCGCTGCGCGCCTGGATCTCGCCGTTGTCGGTCTCGGCGAGCAGCGCGCGGAGCAGCCCGTAGAGCGCAAGGCGGCCGGAGCGAGCGGGCCAGCGGCGCAGCGACGAGTCGCGCAGCATCAGGCCGCCGAACCGGTCACCGAGCCGGTGGGTGAGGAACCCGACCGTCGCGACAGCGGCGACCGCGAGTTCACGCTTCTCCAACTGCGACGTACCGAAGTCCATCGAGGCGGAGAGGTCGACCATCGCCCAGGTCTCCAGCTCGCGGTCAGCGATCAGATCGCGGACGTGCGGCACCGTAGTACGGGCGGTGACGGCCCAGTCCATCCGGCGGACGTCGTCGCCGACCTGGTACTCGCGGGCCTCGGCCAGCTCGGTGCCCGGACCGGGCAGCAGGCCGAGGTGCTCGCCGTGCAGGTAGCCCTCGAGCCGCCGGACGACGGTGAGCTCGAGCCGGCGCAGCGCGCGCTCGGGAGCGAGCTGCGAGATCGTCATCGCAGCCCGCGGGTCTGGTCGGTTGGCCATTGGTGCTAGACGAACTCGGGGCGACCGGAGCCGTCGTTGCCGTCGCGCCAGACCGGCTGCGGCGGGCGGCACGGTGGCCAGGATGCGCTCGACCACGGCGCGCGGGTCGATGTTGTCGGCCACCGCGTCGAAGGTCAGGCCGAGCCGGTGCCCCATCACGTCGAGCGCGACGGTCTGGACGTCACTCGGCAGCAGGTAGTCGCGACCGTGGATCAGCGCGAGCGCCCGGCCGGCCGAGACCAGGCCGAGGGTGGCGCGCGGGCTGACGCCGAGCTCGATGATCGGCTCGAGGTCGGGGAGGTGGAAGTCGGACGGCGTCCGGGTCGCCATCACCAGGCGGACGGCGTACTCGGCGACCAGGTTGTGCACGAAGACCTGCTCGGCGGAGCGCTGCAGCTCCATGATCGTCTCGGGCTTGAGCACCTGACGCGCCTGCGGCGGGTCGACGCTCATCCGGCGGAGGATCTCGAACTCCTCGTGCCCGCGCGGGTGCGGCACGTCGATCTTCACCAGGAAGCGGTCGCGCTGCGCCTCGGGCAGCGGGTAGACGCCCTCGGACTCGATCGGGTTCTGGGTCGCGATCACGATGAACGGCTTCGGCATCGGGAAGGTCTGGCCGCCGATCGACACCTGCCGCTCGGCCATCAGCTCCAGCATCGCCGACTGCACCTTGGCGGGTGCGCGGTTCACCTCGTCGGCGAGGACGAAGTTCACGAAGGTCGGGCCGAGCTCGATGTCGAACGCCTCGCGGGTCTGCCGGTAGATCCGGGTGCCGACGATGTCGGACGGGACCAGGTCAGGGGTGAACTGGATCCGGGCGAACGAGCCGCCGACGACCGAGGCGAAGGTCCGGACGGCGAGGGTCTTGGCGACCCCCGGCACACCTTCGAGCAGGCAGTGTCCCTTGGCCAGCAGGGACACCATCAGGGTCTCGACCATGTGCTCCTGGCCCACGATGACGCGTTTGACCTCGTTGATGGCCTCGCTCACCAGGTGGGACTGCTGGGCGACTGACCCAGCGGGCACAGTGGTTTCGGTCATGCCTGTCCTTCCGGGGTCCGACTCGGACCATGTGTGCTCGCGAACTCCGCCATTCCATCAGATCCCCGGGTCCGCGCACGACCGCGCCCCACCCGAACCTCTCCCCATCCTCCCCATCCACTCAAATCCGCAACCGCTCAGCACCCGCCCGTAGCCGTACGCGGCGACGCGCATCCGCCCCGAGGCCGACCGTTGCGCGCTGTTCGCCTCCCCCCATCCCGCTGTCACGCGCGCCGCTTCCGGGCCGTCCGCCCACCTCGCGTACGCCGACGGTCGGTGTGGCGACAGTGCTACCAGGTGTCTGGAAGGATTGGTGCCGATGACTGCGACCGATTCCCGCACCGACGCGCCGCCGGCCGGACCGCCCTCGGGTCCCCCGGACGGGCCGCCCCCGGGCGTGCCCGCGCGGGTGATCCCGGCGGGGCTGCCGCTGCAGCCGGAGGATCCGCCGCGGGTCGGGGACTTCTGGTTGCGGACCCGGCTCGGTGCGAACGCGGCCGGATATCTGTACGCAGCGAGCGACGACAGCGGCCGGTCCGCGGTGGTCGCGATGATGACCGAGGGCTCCGCCGACGACGCCGCCGCGCGGGACCGGTTCGTGACGGCGGTCGACGACCTGCCCGTCGAGGCGGTGCTCGCGCACAACGACACGGACGACGACGACCTGGCCCTCTGGGTGGCGCTCGGCCCGATCCGCGAGGACGACGGCACCAGCTCGGCCGCGGACGAGCGGCTGATCGCCGAGCGACGCGGCGAGGAAGTGCTGTCCGCAGTACTGATGGATCGCGTCCCGCAGCTCGGTCGCTTCCGCGGTCCCGACTTCCGGCACCACTGGGAGAACCGGCGCCGGCCGGGGCTGTTCCGGATCTGGCCGCTGCCGTGGCCTGCCGTACTACGGCCCGCTTCGCGGCTCGCCCTCGCGCTCGCCTTGCTGACGATGGCGATCATCATGGCGCTCGCGGTCCTGATCGCCTGGCTGCTGTTCAAGAACGCACCCGAGGTCGACCCGGGTCCGGTGATCCCGACGGTCTCCGGCACGGCGACTGTCACGGTGACGCCGACGACTCCGCCGCCGAACACCTCGTCACCGAGCCCGAACCCGTCGGGAAGCCCGACGACCGTCCCGAGCCCCACCGGTTCGCCGACCGAAACCGGCCCGATCCCGACCGGCTCCCCCGGCGGCACGGACTCCCCCGGCGGCGACCCGGGCGACCGCTTCTAGTCCAAGACCTGGGCCGGCGTGCGGCGCAAGAGGGTGATCAGGCCGATCAGGCTGACGACGGCCCAGCTGCCTTCCAGGAGCAGGAAGCCCCAGGAGCTTTGGACGGCTGCGATGGCGGCGAGCACGGCCGAGCCGAGCAGGTTCAGCGCGAGGTAGGTGCGGCTGTGCGCTCCGAGCCGGCCGGCCTGCGAGGCGGCGAACGCCACCAGAACAGTGATCGCGCCAACGATTTCGAGAACATCGAGAGCATGCATGACGGTGCCCCTCCAAGGGGCGGCGTCGTCTTTGCGCTTGCCGGGTACGGCGCCATCTCGTCCGGGGACCCTGCGATTGCGGGGTACCTGTCTGTAGTTTAGCTGACGTTGAGTAACTTCCCGAGTTCGTGGTCGGCCCACAGCGAGGCCGGCACCGGCTGCCGGACGAGAGCGGCATCGGCGCGGATCTCGGCCGGGCTGGCGGCACCGATCAGTACCGACGTGACGGCTGGATGCCGAGTCGGATAAGCGAGCGCGGCCTGCGGCAGCGATACGCCGTACGCCTCGCAGACCGCCGCGATCCGGCGCGCCCGGACGTTCGTGACATCGAGGTTCGCGCTTTTGGAGCGGTCGATCTGCAGCACTTCCGGCGTCAGGATGCCGGAGACGATCGCCGCCACCTCGCGCGCCTGGCAACGGTCGAGCAGCGGCCGGGCTGATTGATCGAGCAGCGAATACTGCCCGGCCAGCAAGACAGTGTCGACCTCGGTGTCGCGGACGAAGCGGTCCAGTTGCTGCCAGTCGCTCATCGCCGCGCCGATCGCGTGCAGCACACCTTGGGTCCGCAGCTCGTGCAGGACGGGGTAGGCCTCGTCGATCGCCTGCTGCCAGTTCTCGCCGGGGTCCTGGATGAAGACCAGGTCCACCGATTCCAGCCGCAACCGCTTGAGGCTCTCGGTGAGCGACTGCCTGATTCCGGCAGCCGAGAAGTCCGTTCGCAGACCGCGGCTGGTAACGATCTCACCGACCTTGGTGGAGACGAGATACTCGCCGCGCGGGTGCCGGGCGAGCGCCGTACCGAAGCGTTGTTCGGAAACGCCCAGCCCGTACGCCGGGGAGGTGTCGAAGAACCGGATACCCGCGCCGTACGCCGCGTCGATCGTGCTCGTGGCCCGCGCATCCCCGTCCGGAGCCGGCAGATTCCCGATCGGCGATCCGCCCAGCCCGAACCGCGGCGGCCGGAACCGGTGCGTCGCGCGATGAGGGAGGACATGACTCGGAGCGGTCATCGGGCTCCTCCCGTCCCTGGCCGGTGTTACCTACCAGGATCGGGCAGTTGCGACGACCTCGCACCTCGAAACGACTCGACGGACAAGATGCAGGGATGGAACCCGCCCCGGCTCCACCCCTGCATCAGCTCATCGGTACTCCCCCGGTCAGGACACCTTCGGCGCCCAGTCGACGACCTTCGTACGCGTCGTCGCCGGCGATCGGGCCGGTCAGCGAGTAGCTGTAGCTGCCGTCCGGGAGGTAGGCCCGGACCTTCGTACGCTCGTCCTGATCGTCCGGATCCACCGGCAGGGTGTCGTTGAACTGCAACGGCCGCGATCTTCTTGCCGTCCGGTGACCACGCGACGCCGACGATGAAGAACCCTTGCGGATAGGCCTGGTAGCTCACCCGGAACGGCGTACCGGCACCACTGCGCGGCAGCGTGACGAGTTCGCTCGGGCACCGCCCCGCGGAACCGATTGGTGACGAAGGCGATCGTCTGCGAATCGGGCGACCAGTCCGGGTAGTTGTTCAGGTCCCGGCCGGGCCGGCGTGAACGTGCGCAGATTCGTGCCGTCGGGGTGGATCAGCTTGATCGCAGTACCGGTGTGAAGGCGATCCGGCTGCCGTCCGGCGACCACGCCGGTGAGTCGACCGAGGTACCGGCCGGGCCGTCCAGATCGTCGAGATGGCGCCGGTCGCGACAGTGATCAGGTCGAGGTTCGCGCCGCCGGTGACCACGAGCTCGAGGCATCGGGCGACCAGGCCAGGGCACGCCTCGTCGCCACGGGGTACCGGTACACCAGATGCTCTGCACCGGTGGCCAGCGTCCGGACATAGATCGCGTCCTGCCAGTACGGCGGGCCCACCTGCCGAACGAAGGCGAGCTGTTTCCCGTCCGGCGAGAACTTGGGTCGCTCAGCCCCCGATGTCAGTGGTGTACGGCGCCGGCGTCTGGCCAGGCGCGACGACCACCCCGCCGAACTGCACGAACGCCAGATCACCGTTCTTCGGCAGCACTGGAGTCACCGCACCCGCCGGCACCGGGTCGTCAGCACCGTCAGTCCGGCCACCCCCACGGCCAGTGCCATGGTCAATCTTCTTCCCAGCTTCATGTTTGTCTCCCCCACGGAGGTCGTGATCAGGAAACCTTCGGCGCCCAGTCGAGGCCGTCCGGGTTGCCGGTGCCGTCGGCCACGATCGGTCCGGTCAGGGCGCGCTGAAGCCCGATCCGTCCGGCTTGTAGCCCCGGACGACGCGTCGCTCGTCGAACGGGCCTTCGCCCGGCACGTACTCGGGGTAGGCCTCCAGCGCGGCGATCTGGTTCCCGTTCGGTGACCAGGCCACGCCGGCCAGCGCGTGCGTCTGCGGGTGGCTGAGGTGGCTGACCCGCAGGGGCACGCCGGAACCGTTCCGCGGCAGGGTGACGACCTCGCTGTGCGCTGGGTCGTACTTGTCGGTGGCGAAGGCGATCTTGCTGGAATCCGGCGACCAGTCGGGGTACCTGTTGCTGAAGCCGGTACCGCCCGGGAAGACGGTGTGCAGCCCGGTCCCATCCGCCTTGATCGTCACGATGTCGCTGCCGTCGAAGCCGTCGAGAGGCCGCAGCACGAAGGCGATCCGGCTGCCGTCCGGGGCATAGGCCGGCTGCTCCACGATCTGGTTGGGCGCGACCCACACGATCGTCTGTACCCCGGTGGCGACCACGACTCTGTGCAGGCTCCGGTTCTCGGCGAAGACGATCGAGGCGCCGTCCGGTGCCCAGGCCAGGGATCGATCGGTGGTCTCCTGCGAGAACTCCGCGACCTTGGTGTCGGTACCTCGCGCCAGATCCCGGACGTAGAGCCGCTCCAGGTTGAAGGTCGATCCGGGGAAGGCCTCCTCGTTCCGGACGAAGGCGAGTCGCGTGCCGTCCGGCGAGTACTTCGGATTCTCACCGGTCGCCAGGAAGACGTAGGACGCGGCACCAGGCATCTGCGTGACCATCTTCGTGAACTCCTGCGAGAACACGAGGTAGCCGTTCTTGGGTGTGGCGGCGTCGGCCGGTACTGCGGTGGTTGCTGCCAGGCCGACGACAAAAAGCGCGGCCAGCACTGATCTGAGTCTCATCTGCTCCCCCACGGAACATCAGGTCGCGTGGTCCCCCCACGCCTTCCGGGGCACGTTACGGAGCAGTTCTGGTACAGACAAGGTCAGACCAGTTGCAACAAGCTGCAACTGGTCTGACCCCTGCTACTACTTCAGCGACCCGAGTCGTAGAGCGCCTTGACCTCGGTGTCGGAGAGTGCCCGGTCGAACACGTGCACCTGGTCGGCGCTGCCGTCCAGATAGTCGACCGAATTGCCGCCGAACTTGCCCCGGCCGATCACCGTGTGGCCGGTCGACGTCGAGTCCAGACTGCAGGCCGACTTGGTCGCCACCAGCGCGCCGTCGACGTACAGCTTCAGCTCGCTCTTCGCCGCATCCCGTACGCCGACCAGGTGGTACCACTGGTCCGGATTCGGCTTCGTCGGCGCCAGCGCGCGCTGCCCCGGGAAGCTCATCGCGAAGCGCTGGTCCGCACCGGAGTACTGCAGGAAGAAGGCGCTGTCGCGATCGCCGTCCTGGCTGACCACGGTCTGGAACGAGCCGTCCACCTTGTTCAGCTTGACCCAGGCGGCTGCGGTGTAGTTGCCGGCCGTGTCGAGCAACTGCGCGCCGGTGTCGACGAACTGCCCGGATCCGTTCACGGCAAGGGCTTGGCCGTTCTTGCCCGGGCCGAAGCCGGCGCCGCCTTCGAGGGTTCCGTCATTGTTGCCGACGGCATCTTCCGCGGTCCCGTCGAGCGGGTAGAAGTGGATCCCGTCGGCGCCCGGCGTACCGGGTGGCAGCGGCGGTCCCGACGTACCGGTGCCGTCGGCGCCTTGGATGATCGACTGGTTCACCGCGCGGACCTGGGCGAAGTCCATCTTCGGGACCTGCCGGTCGTAGGTGAAGAAGCCGTTCAGCTCGCCTTCGACATCGGTGATCTGGGTGTAGACCGAGGCACTGATCCCGCAGGAGTTCGCGGACCGTAGTACGTCGCGCTGGTTCTCCACGTAGCGGCGGGTGAGGGTGGCGCTGTCCGGCGTCATCTCGTACGCGAAACCGTCACCGAACCACATGTGGTCGGTGACCTTCAGCCCGAACCCACCGTGCTCGCCGTCCACCGCGACCCGGTCCCCCGCCGGCGTGGAGGTCGCCGGGCCGAGGTAGGCGTGGTGATCGATGATGTCGCCGCGGCCCGAGTCGCCGAGCGAGGCGCAGCAGTTCACGCCGCTGTGCGCGTTGACGAGCCGGGACGGATCCTGCGCGTGCACGCTGTCGGCGATCCGCCCGGTCTCGGCCTGGTCCCACTCGCCCCAGCCCTCGTTGAACGGCACCCAGGTGGTGATCGAGGTGAAGCTCTTGTGCTCGTCGACCATCTCGTGCAGCTCGGACTTGAACTGGGCCTGCCAGGCCGGCGGGATCCGGTCCGTCTTGCTGGCCGGCATGTCCTGCCAGACCATCAGGCCGAGCTTGTCGGCGTGGTAGTACCAGCGGTCCGGTTCGACCTTGATGTGCTTGCGCACGGTGTTGAAGCCGAGCACCTTGTGCTGCTGCAGATCGAACTTCAGCGCGGCGTCGGTCGGCGCGGTGTTCAGCCCGTCCGGCCAGAAGCCCTGGTCGAGGGTCGACGAGGTTGAACAGGATCTTGCCGTTCAGCGTCAGCCGGAGCTTGCCGTCGGCACCTTTCACCTTGCCGACCGAGCGCATTCCGGCGTACGAGCCGACCTGGTCGACGGTCTTGCCGCGGTCGATCAGCTTGACCTTCAGGTCGTAGAGGAACGGGCTGTCGGGCGACCAGAGCTTCGGGTTGCTTGATCGGGAGCTTCAGCTCGGTGTCGGCCTTGCCACGGACGGTTGCCGACAGCTTCTGTGACCGTCGTACGCCGTGGCCTCGACGGTCAGGCCGGCTGGTCCGCTGGTGTCAGCCGTCGAGCTTCAGGGTGCTGGTCGTCAGGTCCGGGGTGAGTTGCAGCCGGTCGATCGAGGAAGTCGCGACGGGCTCCATCCAGACGGTCCGCCAGATGCCGGAGCTGCCTTGGTAGAAGATGCCGTGGTCGCCGACCTCGCGCTGCTTGCCGATCGGCTGGAACGGTCTCGTCGGTGAGGTCCTCGGCCCAGACGATCAGCTCCTGCGGGCCGGTGCCGGTGCAGCACGCTCGTGACGTCGACGTCGAAGCCGTCGTACCCGCCGCGATGGGTGGCGACCTGGCGGCCGTTCACCCAGACCTTGGCGTCGTAGTCGACCGCGCCGAAGTGCAGCAGCAGCCGCTGGCCCTTCCAGCTGTTCGGCACGGTGAAGGTCCGGCGGTACCACATCCGGTCCTCGTGCCGCTGGACTCCGGACAGCGCCGACTCGATCGGGTACGGCACCAGGACCTTCTCGGCCAGTGGCTTGCCCGATCGGCGGCGGCCTCACCGCGGCTGGCGGCCGGCGAACTCCCAGAGGCCGTTGAGGTTCTGCCACTGCGGTCGCGGGTGAGCTGCGGCCGCGGGTACTCCGGAAGCGCGTTGGTCGGCGAGACGTCGTCGGTCCAGGGCGTGCTCAGCGGCGGCGTCCCGGTCTGCCAGCCGTTGCGCCGGTGCTACGGGTGCGGCTTGGAGGTGCCGGCTGCGAGCGCGGTCGCGGCCAGCAAGCCGCAGCCGCGACCGCAGCGAGCGTCAGCCGTCGTTGTCATGAGATTCATGGGCGTTGACCTTTCGTGGGCGGAGAAAGGACGGATCCGATTACAACGCTGTCAGCGACGTTTCACAAAAACGCAAGAGCTCACTCAGAAACAAACATCAGCCAGGCAGGACACAGACCGGAATCGGGGCGGTGAAGGTGCCGGCCGGCGTCAGCGCGCCGGTCTGTGGTGTCGACGTGGAAGGTGGTGATGTTGTTCGAGTCGCTGGTTGGAGACGAACAGCAGCTCGCCGGTCGGGTCGAGCGTGCACGTGCCGCGGCCAGTCGCCGCCGCAGGACGGTGTCGCGATCCGGCGCGAGCGTCGCCCCGGCGGACTCGACGGCGAAGATCGCGATGCTGTTGTGGCCGCGGTTGGTGAGGTAGACGAAGCTGCCGTCGGGCGACACGATCACCTCGCCGGGGTAGTTCTCGGCGGGCCGGCCGGCGCGGTGGGCTGGGCCGCTCCCGGGGTGAGCTTGCCGGACGCGCCGTCGTACCGGCAGACGGTGATCGTGCTGTCAGCTCGTTGGCGACGTACGCGTACTGGCCGTTGGGGTGGAAGGCGAGGTGACGCGGTCCGGCGCCGGTCTCGAGCTTCGCCTGCGACTTCTGCGTCAGCTTGCCGGCGCTCGACGATCGTGTAGGTGTAGACCGAGTCGGTGCCGAGGTCGACCGCCAGGATGTACTTGCCGGTCGGGTCCTGCACCACCTGATGGGCGTGCGGTGCGGCGCCGACGTGCTTGACCAGATCGGTCCGCGCACCGAGGCTGCCGTCAGCCTTCACCGGATGCACGGCGACGTCGCCCGAGCCGTAGTTGGCGCTCAGCAGGTACTTGCCGTTAGCAACCAGCGCGAGATGACACGGCGCGTTTCCGCCGTTGGGCTGGCGATTCAGCACCCGCAGGCGACCGGGCGCATCCACCGCTACGGCAGTCACACCGCCGCTGGTCTGCTCGTTCACGGCGTACAGGAACCGCCCGGACGGCGCCATGATCAGGAACGAAGGATCCTGTACGCCGGCCAGCGTGCCGGTCGAGGTGATCGCGCCGGTGGTTCCGTCGTACGTCGCCACACCGATCCCGGTGCCACCGCCTGCCGATGACGTGTACGTGCCGAGGTACAAGGTCCCGGCGGCCCGGCAACTGGCGGCGGCTGGCGTGATCCCCACTGCTGCACTGCCGACGGCAGCAGCGGTGAGTCCGAGGAAACGGCGGCGGCTCGTACCCATGACACATCCTCCGAGGTGTAGGTGATCGGTCCGACCACACAGGGTGGCCCACCTGGAGCGATGTGGCAAGAGAGACAACGGCTAGTTGCAAACTACGCAACGGGAACGCTCAGCCAGGCAGGGTCGCCTGCGGGTGAGCTGAATTTGACCGTGCGTGCCGAGCGAGCTGCGGCCGAGGTACCGCGGGTCAACCGTGTCGACCACCAGGACCAGATGATGCCCGGCCGGCACCTCCCAACTGGTCGCTTCCAACCGGAAGTCGAGACTGCGCGCCTGGCCGGCGTAGCTCCCCGAACGTGAACGGTTTGTGGGCGATCAGCGAGCCGAGCCGAGCGCGTCGACGTCGTACAGGTAGGCGAACAGCGAGGTGTCTTTGCTGCTCGGCGTCACCGTCACATGGAGTTTCGGTGACGCCGTTCACGACGGCTCCGGGCTGTAGGTCGGCCCGGACCAGACGCCCGCGAAACTCCTGTCCACCAAGGGCGTTGCGACTCCGGCCGGGATCGAGAGCAGACCTTGCAACGCACCCGACAAGATCGCGACTCCGCTGTCGGCGACAGTCGGAACGCCGGCACCGATGGGGTTCGACCAGCCGGTCGCAGCGGAGGTTTGCAGGGTGCCCGTCCTCGACAGTCCGGACGGCTTCGAGAGGTACGACGTACGGGGTGTTCCGACGGCCGCCCAGTTCGGGTAGCTGCGCCAGACGCCTCGTTGCGACTTCAGTTGGACCGGCGCTTCCTGGTCGGCGCCGTTGTCCGCGCCGGTCAGGTAGTGCCGCAGCCAGGGCGCGAGTTCGTCCCAGACCTCGTTCGGCAGCCCGATCGCGCCGGTCACCTCGGGTGTCGCGTGGTCGCCGTGCGCGAACAGCAAGCGCTTCGGCCCGGTCAGCCGGGTGAAGAAGTCGGTGTACTGCGTGGGCGGGAAGATCGAGTCCTCGAAGGCGTTCGCGAGGAACACGGCTGGGTGATTGGCGTTGATCTCGTCGACGGTGGTCGCGCGGATCGCACCGGCGCCAGCGCTTCGGCCTCCGCGATCGCGCCGTCGAAGTTGCCGCCGATGAACTTGGTCTGCAGCGACTGCATCTCCGGACCCGGCCGGCCGGTGATGTTGCCGAGGGCAAGGAGTGCCGCGACGGACTGCAGATTGACCGTGGCGTTGGGATTCAGCGACGCGATCAGGTCGGCCCAGCCGCTCATCGCGCCGACCGCTTTGATCCGAGGGTCCTTCGCCGCGGCGAGGAGGGAGACGCCGGCGCCGTAGGAGATGCCGACCGCGGCGACCCTGCTGGTGTCAGCCGGAGTGTGTTCGCCGGCCCAGTCGATCACGTCGCTGACATCGGCAACGGTCGGCGGGCCCGCGATGTCGATGCCGCCGGCGGAGTCCCAGAACCCGCGGCTGGTGTAGGAGATGACCTGGAATCCGGCGGTCGCGAGCTTGCTGCCCTGGCCGACGTACTCGACGTTCGGAACACCCCAGCTCGACGGCATCACGACGAGCGGGAACGGGCCACTGCCCTGACCGGTCGGGGTCAGCACGACTGCTCCGAGCTCGGTCCCGCCGTCGCCGGGGATGCGCTGGTACGCCGTACTGAACCCTGGTGCCGCCTCGGCCGGGATCGGGGCGAGTCCGACGCTCGCGGCGATGAGGGCTAGAGCGATCACGAGTCTGCGCATCGGTGACCTCCGGCGGTGTTACTGGGCGGTTTTACCGAAGGGTAACCACGAAGTTACCGATGTGTCACTAGTTGGGCACTTTGCGTCAGAACGCGTCGACTCCGGTGGCCTCGACCGACCAGGCCCACAGGCGCCTGGCGAGCTCGGGGTCCTGTGCGGTGCTGGTCGGCTGGACGAGCTTGGGCGCGCCGCGGTACTCGAAGAACGACGGGCCGACGTACGAGCCAGGCGGCAGGTCGGGCTGCGTACCGGCGTACAGGCTCGGCATGGCGCCTGCGGCGGCGGACTGGGCGACGAGCTTGGTGCCGAAGCCGAGCAGGCGTGACTCGAGCTGATGACCGCCGAGCGCGGGGCCGGCGACCTGGAGGTGGGTCGAGGCGTAGCCCGGATGCGAGCCGGCGCTGAGCAGGTTCGAGCCGGCCGCGCGGGCGCGGCGGTCCAGCTCGAGCATGAAGAGCAGGTTGGCGAGCTTGGACTTGCTGTACGCATCCCACTTCGCGGTAGCCGTTCTCGGCCGTGAAGTCGGCCTGGCTGATGCCGCGGACGGTCTTGTGCATGAACGAGCTGACCGTCACGACGCGCGGCTTGCTCGGCTCGGAGAAGCAGCGGCAGCAGGCGCGCGGTGAGGGCGAAGTGCCCGAGATGATTGGTGCCGACCTGCAGCTCGAACCCGTCGGCGGTCTGCCGGTACGGCGTTGCCATCACGCCCGCGTTGTTGACCAGCAGGTCGAGCGGCTCGTGTGAGCTGAGTCGGCGGCCTTGGCGACGCTACTGAGATCCGACAGATCAAGATCCAGTACTGCGGGCGCCGGCCGGTCGGACGCGGTGGCGAGGCTGACAGCAGCCTTCGCGGACTTCTCCGGATTGCGCGCGGCGATGATCACCTCGGCGCCGTGTTTCAGCAGCTCGAGCGCGGTCTCGTAGCCGAGTCCACTGGTCGCGCCGGTGACGAGGGCGCGGCGTCCGGTCAGGTCAGGGATATCCGCAGTGCTCCAGCTCATGCGCCCACAGTAGTCGTGGGCGCATGAGCTGGAGTTGTGCCTCAGCGAGAGGATCTTGCGGGCCTTGAAGGCGGTGGTCACCTTCGTCGGCGGCGCCTTGCCGTAGAGCAGGCGCGCCGACTGCACGGTCACCCGGGCAGCGTCGGCGAACGAGGTGTCCGGCGCGTAGAAGAACGTGCCCTGCAGGATCACCTTGTTGGCCTTGGTCCGGCCGAGTGCCTTCTGGATGTCCCAGAGCGCGTTCGACCAGATCTCACCGTCGTCGTGCACCTCACCGTCGATGTCGTCGGTGGTCTTGCCGGTGTCCGTCCGGCGCAGGCAGTGCTTCGGGCCGTCGGTGTACGACGTGGCGTCCCAGTCCATCACGCACGGGATGTCGTAGCCCTTGCTGACCGGGATGGACTGCTGCACGGCCCAGTAGTCGCCGAAGCCCTCGCCGATCGCACCGGCCTGCTCGGACTCGCCGAAGCCCGGGACGACGTCGTCCTGGATCGCGTGACCGTACTCGTGCCAGATCACCTCGGCGTCCTCGGCGTCGTCGACGCCACCCTCGCCCATCGTGATGACGTCGGTCGACGGGTCGTAGAACGAGTTGTCGCCGTCGAAGGTGTTGATCGAGAAGTCCTGCGACTCGTTGTTCACCTCGGTGAAGCCGAGCGAGTGGATGTACTCCTGGGTCTGGTTGACCTGCGTAGTACGCCATCACCTGCTCGAACTTGTCGTTGGCGCGCTGGTAGACGAACTTGTTGTTCTTGTTCGTACGCCACCCCGCCCTTGGCCTCGGCGATGTTGACGTACTTGCCGTTCAGCTTGCCGGAGCCGTCCAGGTTGCGGAGGATCACGTTCTTCTCCGCGGTGAACAGGATGGGCTGGTTCTTGTCGTCCTGGTCGGTCAGGTTCTCGTTCTTCAGCGTGACCGACGGGTTCGGGTCGAAGACCGAACCGGTGCCGTCGACGTTGTCGCTGATCACCTTCGAGTCCACGACCGCGCCGGACTTCGCGTCGACCAGCGAGCGGCTGACGCCGTCGGCCGAACGCGACGTGACGTTCCAGACCAGCCGGGCGTTGGCGCCACCGATGACGGCGAGCTGCGCGGCCCCCTGGCCGGCGGCCGGCGCCGGGGTGCTGTTCTTGTTCGGCTTGGCGATCCGGGCCCGGGCCGTCACGACCGCGTTGGCCGACTTGGTCGCCGTTGCCGCGGGCACCTTCGCGGACACGTCGAGCGAGTCCGGTACGGCGTCGCGGCCGTCGTTGACCTGGGTGACCTTGCCGGACTTGTCGACATGCTGGGCGTAGTACCCGTTGATCACGGGCAGGCCCTTGAAGGTCTGCTGGTACCAGTAGTGCTTGCCGAGCAGCGAGGTCTTGGTCTTGATCAGCTTCAAGTTCGCCGGTACTGCGCTGGCACTGGTGCCCTTCGCCGGCGCTGCCCCCGCTGCGCTGGTGTAGGACATTCCGAGTGCCAGGACTGCCGCGGTGGCAGTCATGGCCGCGACCGCCTGCCGGCGGCGCAGGTGCTTCGTCATACTCATTCCCTCCCAAGGTGGACGACCGTGGTGGTACGACTACGATCCGTCGCGACCCTAGTTCGCCGAACACCCTGGTGGGAAGCAAAACTTCGCGTCATTGCGGCCGGGCAAGGGAAAACATCTAGCTTTTTCCTAGCTTTTCCCGCCGGCCAGCAGCCGGATGACTCCGGGGAGCACGTCGATGCCGACGTCCGGGTCGATCGCGCGCTGGACGCCGAGTCCGACGCCGAGGCTGAGCAATGCGGTCGCGCAGTCCTCCGCCGGCATCGGCAACGCGATCCCGAACTCCTCGGCATGGGCCGCGAGCAACGTCGTGATGGCCGCGCGGATGTCAGAGTTGCGCTGGGCAAGCTCTCGCCGTACGACGTCGTCCTGCCGGGCCCGGGTCGCGAACTCGACCTCGAAGACCGTCCATGCCTGGTCGCCGATCGTCTCGTCGGCCCAGGTCTGGAATGCCGTGAGCATCGCTTCCAGCGTCGCTGCGCCGCCGATCGCTCGCGCCATCTTGTGCGCCTGGTCGTCCCGGATCGCGTCCACGACCGCCAGGCAGAGCTGGTCCTTGTTCCGGAAGTTCGAGTAGACCGCTCCCTTGGAGAAGCCGGCTTCGTCGGCCACCTTCTCCAGCGAGGTCGCCGCGTAGCCGTCGCGCAGGAACAACTTCTTCGCCGTCTGCACCAACGTCTCGCGCGTGCGGGCCTGACTCTCCACCCGGCTGATCCTCGCCATGGACCTGAACTCTAGTACTGGCGGTTCTCAGATCCCTGTGGTATTCAGATACCAACGGTATTTCTCTTCGGGAGGCCTCGATGCTGGATGTGCTGATCGTCGGAGCGGGCGCGTCGGGGCTGGGCGCCGCGATCCGCCTGCGGCAGGCGGGGATCACCGACTTCGCCGTGCTGGAGAAGGCCGATCGACTGGGCGGGACATGGCGCGACAACACCTATCCGGGGTGCGCCTGCGATGTGCCGTCGGCGTTGTACTCGTACTCGTTCGCGCCGAATCCTGCGTGGACGCGCGCTTTTGCCGGGCAGGCGGAGATCCAGGCGTATCTGGAGAGCACTGCCTCGCAGTACGGCGTACCGGCTTATGTGCGCTTCGGTGAGGAACTGCTGCGGGCCCAGTGGTCCGGGGAGCATTGGCGGGTCGAGACCTCAGCCGGTGAACTGTCTTGTCGCGTGCTCATCACTGGGACGGGGCCTTGGCACGAGCCGCTGATCCCTTCGCTGCCGGGGTTGTCCTCCTTCGATGGACCGGTCTTCCACTCCTCGCGCTGGGACCATTCGGTCGATCTCCGCGGGAAGCGGGTCGCGGTCGTGGGCAGCGGCGCCTCTGCGATCCAGTTCGTCCCGGCGATCCAGCCGTCGGTGGCTTCGCTGCATCTCTTCCAGCGCACGCCTCAATGGGTGCTGCCGAAACCGGACCACTACGTGCCTGCTGCCGAGCGATGGCTGATGCGCCGATTCCCTGCTGTGCAGCGTGCGCTTCGCGCTGTCGAGTACGCCGGGATGGAGGCGCTCGGCGTCGGTTTCCGCCGTCCGCGCTTGATGCGTCTCGTCCAGCGGGTCGGTGCGTGGAATCTGCGCCGGGCCGTGCGTGATCCGCTGCTCCGTGCGGCCCTGACTCCGTCGTACACACTGGGTTGTAAGCGGATCCTGATGTCGAACTCGTACTACCCAGCCGTTGCCCAGAGCAACGTCACAGTCCATTCCGGGGTCGCTTTGGTTGACGGCTCGCGGGTGACCGGTGCCGGTGGCAGCATCGCCGAGGTCGATGTCGTTGTCCTGGGCACCGGCTTCCGGATCCTCGACCTCCCACTGGCCGGCCGGGTCTTCGATGCGGACGGCCGCAGCTTGGCCGACCATTGGCAAGGCAGCCCACAGGCCTATCTCGGTACGTCGGTCGCCGGCTTCCCGAACTTGTTCAACCTGCTCGGGCCGAGTCTTGGGACCGGTCATACGTCTGCCTTCATGATCTTGGAGGCGCAACTCGACCATGTCCTCGGCGCCGTGCAGGCGCTGTTGTCGAACGGATGGTCAAGCCTCTCTGTCCGGGAGTCTGCGCAGTCGTCGTTCAACGCGGACGTGCAACAGGCGCTGGGCGGGACGGTCTACGAGACGGGCGGTTGCGCGAGCTACTACCACGACGTGAACGGCCGGAACAGCTTCAGCTGGCCTTGGTCGACCCGTCGGCTTCGTCGGCAGGTCGGACAGTTCGACCCCTCTGCCTATGTGATTCGTTCTGCTGTGGAGGTAGCCCGATGAACAGGTATCCGAAGCTCGACCTGTCCCGCTCGGTCGTGGTGATCACAGGTGGCGCACGCGGTATCGGTGCTGCGACCGCTGCAGCCTTCTCGGCTCGCGGAGCCACTGTCTTCGTCGGCGATCTGGACGGTCCACGGGTGCTCGACGTGACCTCTCGCTCGTCGTTCGCCTCGTTTATCGACGACGTTCTTGCCGAGGCCGGGCGGATCGACGTCCTGGTGAACAACGCCGGCGTGATGCCTCTCGGCCGCTTCCTCGACGAGCCCGATTCGCTGAGCCGGACGACGCTCGATGTGAACGTCTGGGGGCTGATCCACGGGATGCGACTGGTCCTGCCCGGCATGGTTGCCCGGGGCAATGGTCATGTGGTGAACCTGGCCTCGATGGCCGGCAAGATCCCGTTCCCGGGGATGGCGGTCTACAACGCTTCGAAGTACGCCGCAGTCGGGCTGACAGCCGCCGTACGGCGTGAGCTCCACGGCACCGGGGTGAGTGTCAGCGCGGTGCTCCCGAGTGCCGTGCGAACATCCCTCTCCTCCGGTGTCCGACTAGGCGGCATCCTGCCGACCGTGGATCCTGCGGACGTAGCCGACGCCGTACTGCGTACCTGCCGGACGCGTCGCGCGGAGACACCCGTTCCCGGCTTCCTCGCCGGTTGGGGACTCCTCGACGGCCTGGTTCCCGAGCCGCTGATGGCACTCGGTCGCCGACT
This sequence comes from uncultured Actinomycetota bacterium, assembly GCA_963740725.1. Lineage (GTDB taxonomy): Bacteria > Actinomycetota > Actinomycetes > Propionibacteriales > Kribbellaceae > Kribbella. The sequence goes on from CAVUFT010000018.1 coordinate 251,322, forward strand.
CTCGGGCGATGATCGCGGGCTGTCCTCTGTCGATGCAACGGCGCGAGCGGCGTACGACGCCCGCGTGTCCGCTTTTGCTTCGAGTAGAGGACAGAATCTGGCCTGACCTCCTCCTAGTGTTGGCCTCATGGCGAAGCTGACCCTGCGGGCTCTGAACCGCGCGACCCTGTCCCGGCAATGGCTGATCGAACGCCAGGATGCGTCTGCCCTCGACGCTTTGGAGCACCTGGTCGGTATGCAGGCCCAGGTCCCCCTCTCGCCGTACGTCGGACTGTGGTCACGGCTGGTGGATTTCTCCCCGTCCTCGCTGGCATCGCTGCTGGAGGACCGCCAGGCCGTTCGCGGATCGATGATGCGGGCGACGATCCATCTGATGTCCGCGCGGGACTTCCTGGCGATCCGGCCGCTGATCCAGCCGCGGCTCGAGCGCGAGGTGTACGCGAACCAGACCTATGGCCGCAAACGCCTCGAGGGGCTCGACATGGATGCCGTGCTGGCCGCTGGTGCTGAACGGATGGCGTCGTCTCCCGCGACTGCCGTTGAGCTCCGCGCACATCTCGGGTCGCTGTGGCCCGACCGCGATGCGCCGTCGCTGGCGCACGCCGTACGGTGTCTGCTTCCTACGGTTCAGATCCCGCCTCGCGGCGTTTGGGGCAAGGGTGGAAACCCGACGATGTCGACGGCCGAACTGTGGCTCGGTTCGCCGGTCTCCGCGGCACCTATCGACACCGTGGTCCTCCGCTACCTCAAGGCCTTCGGGCCGGCATCAGTTGCAGACGCCCAAGCCTGGTCGGGTCTGACCCGCCTGGCCGAGGTCTTCGACCGTCTCCGGCCTTCGCTGCGCACGTACACCGATGACTCGAACGGTCGCGAACTCTTCGATCTCGCCGACACCGAACTGCCGCCCGAGGATCTGGAGGTACCCACGCGCTTCCTCCCGGAGTACGACAACCTGCTGCTCGCCCACGCCGACCGGAACCGCTGGCTGGACGACACCCTCCGCGAACGCCTGGTGATCCAGGAAGTCCTCACCCGAGGCTCCGTCCTCCACGACGGCCAGGTAGCAGCCATGTGGAAACTCCACCGCCAAGGCAAGAAGTCCGCCACCCTGGAGATCGAGCCCCTCGCCAAACTCACCGCCAAGTCCCGCGCGGCCATCACCACAGAAGGCGAGAACCTTCTAGCCTTCGCAACCCCCGCCGGCACAACCACCGACCTCAAGGTCCTGGCATGAAGCCCCTCACCCTGCGCGCCCTCAACCGGGCCACGCTGGACCGCCAGTGGCTACTCGAACGCCGCACCGCCTCCGCCTCGGAAGCAATCGAACACCTGGTAGGCATGCAATCCCAGGCCCCACTAGCCCCCTACACCGGCCTCTGGACCCGCCTCACCAACTTCACCCCAGCCGAACTCTCCGGGCTGATGACGGACCGCTCAGTCGTCCGCCTCTCCCTGCTCCGCGGCACCATCCACCTGGTCACCGCAGCCGATGCCCTAGGCATCTATCCCCTCCTGCGCGACACCCACCGCCGCATGCTGACCTCGAACCAAACCCTCGCCCCACTCCGAAACACCCTCGACCTGGACGACCTGGCCGCGACCGCCCACCGCCTACTCTCCGCCACCCCACTCTCCCCCGCCGCCCTGGGCTCCGCCCTCGCCCTCGAATTCCCAGGCCACGACCCAGCCACCCTCTCCCGAGCCGCCCGCGACCTCACAGCCGGCGTCCAAACCCCACCCCGAGGCCTCTGGAACAAACCCGGCCAACCCATCACCACCACCCTCGAGTCCTGGCTGAACCGCCCCCTTTCCCCTTACACACTTGAGACCTTGGTCCTCCGCTACCTAGCCGCCTACGGCCCCGCCACTCCCCTAGACATGCAGCAATGGTCCGGCCTAACCCACCTATCCGAAATCTTCGACCGCCTCCCCCTCCGCCCCTACCCCACAGAAGACTCCACCCGCCCCGTCTACGACCTCCCCGACCTCCCCCTCCCCGCCCCCGACACCCCCGCCCCCATCCGCTTCCTCCCCGCCTACGACAACCTCTACCTCTCCCACGCCACCCGAACCCGAGTCCTCCCCCCAGCCTCCCGCCCCCACATCTTCACCAACAACGGCATCATCAAGCCCACCCTCCTCCTAGACGGCCTCCCCACCGCCACCTACACAGTCACAAAATCCCACCTAACAATCACCCCCTTCACCCCCCTCCCCCCTTCAACACTCCCCGCCATAGAAGCCGAGGCCCACACCCTCCTAACCTTCCTAACCCGCCAAACCCCACCCACCATCAATTCCTCGACCCCAAGCCGGACCTGAACGCAACTGCCGTTCGATGCGGGCTTGTCAGCCGAAACGCGGCGCCACCCCATAAACCAGTGACGTCGCGAGCGCTTGTCCACAGGCACTATGGATCTCGATCAGTGAGAGATGGCCGGCTGGAGCATGAACTCCGCCACCGACGCGTGCCCGACATCAACGCGCGGCGCTGCCCTCACGCCCAAGGCTGCTGGTGCTGCACCTGCCACCCATAGCAAGACCTGCGCCAGGGTCGCCCCATACCCGATGGGCAGCCTTCCGATCCGCCTGCTTAACCTGCCAGCGATTTAGCCAGGCCAGGAACGGAGGGGCGATAAAGGGGTCAGGAACAAGAACGGCCACAGGATCGACCATGACCGAAGATGACCACCGCCAGCACGAGCCCGAGTACCCCATGAGGAGAAAGCCGCCGATCGCGCATCCAAGCGCCGGCACCTTTCGCATCTGACGGCCGATCGCCCGTGACGACGATGAGCGTGACCCGAGCCGGTATCGAGTACCAGAAGCTCAAGAGGCTCAGCCAGGCTCGGCCGCCCAAATGGTGGCTCAGCTCATGGGCAAGGACTGCTTCGAGGTGCTGACGGGGCAAGGTATACAGGGCCCATCGCGTAACTGCGACCGTGTGCCCCGGAGTCGGAGTCGCGTTGCGTCCTCGGATTCCTGGATCCAGATAATGAATGCTGATCCGGATCAACCCCCGCCCGATGAGCCACTTGATACCAGCCCGGGCCCAGCCGCTGCTGCTCTATGAGTGTAGGTCGGCGAAGGCGAAGCAGGTAGCGGGCGATCAACTCCTCGACCGGACTGAAAGAGTGTCAGCGCCGGAGAGAACCCACACTGCGACAGCGATCCAGCCCGACTGTGAAGCCAAAGAACCCGCCAAGCCAGGAGACGACGCAGAGACTCCAGAAGAACCATGGACCGGCGGCCGACAAGGCCGCCGATGCTGGCGTCCACTCCAGCTGCCCTCTGCGGTTCGCGGAGGCAGTTGAGGGACCGGTCCGCCAAGACTGTCTGCGGCTTTGCGGCGGAGGATTGTTCCATTGCGGATCGGATGGGTAGTTGTTACCCAGTCCAGGCGGTGGAGTATTCGGATAGCCGTCGGTCTGGCGGCACAGGGAAGGCTGATCCCCACCAACCGGCCCTTCTGATCGAACGGGTCGGGCGGGCCGCTCATGAGGTTCTTCCCTTCGTCATGCCGGGGCAGTAGGTCACCGAGATGTCCACCAGGGAAGCATCTCAGAACATCGACACGTGGACATGGTCGTAGTGTCCGCCAGTCGCGTCACTCGGGTTGTAGACGCCGCCGCCGTTGTACGGAATCCAGGTGCCACGCCTGGCCGACCAGATCTTGCCGTACCAGATCACGTAGTGCAGCCGGTCTGCCCGGCGGTCTGAATAGCCCAGTTGGCGATCCGATCGCCCTGCGCCTTGGCTGACGGCGACTTCCGCGAATCGGCACCGACCATGACGTCACAGGCCAGGCCTTTGGGATGGTCACTCGTCGGATTCCAGAGATGTGCGTCCCAGCAGGTGATGCTCAGCGCGCCCAAGGACGCTCGCGCCTTGGCGACCCAGGCCGCGGTACGCGGCGTGACCAGACCACCGGTGCCGGTCGGGTCGGTGACGGTCTGCTGCTCGGGTGGCCAGACACCGTTGACCGGCTTACCTGCGATCAGTCCCTGGCCACAGTCGTTCTGCCTGAGTCCTTCGGTGTCTTGGCCGCTCGGGGCGTCCGAGCGGCCGGCGTACGGATCGCCGAGTCCGGTCGAGATCGATCCCTGCTGCCGCCGCGATGGAACGTGCCTCTTGCTCGTGCGGACCGTAAGCATCCGGGTAGGCGGAAACCTGGACAGCCTGTGCAGCGTCGTTGTAGGACATCGACGGCCAACCGTTGATGTCGACCAGACCCGGCGGTTTCGGGTCCTTCGGGGCCACCGAAGAAGGCCTCCGCCGCGTAGCGCGGATCCATGATCTGTTCGACCGTCCCCCAGCCTGCCTCCGGGCGCTGCTGGAAGAGTCCCACCGAGTCGGCATCGCCGTGGTCCAGGTTCTGCAGATCGGACTCCTGCAGGGCCGTCATCAAGGCAACCAGCGTCGCCCGCCCTGGAAGCCACGCTCGACCGCGACCTGATCGATGATCTTCGCGAAAGCAATCTGGATCTGCGCGAAGTGGCCCGGTGACATTGGGATTGCCGGCCTGCCCCGGCGCCAGCGGGGAACAGGCTGCCTGCGACGTACTGGCGCCTCCGAACGGAGCAAGCATCAGCAGACTCGCAACGCCCACCAGAGCGAGCACGCCGCGCCTTGACGAACGATGCCCCGGCTCGCCGAAGCCGCGCAGCCCTGCCCAGATCACGTTCGTCGAACATCAGAGCCCCCCGGACGGCGCTCATGGGCCGGTCCCGCCCGATACGTCGCTGATCAGCCACTGGTCGTTCTGGTTGACCACCGTGACGAGCAGCGGAACGTCGAATCGCTGGGCGCGCTTGCCCGTGACGTTGATCGTGACTTTGACGAAGCGGGTGATCCTGTTCAGCGTGTCCACCGGTGCAGCGTTCGGCATCGGCGAGCTGACCGGCGCCGCAAGCACCGTCGACTTGCCGCCATCCTTCTTGAGCGCATCGTAGGTCGGGTCACCAGCCGAGCTGAAGCTCGCAGCGACTTCCGGGGTCATGTACTTCGCGCACTTCGCGACCAGCGCCGCATAGGTCTCGGCGCCGGGTCGCGGGTGTAGAACTCGCGGCCCAAGCACCGACGACGTCAGACGCTCGCGCTGTTACCTCAGCGCCGGGCCTGCTCGTCTCCGGGGGTGGTGTCGTTAGACCTGTTGAAGGGCCGCCAACTGGGACTTCCGTATCTGTTCCGCTCGATGCGGGCGCGGTCGGAAGAACCACGGGTCGGCCAGGCGTCAGGAGACCCACCGGATTCTTGTCCGACGAATCATCTCCGCCGAGGAGCCGCGGTAGGCCCCCGCCCAGCCCGAGAATGACGATCATCACGACCACGACCAGGACCACGATCGCTATCGGTGAGACTGGCTCCGCCTGCCGCTGATTGCGTAGCCAGGCGATCCGCGCGGCGTGGTCGTCCCGACGCCAGTTCTTCTTCGCCCGGCGCCGTTCACGTCGATTCAGATCATCGAGTTCCTCGGGGTATTCGTAGTCACTGTTGATCATCGAGCGCCAGTTGTCCGGCTCCGGAGGCAGCGGCCGACGATCCGACGGATCTGCCTTCCAGCCGTCTCCGTGAGAGTCCTGACCACGCTCCCGTCTATTGCGTGCCATTCCCCGTCACCGACGCTTCGGCACGTGGACAGTCACACCGTCTTTCGTGATCTGCGAATACTCCCTGAACCGCCGCTGAGTCGGAGCCGGCCCTCGCCGACGGGACCGTACTTTCGGGGGTCCTTCGCGCAGGCTCGCGGACTGGACATAAGCGCGCGGTTCATAGCGCGCGTCATTGACCGACGAGGCTTGAATTCGCTTCGAATGACGTGCCCGCTGGACGTCGGAAGAACTGACGCGCGGAGTACTCGAGCCCGACGCGCTCACTACCGCGGAACTGGAACTGACCGACACCGTGCGGCTGTTCTCGCCGTTTGCCTTGGCGCGTGCGCGCGAAAGGCTGATCGCGGGCGACTTGCGTGCCCCGTCTCTCGAAGACGTCCGGCTGCTCTCGGTGGCAATCGACGCACCGCCACCCCCGGGCCCAATCGCCGCAACTGCCTCCGACTTCCGGCGGTCAGCGCCCGTCGTCAGCTCGTAAGGGCTAGACCCTGATGCCGACCGACCACCAGCGCCGATCGCGGGTGCCTGCCGGAAGACTCGGACCGAGCTTGCGTACTGCGGGCTGGCGCCGGTCTGTGTCTGCCGATCACGAGCGCGCTCCGATGGTGCCGGAGTTGCCCCGCGATTGCCGATCGCGCTCACGAGCCGTTGCACAGCGCCGGTCGCACCTCTGCGGGCCAGATTTCCGAGCATGATGCTTCCCGTTCCAGGTCGCATCATCGTCGTCAGGCTGTCCAACAACCGCCGTACTCGAACGCCCACGATCAAGACACAGATCGCGAGTCCAGTCACAGGCAGCCAGCCCAGGGAGCCGCTCAAGCTGAAGACGGCGGTCAGCAGCGTCAGCGCGGTACCGAAGATCAGCATGGCCAGGAAAGACTGCAGAACAAGCCCTATCAGGGCCTCGAACCAGTTGAGTCCCCATTGGCGCGGCCGCCAGGAATGATCCACAAGCAAGCGAAAAAGACCCCGACGACCAGCAGTAGAAGACAGCCGATGAACGCCATCAACGCAGTGAACGCCAGCGCGATGTTCAGGAAAGCGAACAGCGTGGCCGCAATTCCAGCGATCATCACCACGCCCACTCGGCCGAACGGATTGTCGCCTTTGATCCATTTGACCGTCGCTGCGTCACCGCCACCTTCGGCCGGAGCGACGACATCGTTGATGTACTTTATCTCGCGTCAGCGTCGGCACCAACCTCAAGGAGGCCCTTGCCGTAACGCTGGCAGGCAGCGATCGATCCGAACTCCGCAATACACCACGGCGTGACGACGAATCCGCGCCAGCTGGCGTCCGCTGACTTGCGGAGACAGCGTGTCTTTCGGCGTTCCTGTGAAGCCAGGCTCTGGCCATGGAACGGGGGTCTGCATGGTCGGGCCCATGGCATCTGAGGATGCCGTCATGACGGCGCCGGCACCGAGTTGCCGGGCGCCGTCCACGCCACGGATCCAGGTTCCCGGGGCCAGCGCAAAGCTGACGCTGAGCAGCCCCGCGACGAAGACCCAGAGCAGCTGGCCAAGCGCGCTACCTGACGTCTTCCGCTGCGTATACGCAGCCACTGCACCGAATGCCAAGAGCCGACGGCAGCAGCCAACCCGCTAATTGAGTACCTGTCGCCCCGACGGTCGCGGACGTCGCACGGTCAGCGACTTAACGTCAGTGAACGAGAACAGCCACCAGCCAACGGAGATCGCCGCCCTGAGTGATCGCGGTGACGTACATCATGACGAGCAGCCGCGTAGCCGTTGAAGATCATGTTGAAGCGTATCAGTGATGCCCGTGTCGAAGTCCAGCGTGTAAACCATCGGACTGTAGTGCTCGAAGAGGGTTCGGGTGTCGCCGTGGGTCAGGTCAGGAGTCGGGAGGAGGTCGCCGAACCCGGTCGGGTTGGTCGGGCCGGTGTTGGGGTCGGCTGCTAGGGCTAGCTGGGCGCTGAGGATGAAGGTGATCGCGAGAATGGTCAGCGCCGTGCTGGAGGCTGCGCGCGAATCTCATGCGACGTGTTCCTTCTTGCCCGAGCCGTTCCGTTGGATTTAGCGGGTTCGGTCCCGTCGGCGGGGTACATGGCTTCGTTGTAGGCGGCTTCGTCGGCTTCTTGGTCGTAGACCTCGTCGGGGCCGATGGGCTCGTCGTAGCGGGCTGAGTGGGTGTGGTCTTGGCCGTTGGGGGGGGCCTGCGGTGCGCGGAGCTGAGGCTTGCACTTGGGTGGGGTTGAGGGCCCCGGTTGTGCGGGGGTTGAGGCTGTGGCTTGCCGGTAGGTGCGTGCGGTTGCGCGGCGATGTGCTGGCTGCTGGTTCCGCGAGTGGTGGGGCGTGGTGGTTTGAGGTTTCTACTACCGGGACGCTGGGGAGGGGGGTGTCTTGGACGGGCTCCTGGGCGTGGGCTTCGGCTTGGGCTGTTGCGGTGGCGGCTGGTTGGAGGGCGTCGGCTCGGTCTTCGTCGTCTTCGGCGAAGGGGTCGGGTCCTCGTGGAGGGCCGGCGATGGGATGGTGGGTTCGAGGTCGTGTTCGGACTCGGGGGTGGTGCGGAGGAGGTCTGCTACGCGTTGGCTGGGGATGTCGATCTGGACGGTGGCTACTTCGTCCCAGCGGTCGCGCATGATGCAGTGGCCGTGGCGGATGCTCTTGCCGTTGGCGGCGGTGTTGATGCCGCGGACGAGGGTTTGGTACGGCGCGGTCTGCGGCCGGCCGAGTAGCTCGAGCAAGGAGTCGACCTGTTCGCGGGAGCGGAGGCTGAACGCGAAGAGGGTGGTGATCTGCTCGACCAGGCCGGGCAGTTTCAGGATCGAAGCCGGGTCCTGGGTGTCAAGGACCAGCGAGGCGCCGAGGGCACGGCCTACGCGGGCGATGTAGTCGAGGAACGAAGCGCCGTCCGGGGTCTTGGTCAGCAGGTGGACCTCAGGCACGATGACGACCTTCGAGCGACCGCGGAACTCCCGGCGACCCGTCGTACGGACCATCCAGGCGAGGCAGCCGCGGAGGCAGGCCATGCCGACGCGTTCGATCGGGGACCAGGATTCCGGGGCCGATTCGGGCGAGGGCAGGGTGAGGCCGGGCATCTGGACGACCCAGAGGCCAGGGTTCGTGGTCAACGAGGACAGACCTGAGGGCGGACCGGCCACGACCGAACCGAGGCCGGTCTCGACCAGGTCGCGCAGCGCGAAGCCGACGGTCCGGGTGGTCTCCGACTCCGAGGCGCAGAGCCGCTGGATGACACCCCAGGACGAAGGATCGGGCGACTGGATCTCGGCGCGAGTCGCCGCCATCACAGGGGCTTCAGCAGCGCCCCGCAGGTGCGGCGGGAGCAGGAGCATCAGCTGCGAAGGCGCCTGCAGCAAAGCATCATCAACAGGCAACACCCGAAGGAGATCGGCGGCGCCGGAGAACTGGGCCGTGATCTCGATGACAGCAGTCGGTACGCCGTACTCCGCGGCGACAGCCGGAAACCCCGGCCGCGTCGCCCTTCAGGTCCAGCAACGGAACCCAGGCACCCGCAAAAGCCGAGTCCAGACCGCCAAGCATCGCGGCCGTCGTCTTGCCTCGACCGGATCGGCCGAGGAACAACGTCGTGGTCGCGTCACCAAGGGCCGAACCCGCAGCGGCGTCGAAGCGAACCAGACCCGGCGTGGACCCAGTCAGATAGCCAATGGAGGGACCGGTGGCGTCACCGATCGAGGCGCCGCCCCAGAACCACGAGCCGAAGAACGCGGTCGACTCGCGGACGTGCCCGAGATCGGGCACCCGGAGCTGGTCGCCTGGCAGCGATTCCAGCCAGAGGTCACGCTGTTCGTCCGCGCCGGCCGCGACCGTGATGCCCCGATCGGCGTAGTGCGCGACGACGGCGTCGACGTAGGTCTCGAGGTCTTCGCGCGTATCAGCGCTGACCAGCAGCCGCGGGTGGTCCTCGACCAGCGTCAGACCGGAGCGGTTGATGTCCCGCTTGACCTCGCGCATGATCCGCTCGGTCTCGACGATCTCGTCGGCGGTCTCCTCGGCGGTGCCCTTCGCGGCCGAGCGGCGCTGTTCCTTGGCGCTCTTGCGGGTCTCGTCGACCAGGTGCCGCGCGGTCTTCTTGGTCAGCACCCGAAAACGCACCGACGCCTCGACCGTCACGTCGATCTCGTCGCCGTCGTCGTCGATCGCCTTGATCTCGCTCAGCGTCCGCAGCCATTCCCCGGCGCCTGGGGTCTCCAGCTCCTCGGGGAAGTCGGTCATCGCGAGCACGGTCGTGTACGCCGCGATCTGGCCGCGGGTGTCGTAGATGCGCAGGTGGTCGGTGTACGGCACGACGCGGCCGGACGTCAGCCGGGCCAGCGAGGCGCCGGTGATCAGGCCACGGCGCGGTGCGGCAACGGCCCCGCGGTGCATCTCGCGGCTGATCAGCCAGGAGATCACCTCGGCCGGTGCGGTGTGTGCACGCCAGACGGTCGAGCCGAGCTGGCGGCCGAGCTTGCGGACCCGCTCGTCCAGGTGGGCGAGTTCGCGCGCGCTGACCCGCCAGGACGTCGTACCGAGGGCGTCGCTGATGGAGCCGCGGACCTGGGCGGTGGCTCGCGGGTCGCGGTCGCTGAGGTGGACGCCGAGCGCGACGTACCGCTCCGGCATCCGCATCTCGTCGATCCGGTCCGCGCGGGTCTGGGCCCAGCCCTCGTGGTCGCCGAGCCGGTAGTGGCCGGCCACGCTGTCCAGGTAGTCCTGACCGGTCGAGCGGCCCCAGACCACCTTGAGGTGGCTGAGCCGGTCGCCGAGGATGGTCGCGGCGGCACTCACCGCGGCGTCCAGGGCGGCGTCCTGCTCGGCCTCGGTGGCCAGGTCGGTGTTCGCGACCGAGATCAGGAACCACGCCTCGGCGTTCCGCTCGGTCACCAGCAGTCCGTCGGCGATGGCCACCAGCCGGGGCGGTGGCAGGCCACGGTCCCGGCCGATCCCGACCAGGTTCAGGAACTTGTCAGCGATCTTCATCAGTGCCTCTTCCCCGACGATGTCCTGCGGCTGACCTTCTGGACGTGGTCCGCCCCCAGCAGGCGAGCACGCTGGCTCACCGTGATGTCCGCTCCCGCGCGGACCTGGGGATCGACTTCCACCACGACCTCGCGTTCCCATTCCGGGGTCACCCTGGCCCGTGCCAGGTTGGCCACCTTCTGGGTCGCGATGCGCTCACGCCATGGCAGGTACTCCGTCTTGTCGGCGGCCCGGGCGCCGAGTCCGATGATCGGGCGGTGCGAGCGCAACGCGTAGCGGACGGCGAGCGCCCACTCGGTCACGCGGCGACGGCGTTCGTGGTGCTTGCCCGCGCGCCAGCCGAACGCGGTGATCACGAACGGCGGTACGACGTACAGGCTGACGGTGGGCTTCTTGGGCACCCCGATGAAGGGCACCAGCAGCGCGATCCAGACGATGATGATCACCGCTCCGAAGATGATCATCCGGCGACGGGCGCCTTCTCCGAGGTCGATGCCGAGCAGGTCGTACTGCCGGGTCTCGATCTCGAAGTGGTGGGTCAGGGTCCGGCCGACGCGCATCAATTACCTCCGGACAGCAATCCCCAGAAGCCCTTGAGCACGTTGATCGTCTGGTTGTTGGCGTAGATCAACCCGCCGACCAGGACGCCTGCGGCAATGTGGCCGAACAGCTCGCCCCACTCGCGCTTGAAGTAGTGCCCGATCGCGCGCAGCACCAGGATCGCGATGAAGATGTTCCCCGCGATGACCAGGACCCAGTCCTTGAAATCCGCGCCGGTCGGGACATTGGGGTCGGCCAACGGCGCGACGAGCTCCACCACGCTGGCTGCCAGTTGGTCGTCATCATTGGGGTGTCATCCCTTGGTGCTCTCTTGGTCGACGGCGGTGTGGTCATCCGACGGCAGCCACTTGCCATCGTTGTGCTCCGTCCGTGGCGACGGTCCGCCGCAGCGTGAGCGAGTAGGTCTGGTCGAGGGTGGTGTCCCCCGTACCGTCCCAGGTGACGGCGGCGGTGGCCTGGCGCTCGTCATCGTTTCCGGTGAAGACCTGCCAGTCCTTCAACTTGTCCAGCTTGACGCACCGTTGAGGCTGCGGATGGCGGCGCCCGGGCGCGGTCACCGCGGACACCTTGTGTCGGATTCGGCGTACGCGCTGAAGAACGCCTCGGCGTCCTTCAGAGTTGCCGCCGTCAGATCGTCGTCGGGTACGCGAGCGCGTCCGGCATGTTGTCCGGCAGCGCGACCCGGTCGTCCGGCGACGTAGGTCGGGCTGGGCCGCTGGCGACGACCGCTGGACGGCGTCCGGGCGACCGGTACGGCGAGCGCTGCCAGCTGTACGCGCCGGCCGGCCCAGCCCGGCCGTTCTTGGTGAACGGGCGCACCTGCACGCGGACGTCGACGACCGCGGCGACGCCGCCCGGAGTCGACCTTGACCTCGCCCGCGTACGCCGGGGCGGCGGTCTGCTTGCCGCGGCCGTTCCAGCCGCTGCGGGGGTCGAGACCGGAGGCCAGGTCGAGGCTGAGCTGCGCCGGCCGGGCATCGGGGTTGGTCTCGTCCCAGTTCAGGTACGAGACCGGCGAACCGGGTCGCGATCGCGCGGGCCTCGTCCGGCCGGGATAGCCGGACTGGCCGCTGATCACGGCTCTCCGTGAGCCGTTGTTGGGCCGGATCCAGGAACGGACGCCGGAAATCGCGGCGAGTAACAGCACCGCGACCACCAGGCCGCGGAAGAACCGCCGCGCCCAGGTGGAGAACGAGGACTCGGGCTCGGTCGACCACGGCGTCTGGTTGGGCTCCAGGGGTGCACGCAGCGGCTCGGGGCCGCGTGTGCTCCGTGCGGCGATCGCTGCCGGAGCCGCTCGGGCTGGCGCGGGCCGTGCTGCGCGGTGGCGGCTGACGGCGGGCGCCGTAGTACGGGCTGTGCCGGCGGTTGCTGGGGTCGGCGAGGAGGCGCCATCACTCCACCCGCGTCGGGCGGTGGTGGCGCACTGTATTGCGCGGCTACGCCCTGTGCTTGCCGAGGCGTGGGTGACACCGGTCCATCGGGGTGTGCCCACCACTCCGGTGCGGTGTTCTGCGGGCGTACTTGCCCTGCCTCTTGGACCGCGCTGTTTCGTCCGCCGCTGGTCCGCCCAGTGCTCACCTTTTGGTGGCAGATTCAGCAACGTTCGCCACCAACTCATCGCTACCCGCCCCTCAGACAGCAGTTACGCGGACAGTAGCCGGGAGGATACGGCAAGCAACTGTCCTCCGGGAGTCCTGAGACCAGGATCCGGATGCTCCATCGCTCCCCGCAGCCATACTGTTACCCCACTCGCGGGCAGATGCACACTTCCGCTCGAAGCGTGACACCTTCGGTACCGTCGCCATAGCTCCTCTCTCATGCCCGACCTGCTCGATCAGGCAGCGCAAACCCTGCCATACGGACCCGACAGCTTCGAGCCGCGGACCGGCAGGTTCGAAAATCCGTGCGAACAACATGGTAAGCGGACCGCATCCAACTGATCACGCAGTGTAACCGATGCCCGTGACCAGCCTGTGGAAAACTCTCCCGTGGCGCGGGGTCAAGGTAATAATGTTTTGATGACTTTGCCGACCATCGGGCCGGCACTCTGAAGACTTGCGGAAGGACTGGCATGGAGACTCGTCGGCTCGGGCGGCTGGAACACGAGAGTTCAGTACTGATTTACGGCGCGGCTGCGCTCGGCGGGGTCGATCAGGACGTCGCGGACGCCTCGATCCAGCTGGCACTCGATGCCGGGATCAACCATTTCGACGTGGCCGCCGACTACGGCGACGCGGAACTGCGGCTGGGGCCGCGGATGCGGGAGATCCGGGACCGGATCTTCCTGGCCACCAAGACGGGAAGCGAACGTACGACGAGGCGTGGACCGAGATCAACCGGTCGCTGGAGCGGCTGCAGACCGACCACCTCGACCTGATCCAGATGCACGCGGTCTGCGATCTGGAGAACCTCGACCTGGTCACCGGCAAGGGCGGGTCGCTCGAGGCGGCGGTCCGGGCCAAGGAAGAGGGCATGGTCTCCGCGATCGGGATCACCGGGCACACCGCGGCAGGCGCCGTCGGTGCATCGCGAGGGGCTCCGGCGGTTCGATTTCGACAGCGTGCTGACGCCGCTGAACTACCGGTTGTCGACCGATCCGCAGTACGCCGATGACTACGCGGCGTTGGTGGAAGCCGTCCGGGCATCGGACGCCGCGCTGATGACGATCAAGATGATCGCCCGGCGGAACTGGCAGGACGGCGAGGAGAAGACGTACGACACCTGGTACCGGCCGTTCGACGAGCAGCGCTACATCTCGGCCGCCACGGCCTGGCTGCTGAACGGACACCCGGAGATCACCGGCCTGGCGACGGCCGGCGAGACCCGGCTGCTCCAGCAGATGATCATCGCCGAGCAGGAGCGCGCCGACCTCACCCCCGAAGCAGCCGCCGCCATCCTCGAAGAGGTCCAGGACTACACCTCCCCCTTCATCTCGATGCCCTGGTAGTTCACCCGCTTGAACCACCAGCCTGTACTGCGGGCGCCCGGCCGGCGCCACTTGCGGTTGCATCGCGACTGAAAGGTCGCAGGTTCTGCCCCGGCCTGCCCGGCGATGGCCCGCCGTACCGCGAGTGATGGGATGGGCGGGAACACCGGGCGGGGTTGTGCTGTTGTGGTGGGGGTAGTCGTCTAACTTTCCGGAGGTTGTTGTGGCAACGGTCGAGCTGTCCCAGGAGAACTTCGACAAGGTCGTCGGTTCCGACGGGCTCGTCCTGGTGGATTTCTGGGCGGAGTGGTGTGGTCCGTGCAAGATGTTCGGACCGGTGTTCGAGAAGTCGTCCGAGAAGCACGAGGACATCACCTTCGGCAAGGTCGACACCGAGGCGCAGGTCGAACTGGCCCAGGCGTTCCAGATCAGCTCGATCCCGACGCTGATGGCGGTGCGTGACGGAGTCGTCCTCTACTCCCAGCCCGGCGCCCTCCCGGCCGCCGCGCTCGAGGACCTGATCGGCCAGCTCCGCGCGGTCGACATGGAAGAGGTCCGCGCCCAGATCGCGGCCCACGAAGCCGAACACGGCACCGAGCCCCACACGCACTGACACCCGTAGTACCGAACAGAACAACAAGCAGGGCAGTCGCACACGGCGCATCGTGTGCAACTGCCCTGCTGGTCTGTCCGGGGTCGGGACGCTGAAGAGCGTGGCTCCCGGGATCTTCGCGCCGCGCAGGGACGGGCAGGTCCGGGGAACCACGCTCTCGCCGCATCAGGCCCCCGCGGCCCGGTGCGGCTACCCCGCCAAGCGAGGCGTGTCGTGGGATTCCCGGCCGGCTGGGACAGGGGTTGTCAGCAGCCAGCCGGCCGGGAAGTGCGGCTCGGGTCGGCCGGTGGGGGGAGGGGGCGCAGGGGGCCGGCCGGCCCGGGGGTTCGGTTGGGACCTGGTCGGTCCCGGGTGGTGGGGTGGAGCCCGGGGTGCGGGAGTTGGTCCCGCGGGTGTTGGGGGGAACTGGTCTGCCCGGTGGAGGGACCAGGTCCCCCCGGGTCAGCGGAGGGGGTTGAAGGGGGTTAGTTCGGTGGGGCGGGTGCCGGTGGTGATTTGTTCGGCTAGGAGTTGGCCGGTGATGGGGCCCAAGGTGATGCCCCACATGCCGTGGCCGCCGGCGGCGAACACGCGCGGGGAGGCGGTGGCGCCGATGATGGGAAGGCCGTCGGGGGTGCAGGGGCGGGGGCCGACCCATTCGAAGGTGCGGGCGTCCAGGTCGGCGTCGCGGAGCAGCGGGCGGGCGCCTTCGACGATCGCCTCGATGCGGCGCGGGTCGAGCTTCGCGTCGGCCTTGCGGAACTCCATCATCCCCGCGACACGGAGGCGGTCGCCGAGCGGCGTGCAGGCGATCCGCTGCGCCGGGAAGTAGACCGGTCCGGCCGGTACGTGCGCGATCGGCACGCTGAAGCTATAGCCGCGTCCCGCCTGGACGATGGTCCGTACGCCGAAGCGGCGCGCCAGGTCGCCGAACCAGGCGCCGGTGGCCATCACGACGGCGTCGAACGCCTCGCTCTCGCCGTCGGCGGTGACGATCCGGACGCCGCGGATCTCGTCGACGATGTCGGCGACGTTCGCGTCGGTGACGATCTTGCCGCCGCGGGCGACGACCGAGTCGGCCAGCATCTGGACGTACTCGCCGGGGTTGATGAAGCGCTGACCGTGCAGCCGGATCGCCGCGCCGATCTCGTCGGACAGCGACGGCTCGATCTCGCGGGCGTCGTCGCCGTTGATGGCCTCGAACTCGATGCCCTGGCCGGCCGCGTGGATGTGCTCGATCTCGTCCAGCAGGACGGCCCGCTCGGCCTCGGTCCGGTACGCCGCGAGGAAGGACTTCGCCTCGTACGTCTCGGCCTCGACGCCGGCCTTGCCCAGGATGTCGAAGGCGTTCAGCGCCTGCCGGTTGATCGGGACCAGCGACTCCATCGCGGTCTTCCAGCGTCCGGCGGTGCTGTTGCGAGCGAACCGCGTCAGGAACGACAGCAGTCGCGGGCTCGCGGTCGGCGGTACGTAGACCGGCGAGGAGGGGCTCAGCACCGCGCGGACGCCGTACTTGAGGACGGCCGGTTCCGGCAGCGGGGTGGCCAGGCCGGGCGTGAGCCAGCCGGCGTTGCCCCAGGAGGCACCCGCGGCGACACCCTGGCGATCGAGCACGGTGACCTCGACGCCACGCTCCTGGAGGAACCAGGCGGTGGCGAGGCCGACCATGCCGGCGCCGACGACGGCGACGCGGTCGGGAACGATGTGTGCGGAAGAACCAGCAGCGACCATGTATCGATGGTGCGGCCGCGCCGGAGCGCTGTCATGGTGCGATCACACCATTGATGAGTGAAATGACAGTGCGAAGCGCACAATAACCTCATGATCACTGCGCCTGACCTCGTCGTCGCCGTCGGACCGGCTCTGTTCGAGGTGGTGATCACCGGTCACCGCGACGACGAGGTCCGCGACGTGTTCCTGGCCGACCCGCAGGAGGCAGCGACCGGCCAGCCCGGCGACCTGGTGCTAGGCCTCGGCCTACGGGACGCCCAAGATGCCGTAGAGCTACTGGAACGCTGTGCCGCCGGCAACGCGTCAGGCGTCGTACTACGGGCCGCCCTCGCCCAGGATCCAGCAGTAGTCGCCACTGCCGAGCGCTGGCTCCTCACGCTCGTCGCACTCCAGCCGGGAGTCACCTGGGCGCACGTGGTGTGGCTACTGCGTGGCGTGATCGACAGGGCAGCTGCACCGGACTCCCCCGTCGCTGGCGACGCCGGAGTACACCAGGAGCTGTTCGCCCTCGCAGACGCAGCCGCAGCCATCGTGGACGCTCCAGTGACCATCGAGGACAACCAGAGCCGCGTACTGGCGTACTCCTCCGGCCAGGACCTCACCGACCCCACCCGGGTCTCCACGATCGTCGGCCGCCGCGTCCCTCCCGAGGTGATCGCCCACTTCCGCGCCCGTGGCATCTTCCGGCGCCTTGCCAGGTCGAGCGAGCCGTTCCTGGTGCCGGACGGGCCCAACGGCATCCGCCCGCGCCTCGTAGTACCGGTTCGGGCTGGTGGTGAGTGGCTGGGGTCCATCTGGGCGGTAGTCGACGGACCAGTGAGCGACGAGGTGACCGCAGAGCTGAGCAATGCGGCCTCTGTCCTCGCACTGCATCTGCTGCGGCTCCGTGCTCAGGCAGACGTCGCCCGGCGCAGTGCGATCGACCGTCTGCGCACAGTGCTCAGACAGTTCTCGCCGGACACCACGGTCGACGTACGGCTTCCCCCAGCCCCGTGGCGGGTCGTAGCACTCGGCTCCCCCGCTGAGTACGACGTACCGCAGCAGTTGGATCTCTGGGAGTCGACAGGGCGCCGTCACGGCTGGAGTGAGCCGCAGCTGGCTGACCTGGACGGCACTGTGCTCGCGGTAGTCACAGACGCCGACGGACCCGGCTCATGGCGATGGCTGCGCCGACTGGTCGTCGACCTGGCCAAGGACGCCCCCGGTACTACGGCGGCCGCAGGCGGCCGCGCACGTGGACCTGCTGATCTCCCGAGCTCAAGAGCCGAGGCGGTAGAGCTACTCGGCCTCGTACGCCGGGGTGCCGCGCCTGGGCCTGCCTTGCGTGTGGAGCAGGCCTGGCACCTGCTGACTGTTCACCGGGCAGTCACCTCACTCGACACCACCAAGCTGGACGGTCCACTGGCGACGTTGCTCCGACACGACATCGAGAACGACACCGGCTTCGTCGACACTCTCGAGGCCTGGCTGAACTACCCCGGCCAACCCCAGCAAGCCGCGAAACATCTCCATCTGCACCCGAACTCACTGCGGCACCGGATGAAGCGGATCAGCGAGATCGCCCCGCTGGACCTCTCCGATCCCCGCGAACGCCTTGCACTGCAGCTCCAGATCGCCGCCGTCCGGACCGAGCACTGAGATCTATGCCACAGCCCTAAGTAACAAGGCTTCATATTCCGGCAATGGTTGGGCAACATCCGGCTGGAATTGTTGAGGTCACAAGGGCAAGCGAGACGCCCACACAGACTGCCCCAGCTTTTCACCAGGATGCTGGGGCAACCGGTCCCAGCTTTTCACCAGGATGCTGGGACCACCGCCCGAGCTTTTCACCAGGATGCTCGGGCACCGCGTGGCCCGGCGATTGTCTGAGCGATCGCCGGGCCCGCGCGTTTCTCAGGCCAACCGGTTCACGATTGCGCCGTAGACCCCAGGTAATACAGCCGCCGCGGGCACGATGCGGGGACCGAGCAACGATCTGTTCCGGGCCCACAGCAACGATGCGGTCAGGAACCGCGCTTCCCGCGAGACTCGTCGCCAGGCAGCCTCGTAGGCGTCGGGCCGGTCGGCGGAAACACAGCGGACCAGCTCGGCAGAGGTACGCAAGGCGACGGCGATTCCTTCGCCGGTGAGTGCGTCCACGTAACCGGCGGCGTCGCCGACCAGCAGCACCCGGCCGGAGACCCGGGCACGGACCCGCTGCCGCAAGGGACCTGCTCCCATCACCTCGGTAGCCGGCACCGCGCCGGTCAGACGACGGCGCAAGGTGGGGAAGGCGTCGAGGTGGGAGTCGAAGGAGCCGCGAGCGGAGGTGAGGACGGCGACGCCGACCAAGTCGTCGGCGACCGGTGTCACATAAGCCTCGCCCAACGAGGACCAGTACACCTCCACCAGGTCCGTCCACGGCGACACCCGGAAATGCCGTCTCAGACCGCGTCGAACCACAGCGGTGTCGCGCGGCTCGGCCAGCCCCAACTGGCGACGGATCGGTGAGTGCAGGCCATCGGCGGCCGCGAGGTAGCGGGCGGTCAGTCCTGCCGCGGTGACTGACGACGCGTTCTGTGTGATCGCACCGACCCGGCCGGCCCGCACCGGCACACCCAACTCGTCGAGACGGTCCAGCAACGCGGCCTGCAGGACAGTACGCCGTACGCCGAGCCCTGAGCCCGCTCGAAACCGTGCGTCGACGCAGTGCGAGGAGTCCAGATACCGAATCCCCGCGAAAGGCCGCCCCTCCAACCGAACTCCGAGCCGCTCCAGATAAGCAACAGCGCTGTGTGCGACACCTTCGCCACAAGCCTTGTCGATCGGCCCCGAGCGCGGCTCGACGACGACGACCGACAGTCCGGCGAGCGCGGCCCGGATCGCGGTCGCGCAACCGGCCGGGCCGGCGCCGGCGACGAGGAGGTCGATCACTTCGTCAGCGCACCGTCCAGCGCAGCCTCTTCAGTGCGGATCCGCACCGCAAGCAAGGGAATGTTCAGCACCAGGAACAGCACCGCAGTGATCCACGCCGTGTGCACCAACGGCAACGCGATCCCTTCCGCCACCACCGCAACATAGTTCGGATGGCGAATCAACTTATAGGGGCCAGTAGCAACCAATGACAGCCCCGGTACGACGATCACCCGGGTGTTCCACTGATGCCCGAGCACCGTGATGCACCACCACCGCAACCCCTGCGCCAGCAGCACCACCGCCAGCATCGGCCAGCCCAGCCACGGCACAAAAGGCCGGTCGGCAACGATCGCCTCCACCAGACACCCAGCCAGGAACCCGGTGTGCAGCAGCACCATGAACGGGTAGTGCCCCTTGCCGGACTCCACCCCGCCACGCTCGAAACTCCACCGGGCGTTGCGCAGCGAGACCACCAGCTCGGCCACGCGTTCCAGGCCGACCAGCACGATCAGTACGACGAACAGCCACAACGATGTCGACATCACCACTCCAGCAGTACGAGCTCGGAACAGAAACCAGGGCCCATCGCCAGCAGCACGCCCATTCCCGAAGGATCCAGGTCCAAGGTGTCACCGAGCACGTGCAGCACCGACGATGACGACAAGTTGCCAACGGCGTCCAACGATCGCCACGTCACGTCGAGCGCCCCCGGCCGCAGCCCGAGCGTCTCCGACACCGCCTCCAGCACCTTCGGCCCGCCGGGATGCGAGACCCAGGTCCCGATCTCCGGCACCGTCAATCCCCGCGACGCCAGGAAGGCAGCAACATCCCCACCGAGGTACTGACGAACCACGTCCGGCACATCCGCACCGAGCACGATCCGGAATCCGCCGGACCCGATATCCCAGCCCATCACCCGCTCGGAGTCCGGATACAACCGGCTCCGCGTCGCCACCACGGACGGACCCGAGGCGGCTGGGTGGTCCGAACCGGTCAATACCACCGCCGCAGCGCCATCCCCGAACAAGGCGCCACCGACCAGGTTCGGCAACGACGAGTCGTCCCGCTGCAAGGTCAACGAACAAAGCTCGACGGACAGCAGCACCGCGACGTGCGAAGGCCAAGCCAGCAGGTAGTCGTGCAGCCGAGCGATCCCCGCCGCTCCCCCGACGCACCCGAGCCCGAACAGCGGTAGCCGCTTCACGTCCTCCCGCAGCCCGAGCCGCATCGCCACCCGCGCGTCGATCGACGGCGCCGCCACCCCGGTCACCGTCGTGAACATCAGCACATCGACATCCGCAACCGACAACCCAGCGGCGGCCAACGCCCCAGAAACAGCCTCAGCACCGAGATCCACCGCGACCGAGATCCACGCATCGTTCGCCGCACCGAAGTCCTTCAGTACGGCGTATTGCTCCAGCGGCAGCGCCAAGTGCCGATGCGAAACACCTGCGTTCTCATGCAGCCGCCGCAGCAACGCGTGCCCCTTGCCATCCGGCAGGCAGATCTCGGCGAACGCCTCGGTCAACTCGTGCTGGGCATACCTGTGCGGCGGCAACGCGGCCCGTACCGCGGCGATCCGCGTCATCGTGGCATCGTTGCTTCGGTGAGCAGCCCGATGCGCACCCTCAAGGGTCTGGCCATGGCGTCCCATCCGGGACCGACCGTTGCCGTCACCACCTTGATCACGTTGGTTGCCTGGTCCGCCGGCCGCAACGCCACCGGCTGCTTCCTAGTCGCCGCAGCAATCCTCACCGGCCACCTCTCGATCGGCTGGAGCAATGACGCGATTGACGCAACCCGCGACACCAGTGTGGACCGAAGAGACAAACCGATCGTCCTCGGACTGGTGAGTCGCCGCACAGTCGGCGTCGGCGCGGTCGTGATGGTGATCGCCTGCGTCCCCCTGTCGCTGGCCAGCGGACTGCTCGCCGGGCTCTGTCACCTGGTCGCCGTGGCGGCCGCGTGGGCCTACAACCTGAGGCTGAAATCCACCCGGATCTCCTGGCTACCGTACGCCGTCGCGTTCGGCCTGCTGCCGTCCTTCGTCACCCTCGGTACTACGGACGCCTGGGCGCCGTGGTGGGCAACGGCCGCCGGGGCGCTGCTCGGCGTCGGCGCGCACCTGGCGAACGTCGTACCGGATCTTGCTGACGATCTCGCCACCGGAGTACGAGGCTGGCCGCAGCGGCTGGGTGAACTGTCGAGGGTGCTGGCTCCGCTGCCACTCGCCGTCGCCACAGCACTGCTGGTGATCGCACCGGACGGGCCGGTCGGAGCAATCGGCTGGATCACGCTGGCCGTCAACGCCGGGCTGCTGGTGGCAGTCGTCGCCTGGAAGAACGCGCCGTTCTTACTCACCCTGGTGATCGCCGCCGTAGCAATCATCACCTTGGTGATCCGCGGCGACGCGCTGACCCCCTAGCGAGCGCGGGCAGCGCGCCGGCGGCACGCGAGGACTAGCTCGGTTGGGGTTTGAGGGGGGCGTTGCTGCCGAGGATGGCGGCGGTTAGGGCTTCGGCGGGCTCTTTGGCTGCGCGGGGGTTGGTGATCAGGACCAGATCGATCGGGGGGAGTTCGGGGAGGCCGGAGCTTGGGGGTGGTTCGACGAGGTCTTCGGGCATCAGGCTGCGGGCGAAGATGGCGATGCCGAGGCCGGCTCGGACCGCGGCCAGTACGCCGTTGACGCCGCGGACGATGCAGGTGATCCGGCAGGAGCGGCCGGCCTGTTCCAGAGTCTGTACGCCGAGGGAGCGGCTGAGGCTGGGTGCTTGGTAGGCAACGAGCGGGACGGGTCCGTCGGGCGCGATGCGCGTCCCCGAGATGCCGGCCCAGACCAGCGGGTCACGGCGTACCAGCCGTCCATGTGGTTCGGAGCTGGCGCCCACGGTGTGCTTCACATAGGCCAGGTCCAGGTGACCGGACTCGACTCGGCGCAGCAGGTTCGGGCTCTGGGCGACGGTCAGCTCCAGGTCGATCCGCGGATACAGCTGGCGGAAGTCGCGCAGGATCCGCGGCAGCGGCGTCAGCGCCAGGTCGTCGGTGACCCCGAACCGCAGCCGCCCACGCAGCTCCGAGCCGGTGAAGTACCCGACCGCCTCCTCGTGCGCGGCGAGGATCGTCCGGGCGAACCCGGCCATCGCCTCGCCGTCGGCGGTCAGCGTCACCGTCCGGGTGTCGCGGACGAACAGCGGCCGCCCGACCGCCGTCTCGAGCTTGCGGATGTGCTGGCTGACGGTCGGCTGCCGGATCCCGAGCCGCTCGGCCGCCTGGGTGAAACTCAGCGACTGCGCGACCGCGAGGAACGTGCGCAACTGGTCCGGATCGTAGGCCACAGGAAGACCTGTCCTTTCTCCTTTACCAGCTTTCATTCTATTACGAGACGCAATAAGACTAATAGGAGTAATTCGCTGTCGTAAATCCGTCTCCAACGTTGAGGATGGAGGGGACCTCCCCTGACAGTCCACTTCGTAGGGATGACTCTTGACCACCCGGGCCACCGGTTCTGTCCACCCCGTCCCCGACTTCCACACCCACCGCAGCACCCAGCAGACCCCCGTCGAACGCGCTCCGCCGCCCAGGCTTCCGGGACACCTTCAGCGCCCTCCAAGTACGGAACTTCCGCCTCCTGGTGAGCGGCCTGTTCGTCAGCTCGACCGGCGGCTGGGTGCAGCGCATCGCGCAGGACTGGCTGGTGCTGACGCTGACCGGCAGCGCCACCGCCGTCGGCATCACCACCGCACTGCAGTTCCTGCCCACCCTCCTGCTCGGCCTGTACGGCGGGGTGATCGCGGACCGCTTCCCCAAGCGCAAGATCCTGCTGGTCACCCAGTCGACGATGGGCACGCTGGCCGCGATCCTGGCCGTGCTCGCCTTCACCGGCGACGTCCAGGTCTGGCAGGTCTACTCGCTCGCCCTGTTCCTCGGCCTGGCCACCGCGGTCGACAACCCGACCCGGCAGTCGTTCGTCACCGAACTCGTCGGCCGGCAGCGGCTCCGCAACGCGATCAGCATGGTCTCGTCCACCTTCCAGCTCGGCGGCCTGATCGGTCCCGCGCTGGGCGGCGCGATGCTCGGCACGATCGGCACCGGCTGGGCGTTCGCGCTGAACGCGGTCACCTTCTTCGGCTCGATCTCCGCGCTGCTGATGATGCGCGAGACACGAGATGCCCGGCCTCAAAGCCGCCCGCAAGGCCAGCGCAGGGGATCCGCATCCGCGACGGCCTGCGCGACGGCGTCCGGTACGCGTTCGACGAGCCCGCCGTCCGCTGGGCGATCGCGCTGGTCGGCATCTTCGGCATGTTCACGATCAGCCTGCCGGTCACGCTGACCGCGTTCGCCGAAGGTCGTCTTCCACACCGGAGCCACCGGGTACGGCGTACTCAACTCCGTCGTCGCCGTCGGCTCTCTCGCCGGGGCGCTGCTCTCGGCCCGGCGGATCCGGCCGACCCGGCTGCGCAACCTGGTCGGGATCGCGTCGATCCTGGCGATCACCGAGATGCGTCGCCGCGATCCAGCCGTCGCTGTGGACCTTCCTCCCGCTGCTCTGCGCACTCGGCATGGCCACGCTGATGTTCCTCACCGCGGCCCAGTCGATGGTGCAGCTGACCACACCCGACGGACTCCGCGGCCGGGTCGCCGGGATCTACAACCTGGTCTTCATCGGCGGCGGCGCGATCGGCGGCCCAACGGTCGGCTGGATCGCCCAGCACTGGGGAGCCCGCACCGCGCTGCTGCTGGCCGGCTTGATCCCGGCCGCGGCAACAGTTGCCATCGGCATCAAACTCGCCAGGGCCGGCCGGTTCCGGGTGGTCGTGATCCGACCGGTCGCCGCTGGTTGCAGGGCACCGGTCCGCCTGGGCCTGGAACAGCTCCCGGTCCGGCTTTCACGTCCGGCCGCACCGAGGATCGACCGGCCGTTCCCCCTCGTCCGGCATCGCGGCCGCAACCAGACCGTGCGCCCCCGGCGTACCAGACGAAAGCCCCTGCACCACTGAAGCTAGAACTGCGTGGCGAGCCAGGATGTCCAGGCGTCTTTCAGGCGTTCGGCATCCTGGTCGCCGTAGTAATGGTGGCCGATGGCAACCGGCATGCCGAGCAGGCTCCGATCGTGGAACCGCAGCAACGCCCGGTCGGTCGTGATCCCGAGGTGGCTGGGGCCGAGGTAGTCGACCTTCCCGACGATCGGTTCAAGACCAGGCACGGTGAGCTCGACCTTGTCCCCCACGACCGAGGCACCAAGCTTCGACAGCAGCTCTTGCCAAGCCTCCGCGCGTCTTCGACGCATCGGGGCCTTCGGCAAGGACATAGGTCGCCGGATCTGCCTTGAAGATCGACAGATAAAGCGCCAGCGTGTGGAAGTAGAGCCCCCACCCGCGAGCGGTCGCCTCGTACTCCGCTTCCCAGTCGTCACCGCTGAAGCCGGTCTGACTGAAACGCAGTACTGCGGAACCTCCGTCGCGCGCCTCGATCAGATACTCGAAGGTGTTCGCCCCCGCCACGACCGTGTAGCCGCGACCCGGCTCCCAACGCGTCACCTCGCCGCCCGGTGAGTCGCCGTTCTCGTCCGGCGCCACCTCCATCGGGAAGAACCACGCGGTCATCCCCTCGACGGTGCTGATCGCGTCCCAGACCTCGTCGGGAGTCGCCTCCAGCGGGATCTCGATGTCGATGCGGTGTTCGTCGGTCATCGCTCTGCTCCTTGCGGCCTGGGGTCGGCTTCGGATGGACCGCGACCAGGAGGCGATGCGTTCGGCCGCCCGGCGCGGTCTCGTCGTGGTACTTGGCGACCAGACCGGCCACGGAAGCCGACAACTCCTCCGCAAACAAAGCCCGCTCGGCAGCAGAAGCGAAGCGGATCTCACCGTCGACCGCGAAGGTCGCGAGCTTCCGCCGTGCCTTGCGTGCGCCGGCCAGCAACTCCCCCACCTCGCGCAGCATCCGGGCCGCGAGGGACAACAGCCAGCGCGCCGACAGCCCGTCCGGCGACACGGCCGGATCGGGCTGGACTCCGGCGAGCACGCCAGGAGAGATCACGTACGCCGATGCGCTTGCCTGCAGCACCCGCTCGGTGCAGTTGCCCTTGCGGCGCTCCTCCACCAGCTCGACCAGCCCGTGCTTCTCGAGGGCGCGCAGGTGGTAGTTCAGCTTCTGCCGGGGCAGCGCCAGTTTGCTCGCCAGCGTCGTCGCCGAGCCGGGCTCGACCAGTTCGGCGAGCAGCCGCGCGCGGACCGGATCCAGCGAGACTCCGGCCACGGCCGGGTCGTCGATCACCGCCAGGTCGTCCATGCGCCGAGAGTGTCACCGACAACTATTGTTGTCAAGACGATGATGATCGTCGGCAGACCCCCCAGGCGTCTGCCGACGATCATCACGGGCACAGGATCAGGGCGCGTCGACCAGTTGGACCGGCGGGACCTGGACCGTGCGGTGGTGCAGGGTGCCGCCCAGGATGACCTTGCGCAGCGACACGTTGTTCTTGGTGTTGGACTCGAACAGGCGGTTCTCCGGGTTGGCGACCACCTGCACGTAGTACGTGCCGTTCTTCAGGTCGGTGACGTCGAACGACTGACCGGCCACGGTCTGCGTGTAGGTGTCACCGGATCCGACGTCGAGCACCTCGCGGACCGACAGCGATCCGTGGTTGCCGCAGGCGGTGTGCAGATCGGTGTTCTGCGGGTGCCATTCGGCGTTCTTGACGGTGTAGTCGATCGAGTCGGTCGCGGCCAGGCAGAAGGCCTCCTTCTGACTGCGGACGACCTCGGTCTGGTTGCTGGACAGCAGGCTGTAGCGGGCGAAGTCGGTGAAGTGCCAGTGGCTGTGGCCTTCGCGGGCGTCCCACTCCATCGTGCCGGTGTTCTGGTAGCCGACCTGCTTGCCGTTCGCGTCGTAGAAGTACTGGTAGGCGTCCATCAGGTCCTTGCCCTGCTGACGGAAACCGTCCAGCACCAGCTTCGACGGACCCGCGTTCCAGACGTTCGCCGCGAACGAGAGGTAGTCGCGGTTGGCCTCGGACCCTCGTCGCCGGGCGCGACGGAGATCTGCCAGGCCGGCAGCGCGCGCAGGTCCGGCTTCGGGCCGGTCGGCACGCTCGCCCTTACCGGTCGGCCGCTTGGCGTTCGGGACGAGCGGGGTGCCCCCACCCTTCAACGCACCGGCCTTCGATGCATCGGCCTTCACGCCTGGCCTTGCGGCGACTTGGCTGCCTTGGTCTTGCAGCCGTCCACCGCGCCATGGCCCGGGTCGCAGCCCTGCTGCTCCTGGACGGTGACGTTCAGCGTGACGGCCGAGTCGGCCGCCGGCACCTTGAAGAAGTCGCTGTACTGCTTGTTGATGGTGATCTTCGCGGTGTACTTGCCGACGGGAATGTCCGCCGGCGTCTCTTCCTGGTAGTAGTTGTAGGTGTTCGCCGACCAGCCGGCCTGCAGCCCCCAGACCGCGCCGAGCGTGAACGGGTTCGCCGCACAGTCCGTCGGGTACGGCGAGGTGTCCGGCGCGTCCGGGCGGGTCCGGGACCCCTCCCCGTTCAGGCAGAAGGACTGGTCGCGGTCGAGCACCTTCTTGCCCTTGGCATCGGTCAGCGTGACATGCAGGAACTTGCCGAGGCCGGACCAGTCGGTGACGGACCCCTTCGGCAGGTTGATCGGGTAACCGCCGACGAGCTGCTTGCCGACGACGGGTCGCCGTACGACTTGCGGTTCGCGCGGACCTCGATCGGCTTCTGGCCGGCCACGACGTGCGTCCCGAAGTCCAGCTGTACGCCTAGTCGGGGATCAGGTCGAGCGTGACATCAGTGCTGCCGGCCACGAGCTTCAGCGCCGGCGGTTTTGCAGCGGCTTTGCCGGGACCGGACGTCGCGGCTCCAGCGGCACCAGCGGCTGCCGCCACCAGTGCTGCGGCGCCGGCGACGGCGATCGCCGTACGGCCGAACTTCCTTGAAGTGTTGATGGTCTACCCCTCCCATACGAGCGGACCCGCCTCCCGGGTCACGCCTCACTTACACGGGGTATGACGGGGCCCGGTGGTCGCTATGTTGATGACAGTTGTGTCGCAGTTGAATCACAGCGCTACGGAGAGTTGTCGGGCGCTTGTTACTTGACTGCGTAAATTAAGCGACCCTAGGCTCGCAGCGTCCGCCTTCCCCCTGATCTCGGACGAGACGGAGGAACACATGTCTGTCCCCTCTGGCGCCCGCCGCGCCAGTGTGGTGGCGCTGACAGCTGTCGCCCTGGTATCGGCAGCTGCCATCGCCCCCGCCAACGCCAACACTCCCGCCCCTGGCCCCAAGCCTTCGCTGGTAGAACCGCAGAAGACCTTTCAAGGCACCGCACCGATCGAGGTGCCGAAGGCCTCGGTCCCGGCGAAGTACCCGCAGGTCGCCGCGAAGCCGTACCTGGGCTGGAGCAGCTGGAGCCTGCAGTCCACCAACTATCCGGGCGTGAACCCGGACGGCCCGGGCAGCTTCATCAGCGAGAAGAACATCCTCGCCCAGGCGCACGCGATGGCGACCAAGCTCAAGCCGTACGGCTACGAGTACATCAACGTCGACGCCGGCTGGCAGGGCGGCGGCGACGAGTACGGCCGCCCGATCGCCAACGCGGCCCGCTTCCCGCGCGGGATGAAGGCGGTCGGCGACGACATCCACAAGCTCGGCCTGAAGTTCGGCATCTACACCGTCGTCGGTCTCGGCCTGGACGTCTACCGCGAGGGCAACACGCCGATCTACGACGCGCCCGGCTGCTTCACCCGCGACATCGTCTACCCGGACCTGCGGCTCACCAACGGCTGGGACCAGGCGTACAAGATCAACTACGCCAGCCCTTGCGCGCAGAAGTACGCCGACTCGATCGCGAAGACCTTCGCGAGCTGGGGCGTCGACTTCATCAAGATGGACGGCGTCGGTCCCGGCTCCTGGAAGGGTGCGCCGGACGACCCGAACCACAACAACACCGAGGACGTCGAGTCCTGGTGGCGCGCGGTACAGAACGCCGGCCGCCCGATGCAGTACACGCTGTCGTGGTCGCTCAGCCACCGGTACGCCGACACGTGGAAGGCGAACTCGAACGGCTGGCGGATCGACACCGACGTGGAGTGCTACTGCGACACGATCGTGCGCTGGACGGGCTCGGTCGTCCAGCGCTGGTGGGACCTGCCGCAGTGGGTCGACGACGCCGGACCGGGGCACTGGAACAACCTGGACGCGATCAACGTCGGCGTCGGCGCGATGGACGGCATCAACGAGGTCGAGCGGCAGAGCTACATGACGTTCTGGGCGATCAACTCGGCGCCGCTGTTCGCCGGTGACGACCTGACCAAGCTCGACGCGTACGGGCTGAAGCTGCTGACCAACCGCGAGGTGATCGCGATCAACCAGGCCGGCGTCCCGGCCCGGCCGCTGAACCAGGACCAGCTGCAGCAGACCTGGTACGCGAAGAACACCGACGGCAGCGTCACGGTCGGCCTGTTCAACCTGGCCGACACGCCGGCGACGGTGACCGGCGACTTCGCCCAGCTGGGTGTCCGGGCAAGGCGAAGGTCCGCGACATCTGGGCCGCCAAGAACACCCGCAACGTCAGCGGCCAGGTCAGCGCGGCGCTGCCGGCGCACGGGTCGAAGCTGTACAAGATCACGCCGAACAACCTCGGCTCAGTCAGCAAGCCGGCCAACTTCACGGCGACCGACGTCAGCCGGACCACGGTCTCGCTGAACTGGCGGCCGAGCACCGGCGCGTCGTCGTACAAGGTCTACGCGAACGGCAAGCAGGTCGCGACCAGCACGAGCACGAGCGTCGTCGTCACCGGGTTGTTGCCGCAGACGCAGTACACGTTCGAGGTGAAGGGCGTGAACGGCAGCAAGACGTCCGAGGCGAGCGCGCCGGTCACGATGCTGACCGCGAAGTCGGGCGGACCGGTCCGGTACGAGGCAGAGGACGCGACCAGCACGCTGACCGGCAACGCGAGCGCCAACGGCTGCACGCTCTGCTCGGGCGGCAAGAAGGTCGGCAACATCGGGTACGACGCGTCGGTGACGCTGAACGGCATCACCGTGCCGACGACCGGGACGTACCTGGTCAAGATCGCCTACACCGACGGCGACACCAGCCGGCAGAGCATGCTGACGATCAACGACGCCGACACCTACTGGGTGAACTACCACGGCCTCGGCGACAACGACTGGGGTACGCCGCAGGTGGTCTACCTGCCGGTCAAGCTGCAGGCGGGCACCAACTCGATCAAGGTGAGCAACCCGAACGGCTACATCGCCGACATCGACTGGATCACCGTCTAGACTCTTACGTCCGGAGAACCGAGGGCTTCGACTCTCGGTTCTCCGGACTTTGCATGCCTAGGCTGTTCGCATGACTGGATACCCGGCTGCCATCGCGTCTGTAGATCACATCGAACCGGTGCCGCGGCGGATCCGCGCGCTGTTCGACGGGGAGTTCGTCGTCGACACCTACAACGCGAAGTACCTCTGGGAGTTCCCGCCGTACCCCCAGTACTACGTGCCGCTGGCGGACGTGGCGGACGGCGTACTGGCCGACACCGGTGAGGTCGAGGACCTCGACCGCGGCAAGGCGCGGGTGCACACAGCCGGGCACGGGCAGGCCCGGGTGTACGACGACGGGCTGGTCGCCGGGCTCGTGCGGTTCGACTGGGACGCCATGGACAGCTGGTTCGAGGAGGAGGAAGAGGTCTTCGTCCATCCGCGCAACCCGTACAGCCGGTGTGACGCGATCAGGTCGTCGCGGCAGGTCCAGGTCGAGCGGGACGGGAAGGTACTGGCCGAGTCGTCCTCGACCGTCATCGTCTTCGAGACCGGGTCTGCCGCCGCGCTACTACTTCCCCCGCAAGCTGGCCGTGTACTTCGAGCACCTGACGCCGAGCGACACCCGGACGGCCTGCCCGTACAAGGGCCGCACGACCGGGTACTGGTCGGTCGGCAAGCATCCGGACCTGGCCTGGTCCTACGACTTCCCGACCGCCGCGCTGCTACCGATCGCCGGCCTGATCGCCTTCTTCAACGAACGGGTCGACCTCACCATCGACGGCGATCGCCAGGCACGCTCGACCGACAGACTCCGTTCTCGGCCTCTCAGATGGCTGAGGTGTCGCCGCCGTCCATCGTGATGATGGCGCCGGTGACGTAGCTGGCCTTGGCAGAAGCGAGGAAGGTCGCGACGTTGGCGACCTCCTCGGGTTCGCCGGCGCGACCCATCGGCAGGCTGCCGACCATCTCGGCGAGGAGCTCCTCCTTCGGGCGGCCGGTCGCGCGGACCGCCGCCTCGAGACCTTCGTCGACGCGGCCGGTGCGCGTCGTACCGGGGTTGATCACGTTCACCCGGACGCCGCGGCCGGCGTACGCCTTCGCGTAGCCGACGGACGCGAGCATCAGCGCCGCGTTCGCCGCGCCGCCACCGATGTGCAGCTCGTTCGCCTGGCGACCGCCCTGGCCGACCACGTTCACGATCGAGCCGGTGCCGCGCTCGGCCATCCCGCGGATGACGGCCTCGGTCGCGTGCATGTAGGTGAAGTACTTCGCCTCCATCGCGTCGTGCAGCGTCTGGCTGCTCAGCTCGTCGACCGGCGTACGGCGGGCCGCGCCGGCGCAGTTGATCAGGATGTCGATCGCGCCGATCCGCTCGAAGACAACCTTCGTCGCCTCCGCATCGGTGAGGTCCGCCGGTACGACGTGATCGCAATCCCTTCGCCGCCAACTGTTCCTTCGCGACCGCCAGATTCTCCGCACTCCGCGAGATGGCGATGACCTCGGCACCCTCCCACGCCAGCGCCTCGGCACAGGCCAGCCCGATGCCTTTGCTCGCCCCGGTGACGACGGCGGTCTTGCCCGCCAACTGAAGATCCATCAGTTCTCCTTCGCCTCGCAAACGATCCTAGTGGGGCCATGGGCAACCAAATTCGTTGTCGTCAGCCCTTGATCGGCCCGGTACTATGAGTAGTCAGATCGACACCCTTTGTTTCGACGTCAGATGCCGTTAGCACCGACGCCGGAGGACCCGTGCCGACCATGACCACATCCGATTCCCCTGCCCACTTCGCCGCCCGGGCGTTTCTCGTGGCGCCTCATCGTTCGCTATGACCTACCGGCCTCGCTGGTGGTCTTCCTGATCGCGGTCCCGCTGTCACTGGGGATCGCCGCCGCCTCCGGAGCCCCGCTGATCGCGGGACTGGTGGCCGCCGTCGTCGGCGGGATCGTCGCCGGCGCACTCGGCGGATCGCCCTTGCAGGTCAGCGGTCCGGCCGCCGGCCTCACCGTTGTCGTCGCCGGACTGGTCGCCCAGTTCGGCTGGGCCGCCACCGCGGCGATCACCTGCGCCGCCGGCCTCCTGCAGATCCTGCTCGGGGTCACCCGGATCGGCCGGCTCGCCCTCTCCCTGTCCCCCGCCGTGGTGCACGGCATGCTCGCGGGCATCGGCGTCACCATCGCCGTCCAGCAGCTGCACGTGGTGCTCGGCGGCCGGGCGCAGAGTTCCCTGATCGCCAACGTGGCCGGGCTTCCCGGGCAACTCGTCGCGCATCACGCCGGCTCGGTGCTGGTCGGCGTACTGACCGTGCTGATCCTGCTGGTCTGGCCGAAGTTGCCCAAGGTCAAGGATTGTGCCGGCGCCGCTGGTCGCGGTGGTCGCCGTCACCGCACTGGCCGCGGTCTTCATGGTCGACGTCACCCGCGTCGACCTGCCGGACGCAGCCGCTGAAGGAGCTGATCCTCCCGGCGCTGCCCACGGGCGGCCCGCTCGAGATCGCCACCGCAGTACTGACCGTCGCACTCGTCGCGAGTGTGGAGTCACTGCTCTCGGCCGTTGCCGTGGACAAGCTCCATCGCGGCAAACGCAGCAACCTCGACCGCGAGCTGGTCGGGCAAGGTGTGGCCAACGCGGTCTCCGGCGCCCTCGGTGGGATGCCGGTGACCGGAGTGATCGTGCGCAGCTCGACCAACGTCGCCGCCGGGGCGCGCACCCGGGCGTCGGCGATCATGCACGGCGTCTGGATCGCGGTCTTCGTGCTCGCGGCCGGCGCGATGCTGGAGCTCATCCCGATGGCGGCCCTGGCCGGCGTGCTGCTCGTCACCGGGCTGCGACTCGTCCAGCTGGCCCACATCCGCACGCTGCGACGCCACGACGAACTGCTCGTGTACGTCGTGACTGCGGCCGGCGTGGCCGTTCTCGGTCTGGCCGAGGGCGTGCTGGCCGGGCTGGTGCTCGCCCTCGCGCGGGTGCTCTATCGGTTGGCCAGGGCAACAGTCACGGCGACCGAGGAGGACGGCCTCTGGATCGTGCGGATCCGCGGCACGCTGGTCTTCCTCGGAGTGTCATCGCTGGTCCGCACGCTGCGCACGATCCCGGTCGGTACGCCGGTCCGGATCGAGCTCCAGGTCGATCACCTGGACCACGCGGCGTACGAGGCGATCGAGGACTGGCGTCGCGGGCACCTCGCGCGCGGCGGCTCGGTCGAGCTCAACCGCGGCGCCTTCCGGGCCGCGCTGCACAGCGACTCGGCCCGGCCGCGCTGGTTGCATCCCTGGCAGCACGGCCAGGTGGTGCTCGAGCCGGATCAGCGCGCCTCGATGCTGGACGGGATCCGCGAGTTCGAGGCGACGGCCGATGCGATCCGGCCGATGATGGCGAAGCTCGCGGCGGACGGTCAGCGGCCGACGCAGCTGTTCATCACCTGCGCCGATTCGCGGATCGTGCCGAACATGATCACCACCACCGGGCCGGGCGACCAGTTCTGCGTCCGGAACGTGGGCAACCTCGTCCCGCCGTACGGATCGAGCAGCAACTCCGTCGCGGCGACGATCGAGTACGCCGTCGAGGTGCTCGGGGTGGCCTCGATCGTCGTCTGCGGGCACTCGCATTGCGGGGCCGCGGTCGCCGCGCTGGACGGCGTACCGGATGAAGGTTCCGCGCTGAAGTACTGGCTTCGCCACCTGGAAGCCTCCGTACGCCGGTCCGCCGGCGCGCCCGACATCGTCGACCCGGTGACCGGGGTCAAGCTGTCGGCCGCCGACAAGTTGTCCGTCACCAACGTGGCGGTGCAACTGGAGAATCTGCGCAGCTTCGACTTCGTTCAGCAGGCCGAGAAGGAAGGCCGGCTGGAACTGGTCGGACTCTGGTTCGACATCGGCGCGGCCGCGGCCCGGCTGGTGCTCGAACGCGAGCCCTACCTGGTGCGCGCGGACGAGGAGCTGGCCACCGCCGGCACCCCGGCCGACTGCTGAGGCTCGGTCCTGAGCAGGGCGGGTGCGCCGTCTCGGCGTACCCGCCCGTTCTTGTTGCGACTGTGCTTTTTGTTTCTGAAGGTGATGAGCAGCGGCACGGCCAGCGCGATCGCGATCAGGCCGTCCGACCAGTAGTGGTTCGCGGTCACCACGACCACGAAGAACGTGAGGATCGGATGCGCGATCCACAGCCAGCGCCAGCGGGACCGGGTCGCGCGGATCATGAAGACCGCCACCATCAACGCCCAGCCGACGTGCAGACTCGGCATCGCGGCGAATTGA
Source organism: uncultured Actinomycetota bacterium (assembly GCA_963740725.1). Classification (GTDB taxonomy): domain Bacteria; phylum Actinomycetota; class Actinomycetes; order Propionibacteriales; family Kribbellaceae; genus Kribbella. Next base: position 285,126 of record CAVUFT010000018.1, read on the forward strand.
TTGGCGATCCCGCTCTGCGCGTCCGGGCCGTAGACGGACTGGCCGAGCAGGACGCCGGTGTCGACCCAGCCGGGCATCATCCGCGGCGGCGCCAGCGGGAAGACCAGGTGCCCGATCAGGGCTAGGCCGGTCAGCGAGGCGAGCGCCCAGCGGGCCTTCGGGTACTGCGCCGGCCGGCGGATCATCAGCCAGAGGAGCACTGCCGCCGTGAGCGGGAAGTGGACGTAGGCGTAGTACCGGTTCGCTAGCTGGGCCAGGTCGGGCAGCTTCAGAGCGGCGTGCTGGAGGCTGGCTTCGCTGGGGAGACCTAGCTGGGTCTGGAGATTGATCAGCGTGCTCGCGTGGGCGAGCGCTTCGGTCGCGTGCCCCATCGAGAGAAAGCGCCCGAGGTTGTAGGCGCCGAAGAGGAACGCGACGAACAGGATCTCGCGGAGGATCCGCTTCACCGTCGCGCGGGACGCACCCGGTGCATCCTGCGCGCGCCGGGCATCCGGCGGGCAGGGCACCAGTCGTAGATGTCGCCGCCCCCGAGGCGGCGAATCCAGCGAACCCTGCCGAGCTACTTCCGGCCCCGGTGCTGCTGAGCCGGTGTCCGGCGGCTTCTCCTTCTGTGGTGTTGTTCGGTTGACCGGCTCCAGGTGAATCTGTGCCATCCCCAGCCCCTCCCAGGAAACCGAATGCTCGTTCTTTTGCCAGTCCACTCTCCCGCCGGAGCAGGACGGATGGCAAGAACGGTCATTCGTTTTCGCTTGTGATTCAGCGCACTAGCTGCATTCCAAGTTATCGCAATGTCGTGATACTTGCGAACGATATGAACAGAGTCACATTCCTGCCCGACCGGGCAGTCCCTCGGCCTTCCAGCCGGCGAAGTCAGCGTCAGCGGCAACCAGCTGATGCCTCCGAGCCCGATCCACGACGTGGCCCTAGACCGAAGCTCCGCAGCGGACGCCGGTTGTCACCAAGCTGCCATCCAGCTCAGGCGACCAACGGGGCCGCGGCGGTGAAGGTGTTGCAGGCTTTCGGGTCGGCGGCGTCGTAGCCGGCGATGCTCCAGTCGCCCGCGTTCTTGGTGTTGCCGTGGTCGCGCTTGGGATCGATGAAGTTGCGGACCACTGCCTGCCAGTCGGTCAGGTAGCTGTCGGTCACTGGGTACCAGTCCTGGTCGGCACCGAGATAGACCCCGCTGAAGCAGTTGGCCTGCAACTCGATCCGGCGACTCTCCTGCAGCGCCAGATCGACACCGTTGAGGTGCAGATCCCACTGGTGGACGGCTTTGAAGATCCCGGTCAGTGCTTGGACGTGATGCCCGTACTCGTGCCCCAGGATCATCGTCATCAGGGCAAGCACCTTGTCGTCGCCGTACTTCTTCCAGTCGGCGAGGTCGTAGCTCGCGTCGACGTAGATCGTCATGTTGTCGCAGTAGTACGCCGTACTGTCGGTGTAATCGCAGGGTGACGACGGCGATCGGCCGCTCACGACCGCGAGGTTGGGCGGGGTGAAGGTGAAGCCGGCCTTGCGGATCGCGGGCGCCCAGGCCTTGTTCAGGCAGCCGAGCAGTTCTGTGTAGAAGGCTCGTGCATTGGCGAGAGTCGTCGGTCGCTGCTTTGGTTGCGGGCAGCGTGAGGCAGGCAGCCGGCCGACCCGGTAGATCGGGTTCTTCGCGAGTTCCGCGGGTTGGGGCGGGGCGGAGGCCACGTCGTCGGCAGTGGGTGAGGGCGTCGTTGTCGGGAGGGCGCCCCTCGCCTTGGCGGCCTCGGATGCCTCGGCTGCTGCGGGATCGACGGTGCCCAGGGCGTGCCGGTCCCAGCGGATGGCGGCGGTGGCGATGATGCCGAAGGCAAGTAAGGCGGCGCCGCCCGCGATGAGTTTCTGTCCCCGCTTCACGGGGCAGACCATAATCTGCGCGGACGGCGTCACCTGGGTGATGGCAGCAAGCTGCAACTTCAGACGGTGACCCGCCTCGACGCGACCAGTTCACCTGCCTCGTAGCCGTCGGCGCGGAGGAGTTGCCCGGCGGTGACATCGAGGATCTCGATGCTCAACGGGGCGGCGCCCAGGTCCTCCGAGCTGATCGGGCGGTCGTCGAGGTACAGGTCGACGCGGTCGATGGCGTCCACGTCCAGCACGACCGTCAGCGTCGTACCGGCGAGGGTGGTCGTCACGCCGAGGCTCCGGATCGGCATCGCCGCGAGCAGCGCACCGGCTGCGTCGAGCAGGTCCTTGTTGCCTTCGAGCAGGTCGGCGCGAGTCATCTTGTGAGTGGCATCGGGCCGTACGCCGAGGTCCTCGACCGGCGTACCGGACAGTTGCCCCACTCGCAGCGTCCGGCGGATCGCGACCCGCATGTTCGCTCCGTTCGGCAACGCCACGTACGGCGAAGTCGGGTCCGGTGGCGGCGGCTCGTTCAGCAGCGTCGCGAGCAGGCCGTGCGTCCACACGTTCGCACCGCCCGCGCCGGTGTTGTCGTCGACGCCGAGGATCTTGCCGATCTGATGGTCGGCGAACCCGGCCGCGAAGATGTCGGTCGCGGAGTAGACCCGGGCGTCGGTGATCAGGACGACGGGGCCGTAGTACGTCTGCCCGATGTCGTTCGCGCCGTCCTCGGGGGTGATCGGCTTCGCAGCGGAGAACGCGGCGCCGGTCTCGGTGGCGAGGTCGAGCGATTCGAACCAGGGGCCGAGGTCGATGCCGGCCGGGTTGTCCTTGTGCCGGCGGCAGAGGCGCAGGTTGAGCGGCGTACTGATGAACTGCACCGGCTCCGGTGAGATGTGCCGCGGCGTCATCGTCTGCAGGGTGAACTCGCTGGCGTAGATGTGCCCGCCGCCGTTGTCACGGACGTCGACGATCAGGCCGTTCTGCGGCAGCGCGGCAGCGAGCCGGACGAACTCGTTCCGGAACGCGACCGGATCGGTCACGCTGAAGGTGAAGATGCGCAGGTGGCCGAACGTGCCGTGCGCGGTGACCACCTCGCGGGCGCGGAAGACGCCCGGCATCGTGGTCGCCAGGTCAGCGCCACCGACAGCGACCGGGTTGTCGAGCTCGACGGACGTCTGGCCTTGTTCGAGGTCGACGACCTTGCGGACGTAGAGCGCCTTCTTGGCGCGGGCCTTCTCGTCGGAGTCGAGGTCGAGTCCCATCGCGGCCGACGCGGGCGTGACCGCGTCGAGGTTGGTCATCGGCGGCAGGTTGGTGGTCACCTTCCACTGCTCCCGCAGCTCCTTCGCGGAGCCGTCGAGACCCACGTAGCTCAAGGTGACCCAGTCCTCGTCCGGCGGCGCTTGGATCACCAGCGGGCGCAGCGTCAGCGACTCGAGGCCGCGGGCGAGGTTGGCGGCGTCGTTGCTGCCCGCGAACTGGGCTCCGTTCAGCGCGACGGCGCGGGCGATCGGCGTACCGTTCCAGTGCGTCACCTCGACACCCGCGCCGAACTGCGGAGCGCTGTAGCCGGTGACGATGCTGGTGATCAGGTAGTGCTCGCCGGTCGCGTCGTAGCACTTCTCGATCATGAACGGCAGGTAGGCGATCTTGCCCGCGAACGGCGACGGCAGCAGGTAGTTGGTGTGCAGGTCGCGGACCGAGTGGAAGATGCTCGACATCTGCCGGTGGAAGATCCACTCGGCCTCCATCGTCTCGTCGGTCTGGCGTTCCATCCGTGCCCGCATCACCCGGAGGCGCTGCAGCGGATTGACCGCGTGCATCGCGACCTTCAGCGGCAGGTGGACGTAGTTCTGCTCGAGCAGGAGCAGCGCCTGGTCGACGAGCAGCTTGCGCTGGCCGAGCGTCAGGGTGCCGGCCGAGGCGAGGAATTGCGGCAGGGCGACGGTTGCGCCTTCCTCTGCCTTGGCCGTTGTTTTTGCAGCGGTTTTGCGTGTTGTCGGCATGACTCCCCCAACGAGGCGGCCCCTCCCCTGGGCCGCAGATTCCACTACCGTCCGTCGCGCCGGGACGAAGTCAACGGCTCGGCCCGCCGGTTGTCCTGGTGGCCAACTCTCTGCTGGTGAACGACTATCGGCCCATGCGGATCAGTCGTTTGTTGGTGACGATCGCCCTCCTCATCGGCCTGCTGCCAAGTACCCACGGCGCAGGCCGCTGCCACCTTCCCAAGGATCGACGCGTCCGGTTTCCAGCTGGTCTCGGGCGATACGTTCGCGACGTACGGCGCCCGGATCGCCGCGCTGGAGAAACCCGAGTTCGCGCCGGTCGGCGTCACCGAAGTACTGGCGGCGTCGAACCGGACCGGGCGGAACCTGTGCCACTCGACGTACCTGAAGGCATCGCTGAACCCGAAAGGTTTCTGCTGGCAGGACGGTGAGGACGACGACGAGAACGTCTGGATCCCGCAGGGCGTCACCGGCTCGGGCGACGCGCAGCCGGCGGCGGCGCGCGGCGGGTGACCGCGGCGACCTGGCACAACGCGGACGACACCGCGATCCGGGTCTCGTTCCTCGACCTCGCGACGAACAAGTACCGGCACGTCCTGCTCGTCGAGCCGACCTCCAACAGCAACTTCGCGGCGGTCACCGGGCACGGCCACGGCATGTACTGGTCGGGCAACAAGCTCGTGGTCGCGACCAGCGGATCCGTACTGCGCGTCTTCGACCTGCGCGCACATCTGGCGCACCGACACTCACCGGCGAGGTCCGGATTAGGTGCCGACGGCAAGTACCACGCGCTCTGGCACGCCTTCGCGCTGCCGCAGATCGGCGCCTACTGGTACGCCGGTGGCGGGTGCGCCAACACCGACCGGCAACCGAGCCTTGCTTCGCCAGCCTCGCGCTCGACCACTCCGACCGGCTCCTTCGTCGCCGCCGAACACACCGACACGCGGCGGCGGCCGGATCGTCCGCTGGCCGCTCGACGACGGCGACCGGTCTCCCGAAGTCAACGCTGCTGGCGTCGTCCAGGCTGTCGGAGGCATTCGACTCTCCGGTCTGGGGGATGCAGGGCGGCTGTCTCCTACAACGGGGTCTTCGTGATCACCGGCGTCTGCCCCGAGTACGCCGACAACATCGGCGACGGCGTCGACTACCCGAGCTGCCTCCACCGCGGCACCGCCGGGGCGTCCACCACGGTCTGGACCAAGGCCCCGAAGAACACCGAGAACCTCTCCTACTGGCCGGCCACGAACGAACTCTGGCTGCTCAACGAGCAACTCCGAGAACGAGTGGCCGTCCACATCCCCTGGCCGTAACCCTGCCATCCCCGAACTCGCCCACCCCTGTCCCACGCCCCGCCCTGCCCCCTGCCACCCGCCCTGCCCTGTCCTGCGCAGAACTGCCCGATCCACCCCAAACCGAGCCGATCCACACACGACCTCACCGACAGCCGTACCAACGGACATGAGGTATCCACCAAAACCACCCCCGCACCGCCCTGCTTGAGCGTGGCCCCGGCCTCCCGCCCCCGACACCTCATGTCCGTCGGTACGCCCTCCTCGCTCCGCTGGGTAGGACGCTCCTTTGCTCCCGGAGGCGCTCGGGGTCGAGCGTGCCGGTTGGGGCGGGTTGAGCGGCAGTAGCGTCGGCGAGGCGAGGTCGGAGAGGCGCTGGGAGGTACGGCGTACGGGCGGTTGGACGGTTTGGGCTGTGCGGTGTCGGGGGTTGACCAGGGGGCTGTAAGGATGGGGTGATGAGTGAGGTCTGGCACAACATCACCACGGCGCAGCCTGAGGTGTCGGTGCGGGTGGTGATTGCTACCGGGGTTGTCGCGTTGGCGTTGATTGCCTGGCGACCACTCTGGCGGCACACGCGGCAGGTGGTGACGATCGCGCATGAAGGTGCGCACGGGATCATCGCGCTGCTCGTGGGGCGTCAGCTCACCGGGATCAGGTTGCACTCGGATACCTCGGGGGTGACGGTCTCGCGCGGGAAGCCGACCGGACCGGGGATGATCGCCGTCCTCCTCGCCGGCTATCCCGGTCCGGCGCTCTTCGGGCTCGCGGCTGCCTTCGTGCTGAGTCGCGGGTACGCCGTTGCGCTGCTCTGGGGACTGCTGCTCGCTCTTGTGATCCTCTTGCTCCAGATCCGGAACCTCTTCGGGCTCTGGTCGGTCGTTGCCTTCGGCGCCATTGTTTTCGCGGTCTCGTGGTGGGGTTCGCCCGACGTGCAATCGACCTTCGCTCACCTGCTCACCTGGTTCCTGCTGCTCGCGGCACCGCGCGCAGTACTCGAGCTGCAGGGGTCGCGGCGAGGCGGTGGCGGGCGGAGTTCCGACGCGGATCAGCTGCGGCGGCTGACCGGCGTACCGGCGCTGCTCTGGGTCGGCATGTTCGGCCTGGTGACGCTCGCGTGTCTGGCACTCGGCGTCGTCTGGTCCGGGCTGCTTCCGAGCTGATCGGCGTAGCATCGGGACCGTGGCTGAGCGAGGACCGAGAGCGTTCGATCCGGTGCTGGTGGGGAACCGCGAAACCGATGCCTGGGTTGCCTACTACCGCCGGGATTGGGCGCGCTTTCTCAGAGCATCGGTCGGGTTGGTGGCGGCTGGTTTCGGGATGAGTCCGCGGCGGACGGTCGCCGGTGCGTGGTACGTGCTGAAGGCGAATCAGCTCTGGGCGCCGTTCCCCGACAACCAGCCGGATGGCGCGCGGGCGTACATGCGGCGCTTCTACGCCCTCGTCCAGACCACGGGCGACGTGATGATCGACCCGGCCGAGGCGGCGCGGCTGGAGGTCGAGTGGTGGCGGATCCATCGCGCGCATCAGCACGAGGAGGGCGTCACCGAGGCAGCAGCTCGAAGCCGCGCTCGTCGAGCTGTATTCGTACGTCTACAGCGCCGATCCCGAGGCGGTCCAACCGGCGGCGCAGTGGCGGGTGAAGGCGATGGAGCTGTCCGACCGCTGGGTCGCCGACGGGTGCCGGCTGGACGACCGCACGCTGGTGGAAGAGCGGCGCGCCCTGGTCTCCTCCTACGCCGCCCTCCACAAAGCAGTCCAGCTTTAACCCGTACGCTAGCGCCGCTTAGCCGGTACGACGGCCGTCGGCGGGGCCTAGCCGCGGCCGCCGGCGATCGGGCGGTCTCGTTGGGCGACGCCCGGGACCGCCGTACGGGTAGTCGGCCGCGCCTGGGTCGCTCGCCTGGTCCAGCGTTGCGCGCTCCTCGTCGGTGAGGTGCAGGTCGGCTGCCGCCAGGTTGTCGTTCAGCTGCTCCATCGTGCGCGCGCCGAGGATGACCGACGTGATCGCCGGCCGGTCCACCAGCCAGCCGAGCGCGACCTGCGCCATCGAGATCCCGCGCGCCTCCGCAATCCCGCGCACCGCGTCGACCACCTCGCGGACCCGCTGGTTCTTGCTCCGCCGATGCCACGACTCGACCCCGCGATCCGGATCCTCGCCGAGCCGCGTCGCCCCGGTCGGCTCCTCGTCGAACGAGTACTTCCCCGTCAGCCAGCCACCACCGAGCGGCGACCACGGCAGCAGCCCGAGCTTGTTCTCCAGCGCGGCCGGCACGATCTCCCACTCGATCTCACGCACCAGCAGGTTGTACTGCGGCTGCAGCGTCACCAACGGCGACCACCCTTGCCGGTCGATCAGGTCGCACGCCTTCTGCAGCTGCCACCCGGTGAAGTTCGACAACCCGCCGTACACGATCTTGCCGTCCCGGACAGCGTCCTCCAGGAAGCTGAGCGTCTCCTGCAACGGCGTGATCGGGTCCCACGCGTGCAACTGGTAGAGATCGACATGATCCACACCGAGCCGCTGCAGCGACGCGTCGAGCGCCCGCCGCAGATGCCGGCGCGACGTACCGACATCGTTCGCCGAGTCCCCGGTCGGGAACCGGCCCTTGGTAGCCAGTACTACGTTGTCGCGCGCGGAGCTCTTCGCCAGCCAGCTGCCGATGATCTCCTCCGACGCACCGGCCGTGTAGACGTCAGCCGTGTCGATCAGAGTCCCGCCGACCTCGACGTACCGGTCGAGCTGTTGGTGCGCGCCCGCCTCGTCCGTCTCGTTGCCGAAAGTCATCGTGCCGATCGCGTACGTCGACACGACGGTGCCGCTGTTGCCCAGAGTGCGGTATTCCACAGCTTGCTCCTTGCTCACGACTTGGTCAGGACATGGGGACTGTTCGCCACCTTAGTCCTCGGGTCCTGAAACTGTCCGGGGTGCGCGCTAGCGTGGTGCTCGTCCGCGTTACGAAGGGGAGATCTGTGAACACCAGCGAAGTGCTGCTCGATGCGTTCGGCCGGATCCAGGAAGTCGTGCACGACGTCGTCGACGGGCTGGACGACAAGACGCTGAGCACCCGGCCGGAGGGCACCGGCAACTCGATCGCGTGGCTGGTCTGGCACCTGAGCCGGATCCAGGACGACCACCTCGCCGACGCCGGTGGGTACGAGCAGGTCATCACGGCCGACGGCTGGCACGACCGGCTCGGGCTGCCGTTCGACGCCGCCGACACCGGGTACGGGCACACCAGCGAGCAGGTCGACGCCGTGCAACTGTCCGCCGAACAACTCACCGGGTACTACGACGCCGTCCACGCCCGGTCGCTCGAATACCTGAAGACCCTCACCGACGACGACCTCGACCGGATCGTCGACCGGCGCTGGAACCCGCCGGTCACCCTCGGCGTCCGGCTGATCAGCGTCCTGTCCGACGACCTGCAGCACGCCGGCCAGGCTGCCTACATCCAGGGGCTGCTTGCTGACGGCAACTAATGGAGCGTCTTGAGATCGGTCTGCCAGAGGGTGAGCGGGCCGCCGGCCGGGCCGGCCAGTAGGTAGAGCGTGTCGCCGATCTGGAGCGTCTGCGTGGCCCGGCCTGCCGGGCCGGTCGCGTCGCGGACGGTCCATTGGTCGCCGTGCGCCGGTCAGCACCTTGAACTTGCCACCTTCGGCGGCGACCTGGATCAGCTTGCCGTCGGACTCGACAGCGGCCGGCACCTGGTCCTTGTCGCCGACCGCGATCTGCGGCACGCCCTGATACCGCGACGCGCTGCGAGCCTTCGATCTTCCAGATCGCGAGCTTGCCGTCGGCGTACCCGGAGGCGAGGCAGACGGTCGCAGTACAGGTGATCGTGCGGACGTCACTCCGGGCACCGCCATCGGGCAGCTCGAGCCGCGACCAGCCTTGGTTCAGCTGGGTCGATCGCCACAGGGCCGCGTGCTGCTCGACCAGGTTCGGTCCGAGCCTCACCTGCGATCCGGCGATCACGATGCTGTCGCCGGAGACAGTGCCCGAGGTCGGTCCGACCAGGAGATCAGCCTTGCTCTGCAACGCAGTACCGGCGACCTTCTGGCGGATCCACTTCTCGCCTTGGGGCAACCAGACCGCCGCGTCGAGACCGGAGATGTCACTCCCCCAGGATCCGAGCAACGCGCTGCCGCCCGGCGCCATCACGGCACCGATGACGTTGCCGGCGGTCTGACCGCCGAACGTGTTGAACTCCTGCGGATGCTCGATCAGCCCCGACGTCGTCCCGGTCCAGACGGTGTAGCGGACATTCGAGTGCGCGCCGCCAGGAGCGCCGCCCAGCGCGACGACCGTCGTACCGTTGATCGCCACCGACTGCCAGACCGCCAGAAACGCATAAGGGCTGGTCGGCTTCACCGGGATCGGCGTGAACTTTCCGTCGGCGGACCGGATCGTCAACCCAGGAACGACTTTCGCGCCCTTGTGCTGCACCCCGATCAGCAGGTCGGCGCCCTTGGCCGTCAGCGTCACCGGCTCCTCACCGGCCGGCAACTCGACCTTCGTCCAGGTCACCGGATCGCCCTGCCGGGGCCCGGAGCCGGCATCGGAGTCGGAGCAGGCGCTGAAGACCAGGCTCGCGGCCAGTAAAGCGGCGACTACCAGTACCCCACGTCGACGGTGGATGAGGGCTCGGTTCGGCATCCCGTCATTATGTGCCCTGGAAGGTCAGCGGTTCTGCGGCAGTTTTGTGGTCCTCTTCCGCCCACCGCGCGGTGCCGATGGCGGCGGCACGACCGGCCCGATGTCGCCGTCCGGAGCGGTATCCAGATCGACGATCACCGGCGCATGGTCACTCGGCCCGGTGCCCTTGCGAGCCTTCCGATCGACCCACGCCGCCTTGACCCGCTCGGCCACCGGATCCGAGGCGAGCACGAGATCGATCCGCATCCCGAGGTCCTGATGGAACATCCCGGCCCGGTAGTCCCAGTAGCTGAAGACCCGCTCGTTCGGCCAACGGTCGCGTACGACGTCGTGCAGGCCGGTCGACATCAGGTCGGCCAAGGCCTGCCGCTCCGGCGGGGTCACGTGCGTCGATCCGACGTACGCCGCCGGGTCGAACACATCCGCATCGGCCGGCGCGATGTTCATGTCGCCACAGACGATCGCCTCCGCGGGTCCGGCGGCGACGACCTCCTTGAGCGCGGCGAGCCAGGCGAGCTTGTACTGATAGTGATCCGAGTCCGGCGTCCGCCCGTTCGGCACGTAGAGGGAGTGGATCCGGATCCCGCCACACGTCGCCGCGACCGCGCGCGCCTCGGGATTCGGGAAGCCCGGCGCACCCGCGACGCCGGTGACGACGTCCTCCAGCCCGACCTTCGAGAGCAGCGCGACGCCGTTCCACTGCACTTCGCCGTACAGGGCGGTCTCGTAGCCGCGACTACTCAGCTCCGCGCCCAGCAAGGCGGTGAAAGCGTCGTCGGCCAGTTTGGTCTCCTGCAGGCACACCACGTCGGGCTGCCGCTCGTCGAGCCACTCCAGCAACCGCGGCATCCGCTGCTTGACCGAGTTCACATTCCAGGTAGCTACTCGCACCCGACCTACGTTAGGCGATCACCCGGTGCGGCCGGTACGGCGCTTCGAGGCGAGCCCGTTCGTCCGGCGTCAGATCGACCCCGACGGCGGTGACCGCGTCCTCGATGTGCCGGAGTTTGGTGGCGCCGACGATCGGCGCATTCACCCCGTCGGCGCCGAGCAACCAGGCGAGGGCGATCTCGGCCGGGGCAACGTTGCGCTCCTTCGCGAGTTCGCGGACCACTCCGACAACCTCGAGATCGCCGGCGTCGTACAGGTCGTCGGCGACAGGGTCCGTGCCCGAGCGCGCCGTAGTACCGGCTTCTCTTGCGAGCAAACCGCGGGCGAGGGGGCTGTACGGGATGACGCCGACGCCCTGGTCGATGCAGAGCGGGATCATCTCGCGCTCTTCCTCTCGGTAGACCAGGTTGTAGTGGTTCTGCATCGAGACGAAGGGGATCTCCGCGACCCGCTGCGCCTTGGCGAACTGCCACGCAGCCATGCTGGACGCCCCGAGATACCGAGCCTTTCCAGCCCGTACTACGTCCGCGAGCGCCGCCATCGTCTCCTCGATCGGCGTCTCGTCGTCCCAGCGATGGATCTGGTAGAGATCGACGTACTCGGTCCCGAGCCGGCGCAGCGAAGCGTCGATCGCGTCGAAGATGTGCTTGCGGGACAGGCCGCGATCATTCGGTCCGGGCCCGGTCGGGTAGTAGACCTTCGTGGCCAGCACGTAGTCCTCGCGGCGAGCGAAGAACTTGCGCAGCAGCTTCCCGGTCAGCTCCTCGCCGGTGCCTTTGGAGTAGGCATCGGCCGTGTCGAAGAAGTTGACGCCGCTCTCGACTGCTTGCTGCACGATCGGCTCGGCCGCTTCCTCGCCGAGGTGCCATTCGCGAGCGCCGCCGGTGCCGAAGCTCATCATCCCCAGGCAGATCCGGGAGATCTTCAATCCGGTCGAGCCGAGCCTGCCGTACTCCATCAGTTCCGGCTCTCGTTGAGTTCGGCCAGCGCAGCGAAGACGCGTTTGTGCCGCCAGTTGGTGCCGTCGGGATCCATCGCCACCAGCCCGTACGCCGAAAGGTCGAGGTCGTGCTCGGGGTCATCCGGATGATGCGGCAACTCGTACCCGGCGAAGCTGAACCAGAATGCCGCGGCCAAGTCGATCCGGTCGAACTCCTCGACCACCTCGCGCAGGTAGGTCACTTGCTCCTCCTCGTCCCGCTCGAACTCTCCCTTCAGCACCGGCGGATCCACCGACCGGTCGACGATCGCCCAGCCGATCCCGCCCTTGTCGCCGGCACCCTTGTACGTGCAGCATCCGAACTCGGTGATCGCGACCGGCTTGCCCCATTTCAGCCTGGCGGCCAGCTCATCGGCGTAGGTCGCCGCGTTCTGCGCGTCCCGGTAGGCGTCGATGCCGACGATGTCGTAAAGACTCCAGTCGACGTCCTCCCACATCCCGGCCGCGTAGGTGATCCGGCCGTTGAACACCTTCCTGACCTCGGCGACCAGGCGGTTCTGTACTTCGGGCCAACGGGCCATCCCGGACTGAAGCTCCTGCAGCTTGGCGGGATCGGTCCAGGTAGCCGGGTCGCTCATCACCGCGATCCGCTCGCTGCTGGTCTCCCCCGGGACGAATCCCTTGCAGAAGAGGGAGAGCTCGCAGCCGAGGATCAGCACGACCTCCTGGTCGGTCTGCAGTTGGCGGAGCGTCTCGGCGCGGGTGGCGCAATCGGTGAGGAAGGCGATCAGCTCGTCCGGGCCGAGGTCCATCGGCATCGGCGAGTACCAGAGGTCGAGACCGGCCTCGAGCGCGGCGGCGCCGGCTGTCGTCAGCCGGTCCGGGTAGCTTCCGGAGACTCGGACGGCGGGCGCGTGCAGCTCGTCCGCGATGATCCGCAGCTCGTCGCGGACCCGGTCTTCGGCGAAGTGGTTGCGAGTCGATCGGCCGTCGTACAACAGCCCGGTGTCGTAGTTCACCCCAAGAGCCAGCATGGCCAGCAGGTTAGCACCGAACTCATACCGAGTATATTTTTTATCTCGGTATGAAATGCTGACCCGGTGAACGAGCAGCAGCCCGGCCGGCGGGAACGCAAGAAGTCCGAGCTCCGCACCCGGATCTCGGACATCGCCACCGCCCTGTTCCTCGAGCGTGGCTTCGACGAGGTCTCGGTCTCCGAGGTCGCCGAGGCGGCGGACGTCGCGCGGCCGACGGTGTTCGCGCACTTCCCCCGCAAGGAGGACTTGGTCTTCGACCGCTACCCCGAGGCCGAGGCCCTGGTCGTCGCCGCGATCGCCGACCGCCCTGCCGGTACGTCGGCCGTCGCCGCGCTGACCGACCTGGTGCTCACCCTCGCCGAGCAGGGCCACCCGTTGACGGCGATCCGCGGATCGTACGCACCGTTCTGGCGCATGGTCGCCGAATCCCGCGCACTCCAGTCCCGAGCCCGCGAACTACTCGACCACCTCGAACAAGCGATCGCCCGAGCGATGGCAACCACCGGCGTCCCAGACCCCAAGTTCACCGCAGCAATCACCGTGGCGGCCTACCGCTCCGTCCACCTCGACTCAGTCAAACGCGTCCTAGCCGGCGAGGACCCCGCAGTCGTCACAACAAACCACCCGATCCGCGTCCGCACTACCTTGGACAAACTGAGAAGCACTGCTGCTGTAGACGCCTGAACCAGCAGACTGAGCCCCTGCCGAGACTGCCTGGACTTGTCCCCCAGCCGCCTAGTCCGAGTCGACGATCGCGACCACAAACCGCTCAATCGCAGCCGCACGGTTCGGCGTACGCCAAACCTCTGCGTGCAGCTCGGCCAGCCGCCGACTCAACCCGAGATGGCCTACCCATTCGTCGACATGCTTCGGGAACGGGCAGTAATGCCCCTCCTGCGCGAACCACGCGAAGTAGGCGTGCCGCATCAGGCGATCCGTCAACCGCCCAGCCAGCCAGTGATCGCCCCGCCGCTCAGCCGCACGAAGCTCCTCGTAGTACCCGCTCGCCTCAACCTTCAGCGAGCCAACAACAGCCTGTACGTACTGCGTGGTCGGCCGGCGCAACCGCCGCTGCAACTCGCCCGCATCCCCGACCAGCAGAACGCCCGCAGCGAATCCACCGACCACGTGCAACGGCAGCGGCCACGCCTCCTCGCGCCATCCGCCGCCGCCCTCGACCAGCTCGCACCATTCGTTGACCTTGGCAACTGAGAAGTGCATGAGGTCCAGTTGGTGGCCGTCGACAACCAGTTTCTCGAGCGCGTAGTCGGCTCCTCGGTAGGTCAGCTGTTCGCGGTCCGGTACCTCGTCCCACACCGCGACCACGTCGACATCCGCGGCGTCCGCGAAGCCGGCGAACGCTGAGCCCTGCCCGTATGCGAAGGCGACCCCGCGCGGTATTGCCCGGGCGGCGAGGGCGCGCGGCCCGTAGGGTTGGGTCGGATCCACTGAGCCATCGTGGCAGAAGGCGCCTGATGATTCGGCTGATCGTGTCCATCGGTGAGGAATGTCGAGGAGGAGTTGTGGGACGTCGTCGGGGTTCTTTGGTGGTCGTTTGCGCGTTGGCTCTGGGGTTGGTGGGTGGGACGGGGCTGACGGCTGAGGCCGCGCCGCAGTTTTCTCCGGGGGCGGCGGGGGCCGGGGATCCTTACTTCCCTGACATGGGGAACGGTGGGTACGACGTCAGTCATTACGACATCAAGCTGGGGTTCGATCCCACGACGCATGCGATCAGTGCGACGACGACGATTCTGGCGAGGGCTACGCAGAACCTGTCTCGGTTCGATCTGGATTTCCAGGGGCCGTTGAAGATCAGCAAGTTGTCGGTCAACGGGCGGGCCGCGTCGTTCACCCGGAGTGGTGCGCAGGAGTTGGTGATCACGCCGCCGCGCGGGCTGCGGCGCGGGAGCAAGTTCGTCGTCGCGGTGACCTACGCCGGCGTACCGCAGAAGATCGACGATCCGGCGCTGGGGATCTCCGGCTGGGCCGCCACCAAGGACGGCGCGGTCGCGCTCAACCAGCCGATCGGCGCGGCGACGTACTACCCGGTGAACGACACCACCGACGACAAGGCGACGTACAGCCAGACCGTCACCGTGCCGACCGGTCTCACCGTGCTGGGCAACGGTGAACCTGGCCCCACCACGTCGTACGGCGGCAAGACGACCTTCCGCTGGCACATGAACCAGCCGATGGCCAGCGAGCTCGCCATGCTCGCGATCGGCAACTACAACGTGACCCACGGCGTACTGCGCGACGGCCGCCAGAACATCACTGCGATCGGCAAATCGATCGACACCACACCCGGTCAAGGCAAGGTCCTCAACCAGACCACTGCGCAGATCGTGGAGTGGGAGTCGTCGCTGTACGGTCGCTACCCCTTCGGCTCGACCGGCGGCATCATCGGCGACATCGGCGTCCACTACGCCCTCGAGTCGCAAGGACGACCGGTGTACGACCAGCGCAGCAGCAAGGTCAGCGGTGACCTGCTCGCGCACGAACTCGGGCACCAGTGGTTCGGCGACAGCCTCACTCCGGTGCACTGGTCGGACATCTGGCTCAACGAGGGCTTCGCGACCTACTCCGAGTGGCTCTACCAGGAGAAGTTCAACAAGATCCCGGTGAGCCAGAGCTTCAAGGAGGCGTACGACGGCGAGGAGGATTGGACCGGCAAGGTCGCCGATCCCGGCCGCGACAAGATCTTCGACGACCTCGTCTACACCCGTGGAGCGATGACGTTGCAGGCGCTGCGCCTGAAGATCGGTGATCGCGACTTCTTCCGCGTCCTCAAGCAGTGGCCGACGACGCACCGGTACAGCAACGTCTCGACGCAGACCTTCATCCGGTTCGTCGAGCACCTGACCCACCGCGACCTCGGCGCGTTCTTCCAGACTTGGGTCTACCAGCCTGGAAAGCCCAAGATCTAAGCCTTGTAGAGAGCAGCGGCGATCCGGGCGAAGGAGCGAATGAGCGGGCTCGGGTTGTCGCTGCTCCAGGCTGCGACCAGCTGACTCGGCGGCATGTCGAGCAGCGGTACGCCGATGACGCCGACGGGCAGGGCATGCGTGAGTGGCGCGAGCCCGATGCTGCCGTTCCACAGGATCGCCTGCAGACACTCGTGAACGGTTCGCACGATCGGCCCTTCGCGCTCCTCACCGCCGTTCCAGTACGACCGCCAGCCGGCGTCCGTTGACTCCGGCAACCGGCACCAGCTGCGGTCGGCCAGGTCGCTCAGCTTCAAGACCTCGTACTGCGCTAGCGGGTCGTCGGCTCGGAGTACGACGTTGACCGGGTCGGTTCGCAGTACGAGCGTCGCGATCCCGTCGCCGGCGAACGGGGCGCGAGTGAGGGCGAAGTCGACCAGACCCGACCGCAGTCCCGCCGTCGGATCGGTGAAGTCCGCCTCGCGGATCTGGAACCGTACTGCGGGGTGCTGGGCCCGAACAGCCGCGGCGAACCTGGCGCCGGCCTGCTCGACACTGTCGCCGAGGGTCCCGATCGCGACGCTGGTTGTGGCGGCGATGGAGGTCACCCGGGCGCGGGCTTGGTCGGCCTGTTCGAGGAGGGTGCGCGCTTCGGCGTACAGGGCCTCGCCGGCTGGGGTGAGGCTCACTCCGGTTGGTGAGCGATGTAGCAGGAGCGTGCCAAGGTCGGTCTCGAGTTGCTTGATGGCCCGGCTCAGTGGCGGCTGGGTCATGTGCAGGCGGGTCGCTGCCCGGCCGAAGTGGAGTTCTTCGGCGACGGCCACGTAGTACCGGAGCAGGCGGAGGTCCATTGAGTTGGACGATACCCGTTGGGTATCGGGGCGGCGGAATCGGTGTTGGACGCTCGTGGGCGGTGCGGGATGGACTGGCGGCATGACGATGGCCGAACCCGAAGTACAGCTCAGTGGTGCGCAGGAGATCGCGCGAGACCTGGTGGTGATTCCCGATCGGCGGGTGCCGTTGGTGCCCAATATCGGGGTGATCGGCGGGACTGACTCGGTGCTGGTGGTCGATACCGGACTTGGTCTGGAGAACGCTCGACGAGTGCTCTCCTTTGCGTTGGAGTTCGCTCGCGGGCGGCGGCTCTATTTGACGACGACGCATTTTCATCCTGAGCATGCTTTCGGGGCGCAGGTGTTCGCCGGTGCCGCGACCTTTCTGGTCAATCGGGCGCAGGCGGAGGATCTGGCTTCCAAGGGGCCTGGTTACCTCGAGATGTTCAAGGGGCTCGATGAGGTGGTGGCTCGTCGGCTGGTTGGTGTGCGGCCGGCGGCGCCTGATCTTGTCTACGACTCGAGTTATGACCTCGATCTCGGCGGGCGGACTGTTGAGTTGCGGGCGACCGGGCGGGCGCACAGCCGGGGCGATCAGGTCATCAGTGTCGATGGGGTGATGTTCACCGGCGATCTGGTTGAGGCTGGGCAGTTCGCGATCTTTCCGTGGTTCCCGCCGCATGACACCGACGTATCCGGGACTCGTTGGCTGGCGGTGATGGAGCGGCTGGTGCTGGAGGAGCCGCGGATCGTCGTACCGGGGCACGGGGATGTCGGCGGGCCCGAGTTGCTGTCCGACGTACGGGACTATCTGCGGTTGCTGCGGGACGAGACCTGGGTGCGGCGTGCTGCGGGTGCCGACGAGGAGCGGATCGCGGACGAAGTACGGGCTGTTCTGCTCGCGGAATATCCGCACTGGTCCGGGCAGGAATGGATCGAGAAGGGGGTTGGTTGCTTCTGCACAGAGCACGCACCCTCTGGAGGAACGACTTGAGCAACGCAGATGCAGTGATCGCCGCCTTGCGGACCGGGTACGACGAGCTCGCGTCGCTGGTGAGATCGTTCGAGTGACGCCGATCTGGCCGGGCCGTCGGGTGCGTCCGAATGGGACATCGCGCAGGTGCTGAGCCACCTCGGGAGCGGCGCGGAGATCATGAGCGCGACGGTGCGGGCGGCGCTGGACGGTACGCCGGGGCCTGAGGGCGACTTCAACCAGACGGTCTGGGATCGCTGGAACGCCGCCTCGCGGCGGGAGCAGGCCGACGGGTTCCTTGAGAAGAACGAGGCGCTGACCGCGCTCTATGAGTCGCTGGACGAGACTCAGCGCGCCGAGTTGCGGGTGAAGCTGGCGTGGTTGCCGGAGCCGGCGGATGTTGCGACGATCGCGCAGATCCGGCTCAACGAGCTGACTTTGCACTCGTGGGATGTGCGGGTCGGTGTGGACGAGAAGGCGACGCTCGCCGCGGACGCCGTACCGCTGCTGCTGGAGCGGACCGTGGGGACGCTCGGCTGGATCAGCAAGCCGGCGGAGCTGAACGGCGAGTTCTCGGTGATCCAGGTGAACCTGACGGACCTGGGCCAGCAGTTCACGCTGCATCTGAACGACCCGGTGTCGATCGACTCCGAGCCGGCTTCGGAGCCGGACGGCACGCTGACGCTCCCGGCCGAGGCCTGGCTGCGCCTCGCGACCGGGAGGCTCGCCACGGCGCCGGTGACGGTGGAGACGACCGGCGCCGCTTCGCTGGAGACCCTGCGACGGGTTTTCCAGGGGTACTGAGTCTCTTTCTCCGTAGCGCGTATTTGCACGCCGGCGGCTTGTCGCTGCCGGCGTGCTGCAGATCGCGCGGTGTTCTAGGCGGTATTGCGTCCGTCGGCCGCGAGCTCCGGCGCCGACGGGCGGGTGCTGGCCATTTCGAGGTCGGCCCGGGACTGCGGGAGCATCCAGCCGAGCGGCTGGGCGAGGACGTCGGTGACGGCGGACTCACTGATCTGCAGCAAGTCGGCGACTCGCCGTACCGCATCCTCCTGGTCCGCCGCGGAGTAGAGCAGGTGGACCACTTCGTGGCGATGGGCGAAGACGACCAGCGCGGCCGCAGCAAGGCCGGGATCCGCGTGGGCAGGTGGAGTGTTTTCCCCGTGGTTGTTCACGCCCAAACAACGCCCGCCCTCGCCAATTGGTCACGAACCAGCGCTTTTGAGGCCGCTCGCGGCGGGATTTCGGGCGGCTGACACCATGGGGAGGTGCTCAGACTTCGCCGTACCTCCTGGCCCGCCGACCTCACCGATGCGGTCCGGATCGCCTCGCGTCACTCCAACGGCAAGGAAGACATTCTGGCGGCCGTCCAGCTGACCGATGGTCACTGGGTCGCCGGCAGCCGTGCCGCCGTGTACCTGCCAACTGATTCGGCTGGAGGCGGTGCGCCGGGTGGGCTGGGAGCGCATCGAGCGCGCCTCGTGGAACTCCGACGAATCTGTCCTGCACGTCTACGAGACGACCGCCTTCGGTACGCCGTTGCGCGCGACCGACCTCCCCGTCGACGACCCCGGCCGGTTCGGCCAGCTCCTCCGCGAACGGGTCGACGCCAGCGTCGTCATCCAGCGGCACGTCCCACTGGCCGGCAAGAAGGGCGTCCGGATCGTCGGCCGGCGCAACCCCGCCGATACCAACGCGGCGATCTCGTGGAACTTCGTTCTGGACAAGGGTTTGGAGCCGTCGCTGCCCGGTCTGGTGGACCGCGCCGAGGCCGCGCTGGCCGCCGTACGGGACGAGTTCGGAGTCTGACCCGGAAGCGGTTTCGAGCCGCCCGGAATCTCATTTTTGTAGTTCGCTCCGAGCCTGCTAACCTAATCCGGTCCTCAGGGATTGGGACGAAGAAACACCCCGATCCCGCGTAGCTCAATTGGCAGAGCAGCCGGCTGTTAACCGGCAGGTTACTGGTTCGAGTCCAGTCGCGGGAGCAAGAACCCACAGAGGCCGACTCCACCCGGAGCCGACCTCTTACCTTTCGTACGGCATACTCCGCTCCTGCCCCAGCTCACCACGACGCAAGCGGACGCCCAAAGGCGACGCCCGCCACATCGACACCTCTACTAACGCCCGTCCTTGCGGCGATCGATCGCTCGCTGGATTCTGTGCTGCGGCTGTCCCGTCAGCTTCGCGATCAACGGCACCCGGAACCGATACGCCGCCACGGCGCCCACCACAAGTACCAAAAAGATGAACCAGCCCATCGAACACTCCTTAACTAGGCTCTGGTCCCCATCATCGCCCACAACCGGTAACCACAGCTCAGTCATCACCCTGACCGTCCCCTGGTTTCGGCACCAGGACCCGATACGATCACCCAGCGGCCCCACCACCTGGCGCCGCCCGGGGCGGTAGCTCAGCCGGTTAGAGCAGAGAGACTCATAATCTCTGGGTCGTGGGTTCGAGTCCCACCCGCCCCACCGGACAAACCCGCAGGTCAGAGCCAGATTCGTCACCTTGCTCTGATCTGCGGAGGCCCGTCGTGAGCTGGCCCGTGACACGAAACCGGTGTCACCGTCATGAAATGGCTGAGTCGCGCCTCGCGAGCGCATACGCGGCAACGTCACGGCCCTATCGGACTGACGCCGTGCCGCCCGGTCCCCGGCAGGCACAGGAGGCAGAGAAGGTCCGGACTCGCTTCCTCAACCAGGTCGACGAAGGGCGGAATCCGAAGACACGCGCCAACGTCGAGCAACTGATGACGATGTACCTCGACATCCTCGACGTGAACGTGCTGACGCTGCGCGGCTATCGGTCGAAGTAGGAGAACCGAATCAAGCCGCTGCTAGGTAAGACGCCGCCGTCGAAGCGTGGCCAAGTCGGCACCGGTGTCGAGATCCTCGACTCGCGCTACGCCGAGCTTCGTAACTGCCGCCAACTTCGACGGCAAGAAGTTCATCCAGCACCGCACAACGCAACCACATCAATGCGACCTCGGCGAACGAACCCGACACCGAGATCACCGTCGCCCGGGCCGATCCGGTGATTGCGTCCTGCAAGCGCGCCTCGGACAGGATGATGACCAACTGCATCACCCCGTAGCCGACCGCGATCGGCACGAACCCGAGCGCAGCGTCGCTCAGCGATCCCCAGGCGATCAGCCCGGCCGTCGCCGCCAGCCCGATCGCGAACACCGACGGACGCCGCTACCCCAGCCTCGTAGTCCTTCACGGCAGTCGCCGAGGAGCCTGCCTGACAACTCTGCATTTGATTCTTCCCTGGGACACCCGAATCTGTCGCGTTTGTTCAAGACAAGTCCGGGCGCTTATGTCTAAGGTCTCGATATCTCAAAGAAGTGAGGGGTATCGAGATTGAGCAGCCTCGGTACTCACACTCGTCACGAAAAGAAGGTGGAAATGATGAATACCCATCGCGGCCTACGCCGCACCGCTGGTGTCGGTGTGGGCGGATTAGTACTGGTCGCCGCGTCTGCGGGGATCGCTGCCGCAGATGTCGGCATCCGCGATTCGTTCCCCAAGGACGGCCTGCACTGTGGCGGCCAGGAACGTATCACCGGCGACTCAGGCATCGGCCCCCTCACGTTCAAGCAGCACTCGTGGATCTACTACAACTGCGGGGACAGCTCTGTCCACCGCAAGGCGGATGTCAGCAACGGCTTCGACGGTCCCTGTATCGGAGTCGGACCTGGCCAGGCGCTCGTCATCGACGCCTTCTGGAAGGGGCCCATTGGCCCTCCTTCGTACAATGGCTCCAAGGCCTGCTGACAACAGCCGGACTGGGTGGGGGCTGTCGCTCAGCGCAGGGCTTCTACGCTCGACAACCGGGCGTCAACCCCCATCGCAGTCTGTATTCTGCAGCCATGCCTTAAGTGGCACGTCGCATTGAGGGTGTAGCGGTGCGGGCGGCGGCCGGCATGCTCGACTCCGAAGAGCCCGGAAGGATCTATTATCGGCGGTATGGACAGGGACCCGAGGGAGCTCGGCGGTGCATGGGCTGAGTATCAACGCCATTCTTATTCGCTTCCCTCGGAGGACCTGGCCGCGTTTGTTGCGCGTTACATGACGATCTCCTGGGATTATCAGGAGCCGTATCGACAGCTAGTTGTTCCACAGACGAATGTACATCTATGTTTTTGGCATGGCGTGGTCGAGGTACACGGCGTGTGGAGCACACATTCCATTAAGCTGCTCGAAGGAGCGGGCCAGATGTTCTTGGTCGAGTTCCGCCCCGGGTGCTTCTACCCGTTTCTGGGTTCTAATGTGGCAGGCATTACCGACCGAAAGATTCCAGCCCATGAGGTGTTCAGTGCGGCTCTTCCATTAGAGGTCGGCGTCGAATCGGTGGAGCAATTTCTGCGCAACAACCTTCCCGTCCTCGACGCCGGAACACGATGGGCCAGTGAAGTCGTCGATCGCATCGCCGCCGAACCGGGGATTACCAAGGTCAGCGACCTAGCGGCTCCCCTTGGGACGAGTGTGCGGACTCTGCAAAGGATGTTCGCCAAGCATGTAGGCATACCGCCGAAGACGGTAATCCGTCGATACCGCCTTCACGAGGTGACTGAACGCATGGCGAAGCACGCCGTGATCAACTGGACCGAACTTGCAACCGAACTCGGCTATGCCGACCAGCCGCACTTGTCACGTGACTTCACCGCACTCTTCGGAGAGCCGCCCACGCACTACGCCGCGCGATACGGTGACGACCGACATCAGAGCGACGATACTCCGCCCGGCGACTGAGACTCGAGCCGCTAGCCTGCCCCCTTGGCTGACGCTGCCGTCGAGGCATTATCCGGCATTCGCCCCGTTCCCGAACTGCGCATCGGCTCGGTACCAGAACTGGTAGTAGGAAGAGCTGTTGTAAGGCGCGAGCCTGACGCCTCGTGAAAGGCTCCCGTCCAGGCATTCCCGCATGACCAAGGGGTGGTTTGTGTCGCTGCTGGCTGGAGTGTTCGAGGTGGGGGTGGTGTGGCTGAAGCTGTCCGGCCGGGGCCAGCGAGGGGTAAACGGTGGGTTACCTGGGGGCCAACACTCCCGGGCGGCGTTGAGGGGGGCCGGTGGGTGGCTTAGTGTCGGGGTGACCAACTGTTCACCCCCTCTCGGAGCACTCGTGCCGTCTGTCGTGCGCTTGCGCCCCGCTGGTACGTGGATGGTCTGCGGGATTGTGGGTGCGCTTGTCCTGGCCGGGTGTTCCGGGCATGACGAGGCCGGCGATGCGCTGACCGTCACCGTGTCGCGGGGTAACTGCGGTACTGGTTGGAAGAACCCGCACAGTGGGCCGCAGACCGTGCAGGTCAGCAATGTCGGCACGGTGACTACCGAAGTGGACCTGATCGATCCGGGGACAGGCGGTTTGTACGCCGCGGTTGAGGCGCTGGCGCCTAACACGACCCGGCCGATGCAGCTGACCTTCGGCAAGGCGAGTTATGCGTTCCGGTGTCTGGCGGAGGACACCGACGCGGTGACCGGGCCGACCATCCAGGTCCTCGACGGTGCTCCCCCGTCGACCAAGGCTGTGCTGCCGGTCGGCAACCAGGACCTCACAGGTGCGGTGAGCGCCTACCACAGCTACGTGACGAAGGGGCTCGCGACGCTGGCCGGCACCGTGACGACGTTGACGCAGACGCTGCGGGGTGGTGATTTCGCAAAGTCTCGGTCGGCGTGGCTGACGGCGCATCTGGCGTACGAGCGGCTCGGGGCGGCGTACGACACCTTCGGGGACTTCGCCGATCAGATCGACGGGATGCCGGACGGGCTGCCCGCGGGGGTGAAGGATCCCGGCTTCGTTGGGTTGCGGCGGATCGAGTACGGGCTGTGGCACGGCCAGTCCCCTGCCTCACTTGTCCCGTACGGCGAAAAGCTCGGTACCGCCGCCGCTGGGCTCCGCGAGGACTTCCCCAAGGAGCGAACCGACCCGAACGATCTGCCGTTGCGCTCGCACGAAATCATGGAGAACGCCTTGCAGTTCGAGTTGACCGGGCAAGCCGACCAGGGCAGCGGCACCGGGCTCGCGACCATCGGCGCGAATCTGGACGGAACCCAGGCGGTGCTGGATGCGCTCGCGCCGGTGATGACGAAGCGGTACGTCGGGTGGTCACAGGTCGCGACGTGGATCGCGAAGACTCGCGCGCTGGTTGCCCAGGGCAAGCGGCCGGATGGCACGTGGGTCGCGCCTACGGCGCTGGATCGGCAAACTCGCCAGCGCCTCGACGCTGCGGTCAGTCAGTTGGTCGAGGTCCTCGCTCCGATCGCCGCAATCGGCGATGTCCGGAGAACCTCATGAGCGAACGCGAAGCGGCTATCACCCAGGGTGAGGAGAGCGCAGGTAGCGGGGGCGCGGGGCAGGCAGGCGCAGACGGGGCGAGCGCGGATCGGAACGGGACCGGGCGGCGGGCGTTCTTGCGGGGTGCGCTGACTGCCGGGGCGGCGGGGCTGGCGGTTGGGGCGGGTGGTGGGGCTGGGATTGCCTTGTCTACAAAGGCTCAAGCGGTGCCGGCCCAAGATCCGGTGGTGCCGTTTCATGGGGTTCATCAGGCTGGGGTCACGACGGCGGCGCAGCCGCATGCGGTGCATGTTGCGTTTGATGTGCTTGCCGCTGACAGGGCCGAGCTGAGCGAGTTGTTGAAGACGGTGACTGGGCGAGCGCGGTTCCTTACCGCGGGCGGGACGCCGCCGGATCCGGGGATCGCCGCTCCCTCGACCGACTCCGGCGTACTCGGGCCGACGGTCCCCGCCGATCGGCTCACCGTCACGGTCGGAGTCGGCGCCTCGCTGTTCGACGACCGCTACGGCCTCGCCACGCGCAAGCCAAAGAGCCTCACCCAGATGACGACGTTCCCCAACGATCACCTCGACCCGGCTGAAAGCCACGGCGACCTCAGCATTCAGCTCTGCGCCGACAACCGGGACACGGTGCTCCACGCCCTCCGGGACATCGCCCGCCACACCCGCGGCGCGATGCAGATTCGCTGGCGGTACGAAGGCTTCAGCTCACCGCCAAGACCGGCCGGCACCCCGCGCAACCTGATGGGCTTCAAGGACGGCACGTCCAACCTGGACGTCAACGACGCAGCCCTGATGGACAAGATGGTCTGGATCCAGCAAGCCGACCAGCCCTGGGCGCAAGGCGGCAGCTACCAGGTCGTCCGAAGGATCCGGATGCTCGTCGAGTTCTGGGACCGGGTCTCGATCAACGAGCAGGAGAACATGTTCGGCCGGCGGCGCGACACCGGCGCCCCGCTCGACGGCAACGCCGAGTACGACGTACCGAACTTCGCCGCCGACCCGATCGGCTCGGCCATCCCGTTGACCAGCCACATCCGGCGGGCCAACCCACGCACCGCGCAGAGCGACGACAGCCGCATCCTGCGCCGCCCCTACAACTACGACCGCGGTGTCGACAACGTCGGCAACCTCGACATGGGCCTGGTCTTCGTCTGCTACCAGCAGGATCTCCAGCGCCAGTTCGAAACCGTCCAGAACCGGCTGGCCGACGAGCCTCTCGTCGACTACATCCAGCCGGTCGGCGGCGGCTACTTCCTGATTCTGCCCGGGGTCCGAGACTCCGCCGACCACCTCGGCCGCGGGCTGCTCGCATGAAGTCATCCAAGGAGGCAACAGTGGTCCTCAAGCCCCGTACCTGGAGCAAACGAACCCGCATCGCCGTCGTCGCCGGTGTCGGTGCCTTTGCGCTGATCGCCGCGGCCGGCCCGGCCTGGGCCGGCGACGGCTGGTGGCATCACGGTGGCGGCGACCACCATCCCAAGCCGCCGGTGGTCGCGAGTACGCCGATCAAGCACCTCGTCGTCATCTTCGACGAGAACATCTCGTTCGACCACTATTTCGGCACCTACCCGAAGGCCGCGAACACGGACGGCACGAAATTCAAGGCCGCCCCCGGTACGCCGAAGGTCAACGGACTGACGCCGAAGCTGCTCAACCACAACCCGAACCAGTACAACCCGACCCGGTTGACCCATGAGCAGGCGCTGACCTGCGACCAGAACCACGGGTACGGCGCTGAGCAGAAGGCGTACAACGGCGGTAAGGCCGACAAGTTCGTCGAGTACACCGAGACCGACAAGTGCACCGGCCAGCCGATCCTGTACGGCGCACCCGGCCTGGTGATGGACTACTTCGACGGCAACACGGTCACCGGGTTGTGGGACTACGCCCAGCACTACGCACTGAACGACAACTCGTACAGCAGCACCTACGGCCCCTCCTCGCCCGGCGCGATCAACCTGATCTCCGGTCAGACCCACGGCATCTACGCGGTCGACCCGATCACCGGTCAGAAGGTCACCGACGCCTACACGTCCGTCTCCCCGGACGCCAACGGCGTCGGCACCATGATCAACGACCCGGACCCGGCGTACGACGACTGCTCGGACAACAACCACACGTCGAAGAACGCGCTCGGCGTGATGACCGGTCAGAACGTCGGTGACCTGCTGAACAAGCAGGGCGTCACCTGGGGCTGGTTCCAGGGCGGCTTCAAGCCGACCGGTACGACGAACGGCTACTCGGTCTGCGGCACCACGCACCAGAACGTCGGCGGCAACGCGGTGGTGGACTACAGCCCGCACCACAACCCGTTCTCGTACTACAAGTCGACCAGCAACCCCAAGCACCTGCCGCCGACCTCGGTCGCCAAGATCGGGCACACCGACCAGGCCAACCACAACTACGATCTCACCGACTTCGACGCCACGCTGAAGGCGGGCAACCTCCCGGCGGTGAGCTTCCTCAAGGCCGGCGAGTACCAGGACGGCCACGCCGGCTACTCCGACCCGGTCGACGAGCAGCACTTCCTGGTCAACACCATCAACGAGGTGCAGAAGTCGAAGGACTGGGCGTCCACCGCGATCGTCGTCGCGTACGACGACTCCGACGGCTGGTACGACCACCAGGCGCCGCCGAAGGTCAACGGCTCCTCGGACCCGGCCAACGACCAGGCCGCGGTCTGCGGCAGCAAGCCGGCTTCCGGCGGTTACGCCGACCGCTGTGGCTACGGTCCGCGCCAGCCGCTGCTCGTCATCAGCCCCTACAGCAAGACCAACTTCGTCGACCACAACCGGACTGACCAGACCTCGATCCTCAAGTTCATCGAGGACAACTGGCGGACCGGCCGGATCGGCGACGCCTCGTACGATGCCAGGGCCGACTCGATGACCTCGATGTTCAACTTCTGGCAGCGCCCGAACACCCGTCCGGTGCTGCTCGACCCGGCCACCGGCGCGGTCACCAAGCACTGACCTCCAGTACTACGTAACCTCGGGGCCGGACGTTTCGTCCGGCCCTGAGGTCTATTCCGGAGGTAGCGCAGTGAGCTCGCAGTACGTGTTGGATCTTCAAGAGGTCGACGAGACGCAGGTCTCGGCGGTCGGCGGCAAGGGCGCCCAGCTCGGCGCACTGTCGCGGATCGAAGGCGTCCGCGTACCGGCCGGATTCTGCGTCACGACGGATGCCTTCCGGCGGATCCTGGCGGACACGCCGTCGATCGATGCCCGACTCGATCAGCTCTCGCGGCTGCTCCCGGACGATCGGGACGGCATCCGCACACTCAGCGCGGAACTCCGCGAGACGATCGAGGGAATCGCCGTACCCGACCACCTTGAGACGGCAGTCACCGACGCGCTCTCGCGACACGGCGAGCAGGCCGCGTACGCCGTACGGTCTAGTGCTACAGCGGAGGATTTGCCGACCGCCTCCTTCGCCGGGCAGCAGGATACGTATCTCAACGTCGTTGGTGCGGCGGCGATTCTGCAGCACATCAGCCGGTGCTGGGCGTCGATGTTCACCGAGCGCGCGGTGACCTACAGGCTGCGGAACGGCTTTGATGAGTGTGCGGTGCAGATGGCTGTTGTTGTGCAGCAGATGGTGTTCTCGCAGGCGGCCGGGATCATGTTCACGGCCGATCCGATCACGGGCAATCGGAAGGTCGCCACGGTGGACGCCGGGTTCGGGCTCGGCGAGGCGCTGGTCTCGGGGCTGATCAACCCGGATGTTTTCAAGGTGCGCGGCGGCGAGATCGTCGAGAAGTCGATCGCGGCCAAGCACCTCGCGATCAACGCGCTGCCGTCGGGTGGGACGGAGACCTCAGCCGTCGACCCGCAGTACCAGGAGAAGCCTGCGCTGACGGATGCGCAGGTGCTCAGGCTCGTGGAAATCGGGCGGCGGATCGAGGCGGAGTTCGGGCGGCCGCAGGACATCGAATGGTGCCTGGTCGACGACGAGTTCCAGATCGTTCAGAGCCGGCCGATCACGACGCTGTACCCGGTGCCCGAGCGGGACGACGAGGAGAAGCACGTTTACCTGTCCGTCGGGCATCAGCAGATGATGACGGATGCGATGAAGCCACTCGGGATCTCGCTGTGGCAGCTGACGGCGATGGCTCCGATGTTCGCAGCCGGTGGGCGGCTGTTCGTCGATGCCGCCCCGCGGCTGACCACGGCGGCGGGGCGCGCCGTACTGCTGGACATGATGGAGAAGGCCGATCCACTGTTCCGGGACGCGCTGGAGGCCGTGCTCGACAGCGGCTTCCTCCCCTTGGCCGACGCGGGTGCCGCTGGGGCGCCGGCCGGCGGCGGGGCGAGCGGCGGTCCGGCGGCGGGCGGCGGTGCGGCGGGCGGTGCTGCGGCTGACAGTGCGGCGGCGCTCCCGGTGGAGGCCGATCCCGGGATCGTTCCGGAGCTGATCGAGCGCAGTGAAGCCTCGGTGGCGGCTCTTCGGCGCGGGATCGAGGGGTTGAGCGGAGCGGCGTTGTTCGACTTCCTGGTGGAGGCGTTCACGGAGCACAAGCGGGTCCTCGGTGATCCCCTGAACATGCAGGCGATCATGGCGAGCCACGAACCCACCTGGTGGCTCAACGACCGGCTGGAGGAATGGCTCGGCGAGAAGAACGCGGCCGACACACTCACCCTGTCCGCCCCCAACAACATCACCTCGGAGATGGGGCTGGACCTGCTCAACGTCGCCGACGTGGTCCGTCCGTATCCGGAGGTGATCGCGTTCCTGCAGGGCGGCGGTTCCCTGGACGAACTGCCGAAGGTGGCGGGCGGGACCGAGGCACGGGCTGCGATCGAGGCCTACCTCGACCGGTACGGCGTACGCTGCGCCGGCGAGATCGACATCACCCGGCCGCGCTGGAGCGAAGAGCCCAGCACGCTCGTGCCGATGATCCTCGACAACGTGAAGCTCTTCGAGCCGGGTGCTGCCTCGCGACGCTTCGAGGAGGGGCGGCAGGAGGCGCTGCGGAAGCGCGAGGAGGTGCTCGAACGGCTGCGGGCGCTACCGGACGGGGAGCAGAAGGCGGATGAGACCGCGCGGATGATCGACCAGGTCCGGAGCTTCGCCGGGTATCGCGAGTATCCGAAGTACAACATCATCAGCCGGTACTACGTTTATAGGCAGGCTTTGCTGGCCGAGGCCGAGCGCCTCGTGCAGACCGGAGTCCTTGCCGAGAAGGAGGACATCTTCTATCTCACCTTCGCCGAGCTGCAGGACGTCGTACGGACCAACCAGTCCGATCCTCAGCTCATTGCTGAACGGCGAGAGGAGTTCGTGACTTTCCAGGGACTCACGCCGCCGCGGGTGCTCACGTCGGACGGCGAGGCGATCTCCGGTGCCTATCGCCGGGACGATGCTCCTGCCGGTGCACTGATCGGTCTCGCGGTTTCTGCCGGGACCATCGAAGGCCGGGCCCGCGTCATCCTCGACATGGGCAAGGCCGACCTCGAAGCCGGCGACATCCTCGTCACGGCGTACACCGACCCGAGCTGGTCTCCCCTCTTCGTCGGAATCTCCGGCCTCGTGACGGAGATCGGCGGCTTGATGACGCACGGCTCAGTCATCGCCCGCGAATACGGCCTCCCCGCGGTGGTTGGCGTGGCCGACGCCACCCGCCTGATCCGCGACGGCCAGCAAATCCGCGTCCACGGCACCGACGGCTACATCGAACTACTCGACTGAGATGAGTGCGGCAGCCGGGTTCCAGCGGATCAGCTGCCGAGGTTGAGTCCTTCGGCATAGTCGTTGCCGTCGATCTCCGACATCCGTGCAACGGCGAGGACGAAGAGCGGAGCCTTGTACTGCGGATGGTCGGCGCCGTCGAGCCGGGTGACTGTGTTGCCGGTGAAGCGGAGGCCCGCGACGCTCTTCGCGTCGACGATGGTGACGTCGTCGATGTCGAAGGTGTTCTCTACGATCGCGATGCCTTGGTGGACCGGGTTTGCCGGATCGACCACCTGGTTGGTGGGTTCGATGAGGATCACCGGGCTGGTCGGGCGGGTGAAGTGGTTGTCGCGGATCGTGACGTCGGTGACCGGGCCGGATTCGTACCACTGGTAGGCATCCGAGGAGATGAAGATGCTTGCCATCGACATCGCTTCGAACCGGTTGCCGGTGATGACGACCGGCTTGCGGGTGGTGACCAGTACGCCGCGGGTCGGCACGTTGCGGAACGTGTTGCCGGAGATGACGACGGTCGGTGTCCAGGTGATGTTCTCGACAACTGTGCCGCGGATCTCCAGCGCGTCTGGGAGCGGCCGGTCGAAGGTGACGGTCATCGTCGTCAACGACTTCGTGTGGTCCCTCCCGCTCGGCCCGTCGACCGCGGTGACCACCGCCTGCCCGATCGCCGAACATCGTCTGCTTGTCGACGAACTCCACCTCGTCGCCGGGATCGAACTGCGGGAATCCGGCCGTCTGCGGGTGTTCGTACTCGAGGGTGAGAGTGTCCGGCGCCGGCTTGCCGACCACCTCGAGATACGTGCCGTGGATGTTGATCGGGTCGTCGTGCGGCCCGTCGAAGACGCAGTCGGTGATCGCGATCTTGCCTTTGATCCCGGACATCTGGACGAAGTCAGCAAAGCCCGCCGTACTACGTCCTGACTGTTTGTCCGATGCGAAGTTGACCCGGTCGATAGTGATGTCTTCGCTGAACTGCCCCACGATCCCGAAGGTCTGGAGGTACTGCGCATCGACTCCCGGATCGTGACGTTCTTCGACTCCCAGATGAACGCGCCCGGCTCTTCTCTCTCGATCAACCGCAGTTGGTAGACGAGCCCTTCGTCCTGCGGAGGCGTTGCAGTCGCGTAGTCGATCCGGATCCGTCCCGTCACCAAGATCGTTGACCTCGGCAACATCGGTGAACAGCGGATTGTCATCCCGCCACGTCCGCTGCGCTTTCGGATCGTGGATCTGCGTGTACTCGAGCCCGTCGAGCCCCTCCCAGTACGGTTCCCCGGTGACCGGGCTGACCCCACCGAGCCAGACGACGTGAGTGCCGCGTACGGCGTACGGGCTGACCGCGGGGACGGAGAGGATGCGGTAGGCGCGTCCGTCGCTCACGCCAGCTTCGGCGATCGTCACGTCGACGACTTTGGGAGCGGCGTAGTCGAAGGAGAAGTTCGTGAAGGTCACGTTGCTCGAGCGAATCGCCGCGAACGCCGTCTGCAACCCGTGATAGACGAACTTCGCCCCACCCCCGTCGATCGTGACGTCCCGCATGTCCTCGACGAGCAACCCGATCTTCTTGTCCCGATACCGCTGATCAGCGCCCACGGTGTTCGAGACATACAACTCCCGCGTCTCCGCCTCCTCCGGAAACAGCTGGTAAGTGCCTTCCGCGAACACCACCTCGGTCGGCCGCCCCAGACTCCGGGCATGCCGCAGCGCCGCTTTGACGGCCGGTGCGGAGGCACCCTGTCCGCTCGGATCAGCGCCGAAGGCAACCACCTCAACGACCACCGGAAGTCCCATGCCCCCATAATTCCCTGGGTGTAGCCATGAGCTCCACCCGCCCGCACGCTGGTTTACGTCGGTCCCTGCAAGGCGGCCAGGACGGCGAGGACTCGGCGGTGGTCGTCCTGGGCGCCGTGCAGGCCCAGTTTGCTGAAGATGTTGGCGATGTGGCTCTCGACTGTTTTGCCGCTGACGGTGAGGCGGTTGGCGATGGCGGAGTTGGAGCGGCCTTCGGCCATCAGGGCCAGGACGTCGCGCTCGCGTTCGGTCAGGGCTGCGAGCGGGTCGCCGGCCGAGTCGGCGCGCATCAGGTGGCGGACGATCTCCGGGTCCAGTGCCGTGCCGCCGGCTGCGATCGTGCGGAGTGCGCCCATCAAGGTCTCCACGTCGACGACCCGGTCCTTGAGGAGGTAGCCGAAGCGTTCGGCATGACGCTTCAGCAACTGGGAGGCGAAATGGGTCTCGACCGCCTGGGACAGCAGGAGTACGCCGAGCGCGGGCATCCGTTCGCGGAGCTCGATCGCGGCCACTGCGCCTTCGTGCGTGTAGGTCGGCGGCATCCGGATGTCGACGATCGCGACATCCGGCTGGTGCCGGTCGACGGCGGCGACCAACCCGATGCCGTCGGCAACGGTCTCGCAGACCTCGACGCCGGACTCCGCCAGCAGGCGGGCAAGACCTTCCCGGAGCAGGGCGGAGTCGTCCGCGATGACTACCCGCATGGCAGCACCGCCTCGACCCGGGTCCCGCCGCCAGGCTGGTCGCCGACGGCGAGGACTCCACCGAGAGCGGCGACCCGGTCGGCAAGACCCTGGAGTCCACGACCTTGCGGGTCGGCTCCCCCACTCCGTCATCGAGTACGGCGACCCGCAGCTGCGACCGGTCGGCTGAGACCTGGATCGCCACCTCGTCGACGCCGGCATGCTTGACTACGTTCGAGACCGCCTCGGCGATGACGAACCAGGCTGCGCTCTCCACCGAAGCCTCGAACCGTCGGTCGACCACAGCGAGCTTCATCCGCACCGGTAACCGGCCGGCCAGTTCGTCGGTCGCCGCGCGCAGACCACCTCCGGCCAGAGCGGCCGGTTGCAGCCCGCCGGCTAGGTCGCGCAGCTCCTGCACCGTCAGGGCGAGATCTGTGATCGCCCGGTCGACCTCGGCTCGCAGTACGGTGTCGCCGCCGTTGACGCGGGCGGAACGGAGCTGGAGGGCGATCGCGAGGATCCGCTGCTGGGCCCCGTCGTGCAGGTCGCGCTCCATCCGCCGCCGTTCCGCCAGATGCGCGCCGGCCAGCCGGGCCCGCGACTCGGTGATCTGCTCCACCTGCTTGGCGAGTTCCGCCCGCAGCCCGAGGTTGTCGATCTCCGCCGAGGCCTCCTGAACGACAGCCTCCACGACCAGCCGATCGCAGTACGCCGGATCGAACTCGATCCGCGCGCTGACCTCCCCCAGCCGCCGGACATCGACCACCTCCGGACCGGGCACGGCGACCCGGCCGTCCGAAGTGACCCAGCCACCGTCGGCCGGGAAGAGCGCGCGCAGGTGCGGATCCCCGGTCGCCTCGACCAGGAGAGCCTCGAGATCCGGCCGCTTTGGGAGCCCAGCCCGGACCAGCTGGACGGCGTCGAAGCGGCGGCGGTTGAAGTGCCGGTCGACCACCCGGCGGGCCCACAGGTACGCCGGCCGGGCGACCCCGATCGCGGCGAGCGTGGCCAGGATGGTGAGGAGCTGCGAGTCGGCCCGGAAGGGAAGACTCTTGGTGAGGACCACGACCATGACGGCGAAGACGGCGACGACCGCGCCGGTCGAGATCGCGTACGCGGCCGAGTCGGTGACGATCCGCTCCACGTCGTACAGGCGGTACTTCGCCACGGACAGGGCGGCACCCAGCGCGAGGGTGATGACGCAGACGCTCAACACCCACCCGGCGGCGGCATCGAATCCCGCGTACGACGCCGCGAAGGCCGCGATCACGCCCGGCGCCAGCGGGGTCGCTCCGGCCACCAGCCACAGCAACTGCTGGCGGGCTTCTCCCCTGGCCCGGCGAAAGGCCGCCACCAGAACGTAGACCGAGGCAAGCAGGCAGAGTCCGAGAACGATCACCGAGACGGCGGCCACCACCGCGATCGGTCCGGCGATTCCCGCGACCGCCCACGGGCTGACGAGAGCGTCGTACGGGCGCTCGAGATGAGTGGAACGCAACAAGGCGGCAGCTTGGTAGACCACGCCCGAGACGACGGTCAGTACCGGGAGGACCCGCGACCGCGGCCGGACAGCCGGGGTGAATTGGAGGCCGAGGGCAAGGAAGAGGAACCACCAGACGAAGCTGGTGTCGCTGAAGGTGGCGATCAACGGGCCGTTCGCCGCCTGGTCCGGCCGCCCGAGTGCGAACGCGGCATACATGTCGGTGAACCCGCTCCAGGTCAGGGTGGTGCCCAGTCCCAGGAACGCCCAGCCGGCAGGCTGGTCGACGACTCGCCAGGTGAGAAACACCCCCACCGCCCAGCAGACCAGCATGGCGACCAGGTAGAGCACATCTGCCGGCCCGGTCAGGAGCCGACCACCCGCACGCTGGTGCACCGCGAGCTGACCAGCGAAGAGCGCAGGGGCAAGCGGCCAGGCAACCACCCGGACCAGCACCCACGTCATCCTCCCCATCTCGTCATAGTGGCAGGAAAACCGCACGCCGTACTCAGGGACAGCCCTGATGGGAAGACCGGTGCACGCTCCGTCGTGTCTGGGGCGTGGAAGATCGACGCTGGACGGACTCAGTCGAACCGATCTCAGGAGTCCGTGATGGCAACCAGCACAGCAAACACCCGCGCCCGAGCGACCGCGACCTCTGCGGCGAAGGTCGCGTCGGCCGCGGCGGTTCTCTTCGCCGTCGCGTTCTTCTGGACCGTCGCCAGCGTCGACGTACCGCACAAGGCGGACGACGCGAAGCTCCTCGGCTGGTGGCAACAGAGCAGCAACCAGTTGTCGGGCATCGTTTCCCAGTACTGCGCGATCGCCGCGGCCGTGTTGTTCGTCGTACTCATGAACTACTTCACGGCGCTCGCGAGGAAGACCACCGCCGCGCAGTGGACGGCCTTCGCTCGCACGATGGGCCTCATCTTCAGTACGACGCTGCTGGTCTCCGCGGCGCTGCGTGGCGTGATCGGGCACATGGTGAAGGTCGACGGAGAACCGCTGCCTGGTCTCGAAGTCCTCCGCTACTCCACCGCCCTCAACTACAACGTCATCAGCAGCGTGACCATGATGACCCTCGGCCTGACGATCCTCGCCGTCTCCGTCGTCATCGTGCGAACGCTGGTCCTGGCCAAGTGGGCCGGGTACGTCGGGCTGGTGTGCTCCGCGATCATCCTGATCGCGAGCGCGGCGATGATCGGAGCCTTCACCATCATCCTTTCGTTGCTCTGGGCAATCTGCCTCAGCACCGCGATCTGGCGCCAGCCAGCCGCGAGCCACTAGCCGCGACCGTCCGGCCGGGAGGACACCTGGTCCTCCCGGCCGAAACGCCTTGCTACGAACACACTGCAACTCCGGCAGCGGCTCAGGCGGCATAGTCGCGGAGGGTGGATTGGCAGCGGCGGCGGAGGGAGCGGAGAGCCTCTCGTTCTAGGGGTTGGATCTGGTCGGGGGTTAGGCCTAGTTGGTGGGCGGTTTCTTCGGGGGTGGCGGGTGGGCGGCCGGTGAGGCCGTAGCGGAGGCGGAGGATTGTGCGGGCGGTGTCGTCCAGGAAGTCGAGTTGGTGGTTGAGGTCGCGGCGTAGCGCGGCCTGGAGGACAAGGGTCTCGTCGTCGATTTCCTGGTCGGACTCTTCGACGTCGAGGGACTCCGGGCGGAGCTTCCAGGCTTGGGCGCGCTCGACTCGGGCGGGAGTGAGGCAGGCGCCGGCGGCGACCTCGGGTGCGGTTGGCTCGCGGCCTAGTCGTTGGGTTAGGTCCCGGTGGACGGCGGCTACCCGCGTTGCGTCGGTGTAGGCCTGGGCGGGCATGCGGATCAGGCGTGAGCGGTCTGAGACAGCGCGGCCGATGGCCTGGCGGATCCACCAGATCGCGTACGTCGAGAAGCGGTGGCCGCGTTGGTGGTCGAAGCGCTCGACCGCGCGCATCAGGCCGAGGTTGCCCTCCTGGATCAGGTCCAGCAGCGAGACGCCCTTCCCGGCATACCGCTTGGCGAGGGAGACCACCAGCCGGAGGTTTCCCTCGATCATCCGACGTCTGGCCTGCCGGCCCAGCTCGGCCACGGCCAGCAGGTCAGCCCGCTCAGCCAAGTCGACCCGCCCGGCCAGGTCGACCCGATCAGCATGGTCCGCCCGCTCGGCCAGGTCGGGCCGATCTGCCTGGTTGGCTCGCTCGGTCGTGGAGGCTAGGCGGTCGGTTGCTAGGAGGCCGGCTTCGATCCAGTGTGAGAGTTCTTTGACTTCCTCCAGGGTGAGTAGTTCGTGGCGCCCGATGTCGCGCAGGTAGGCGACGAGCGCGCTGACGTCGGCGGGTTCGCAGTCGAGTTCGGCCATCGGTGATCCCCTCTCTTAGAAGGGATAGTGCCGCGAAACCGGTCGCTCAGAGCGACCAATCGGTCACCGGTGGATAACTCGCCGCCGGAAAACCTCTGTAGTTGTGGATAACTACAGGGCGCCCGAGATCGCCTGGGCCCGGAGGTCGGTCCGGTAACGCTCCAGCGCGATCAGCTCGCCGAACATCCGGTTGTAGTCGTCGGCCCGGTCGATCGGATTCGTCCGCTGCAGCTTGGACTTCAGATCCGCGATCCGCCGCAGACAGGTCAGCTCCTGCAGGCGGGCGACATGAGCCCGCGCGTACGACTCGTCCGGCTCGCGATCAAGCCGGATCGGATCAACGGCAAGTGCGCTGACAACAGCCGCGGCCGGATCGTTCCCCATGGCCTCACGAACGGCGACCACCCAAGCCTCACCGGGCGCAGCGGCAGTCGGCCCGCCGACCTTTGCCATCCCGGTTCGCACCGCGGCCAGCCACGGGTGCGTGAAGTCCTGGTCATCCAGCTCATCGAAAGACGCGCCAACCAGCGCCGGGTGCTGCATCGCGATCTTCAGCACGTCCCACTCGATCACGAATCGCTGATCGCGCGGAGAAGGCAGATCCACCCGAGGCGGAGGCGGGGCCTCGCTGGTGACAGTGACCGGGCCGCGATCGACCGGGCCGGCGGGCGCCGGAGCAGCCGGGCGCGAAGCCGCGCGATGGACCTCGGACCGGACCTGGTCGACCTCCATGCCCAGATGCCCCGCGAGCTCCCGGGTGAACGCGTCCACCTTCGAGCGGTCCCGGATGCTCACCACCAGCCGTGCCGCGTCCCGCAGCGCATCGACCCGCGTGTCCATCCGGTCCAGGTCGTACTTCGACAGCACGTTCGACAGCACGAACCGATACAGCGGCACCCGCCGCCCGATCAGCTCCCGTACTGCGGCATCACCCTTCTGCAGCCGCAGATCGCACGGATCAAGCCCATCCGGCTCGACCGCCACATACGTCTGCGAAGCAAAAGCCTGGTCCCCACTGAACGCCTTCAACGCGGCCCGCTGCCCGGCCTCGTCCCCGTCGAAGGTGAAGATCACTTCACCCCGGAACTGGTCATGATCCAGCAGCAACTGCCGCAGTACCCGAGCGTGGTCGTCGCCGAACGAAGTACCGCAGGTAGCCACAGCAGTCTGTACGCCGGACAGGTGGCAGGCCATCACGTCGGTGTACCCCTCGACGACGACCGCCTGCTTGCCCTTCGCGATCTCGCGCCGCGCGAGATCCACGCCGTACAGGACCCTCGACTTCTTGTAGATCGGGGTCTCGGCGGTGTTCAGGTACTTCGCCTCGATCTTGTCGTCCTCGAAGATCCGCCGCGCGCCGAACCCGATCACGTCCGCGCTCGCGTCCCGGATCGGCCACATCAGCCGCCCGCGGAACCGGTCGTAGAGCCCGCGCTGCCCGTCCGAGCACAACCCCGACGCCAGCAGCTCCGCGTTGGTGAACCCGCGACCGCGCAGATGCGCCACCAGCGACTCGCCGCCGCGCGGGGAGAACCCCACCCCGAACTGCGCCGCGGCGTCGCGATCGAAGCCGCGCTTGTCCAGGAACTGCCGGCCGAGCATCGCCTCGGAGGCACCGAAGAGCTGCTCCGCGTAGTACTCCGCGGCGACCTTGTGCGCCTCGACGAGCCGCGGCCGCTGGTTGGACTGGGAGCGCTGGATCGGCGCGCCCGATTCGTCGTACCGGAGCTGGATGCCGACCTTCGCGGCGAGCGTCTCGACGGCTTCGTGGAAGGTGATCTGATCGATCTTCTGGATGAAGTCGATCACGTCGCCGCCCTCTTGGCAGCCGAAGCAGTAGAAGAAGCCGCGGGCCGGGGTGACGTTGAAGGACGGCGACTTCTCGTCGTGGAACGGGCAGAGCCCCTTCAGCGAACCACCGCCGGCGTTCTTCAAGGTGACGTACGAGCCGACCACTTCGTCGATCCGAGCACGCTCGCGCACCAGCGCGATGTCCTCTTCCTTGATCCGACCTGCCACGCGGTGAGTCTACGGTCCAACCGAAGTAATCGAGACCTCGGCCGGACCGCAGACCTGATCAGACCTCCGCGAGTTCCACCGACGAGTCCGCGAGCCGGTCGGGATCAACGGCCCGGCCGGAGCGGATCAGGTCCCGTACTCCGTCGATCGCGCCCCACGTGTTGACGTGCATGCCCGCCAGCACGTGGTTGTCGTCGTCCAGCCAGAACGCCAGGTACGCGCCCGAAGCCGGGTCGCCGCGCAGGACGACCTTGGGCGTCGTACCGCGCGGCACGTCGCCCGCGTACTCCATGCCGAGGTCGTACTGGTCGGTGAAGAAGTACGGGATCGAGTCGTGGGACGCGTCCTCGCCGAGCATCGCCTTCGCGGCGGCCTTGCCGCTGTCCTTCGCGTTCTGCCAGTGCTCGACGCGGACCGAGTGACCGAGCAGCGGGTGGTCCCAGCGGACCACGTCGCCCGCGGCGTACACGTCGGCTGCCGACGTCTGCAGGTTGGCGCCGGTGACGATGCCGGAGCCGTCCTCGCGGGAAGCGACCTCGATACCGGCAGCTTCGGCCAGCTCGGTGTTCGGCTGTACGCCGACGCCGACCACCACGAGGTCGGCAGGGATGACCTCGCCGCCCGACGTACGGACGCCGGTGACCTTGTCGGTGCCCTCGAAGCCGTCGACGCCGGTACCGAAGCGCAGGTCAACGCCGTGCTGACGGTGCAGGTCGGCGTAGATCGCGCCGACCGTCTCGCCCATCACCTGGGCCAGCGCGGTGGACTGCGGCTCGACGACGGTCACCTCGGAGCCGCGCTCGCGAGCTGCCGACGCTGCTTCCAGTCCGATCCAGCCGGCTCCGACGACCACGACGCGCGGCTTCGCGGTGTACGCGTCGGTCAGCGCCTGGGACTCGGCGGCAGTCCGCAGGTAGTGGATGCCGGGGAGGTCACCACCCGGTACGTCGAGTTTGCGGACCCGGCTGCCGGTGGCGATCAGGAGTTTGTCGTACGAGAGCTGCGAGTCGTCGTCGAGCGTCACGGTCTTCGCGGCCGGGTCGATCGCGGTCACGGTGGTGCCGAGGCGCAGTTCGACGTTGTTGTCGTCGTACCACTGCTGATCGTGAATCTGGGCGGACTCGGTCTCCTTCTTGCCGAGCAGCACGTCCTTCGACAGCGGCGGCCGCTCGTACGGCAACTCACTCTCACTACCGATCAGGACGATCCCACCGGTCCATCCGTCAGCCCGCAGAGTCTCAGCAGCCGTAGCTCCGGCGAGGCTCGCCCCGACAATCACAATCTGCTCTTCGCTCATGCCAAGACACTATTCCTTCCCCCACCCTCAAGCAGGCCGACACTGTTTTGCCTGGTCGATCGCACGTGACTAGCTGGTTAGGCGGTGGTGCCAGGCGGCGGCTGAGGGGTCGGTGAGGGAGGCGACCTGGTCGATGATGACGCGGAGGCGGGCGTTGTCGTCGGCGGCCTCGGCGAAGTCGGCTGCGAAGGCGATGTCCAGGTGCTGGGGTGCCGACTTGCACAGGGCCTCGACCAGCTCGGTCAGCAACTCGCGCTGCACCGCCCGACGGTGCTGGCGTTCAGGCGACTCCAGCACGTGGAACATGCCGATGCCCTTGAGCAGCGCGATCTCGGTCCGGATCCCGTCCGGCACCACCAGATCAGCGTCGTACCGGACCAGTCGCGACCGTCCGAAGCGCGCATGCGTCGCCTGCTCCGCCGCAGTACAGAACCTTCCGATCAGCTGACTGGTCAGATCCTTCAACCCACCCAGCGCCCGCCGGCTGTCGTCGAAGGGAGCACTCGGCCAGTAGGGCAGCGACGGTCAGCCGGTTCCACCCCTCGTCCAGCTCCGCATCCGTTGCCTCCGGCAAGTAGATCCGCGCGCACGGTCTGCCAGTACGGCGTACGCTCGGCCGCCACCTGGTCGAGATCGATGTGGTGCGCGACGATCCCGTCCTCGACATCGTGCACCGAATACGCCACGTCGTCGGCGAAGTCCATCACCTGCGCCTCGAGACAGCGCCGGTCCCCCTCCTCGACACCTTGCCGCAGCCAGTCGAACACCGGCGCGTCGTCGTCGTACACCCCGAACTTCCGCTGCCCCTCGCGACGCAGCCACGGGTACTTCGTCGCGGCGTCCAGCGTCGCCCGGCTCAGATTGAGCCCGACACTGCGGCCGCCCGGACCGAACGTCTTCGACTCCAGCCGGGTCAGCAACCGCAGCGTCTGCGCGTTCCCCTCGAACCCACCGATCTTCTCGGCCAACTGGTCGAGCGCCCGCTCCCCGTTGTGCCCGTACGGCGGATGCCCGAGATCGTGTGCCAGACAAGCAGCATCCACGATGTCCGGATCGCACCCGAGCGTGCTCGCCAACTCCCGCCCGATCTGCGCAACCTCGAGACTGTGCGTCAGCCTGTTCCGCACAAAATCGTCACTGCCGGCCGTCGCCACCTGAGTCTTGGCCGCCAGCCTCCGCAACGCAGCACTGTGCAGAACCCGAGCCCGATCCCGCGCAAACGCCGTCCGCCCAGGCCGCTTGACCGGCTCGGCAACCCACCGCTCCGCATCATGCTCGTCATACCCCTCGTGCTGCTTCCTCATCACGACTCACAGTAGCTCTCGCTACCGACAGTTTTCCGAACTCTGCAAGAACGTCCTCAGATGCAGTAGCGGAGCCAGAGGAGGCCGCCTTCGAACTTTTCTGCGTTGGCGAGTCTCAGGTTGTGGCGCTCGGCGGGGGCCCAGTGGGGGCCAGTGCCGACGATCATCGGGTGCACCAGCAGGGCTAGTTCGTTGATGAGGCCGAGCTCTAGCAGGGCTGTCAGTAGGCGTCCGTGGCTGTCCACGCGGACAACGTGAGCGCCGTACTTCGAGCCGAGGAGATCGAGTGTTTCGGTGAGGTCTACCTGGTCGTAGCCGGTGACCAGCTCGGGGATCACGCTGTCCAGCGGGCGGGCCGGCGTCTGGTCGGCGTACAGGGCCACGACGTCCGACCAATACCCGAGTCCGCGCAGTGACTCCCACGTGCGAACCCGCGCCCGGCTGTCGACTACCGCGAGCACCGGGCCCGGCGCCCGCACTTCCGTCGACTGCGGCGAACGTGGGCTTGCGAAGCGCAGTACCGACTCCTCGGCAAGCACCGTGTCGGCGCCGATCAGGGTCACGTCCTCCTGCCACAACGTCGCCAACGCATAGAACCGCGCCTGGTCGACGGTGAATCCACTCGTCATCCCGTCGATCGACACAGCCACCTGGGCCACCACGTGCGGCCTCACCGCCATAACCACCTCATGCCGGAAACGCTAGAGAACCCCACCGACAAAACTGCTTACCAAGAACTCTTTGCAGAGACTCCTCTGCAAGTTACCGTGGAGCGCATGGCGAAAGACATCCGGCGGATCGACGCCCGCAGTCTGCGCGGTCTGGCCCACCCGTTGCGGATGACGATCCTGGAGGCGCTCCAGCTCGACGGCCCGGCCACCAGTACGACGCTGTCGGCGCGACTGGGCGAGAGCACGGGCACGATCAGCTGGCATCTGCGGCTGCTCGCCGAGCACGGCTACATCGAGGAGGACGTCGAGCGCGGCACCAAGCGCGAACGCTGGTGGCAGGTCGTGCACCGGCAGACGATCCTCAACCAGGCCGACTTCCTCGACGATCCGGAGACGAAGGGCTCGCTACAGCTCTATCTGCGGCAGCTCGTCCAGCAGTACTTCGAGCGCGTGCAGAACTTCGTCGACGAGGACTGGGACGGCGAATGGCAGCACGCCTCGGAGATCTCCGACTGGCGCGACCTCCGCCTCACCAAGACCCAGCTCCGCGCCCTGAACGCCGAGCTCGGCGAGGTCATCAACCGCCACCTGACCGCAGAACCCGACGCCGACGCACAGCCCATCGTCGTACAGATCCAGTCGTTCCCGCGGCGGACAACCCAATGAACAGCCTCCTGCTCAGACATCGCGACTTCCGCCTGCTCTGGATCGGCGAGACGACCAGCAAGTTCGGCAGTTCCGTCACCACCGTCGTACTGCCGCTGATCGCCGTCACCACCCTGCAGGCCAGCACCCTCTCGGTCGGCCTGCTCGGCGCGACCGTCTGGCTTCCCTGGCTGCTACTCGGCCTCCCCGCAGGCGCCTGGGTCGACCGACTCCCCCACCGCCCGATCATGCTCAGCTCCGCGGCCGGCTCAGCCATCCTGCTCGCCCTCGTTCCGATCGCCGCCGTGGCCGACCTCCTGACCCTGCCGCTCCTGTTCGCGGTCGCCTTCCTGACCGGCATCGCCGCCGTCTTCTTCCACACCGCCTACTCCGCCTACCTCCCGCACCTCGTCCAGCCGGCCGATCGCGCCGAAGGCAACGCGAAACTCCAGGGCAGCGCGTCGGCCGCGCAGATCGCCGGTCTCGGCTGCGGCGGTCTCGCCGTCCAGCTCTTCGGCGCGACGAACGGGTTGCTGATCGACGCCCTCACCTTCGTCGTCTCGTTCGGCTGCATCGCGGCGATCCGGTTCCGCGAGACCCCGCAGTACCGGGCCAAGGAAGCGCTGGTCCGAGAGGTTGCCCAAGGCATCAAATTGATCGCCGGCGACGTCTGGCTGCGGACGCTGATCGTCTTCGGCGCCACCTCGAACCTCGCCCTGATGGCCTACCAGTCGATCGTCGTCGTCTTCCTGGTCCGCGAGGTCGGCCTCGCCGCCGGCACCGTCGGCGCCCTGATGGCCGGCTCGAGCGCAGGCGGCGTCCTGGGCGCCTTCGCCGGCCGCCGCGTCGCCGACCGGATGGGCACCGCCCGCGCCACCCTCTTCTTCGAGTTGGCCCTCCCCACGGCGGCCTTGCTGATCCCCCTCACCACCAGCGGGTACGGCGTACTGCTCTATCTCACCGGCGGTTTCTGCGTCGGAGTCGGCGTGGTCGCCGGGAACGTCATCAAATCGACCTTCCAGCAGGAGTACTGCGCGCCGGAGTTCCGCGGTCGCCTCGCCGCGACCGGATCGTTCGTCAACCTCGGCACGATCCCGCTCGGCTCCGCCCTCGGCGGCCTGCTCGGTACCGCGTTCGACCTCAGAACCGCCCTCTGGATCGGTACTGCGGGCGTGCCGCTGGCCGGACTGATCCTGCTGTTCTCCCCGATCCGCCGGGTCCGCGACCTACCGCTCGGCGATCAGGCCCAGGGCAACTTGGTGCCGGCGGTCGCGGCGGCCTCAAGTCGCGTGCGCACCGACTGACGCGCCCGGTCGAAGACGGCGGTGACGTCGTCGCGGAGCAGGGACGACAGGTTCGCCGATTCCATGAAGGCGTTCAGGTCGAACGCCAGCTGGCTCGGATCGCCGGCCAGTTCGCCGAGATCGCGCGCCTCGGTCACGTACTGCTCGATGAGAGCCGATCCACTCGTGGTCGACCTCGACCAGGAAATCGTGCACCGGGCCTGACCGCGCGGCGAACTCGTGGGTGACTCTGGCGAAGAAGCAGCCGCCCGGGAAGACGCGCTGTTCGGAATAGTCGAGCCAGCTCTCGCTCAGCTTCCAGACCCGGCCTAGTCCCGGCTCGAAGGCGTGCGCCGGCTCGACGACGGCGTCGGCATAGATCCGCCGGGCCGCCCGGATCGTCGCCAGCTGCAGCTCTTCCTTCGAGCCGAAGTGCGCGAACAGGCCGCTCTTGCTGATCTCCAGCTCACCGGCCAACCGGCCGATCGACAGCCCTTCGAGACCGTCGATCGAGGCGATGTCGACCGCACGGCGCAGCACGGCGCGGCGGGTCTGATCACCCCGCACCAACCGCCCATCGGTCCGCGTCTCCATCACCACCTCCTGCTGCGCAAGCCTACGGCGTCACTTGACTCCGATCGTCCGGCAAACTAATAATACGATCGTTCGTATAGTTTCCGCTACGGCAGGACGGACCCCAGATGACCGACCTCGAGCTAGGCAACTTCGACCTCCGCGCTCTCGATCTGCGCGCAGAAGACCGAGCCGCAACGGACCTCTGCCGAACCGCCGTCGAACTGGTCAAGCCGAACCAGCTAGACCTCCCGACCCCCTGCGCGGACTGGAACCTCGGCGAACTCATCGCCCACCTAGTCGCGGAGAACCGCGGCTTCGCGACCATCGCCCGCGGTGCGAACTGGAGCGAGCAGCTCGGCAAGGAGGTCCGGTTCGGGTTGGAGATGTGGCGGCCCGGGCCGCCGGACGAGATCACGTTGGCGCGGTTCGGGGCGACGGTTGAGGCAGTCGCCACGGCGTACGCGGATGACGTGGTGCTGGATCTTCCGTTGGAGGTCCGGGAGTTCGGGGTCTTCCCGGGCAGGGTCGCGGTGGCGATGCATTTCCTCGACTACCTGGTTCATGCGTGGGACGTCGCGCGCTCGATCGGTTTGCCGAATCCGATTCCCGAAGATCTCGCGGAACTCGCGCTCCGGCTCGGCGTACTGATTCCGGCGGAGCGACCTGAAGGTGGCGTGTTCGCGCCCGTAGTACCGACTCATCCTGAAGCGCCGGCCGGCGAGCGACTGCTCGGGCTGGTCGGCCGTGACCCGAAATGGAGTGGTGCATGACGCTCACGACGATCCGTGCGGTACTGCGTGCAGCTGCCGCGATCTCGCCGAGACTGGCCGGCCGGTTGGCCTTCGAACTCTGGCGACGGCCGCTGATGCGCGGCAAGGTCCGCGAGACCGAGCGCGCGATCCACGCCGCCGCGCAGGTCGAGGTGATCGACGGGGTCGTGACCTACCAGTGGGGTGACGGCACGCGACCGGTGCTGCTCGTGCACGGCTGGCGTTCGCGCGCCTCCCGGTTCGCCGCGTTCATCGAGCGGCTGCTCGAACTCGGCTACAGCCCGGTCTCCTTCGACGCGCCCGCACACGGCGATTCAGGCGGCGGCCGGGTCGCGGCCTCGATCCTCGATCACCAGCGGATCTACCAGGCAC
The DNA here is from genome assembly GCA_963740725.1 of uncultured Actinomycetota bacterium. GTDB lineage: Bacteria > Actinomycetota > Actinomycetes > Propionibacteriales > Kribbellaceae > Kribbella. Next base: position 329,773 of record CAVUFT010000018.1, read on the forward strand.
TCGCTGCGAAGTACGGCACGTTCGAAGGCGTCATCGCACACTCCCTCGGCGCACCTTTCGCCCTGTACGCCGTACGCGAGGGCGTAGCCGCCAAGCGACTCGTGACGATCAGCGGCCCGGCCGACTTCGGGTATCTGACCGACTCGTTCTGCGCCGAACTCGGACTCGGCCCGGCGGTGAACCGGGAGCTGCGCCGCGCGATCGAGCGCCACTACTTCCCGGGACTCGCCGATGTCTGGACCAGGTTCTCCATCAGAGAGGGTGACGTCGATCTGCTCGTGATCCACAACGACGAGGACGACGTGGTGGATCCGGGCCAGGCGGAGATCCTGCTCACGCAGTACGGAACGAAAGCGCGCTTCCGGCAGACGAAAGGCCTCGGTCACCGCCGGATCATGATCGATCCGGACGTGGTGACCGAGGCCGTCGCCTTCGTGCAAGAGGGCTCAGATGTCGCGGAACGTCTCGATCTGGGCGCCTAGCGAGTTGAGGCGGGTCGCCAGGTCCTCGTAGCCGCGGTTGATCACGTAGACGCTGCGCAGGACCGAGGTGCCCTTGGCCGCCATCATCGCGATCAGCGTGACGACCGCCGGGCGGAGCGCGGGCGGGCACATGATCTCGGCGCCGGAGAAGTGCGTCGGGCCCTCGACCATCACCCGGTGCGGGTCGAGCAGCTTGACCCGGCCGCCGAGCTTGTTCAGGTCGGTCAGGTAGATCGCGCGGTTCTCGTAGACCCAGTCGTGGATCAGGGTCTGGCCGGTCGCCGTCGCCGCGATCACCGCGAAGAACGGCAGGTTGTCGATGTTCAGGCCCGGGAACGGCATCGGGTGGATCTTGTCGATCGGCGCGTGCAGCGTCGACGGCCGGGTGGTCAGGTCGACCAGCCGGGTCCGGCCGTTCTCGGCCAGGTACTCCTCGGAGCGGCTGTAGTCCAGGCCCATCTCCTCCAGCAGCGCCAGCTCGATCTCGAGGAACTCCACCGGCGCGCGCTTGATGGTGATCTCCGAGCCGGTCACGATCGCGGCGGTGAGCAGGCTCATCGCCTCGATCGGGTCCTCGGACGGCGCGTAGTCGACGTCGACGTCGATCTCCGGCGTGCCGTGCACGGTCAGCGTGGTGCTGCCGACGCCGTCGATCTTCACGCCGAGCAGGTCGAGGTAGAAGCACAGGTCCTGGACCATGTAGTTCGAGCTGGCGTTGCGGATCACCGTGACGCCGTCGTACCGGGCCGCGGCCATGATCGCGTTCTCGGTCACGGTGTCGCCGCGCTCGGTCAGCACGATCGGCTTGCCCGGCGTGATCGCCCGGTTGACCATCGCGTGGTACTCGCCGCCGGTCGCCTTGATGTCGAGGCCGAACGGGCGCAGCGCCGACATGTGCGGCTCGACGGTCCGGGTGCCGAGGTCGCAGCCACCGGCGTACGGAAGCTGGAAGGTGTCCTCGCGGTGCAGCAACGGGCCGAGGAACATGATGATGCTGCGCGTACGCCGGGCCGCTTCGGCGTCCATCGCCGACAGGTTGAGGTGCTCCGGCGGGACGATCTCGAGATCACCGGCGTCGTTCAGCCAGGTGGTCTTCACGCCGATCGAGTTCAGGACTTCGAGCAGCCGGTTGACCTCTTCGATCCTTGCCACCTTGCGCAGGGTGGTCCGGCCTTTGTTCAGCAAACTGGCGCACAACAGGGCGACGCCGGCGTTCTTGGAGGACTTCACATCGATGGAACCGGACAATTCCCGGCCACCGACGACACGGAGGTGGACCGGACCGCCACCGAGAGAGACAATCTCTGAATCGAGTGCTTCGCCGATCCGGGCGAGCATCTCGAGAGTGAGGTTCTGATGACCCTTTTCGATCCGGTTCACCGCACTTTGACTCGTGCCGAGGACATCGGCCAGCTGAGTCTGGGTCCAGCCACGGTGCTTGCGGGCGTCCCGGATGAGATTACCGATCCGGGAGAGGTAGTCGTCAGTCATGCGCTTGACCGTATCTCACATGTGAGATACCCCTGCACCGACCCGCCGCTCCCAGGGTAGCCAATGTCACGACGCACCGAGGCGGTGCCCTCCCCGGTACCGCCGCCCCATAGTCTTAGCGCCACCCCGACCGCCGCCATCGGAGAGGACCAGTAGATGCCCGACGACGTCAACACCGCCGCAGGTGTGACCGAGTTCGAGGCGGAGTCGTGGCCGCTGGAGGCAGCTGCCGAGGGTCTGCACCAAGTCATCGACGGCTTCCAGAACGGCGACACCAGACCGCTGGTGATCGGCGACGGCGACCAGCCGGTGCTGGTGGTGCTCGCGATCGCGGACCTCGCCGACTTCCGCGGCCGGATCGCCGAGCTGCTCGGCAATCCCGTCGACGCGGGCTGGCTGCGCTACTACCTGCGCTCCACCTTCGACATGAGCTCCGAGACGCTGGTCGAGCAACTAGGTGTCGACACCGACCACGGGCTGTCCTCGCTGGCGAGCCAGGTGAACGTCGAGCAGGCGGCAGTGCTGCTGCCCGACCACCTCCGGCGTACCGAGAACGGCGCGAACCCGCTGATGCTGATCGGCGACGGGCCGATGGCGACCGCGGCGCTGATCGCCTTCCCGGCGTTCTCGGTGCTGCTCGCGATGGAGAGCGAGGGCAAGGGCGACGACGACTCGTGCGCGCATGACGAGGAGGAGAAGCCGACCACACCGCTGGAGGTGCTGGCCGAGCGCCTCGGGCCGATCTCGACCCAGATCGTCGCGCAGATCAACGCGGGTCGCGAGCCGGGGCTGCCGCGGTACGACCTGCACTTCGAGGACGACCTCGTCGAGCACCTCCGCGACCTGGAACAGCGCTCCCAGGCGGCGCCGGGCGGTGGCGCGTACGACGAGCTGACCGACCTGCTGCACTCCTTCGACCAGATGCGCAGCGGTGGACTCGGTGAGGCCGAGGACGACGAGGAGCCCGGCGAGGCGCCGTACGTCGAAGTCGGCGATCTGGCGGCCACGTTCCCCGAAGTACGGGACAACTTCCGGGCCGGCGCCGACGACCCGTACCTGATCGGCATCGACGGAAACCCGCTCGCCGGCCTGATCTCCTACGACCTGTACGAAGCGCTGCAACAGGTCTCGGTCGACCTGAACGGCACCCCCGAGGCGCCGGTCCTCCCGCTCCCCCGCCCCCGCTCGGAAGACGGCCCCGACCTCATCTCCTTCGAAGCCGCCGTGGAACTCTGCTACGCGGTCTGCGAAGACATCAGCCACGGCGAAGGCTCCATGCTCTTCGTAGCCGACGAAGAAGGCGAGCCCGAACTAGTCCTGGCTCCCTTGGCCTGGCTCTGGGCCTACGTAGACCACCTGGACCTGACACCCACCGAGGTCTGAGCGTTCTCCTCAGGCGGCGCCGATGAGCTGCTCGGCTAGCTGCCTGGCCAGTTGAGCCGGATCGGTGCCGGTCCTGGTCACGCCCGCTGCGAGCGTTCCGTCCATCAGCAGCATCAACTGGTTGGCTGCGGTGGCCGGCTGGTGATGGCCGAGCTTGACGAGTTCGGTCTCGAGCAGTTCGTGGATGTGTTCGCGATACTCGCGGGTCACGGCGTGAGCTGGATGATCGGGATCGGTCAAGGCGAGATCCGCGGACAGGTAGCGGCAGCCTCGGAACTCCGGGTCCTGGATGACGTCGCCGAGCATGTCGAAGAGCGCCAGCAGCCGGGCGCGCGGCTCGTCGCCGGCGTTCTGCATGGTCTGGCGGTGCAGCTCCTCATCCTCCGCCGCCGTCTGGCGTAGCACTTCGGCGATCAACCCGTCCTTCCCACCGAAGTGCTCGTACAGCGAGCGCCGGGCGACTTTCGCCTCTTTGAGGATCGCGTCGACGCCGACAGCGACCCCCTGCCGGTACGTCAGGTCCTTGGCGGCCGTCAGGAGTCGTTCACGCGGGCGGCTGGTGGTGCGGGTGTCCATGAAAAACAGGGTGCCATGGGGTTGCCAGTAGATCAACCGGTCTATATATTCAAAAGTAGATCGACCAGTCTATCGAGGAGCTGACATGACACACCGCACGACGACCGAGATCATCGACCGCTTCAACCACGCCTTCGTCGCCCACGACCCGACCGCCCTGGACGACCTGATCGGCGCCGATTGCGTCATGGAGGCGATCCAGCCGGCGCCGGACGGCGCCCGCAGTGAGGGCCGTGCGGAGTGCCTGGCCTTCTGGCGGGCGCTGGCCGAGGACCACAGCACCCAGTTCGAGGTGGAGGACGTCGTGGTGGCCGGCGATCGCGCGACGATCCGCTGGCGCTACCACTTCGGAGACACTCCCGCGGATTCGGTGCGCGGCGTGAACCTGATGCTGATCCGCGACGGACAGATCGTCGAAGCCCTCGGCTACAGCAAGACCGCCGGCGAAATCCCATTGGCCGCGGAATGACCGGCCGGACCCGAACGGAGAGGAAGCATCCCATGAGCGAGTTCGCTATCCAGCCCAGCTTCTGCACAGAAGACATCCAGCGGCTGAGCGCCTTCTACATCGAGTTGTTCGGCGCCGAAGAGGAGCTGCGAGTGCCGGGCCGGAAGGGCCCGTTCATCGTGTCACTCCGGTTCGGCGGCGCCAGCCTCGGCCTGGTCGACTACAAGCGCGGGGCCAAGGCGGTGCCGGGCCGGGTCAGCGTGAACGTCTTCGTACCGAACGTCGACGAACTGCTGCCCCGGGTCGAACCGGCCGGCGGGAAGCTGGGCGGCCCGGCCAAGGACATGCCGTGGGGCCATCGGGTCGCCCACATCACCGACCCGGACGGAAACCCGATCAACCTCACCCAACAGCTTTGAGCCCGGCCCGCAGGATCCGGGCCGGGGATAGCGTTAGTTCCAGTGGAAGGCGGTCTGCCACTCGGCGAGCGTGATGATCTCGTAGACGTCGGCCGTCGGTGTACGGGTCCTTGGCGAGGATGTCGCGCAGTTCGGCCTCGTCGGCGACGTCATAGATCAGCAGGGCACCGGTCTGGTCCGCGAACGGGCCGGCCGTGATGAGCTTGCCGGCCTCCTTCAGCGCGTACAGGTACTCACGGTGGGCCGGACGGACTTCCATCCGGCGCTCGAGGTCGGTGAACTTCAACTGCAGCGCGAAGAGAGCCATGTCCGCGAGTTTATAAGACGCGCCGAAACCCTCGCAGAAAAAGGAGATTTGGTGCGGAAAGGGCGTCACGAGCCGCCACAGCGGCTGGTTCAGGTCAGACCCGAAAGTCGACAGTGATCGCCCTTCCCGCTCGGATATCTTGGACCAGCGGATCAGCTGGATGCAAGAGGTTGGTTAAGGCAATTTGCTGCGATAAGTTGCGTCAGGTAACTCTTCGTGATCGAACCTCCGGCCGCCTCGATGAGAGCGCTGATACAGCCGTACAGTCCGTCACGGGCTTCCGTTGTCAAGGCCCGATGACCTGAATAAGAAGAGAGCAGATCGAGGTACTCCGCCGTCGAATACGCCTGTTCCCAAGCAAATCGACGGACCTCCACCGGCCCCAACGCCTCGAACTCGCCCGTCTCCACCGGTACGTCGTCCGCTCGCGGCAACCCGCCCTTCTCGGGATCATCGGTGAAGCGGTTGTAGCACTCCTGCACGTCGGCGAAGAGCTGCTCACTCCCACCCGCGACGTGGTGGGTCGAAACCACCGCGAGCACTCCGCACGGACCAGCCACGGTCCACCATCGGCCCGGTCGCCTGCCCGGTTCCGCTGCCGATCTCCAGCACCCGCGGCCGCTCGACATCCCCGAGCAGCGCCGCCAACTCGTCGTACAGGCCGGGTGGGTACGTCGGCCGCACCCGGTCGTACAGCTCCGCGTCTTCCCCGAACGTCTTCCGCAACTCCAGTCGCCCCATCCGACGACTCTAATCCGTACTACGAAGCGCTCCGCCGCGGGGAGTTCCCGCGGCGGAGCGCTGTCAGCTAGGCGTTCAGCTCAGGGTTGCGCGGCCTGCTTCGAGGCGGGCTACCGGGATGCGGAACGGCGAGCAGGAGACGTAGTCCAGACCGGCCTCGTGGAAGAAGTGGATGCTGTCGGGGTCTCCCCCGTGCTCACCACAGACGCCCAGCTTGAGGTCGGGTCGCGTACGACGGCCGCGCTCGACACCCAGCTTCACCATCGCGCCGACGCCGTCGCGGTCGATCGACTCGAACGGTGACACTGCGAAGATGCCCTTCTCCAGGTAGCGGGAGAAGAACGAGCCCTCGACGTCGTCGCGGCTGAAGCCCCAGGTCATCTGGGTCAGGTCGTTGGTGCCGAACGAGAAGAACTCGGCCGACTCGGCGATCTGGTCCGCGGTCAGCGCGGCCCGCGGCAACTCGATCATCGTGCCGATCGGAGTGCTCCACTCGACGCCTTCGGCATCGGCGATCGCGTGCAGTACGCCTTCCACCTCGTCGCGGGCGAGCTGCAACTCCTGCACCGCGCCGACGAGCGGGATCATGATCTCCGGTCGCGGATCCTTGCCCTGCTTCTTCAACTCGGCCGCGGCGGCGGCGATCGCCCGCACCTGCATCGCGAACAGCCCCGGAATCACCAGCCCGAGCCGTACTCCGCGCAGGCCGAGCATCGGGTTCTGCTCGTGCAGCCGCTCGACCGCCGCGAGCAGCGTCGCGTCGCGCCCCGGGTCCTCACCACGCTCCTTCGCCAACGCGACCTTGACGGCCAGTTCGGTCAGCGGCGGCAGGAACTCGTGCAGCGGCGGGTCGATCAACCGGATCGTCACCGGCAGCCCGTCCATCGCGTCCAGCAATTCGATGAAATCTCCACGCTGCAAGGGTTCCAGTACGGCGAGAGCCGCATCCCGCTCGGCATCGTCCTCGGCCAGGATCAGCCGCTCGACGGCCTCGCGCCGCTCCCCCAGGAACATGTGCTCGGTCCGGCAGAGACCGATGCCCTGGGCACCGAACCGCCGCGCCCGGGCAGCGTCTTCGCCGGTATCCGCATTGGTCCGTACGTCGAGTCGCCGCACCTCGTCGGCGTGGCTGATCAGCCGGTGCACCGCGGCGACGAGCTCGTCACCGGAGTCCGGCGCGAGCGAGCCCTCGAAGTACTGGACGACCGGCGACGGGACGACCGGAACCTCGCCGAGGAAGACCTCACCGGTGGTGCCGTCGATCGAGATCACCTCGCCGGCCTCGATCGTCTTACCCTTCACGCTGATCCGGCCGCCGGCCACATCGAGGTCCTCGGCGCCGCAGACACAGGTCTTTCCCATGCCTCGGGCAACGACCGCTGCGTGCGAGGTCTTGCCACCGCGGCTGGTCAGCACGCCCTGGGCGGCGATCATGCCGTGCAGGTCGTCCGGGTTCGTCTCCCGGCGTACGAGGATGACCTTCTCGCCCTTCTCGGCGGCCTCGACCGCTGCCTCGGAGGTGAAGACCACCTTGCCGGAGGCGGCACCCGGTGAGGCGCCGATCGCCTTCGTCAGCAGGGTTTTCGCGGCATCGGCGTCGAAGCGCGGGAACATCAGCTGGGCGAGCTGCGCGCCCTTCACGCGGCGGAGCGCCTCGTCGATGTCGATCACGCCCTCGTCGACCAGGCTGGTCGCGATCCGGAACGCGGCACCCGCCGTACGCTTGCCGACCCGGGTCTGCAGCATCCAGAGCTTGCCGCGCTCGACGGTGAACTCGATGTCGCACAGGTCGCGGTAGTGGCCCTCCAACTTGGCCATGATCGCCATCAGTTCGTCGTACGACGTCTTGTCGATGGTCTCCAGATCGGCCAGCGGAACCGTGTTGCGGATGCCCGCGACCACGTCCTCGCCCTGGGCGTTCTGCAGGTAGTCGCCGTAGACGCCGGGCTGGCCGCTGGCCGGGTCGCGGGTGAACGCGACGCCGGTGCCGGACTCCATGCCGAGGTTGCCGAACACCATCGAGCAGATGTTCACCGCCGTGCCGAGGTCGGTGGCGATCCGCTCCTGGCGGCGGTAGAGGATGGCGCGCTCGGAGTTCCAGGAGCCGAAGACGGCCTCGATCGCGAGGTCCATCTGGGCCCGCGGTTCCTGCGGGAACTCGCGGCCGGTGTGCTCGTGGACGGCGGCCTTGAAGTTCTCGACCAGCGCCTTCAGGTCGTCGGCGTCCAGGTCGAGGTCGTTTGTGGTGCCCTTGGCCTGCTTCGCCGCGTCGATCGCGTCCTCGAAGACCTCGCCCTCCATACCGAGCACGGTCTTGCCGAACATCTGGATCAGCCGGCGGTAGGCGTCCCAGGCGAACCGCGGGTTGCCGGAGTGGTGTGCCAGACCGTTCACGGAGTCGTCGTTGAGGCCGACGTTCAGGACCGTCTCCATCATGCCGGGCATCGACACGGCAGCACCGGAGCGGACCGAGACCAGCAGCGGGTCGTCCGCCTGGCCGAGCTTCTTGCCCATCTTCTGCTCGAGCTCCGCGACGTGGTGGTCGATCTCGTCGGCGAGCTCGGCCGGGACCGAGCCGGTCTTCAGGAAGACCTTGCAGGCGTCGGCGGAGATGGTGAAACCGGGCGGGACGGGCAGTCCCAGGTTGGTCATCTCGGCGAGATTGGCTCCCTTCCCGCCGAGAAGTTCCTTCATGTCCTTGTTGCCTTCGGCGAAGTCGTAGACGAGTTTCGGCACAGTGACTCCCTGAGGGGTGCGGCGGCGAGGTCGCGGCGTGGTGACCGCTGGCCCTGACGACTCCGATGGCGCTGGACGTCTTTTCAGAGTAAGGCAGAAAAACAGTCCAGTTGCCCACTGGTCTCACATTGAGAAGGTGACTCTGCCCACACGATCGTGGTCGGAAAACCCTTACCTCATTGACAACGCAGGACAATCGCAGGTTTTCCCGACGAAACACGAAGAGAGCCGCATACCCACCTTCGAGATGGGTATACGGCTCTCTTTGGGGTTACTAGAGACGGCGGCGGGTTCGCAGGTAGTCGCCGACCACTGCCGCACCGAGGCCGTCGGCGTCGGGGGCCAGCACCCGGCCGCCGGAGCGGCGAGCCAGCAGGTCGACGAAGGCGTTGAGGCGGGGGTCGTCGCCCAGGCGGAAGACGGTCAGGGAGGCGCCTAGTTTGGCCAGGCGGTCCACCTCGGCGACTGTCTTGCGGAGCGTTGCCGGGCGGGGTGGGTAGTCGAACTCGGCGGTGCCGTCGGGTTCGAGGTGGGCGGTCGGTTCTCCGTCGGTGACCATCAGGACGACCGGTTGGGCGTCCGGGTGGCGACGGAGGTGACGGCCCGCCAGCAGCAACGCGTGGTGCGCGTTGGTGCCCTGCTCCCAGGTGCCTTCCATGCCGATCAGCTGCGGCAGCTCCACCACACCGGCGTACCGGCCGAAGGTGATCAGTTGGAGGGCGTCGTTGCGGTAGCGGGTCGAGATCAGCTGGTGCAGAGCGAGCGCGGTCCGCTTCATCGGCAGCCAGCGGCCCTCCTGGACCATCGACCATGAGGTGTCGACCAGCAACGCGACAGCGGCTCGCGCGCGATGCTCGGTCTCGGCGATCTCGACGTCAGCAACGTCCAGCTTCACCGAACCACTTCGGCCAGCTGTTCGCAGTACTGCGTTGCGCACTGTCCGGGACACGTCCCACGACTGGGTGTCGCCGAACTGCCAAGGCCGTGTCGACCCACTCAGCTCGCCGGCAGCACCGGCCGCGGCAGCGTCTCGCTCACCCGACTGGCCGCGCGCAGTACGCAGTACGTCGGACAGCGCCGTTTGACCCAGTTGCCGCAGAGCCTTCGGTGACAACTGCAGTGAGCCATCGGGAGCGCGCTCCAGCAGACCCTGGTCGCGAAGCTGCCGTTCCAGCTCCGACAACCGTCGGGCATCGACCGTCGCCTCATCGCCGAGCTGGCGCGTCAACGCATCGAGGTCGATGTCCTCCAGCCGGGCACCCGGATACGACTGGGCCAGTTGCTCGGCCAGTGCATCCAGCTCGGCCAGATCCGACATCGCCCGCGCGCCCTCGGCCAACCCGAGCGCATCGTCGCCGGACATCTGCTCCGACCCGGTCCAGTCCTCACCGGGCCTGAGCGCCTGCAACTGCGCATCCAAGTTGGCCAGCTGCTGAGCAAGCTGCGGATTGCCGAACGCCTGCTGCGAAAGCTGAGCCAGCTCGGCCCGCTGCTCGGCAGTCATCGAGTTGAGCATCCGCTGTGCTGCTGCCGCACGTCTGGCCAGTACGTCGATCAGCTCGTCGACGTTCCGCGGATTCTCCGGGAAGAACTCGCCGTGCTTGGCCATGAACTCCGCGAACAGCTGGTCGATCTGCGGATGACCCTGCGCGTGCGCGGAGAGCAACGCGTTGAGATCGGCGAGCATCTCGTTGATCCGCTCGACATCCTCCGGCGTCGTGTTCTCCAGCGCCTCCTTCATGCCTTCGAACCGCGACCCGAGCAGCTCCTTGCCGAGCAACTCCTTGATCTGCTCGTACTTCTGCCGAGCCTCCGACGACTCCCACTCGTAGTTCGCCAGCTCCCGTACTGCGGCCGCCGTACCGGCGGGGAGCGCGTCGAGCTGCATCTCCTTGAACCGGGCATCGTCGGACGGATTCGGGAACAGGTCGTGTCGCTCGGCAGCGAGCGCCTCGTCGAGCAGCCGTTGCACATCGCGCAGGGTGCCGTCGAGGTTGTGCCGCCGCTCGATCTCGCGGCGACGCTCCCACAACCTGCGAGTCAGGTCGTCGAGCCCCTGGGTGTTCCGGGTCCCGCGCCGGAGCAACTCCTCCAGCGCGGACCTGGGTGACGACCCGGCCATCACGTCCTTGCCGAGCTCGTCCAGCGCATCACGCAGATCCACCGGCGCCGCCAGCGGATCCGGACCTTCATGCCACGGCCCGTACGACCAACCTTCCGGTATGGCGTGGGTCATGGGGCCTCCCGGCCTGGACTGAGGAGTGGAGGGAGCGAAGCGACCGGAGGGACGAGGGAAGGACGGGAGCTTAGCCCCATGACCCGCCGAGCCGGAGGCGAGGCAGACAACACAGTCATTTTCAGATCCCGTAGACGGTTGTGTCGTCGTCGGCGTCCTTGGCCAATCGCTTGGAGAGGTAGAGAGCCTCCAGGGCGAGCTCGATCGCGGCTGCGATCCGGCCTGGTGAGTCATCTGGTTCCACTCCAGCCCTGGCGGCGACATCGTGCAGCACCGGGAGCTCTGGGAGAGCAGCCAGTACCTCGCGGCCGGGGATCCGCTCCCCCGTTGTCACAAGGTTGCCAGCGGCAACGGCATCCGCCAAGGGGGTGAGGTCGAGGCCGGCGAACCGCTCGCGGGCGGTGTCGGCGACGGACCTTCTGAGCAGGTACTCGAGCAGCTCGGTCTCGCGCCCTTCCTCGCCAGGCTCGAATTCCAGCTTGCCCCGTAGTACGGCGGGAACGGCGTCGAGGTCGACCGGTCGCGCTACGGCCGGCTCTTCACCGGTGATCGCGCTTCTGCGCAAGGCAGCTGCTGCAACCGTCTCGGCGGCGGCCACTGCGAAGCGGGCCGAAACGCCGGAGCGCTGGTCGATCGCATTCGACTCCCTGAGGTGGCGCACGAAGCGGGCCAGCACCTCCAGGAGCGGCTCGCCGACCTCCGCGGTGAGGTGGCTCTCCTGCCGTACGACGTCGACCTCGGCATCGATGTCGAGCGGGTAGTGGGTCCGTACTTCGGCGCCGAAGCGGTCCTTCAGCGGGGTGATGATGCGGCCGCGGTTCGTGTAGTCCTCGGGGTTGGCCGTTGCCACCAGCAACACGTCGAGTGGGAGGCGCAGGGTGTACCCGCGGACCTGGATGTCGCGCTCCTCCATCACGTTGAGCAACGCGACCTGGATCCGTTCGGCCAGGTCGGGCAGCTCGTTGATCGCGACGATCCCGCGGTGCGCCCGCGGCACCAGGCCGAAGTGGATCGTCTCGGGGTCGCCGAGACTGCGGCCCTCGGCAACCTTCACCGGGTCGACATCGCCGATCAGGTCACCAACGGAGGTATCCGGGGTCGCCAGCTTCTCGGCGTACCGGAGGCTGCGGTGCAACCACGCGACGGGCAGCTCATCACCGAGTTCAGCTGCTCGCCGTTTCGAGGCCGGGGTGATCGGGTCGAGCGGGTGCTCGGGCAGTTCGGCGCCCTCGATCACGGGCGTCCATTCGTCCAGCAGCCCGACGAGCGTGCGGAGCAGGCGGGTCTTGCCCTGGCCACGCTCACCGAGCAGTACTACGTCGTGCCCGGCCAGCAGGGCACGCTCCAACTGAGGGATAACAGTCCGGGAGAATCCGACGATCCCCGGCCACGGGTCGCGCCCGGCGCGCAACTCGGTCAGCAGATTGTCGCGGATCTCAGCCTTGATCGAACGGGGAACATAGCCGGCGGCCCGCAGCCCGCCAACGTCCCGGGGAAGCTCAACAGGGGCACTAGTCACGAAAACGACGTTAGCTCGGTAACCCCAAACCCCACACCCAATTCCACCCACGGCTTAGCGGCTGCAGTACTACGCCCCGTCGCAGTACTGCGACCGGCGAGGGTCAGACAGCTCGCTTCAGGAAGTTGAGGGCGGTTTCGGCGACCTCCTGCCAGCCGCTGTCGATGGTGAGGGCATGGCCGCGTCCCTTGAGTTCTGCGATCTCGGTGATGCCGGGATTGTCCTGCTGTTGTTTGTAGGAGGCGTTCGCCACGGCCCAGGGGACGGTGTTGTCGTGTTCGCCAGAGATGATCAGTAGCGGTCCCCGGTCAGGGTTCTTGGTGTCGACCTTGGCTTCGGTCCAGGGATTGAGGTTGGCTGCGGCTGCCTGGAAGAGGGGTTTGCCTGCGGCCGGCACCGCATAGGTGTCGTACAGGTCTTTGGCTTCGTCCTCGCTGACGGCATTGGCGAAGCCGAAGCGGAACTGGTCGTACGTGAGCGGTACTGCGCGGTTGCGGTTGGCCGGGTTGCCGAGCACGGGAAAGGCCGACTTCAGCGCCGAGATCGGTAGCGGGAGCACTCCGCGGAACGGCGCCGGGTCGATCGCCACGGACGCTGCGGCCAGGCCGCGGCCGGCCAGGATCTGAGCGAGCAGCCCGCCGAAGGAGTGGCCGACGAGGACCGGCTTGGTGTCGAGGCCGCGGATGATCTCCTCGAAGTGGTCGGCGACCTGGGCGATCGACTTGCCGGCGAACGCCTCGGGGTGTGCGTTGGCTTCTGCCACTGTGTCGGGATCGTCGGGCCAGCCCGGCGTCAGGGCGACGTAGCCCTGCTCTTCGAACAAGGTTGCCCACCGGTCCCAGCTGCTCGGCAACAGCCACAGTCCGTGGATGAAGACCACCGGCGGTCGTTGCGTGGCGTTCGCGTGCTTGCACTGGTCGAGTTCGTGTTCTGTGATCGTCGGGGTTCTGGGCCCGTCGGGTGCGGAGTCAGACATGGGTGGTGTCCCTTAGCTGGGAGGCCCGGCTTCCAGATGTAGGCCGGGGTCAAACGGTGGTGATGAGACCGCCGTCGATGACGAAGTCGCTGCCGTTGACGTTGCCGGCCCGCTCGCTGGCCAGCAGCAGGGCGAGGTCGGCGACTTCCTGAGGGGTGGTGAAGCGGCCGGTCGGGCTGTCGGCGGCGGCGTTGCCGGCAACCTCGTCGGGACGGAGTCCGCCGGCGCTGGGCGATCGTTTCGGCGACGCCGCCGGCGCCCAGCCAGAGGTCGGTCTGCACCGGCCCGGGGCTGATGCTGTTGACCCGTACGCCTTGTGGGCCGAACTCCTTGGACAGCGACTTGCAGAGGTTGCTCAGCGCACCTTTCGCGGCGCTGTAGTCGATCACCGCCGGGTCGGGCAGCGAGGCGTTGACCGAGGAGATCGTGACGATCGCTCGGGCTGGGCCGTCCGAGCATGTGCGGCAGGGCGGCACGGATGCTGCGCACCGCCGCCAGGAAGTTGATCGTCAGCGTCGCCATCCACTCCTCGTCGCTGACCGCCAGGAAGCCGTCGAGCCGCGGCCGGACGGCGCCGACGTTGTTGACCAGGATGTCGATGCCTTCGTGCAGGCCCACGGCTTCCTCCATCAGGTACGCCGGCCCGCCCGCCTCGGCCAGATCGACCTTGACGGCACACCCGGTACCGGTCGGCGAGGAGGTCGAGCTCGTCGCTGCCGTGCCGCGCACCGGCGACCACCAGGGCGCCTTCCTCCGCCAGCGACCGCGTGATCGCGAGACCGATGCCCTTGCTGGCGCCGGTCACCACGGCGACCTTGCCGTTCAGGTGCAGCTCCATCGCGAACTCCTCCAGGGCTCAGCGGGCAGGACGCGCCGGCTGTCGGTCCGACGGTAGGCCGCCGCGCCGTACGCCGACACCACGTGATCACGTAGTGCCGGATCGCTTGCCGCCCAGCGGGTCGGCGCGCGACGATGAGTGCGGTTCGTGCCTGGGGATTCCGGCCAGCCGCGCGGCGCCCGGAGCCGTTCCACCCGACGCCGGAGGGGCCGTGGACGACGCAGGGAACCAGAGCCGCTCGGGGGCGGTGCAGCACGTACTCGACCGGGTCGAGAGCGGCGGCCACGGATCGGGCACGGTCTCCGAGGCGATCCAGCTCTCCTGGCAGCGATCCGCCGCCGCCGGGCTGCCCGCCGACCACGTCGCGGTCCCGTTCGACGCCGACGTCGACAACGACGGCAGGCTGCGCTGGGCCGCGGCGCCTGTCCTGGACGCTGTCAGCGCCGACCTGTCCGACCTGCCCGTGGCGCTGCTGCTCAGCGACCACACCGGGCACCTGGTCGATCGATGGACCGGCTCCAGCAAGACCTCGGACCTGATGGACGGCATCGGCGCGGCCCCCGGCTACTGTGCCGCGAGGAACTGGTCGGCACCAACTCGATCGGCCTGGCACTGCTGACCTCCGGGCCGACCGTCGTACGGGGCTTCGAGCACTACGCCGACAACCTGACCGCCGTGTCGTGCGCCTCGAGCGCGGTCGTCCATCCCGCTACCGGTCAACTGCTCGGCGTCGTCAACGCGACCTGTCCGGGGGCATCTACAGCGCCGTCATGCCCGCGCTGGTGGGACGCGTCGTGGCCGAGACAAGCCGCCGGCTGCTCGAGGAATCCCGCGTCCCGTCACCGGCACTCCGCGCGGCGTTCCTGAACGCACGACGCAGGTCCAAGGGCGCACTCGCCGCGATCAGCGCCAACACCATGTTCTTCAACACAGCCGCGGGACCGGTGCTCACCGCCCCCGCCGACCGCATCCTCCTGTGGGGCTGGGCCGAACAAGCGATCCGGGACCACCGGGAGCCTCCAGGCAGTCGTCGCCTACACCACCGGCGCCAGAACCACCCGCTGCGATCCCGTGTACGACGACCGACCCTGGCCGGAGCCATCGTCTGGATCGGCGGCCGGACGGACCCGACCCACCACTGAGATCGACGCGGACTCCACGCTCGGTGGGCTCTCCTCACCGACTCCGAACGGAACATCGCCGAACAGGTCGCGCGCGGCCTCACCAACCGGGAGACCGCGGCCCTCTCTGTTCCTGTCTCCCCACACCGTCGACTACCACCTCCGCCAGATCTACCGCACCCTCGGCGTCCAGTCCCGCGTCGAACTCGCCCGCATCGTCGAACGAACCCACTGACAGGTCGGCGTCACCTGAGCAGCGCTTCGAGTTCGGGGAGGCGGCCGAACATCTCGGGAAGGCCTCGTACGCCGTTGTGCACCGACTCGTGTGACAGCGCGAGCTCGGGGCCGGTGCTTGCCTCGACGCCGGCGAGGCAGCGGAGGATGTTCCACCTCGTGAAGCCCAGCCAGCCGCTGATCATGAACACGAACCAGCTGGGACCCGGCGGGGGCAGCGTTCCGCCCGCTGCGACGTAGCCGTCGAGGACCGAGCGGAAGATGGCGGGCTTGATGTCGTCGAAGCCGGGTCCCTTCGCGAGGCTCAGCGCGGTCGAGCCGAGCTCGCCGGCCAGGTCGAGCATTCCGGAGAGCTCCCAGTCGAGCACCACCGGCCGGCCGTCTCGAGCGAGCAGGTTCCACGGTTGGATGTCCCGGTGGGTCAGCACGACGGGGCCCGGCCGTTCGCAGGTGTCGACGAACTGGGCGATCGCGAGGAACGTCTCGACGTGGGAGGCGAGCTCGTCGGCCCACGGCTGTCCGGTCGCCGCCGCCCGCTCGGCGAGCTCGGGCCAGTCCCTTGCTGTCGGATCCTCTACCGGCTGGTGGGTCCATTCGACGTCGAGCGCGTGGAGGCGCGCGAGGATCTCGCCGATCTCGAACGCGTACGCCGGGGGCACCGGCGCTTCGGGGAGCTTGTCTCCCTCGACCCACCGGTGGACGAGCTTGTTGTGGCCGGCTGAGATCGGCTCTGGCATCGGGATGCCGGCCGCGAAGGCTGCGCGCTCGAGCCTGAACACGTCCTCGAGGTGGTAGGTGCTGCGGCGGTCGGCGAGGTTCAGCTCCTTCACCGCGAACGACCCCTGGTCGGTGTCGAGCCGGTACAGCCGGTTGGCGAACCCACCGTGGACGCGGATCATCGGCCCGACCGGCACGCCGAGCTGCGAGAGGTCGTCGTCCACGGTCATGACACTAGGGCTCGCCGTTCACCGACGCACCGGAATTAGGTGCGCTGGGTTTCGTCGGCGCTGCGGAACTAGGTGCTCTGGGTTCGTCGACTCAGCGGAATCAGGTGCGTGGGGTGAGGCGGCCTGAGGTGAAGAGGTGGGTGGGGGTGAAGGTGACCGGGGCCCACGGTTGGTCGGGGGTGGTGCGGGTGACGTAGTGGTTGCCGTCCGGTGGGTTGGTGGGGTGGAGCTCGTACTCGACGACCGGTTCCTCGGCGAACGCCAGGCGGGGGCCGGTGGCGTTGTAGGTCATCAGCAGGCGGTCGCCGGCGCGGGCGACTTCCAGGTGGACGCCTTCGCGTTCGTAGGTGCCCAGGATCGCGTCGCTCGTCACCTCCTCGGAGATCGGCTCGGGGGCCGGTGGTGGCGCGACGTCGGCGTACTGGGTGAAGACCTCCGTGGCGAGCGCGTCGAACAACGCGTTGCCGTTGGCGGAGTTGGTCAGCAGGACCATCGCGACGCGGGCCTCGGGATGGATCCGGAGGTACGCGAGCTGCGAGATGGTGCCGCCGTCGTGGCCGAAGAGCCGGTGGCCCGACCAGTCGTGCAGGCGCCAGGCGAGACCGATCTGCACGATGTCGGATCCGCCCGGGTAGTCGATCTGCGGCTCGCGCATGGCCTCGAAGTTCTCGAGATGGAGGCGGGCATAACGCAGTACGTCGCCCGCGCTTGCCGTGATGAGCCCGGCCGGACCGATGCTGCGCGGCAACTGCCAGGTGCGGACCGGCGTTCCGTCGGCGACATGACCGACGGCGGCGCGATGCAGGATCGCCTCCTCCGGCAGCGTCACGGTCGAGTCGCAAGCCGAGCGGCTCGATCAGCCGGGCGCGGAGGGACTCGTCCCAGCGTCCGGCCGTCGAGCACCTCGATGATCCGGCCGAGCAGGACGAATCCGGCGTTGCAGTAGGAGTAGCCCTCACCCGGCGTCGAACAGCTGGTCCACGCCGCCGAGCAGCGCCACGTACTTCGTCGACGCAGTCGTCGCCCCGGCCGGTGTCGGTGAAGACGTCGCCGTCGATCCCGCTGCTGTGCGTGAGCAGGTGCCGGACCGTGATCCGGTCGTCGATCGGTGCCTCAGGCAACAGTTTCGTCACCGGGTCGTCGAGCGACAGCCGGCCTTCGGCGGCCAGCTGCGACGATCATCGTCGCGGTCCAGGGCTTGGTGATCGAGCCGATCTGGAAGACCGAGTCGGCGGTGGTCTCGACACCGGTCGCCCGGTTGAGTACGCCGTACGGGGCGATGATCTCGCTCGCCGTCGGCCCAGATCCCGAGCACGGCGCCCGGTACTGCGTGGTCGGTGGCGAGTTCGGTCAGTCGCTGGGTCCAGTCAGCCATGAACAGACCCAGAGCTCAGGGGATCGGGCATCGCGCCGAGGCCCGATCTTCGGCGAGCTACTTCTTCTGGGTGAATTCGGCGAGCAGCGCGCGGATGTCGGACCAGGCCGTCGCCTCGTCCAGGCCGAGCTGCTCCAGGACCTTGGTCGCGATCCCTGCCTGAGTCGCGGTAGAAGGCGAGCAGGATGTGCTCGGTGCCCACGTAGTTGTGCCCGATGGCGACCGCTTCACTGACCGCGTCCTGAAGGACATGCGCAGCGCGGCGGGTGAACGGCGGGCCGTCGTTCATTGCCGTCGAGCTCTGCTCACCGGACTCCGGCTCGCGCGCGGGGCTGAGCGGTTCGATCGCGGCCGCGACCGTTTCTTCGGTGATGTCGTGCGCGAGCAGCACGCGGGTCGCGATCGATGACCGGCTCGCTGTAGAGACCGAGCAGCAGGTGCTCGGTGCCGATGAACGAGTGGTTGAGCCCCTGGGCGAGCCACGCCGGCCGCTTCGAGGACCGCCTCGGCAGCGGTTGGTGAACCGGCTGAAGTCCGGCGACGCTGCCCACGCAGTCGGCGAAGCGTTTGTGGGCGGCTTGCTTGCTGACGCCGAGGATGGTGCTGATCTCGACCCAGGACTTGCCGGAACTGCGGGCGCGGTCGACGAAGTACCCGAGGGCGGCGTCGCTGGTGGCGGTCAGATCGTTGATGGTGCTCGACGCGGTGGCGAGCTGGATCGAGGACGTCGTCGGTACCGGCGTCTTGGCGGATCGTGTCGATGAGTTGCTGCAGATCAGGTCCTGGCGTCATGCGTCAACCCTAGGTTGACGAGTCTGTAGTCGTCAACCCTGGGTTGACGGTCACCAGCATCGACGAGCGCGGCGGCGCGATCAGCACTGGTGGCGGACGAACTCCGTGAGGGACCAGCCGTTGCGGCCGTCGGCGAGGCGGACATGGACCCAGGTGTCGCCGTCGTGCTGGGAGATCGGGGTCAGCTGGTCGCCCCGATGGACGGTCGCGATGACCGTGCGGCTGCGCGGCGCATCCCGAACGGTCGCGTCCTGCGCGCAGACGGTCAGCTGCGCCGGCTGCGCTTGTCCCTGGGCGAGCACGGTCGCCCCCACTCCCCCGATCGCGATCACCGGCGCCGCGATCGCGACGAGCTTCCCGACCCGCCGCCGCGTCCAGCGAGTACTACGAGCCGAGCCGACGGCTGCAGCACCGAGGGCCTCAGCGAAGGCCTTCGCACTCGGATAACGCTCCTCGGGCGACTTGGCCATCGCCGTACGGACGACTTCATCAAACCCAGCCGGTACGCCGTACGCGCTCGGTGCCGGCGGTGGAAGCATCGCGACCGCATACGCCAACTCGGGCAGGGTGCGCCGGTCGAACGGCCGTCGCCCGGTCAGCAAAGTGAACAAGGTGCCGCCCAGTGCGTACACATCAGTGGCCGCCGACACCGCCTCGCCACGCCATTGCTCAGGCGCCATGTAGGCGACCGTGCCGGCCATCGCGCCGAGCGACGGGCCGGATGCCGAGCCGCTGCGAAGCCAGTCGGCGCCGCCGCTGAGATCCATCCCGGTGCTCGACTCGAGGCTCGCCAACTGCCGGGCGACGCCGAAGTCGGCGACCGTCGGACGATCACCGTCGAGGATGATGTTGGCCGGCTTCAGGTCCCGGTGGATCACGCCGGCCTGATGCATGGCATCGACCGCGCCGGCCACCTCGGTCAGCAGCGCGACCACTCGATCGACCGGCAACGCGCCTTCGTCGCTCGAGCAACCGCTGCAGATCGGGACCACTCAGCCGGTCCATCGCGAGCCAGGCCTGATCGCCGTCGCCGCCCACGGCATGGACCCGGACCACTCCGGGATGGTCGACGGCCGCGGCCAGTCGAGCCTCCCGGCGCAGCCGGTCACGGTACTGCGGGTCGACCAGCTCGGGATGCACCACTTTGACCGCGACGGACCGCCCGTCGGACAGCCGGTTCGCCGCGTACACCACCCCTGTCGCGCCCGCACCCAGCGGCTCCGCCAGGCGGTAGCCAGGTACTTCGACGATCACGGCACGCACACTAACCCCCACCCTCCGGATTCGGAAGGGATTCCGAGGCCAGCTGGACAACCACTTGCAGCCGAGCCACCTCCGACAGAACTTTCTGACGAAACACCTTCAGATCGACCGGTTGATCGTCAGTTCCGCGCACTGGCGACAGCAGTTGCCTGACCGCCCGGCCGAGCTGATCGTCGGCCGCGGACTCGATCAGCGGCAGCAGCTCGCGCGCCTCGGCCAGCGCCTGGGTCAGCAGCCGCGTCCGGATCGGCTGGTCCAGCAGCAGGGCCGCGATCCGGAGCATCCGGCGGCTCGCGCGGAACGCGACCTCCGGGCTCAGCGGCTGGTCGTCGGCACCCTCGCGCCGCTCGCGGACCTGGTCGATCCACGGCTCGACGCTGGTCCCGAGCCAGATCGGTCCCGACGAGAGCTCGGCGTCGGGCTCGGGCATGCCGTGGCTGCGCCGGCGCCGCCAAGCGGTCACCAGCTGCCGGTTGAGGCCGAGCGCCTCGGCGATCTCGGCGATTCCGTAGAAGGCCTTGCGCCCGCTGCCGATGACCGGACCGCCGCCCGCCACCTCCTCGTCGTACGCCGCCCGAATGTCGTTCACCAGGTCAGCGTAACCACTGAATACACCTATTGCCATCTCTGACGACACCGCTTACCGTCATCTCAGACGACACCCAACTGGAGGTTGAGATGACACGCAAGGTTCCGCTCGCCATTGCGCTCACCGCTCTCGCGCTCGGCGGCGCCCTCGCCGGGGCTCCCACTGCTACCGCGGTCGAGGTGCCGACGCACGCGATCAACATCTGCCAGAGCGCGACGATGTACGAGAACTACAACTTCGCCATCCCCGGCCCGGTGACGTACATCCGCACCCTGGGCTACGGCGACAAGATCGGCCACACGCCGGGCAAGCACCCGGTCTACAACGGCTGGGCCTCGATCCAGGACTTCGGCCCCAACGACTGGGGCTTCATCCGCGAAGAGTGCATCGGTGGCTACAACAGCTGGTAATCCCTCTCCATCCCGCCCCTCTAAGGAGAAACCGCAATGAACCGAGTACTGCGTACCGCTGCCGCCGCCGGCGTTCTGCTGGTCGCCGGCGTCACCGTCAACGCCACCCAGGCCCAGGCCGCGAACGGTCACGTCGGAGTCCGCGAGACCGTCTGCGCCCAGGACCTCCAGTTCCGCACCGAGCCGGGTGGCGCCCGGGCCGGCACCCTGCACTACGGCGAGACCTTCCTGGTCGACCAGATCTCCGGCGGCTGGGCGCACGGCTTCGCCTACGGCACGATCAACCACACCGGCTGGGTCCAGGACGGCTGGTTCTGCTGACATGAGGTTCTTGTTGTTGAAGAAGAGTTTCGTCGCTCTCGCGGCCGGCGTGCTGCTGGTAGTCGGCGGGACCCAGTCCGCCCAGGCGATCAACCAGTACCGGACGATCGGCAACGTGCCGAAACCGGCCGCGGCGTGCAACAACCACGGCACGATCCCGGCCGGCGGCTGGCTGGCGAACAAGCCCTGTGGCTACGTGATGGGGACCGCGATCGCGGGCACCCTCTTCGACGTCAGCACCACGACCGCCACCAACTTCCACTTCGGCCGCTGGCGCGCCGGTGACGGGTCGAGCTTCTGCTCCTACCTCGTCCCGGGCGCACTGGACACCTCGCACTCGACGCCGATCGCGGACAGCTGCAGCAGCGCGACCAGCGATCGGATGGTGCACCGGCGCAGTATCGGCCGGGACTTCGACGCGGCACCGCACACCGGCAACGGCGCGATCATCGTCTCGATCAACCCGTCCGCCTGCACGGGCTATTACAACTACTTCGTCGACAGCAACTTCACCAGCGGCAGCCTGCACGACCCGGTCGGCTTCGCCCTCCCGAGCACCGGCGGCTACCGCTACTCGACGAACGACAACGGCGCCTCGATGATCCGCGTCGACGCCCTCGGCGAAACCATCTGGCTCTTCGTCGCCCGCAGCTGCATCAACTCCCAACTCCCCACCACCCTCAACAACGACAACGACTAACCCTTCCCCCACCCAGCCGCCGCTCCCCCGCCCCGGAGCGGCGTCTGGCATGCCCGACGTGAACCTGGCCTCCACGCCCCGGTACCACCTCGCGACGGGCTACACCCGACCTCGACCACGCCCAGCTGCACTAGCTGCCCTCGGCCTGCGCGCCGCCGAGGCACCAGCTCGAACGCCTACCTACCCCTCCTCGCCTGGTTACCCCATCGGTAGAACAGTGGGAAGCACGCCAGCAGGAGGTGAGCACTCGGAAGGTGACGCCCGCCGGGCGCAGCGAGTTGGGGCTGGGCGTCATGCGGAGTTGCGGGGGCTGGGCGTCGTGCTGGGGTGGTGGCGGATCGCCGGCACTGATCAACTTCGTTTGCCGTCGGGCATCGGCGGTTAGCTCCTACGGGTCGCGGGCGGCTGACGGCGGTTGATCAGTGGGGGCGGTGCCGTCTTACAGTTCGGGGATGCAGGAGCTCCGTGATTTGATCGCCCCGAAGTTGCGGGTTTTGTTCTGTGGGATCAATCCGGGGCTGGTGTCGGCTGAGACTGGGCATCACTTTGCTCGGCCGGGGAATCGGTTTTGGCCGGCGTTGCATCTGGCGGGGTTTACGCCGCGGCAGTTTCGGCCGGATGAGCAGGGTGAGTTGCTGGGGCTCGGGCTGGGGATCACCAATGTGGTGGATCGGCCGTCGGCGAAGGCTGATGAGTTGAGCAAGGCGGAGTTTCTGGCTGGTGGGGAGAAGCTGGTGACGAAGGTGCTCGAGTATCAGCCGGAATGGCTCGCGGTGGTGGGCGTTACGGCGTACCGGGATGCGTTTGGGGAGCGGAAGGCCGTGATGGGGCGGCAGGAACGGACCATCGGCAGGACCCAGATCTGGATCCTGCCGAACCCGAGTGGACTGAACGCCCACTACACACTCCCAAAACTCGCCACCGCCTACGCCGAACTCCACACCGCCGCCTACTGAACCCTCTCCCCAAAGCCCCACACCGCCCACCCACGCACCTCGCTCATCGATGCGTAGGTCTGGACAACATCCAGGGGCTTCGGACATCTAATGACGTGTCCGGGGCCTCACCTTCTTGTCCGGACCTGCGCCTTCTTGTCCGGGGCTCGGGTGACTGGATGAACTTGCTCGAGCCGCTTGCTGAAGCTTCGCGCTGGCGTTTTCCAGGGCGGCATGCGGTGGGGGCGAGACGGGGTTGCTGGGGCCTGCTCGCGGTGGAGCGGCGTAGGGGGTTACTGGAGCCGGCTCGCGGTGGGGGCGGCGGGGTTGCTGGGGGCGGCTCGCGGTGGAGCGGCGTGGGGTTGCTGGGGCCGGCACGCGGTGGGGGCCGGGTGGGTTATTGGAGGGCGGCTTTGAGGGTGGTGGTCGCCAGGGTGATGGCGGTTTGGGCGCCGTGGGTGGGGCGGAGGGCGTCTACCATGACGAAGTCGTGGATGACGCCGCCGATGCGGACTGCGGTGACCTCTACGCCGGCGGCGCGGAGTTTGGCGGCGTAGGCCTCGCCCTCGTCGCGGAGTACGTCGGCTTCGCCGGTGATGACAAGCGCCTGCGGGAGGCCGGCCAGCTGGTCCAGGGTCGCGCGGAGCGGCGACGCGGTGATCTGGTTCCGCTCGGCCTCGTCGGTCGTGTACTGGTCCCAGAACCACTTCATGCCTTCGCGCTGCAGGAAGTAGCCCTCGGCGAACTCGTGGTACGACGCGGTGTCGAACGACGCGTCGGTGACCGGGTAGAACAGCACCTGCTGCTTGAAGTTCAGGTCACCACGCTCCTTCGCGAGCAGCGTCACCGCGGCCGTCATGTTGCCGCCGACCGAGTCGCCGGCGATCGCCAGCCGTTCGGCGTCGAGCGAGTGATCCTTGCCAGAAGCAACGATCCAGCGAGCGACCGAGTAGATCTGCTCGATCGCGTGCGGGTAGCGCACCTCCGGCGACAGGTCGTACTCCGGGAAGACAACCGCCGCGTTCGAGCCGACGGACAGTTCGCGGACGAGCCGGTCGTGGGTGTGGGCGTTGCCGAAGACCCAGCCGGCGCCGTGGATGTAGAGGATGACCGGCAGTACTCCGGTGACGCCCGGCCGGGCGGACGATCCGCGCCTTGGTGCCGTCGGGGGCGGTGATCCACTCCTCGTCGACCGGGAGCTTCGGGTAGTCGGTGGTCTGCACCTCGTCGACGGCCTTGCGACCCTCGGCCGGCTCCAGCTGGAAGAGGAACGGCGGCTTGGCGGTGGCGTCGGCGAAGGCCTGGGCGGCGGGCTCGAGAACGGTCATCGGAGTACTCCTTCGGGTGAGGCTCAGAAGGGAGAACGGGCGTTCTCTCTCGATGTCCGCTACTGTAGGAGAACGATGGTTCTCGACGCAAGTGGGCGGCTCGGAGGAAGAGATATGACGATCGACACAGCGACCGCGCAGCAGCAGGTGCTGGCGGCGGCGGACGCGTTGTTCTACGAGCGCGGAGTGCAGGCCGTCGGGATGGACGCGATCCGGACCGCCTCGGGCGTCTCGCTGAAGCGGCTCTACCAGCTGTTCGGATCCAAGGACGAGCTGATCGAGGCGTATCTCAAGCACCGCGACGAGATCTGGAACACGATGCTCGCGGAGCACGTCGATCCCACGAGAGATCCCCGGGACCGGATCCTGGCGGCGTTCGATTTCCTGTACGACTGGTTCCAGCAGCCGGACTATCGCGGGTGTGCGTTCATCAACTCGTTCGGAGAGCTCGGGACGGTCTCGCCGCGGGTGGCTGAGATGGCGGACGCGCACAAGGCGGACTTCCAGCGCCGCCTGACCGAACTGGCCCAAGCAGCCGGCGCCCCGGACCCGGCCCGCCTAGCGGAGTACCTGATCCTCCTCAGCGAAGGCGCCATCACCCGCAGCTCGATCTCCCGCTCCGCCGAACCAGCAGAACGAGCCCGCGAAGCAGCAACCCTCCTCCTGGACGCTCTGCTCCCCGCGTAGCACGCGACTTCCCCGCGTAACGCGCTACTCCTCCGCGGCGTCCGACTCCCCCGTCCGGCGAGCTACTCCCCGGCTGAACCTTCCTCGGCTGCTCGTTTGGCGGCGGCTCGGCGTTTGCCTTCGTGCATGGCGACGACGCGGGCGATGGGGATCTCGTGGCCCTCGGCAATCAGATCCGCGGGAAGGGTTTGCGGCGCCGGGAGTTGCTCGGTCCAGGGCGGCGTCTCGGCGAGCAGGCCCGGCGTAGTACGGATGGTGAAATCGGCTGGGGTGACGCGGTCGAGATTGTCCCAGCCGATCGGGAAGGAGACCGTGGCGCCGGGGCGGACGCGCGGGCTGTACGCCGCCACGACCGTTGCGCCGCCGGCGCGGGTCGAGTCGACGAAGACCTTGCCCTCGCGCTCCTCTTTCACGTACGCCGTGGTCGCAACCGCCGGATCGAGACGCGCAGCCCGAGCCGCGATCGCCCGGGTCGCCGCGGCTGCATCCTCGATCGAGGCCTGATCGTCGATCGGCACGTAGACGTGGACGCCCTTCGCCCCGCTGGTCTTGACAGCGCCCACTAGACCCAGCTCGCTCAACGCCTCGCGGACCAGAAATGCCGCCGCAACGGCAGCGCTGAACGTCTCCCCCTCAGGCGGGTCGAGGTCCAGTACGAGATGCGTGACCCGATCCCACCGATCGGCGCGGAACAGCGTCGGGTGGTACTCGACCGCCCGCTGGTTGGCGAACCACAGCAACGTCCGCCGGTCGTTGCACAGCGCGTAGGTCACCTCACGCTTGGACGCCTCGGCCCACACCGGCACGGTCTGCACCCAATCAGGCGTGTACTTGGGCACGTTCTTCTGCATGAACGGTTTCTGCCCCGGCCGGACCCTGATCACCGAGAGCGGCCGATCGCGCACTCCGGGCAGCAACAGCTCGTGCACCGCGTCCAGATAGTCGACCAGATCACGCTTGGTCGCATCCGCTCCGTCGAACAGCGGCCCGTCGAGGCTGGTCAGCGCCACCCCGTCACGCGTCTCATCCGGCTCCTTTGCCATGCGGATGACCTTAGTTCTTGGCACGGGTCCAGGGCAGGATATGGAGATGCAGCTTTTGGGGGACCTCGACAGCCTTCCGTACGGCGAGCGTTCGCGGTTGATCGCGCAAGAAGCCCAGCGACTGCGCGGCACGGACGAGCTGGTGAGCCTGCTCGACGACCTCGGCCGCGGTACGGCGTACGAGAGACTGGTCGGCCTGCAGCTCGCCCAGGTGGCCGGGCAGGTCGAGTACGTGGCGCAACTCTTGGCCGACCCGGATTCGACGGTCCAGGCACGCGCGCTCGTCGCTGTCTCGCAGGGTGTCGCGGTGCCGGACGAGGCGCTGCAGACCCTGTACGACGATGCGCCGGCCGTGCTGCGCGGCAAGTTGCTCCGCGCGATCCGGCGTACCGGACGGCACGCACTCGCCACCCGGCTGATCGAGGACCAGCGAGAGCGCTGGGGCGATCGCGCTGCCGCAGCGATGCTGAGCAGCACCGACGACACCACCGTCGCGCGACTCCTCCCCGACCTGGCCTACTCCCTGTCTGCGGGCGAATGGCAGCGGCTCGCGATCAAGCACCCGGCGGCGGTCCTCGCGTACGCCGGGCAGACCCTCCCGACCGGATCCGAGTGGCAGGAATGGTGGCAGGGCGTCGCGTACGGCGTGGTCGCGCTCCTCGACCGCCGCGAGGTGGAGGCCGAGGTGGTTCTCGGCCTGCTCGACCGCGCACTCCCTGCCAATCAGTTGCCGGGAGCAATCATCGGCGTCCTCGGTCGCCTGATCGATATGGATCGCGAGCTGGTACTACGCATCTTGCTCACCCCGGATCGCTCGCAACTCCTCGGCCAGGCGCTGACTCCCGCAGTACGGCGTCGCCTGCATCGCTTCTCCGACGACGAACTCGGCGCGATCGGCAGCCGGCTCTGGCCGAACGTAGCCAACCTCCTCGTCGACCTGCCGCCGTCGCGCCGGACTGCCGTCTTCAACAAGATCACTGACCCGATCGACCTCAACCAGACCGATCTGCCCGACGCGCTCCTCGACGTACTGCCGCGAGACCTCCGACATGACCAAGCCCGGCGGATGCTCAAGCTGCCGCGTCTCGCCGAGGACATCCGGCGCAGTTGGGAGATCACCGCCTACCTTCCGTACGACGAGGCGGTCGAGCTTCTGGAACCCGAGATCCGGCGCCCCGAGGCCGATGACCGGGCAGCGGTCTATCGGGCCGTCATCTCGTCGGCCGGTCATTCGCGGCAGCCTGCCTCCGTGGAAGCAGCGTTGTCGTGGGCAACCCGGGTGAAGAACGACCGCGAGCCGGTTCGCCAGGCCGTCATCACCGCTGCGGCCGCGATACCGCCGTCGTTGCTGACCGACCAACACGTCGCGCCGCTGGAGACCTTGCTGACCGACGCGCTCGAGGCGCGCGACACGTCGTGGTGGGTCCGGAATTCGCTCAACCAGCTGGCCGAGTACGCCGTACGGGAAGGGGCCCTACGCAACGAATTGTCGTTGCTGCGTTGGGGAATCGAGTCGCATGCGCGGCTGACCGAGAATCGCGGCGCCGTCGGCCTCGACCGGCTCATCGACGGACTGCCGCGCGGGCGCGAGGTCGAGGTGTACGAGGCACTCCGCCCGTACGTCGAGGGTGCCGCGGCCCGGCACGAGTTCGACCTGGCCTTCGCGATCGCCGCGGCCTTCGGGCGACGCGGGTGGACCAACGAGCACCTGCACGGCGTACTGGAGCAGGCGGTCTGGTCGAACCAGGAGTACACGGTCGGCCGAGCCGCGCAGCTCTGGCTGGAGCCCACCTCGACGCGGGCGGAGCGGGTCGGCGAGATCATCGACCGCGAAGTCGGGATGGCGCGCTGGAACGCGGTCTGGCAGGCGGTCACCGAAGTACGGACCGATCTGCTCGATCAGCTCTTCGCCAGGCCGGAACGGACCCGGCGGTTCGATCGGGACCACCCGGCTTGGCAGGTGCCCGATGTCGCGCTGCGGCGATGGTTGCCGCGACAGCACGTCCGGTACGCCGAACTGCTGACGGCTGCAGCCCAGGACGAATCGATGCCGGACTACTCGCGCGCCAAGGCCGTGGCGGCGCTCGGGCCCATTCCGGAGATCGGTCGTGCTGCGGTCGATCCATTCCTGGCAAGTGACGAGGTGTTGGTGCAGGAGGCGGCTCTGGGTGCGTTGGCCTGGACTTCGCAGCCCGAGTTGGCTTTGCCTGCTCTGCTTGCGCATGCCGGTGATGATCGTGCTCGGGTTGCGATCTACGCCGCTACGCGTGCTGCTCGGTTCGTGAAGCCGAGCTTGCTTGCTGGAGCTCTGGAGCCGTTGCTGGTTGGCGAGGGTGTGAAGATCACTTCTCGCAAGGAGGCTGCGCGGTTGCTGGGCGAGCTACGCGCGCCGGGAGCGAGCGTAGTACTGGCTGAGGCGTGGGGTGGGGCGCATCGGGATGTGCGGGCTGCGATTGTCAGTACTGCGTCGCAGTACTTGCTGCATGAGGCGGGGAGCTGGGCGCTGCTGCAGCAGGCAGTGCACGATTCGGACGCTACGGCGATGGCGCTCACTCAGCGGCAGCCTCTGGAGATCGCGGAGAAGTACAGGACTCGGTATGGCGATCTGCTGATAGCAGTGACCATCAGGTCGGAGCCGGAGGTTGTTGCTGCTGCGCTTGGTGCGCTGGCTCGATGGGGTCGGTGGATCCCTGCTGCAGCAGAGGTCTGCGGGGAGTTCGTCACCGATCTCTCCTCGCGAGGGTCCCTCTGGCGGAGCGCTGTCGACGCACTGGCAGTGCTCGCTGGACGGCAGCACATCGGCGAGCTGGACGACCTGCTGGATGTCGTTCGCTTGCTGCTGCGCCTCGACAGCGACCCAGCGACGCCGGATGCCGAAGCTGAGCGCGATCGACCTGCGTGGCGCCGCCTGACTTATCTGGTGGACTGCATCGAGTACGCCGTGCGCCAGCAACCGCTGGATCGGCGCGCCGGCCTTCGGGTGCTCTCCGATGAGCTCGCCGAGGCGCCTACGCTGCTCGCGCATCGCCTCCAGTTGCTGGTCACGGCGACGTCCCGGGAATCCCCAGCTGACGACCTCCGCCAACTCGCATCCCTGGTCGCCGACCGCCCGGTGGCTGCCACGCACCTCACCACGCTCATCAAGAACAGTCTGGCGATGTCGACCTGGTATCCAACAGCCCTGGGTCAACCAGTCGACGACCTGATCCGCACCAGCGAACTGGGCGCAGGACTGTTGGCCTGCACCCTGGTCAACGCCGCCGGCTCACACCTCGGCTGGCCCACCGAATGGCGCGCCCGCCTCGGCACACTCCGCACCCATCCCCACCCCGACGTCCAACACCTAGCTTTGAGCCAGGCAACTGCAGAGGAGTAGGTCAGCCGCCGGAGACGCCTATTTCGGCGTCTGCTAGGTCGGTGTTGAGGCCGTCGGTGTCGTCGAACCAGCCGTGCGGGAGGACTACGTGGTCGCGGGGGCTGCCCTGGCGGCCTCGGGGGGCGCCTAGTTCCTGGACTGGGAAGGGGGCCGACGGGTCCAGTTGGGAGAGGAGCTCGTCGAGTGTGGCCAAGGAGTCGACCATGCCTAGGGCGGCGCGGAGTTCGCCGCCGGCGGGGAAGCCCTTCAGGTACCAGGGGACGTGTTTGCGGAAGTCGCGCAGGCCGCGCTGCTCCCCCATCAAGTCCGCCAACAACTGACCGTGGCGGCGCATGACCGTGGTGACCTCGCCGAGAGTCGGCAGGTTGAGCGCCTCACCACCGTCGAAGGCGACGGCGAGATCGCGGAACAGCCAAGGACGCCCGAGGCAACCGCGGCCGACGATGACACCAGCGCAGCCGGTCTCGGCGACCATCCGGAGCGCGTCGGATGCTTCCCAGATGTCGCCGTTGCCGAGCACCGGGATGTTCACGTGCTCGACGAGTTCGGCGATCTTCGTCCAGTCCGCCTGGCCCGGAGTACGCCTGGGCGGCGGTCCGCCCGTGCAGCCCGATCGCGGCGGCGCCGGACTCCTCGGCGATCCGGCCTGCGTCGAGGTACGTCTGGTGCGCGCTGTCGATCCCGATCCGCGTCTTCATCGTGACCGGGATCCCGTACGGCGTCGCCGCCTTGACCGCCGCGTGCAGGATCGCGCCGAGCAGGTTCCGCTTCCAGGGCAGGGCCGCGCCGCCACCCTTCCGCGTCACCTTCGGCACCGGGCAGCCGAAGTTCAGATCGACGTGCGCCACGCCGTACTCCGAACAGAGCAGCTCGACCGCGCGCCCGACGTACACCGGATCCACGCCGTACAGCTGCACCGACCGGACGCTCTCGCGACTCGGCGAAGGTAAGCATGTCCAGCGACTTCTGGTCACCCTCGACGATGCCGCGGGACGTGATCATCTCGCAGACATAGAGCCCGGCGCCCTGCTCGGCACACAACTGCCGGTACGCCGCGTTGGTGATCCCCGCCATCGGCGCGAGCACCACCGGGGTGTCGATCGTCAGATCACCAAGCTGCAAAGGCATGTCAGGCCTTCGTGACCAGGACCTGGCCGTTGCCGGAGACCTGGGCGCGGTACGGCTGGACGGCGTTGTCGGTGGTGGTGACGTCGCAGGAGATGCCTTGCGCGGTGTGCTTGACGACCGCGACGTCGTCCATCGTGCAGGTCACCTTCGACGCGTTGGTGACGGTGCGCTGGACCGCGTCGACCACCTTGGCGCGGACGATCGGCACCGAGTCGGAGGTGAACTTGTAGGTCGCCGAGTACTGCTTGGCGTCGATCGTGAGCGTGCCCGGGTACGCCTTACCGGCGTACGTGACCGTGCAGGTCAGGTTGTGCGTGCCGGGCTTCTCGGCGTCCGCGATGCCGGGGCAGCTGACCGTGGTGGTGGCGGCCTTGCCGGCGGCGATCTGGGCCTGCTTGGAGATCGCGAACTGGATCCGCTTTGCCAGCGGCGCGTCAGCGGCCGGCTGCCCGGTCACCTTCGGCGTCGGCCACGGCTTGGACGGCGTCGGCAACGGGGGCAGCGACGGCGTCGACGCGGTCGGGATCGGCGCGCTCGTCGATCCGCTCGGAGCCGACGGCGTACCGCCGCTCTTGTTGTCGGGTTTCGAGTCCGAACAACCGGCGAGCACGAACACCAGCACCGCGGCCAGCCCGAAAACAGCCAGCCCCAGCCTCAGCTCACCCGACAGCAGCCGCCGAACGGTCATCGTCAGCAGCCCACCAGACGCTGGGCCAGATAGCCGGTCACCTCGGTCAGCGCGACGCGCTCCTGCTTCATCGAGTCGCGCTCGCGGATCGTGACGGCCTGGTCCTCGAGGGTGTCGAAGTCGACGGTGATGCAGTACGGCGTACCGATCTCGTCCTGGCGGCGGTAGCGGCGGCCGATCGCGCCGGCGTCGTCGAAGTCGACGTTCCAGCTCTTCCGCAGCTCGGCGGCGAGGTCCTTCGCCTTCGGGGACAGGTCCGCGTTGCGCGACAGCGGCAGCACGGCCGCCTTGACCGGGGCGAGCCGCGGGTCGAAGCGCAGTACGGTCCGCTTGTCCACGCCGCCCTTGGCGTTCGGGGCCTCGTCCTCGGTGTAGGCGTCGAGCAGGAACGCGAGCACGTTGCGGGTCAGGCCGGCGGCCGGCTCGATCACGTACGGCGTCCAGCGCTCGCCCTTCTCCTGGTCGAAGTAGGACAGGTCGACGCCGGAGTGCTTGGAGTGCGTCGACAGGTCGAAGTCGGTCCGGTTCGCGATGCCCTCGAGCTCGTCGAACTCCTTGCCACCGAAGTGGAACTTGTACTCGATGTCGACCGTGCGCTTCGAGTAGTGGCTGAGCTTCTCCTTCGGGTGCTCGTAGAAGCGCATGTTGTCCGGGTTCAGCCCGAGGTCGAGGTACCAGTCCCAGCGCGCCTTCAGCCAGTACTCGTGCCACTCCTCGTCCGAGCCCGGCGCGACGAAGAACTCCATCTCCATCTGCTCGAACTCACGGGTCCGGAAGATGAAGTTGCCCGGGGTGATCTCGTTGCGGAAGCTCTTGCCGACCTGGGCGATGCCGAACGGCGGCTTCTTCCGGGCGGTGCCCATCACGTTCGCGAAGTTGATGAAGATGCCCTGCGCGGTCTCCGGCCGCAGGTAGTGCAGGCCTTCCTCCGACTCGACCGGGCCGAGGTACGTCTTCAGCAGGCCGTTGAACATCCGCGGCTCGGTGAAGGTGCCCTTGTTGCCGCAGTTCGGGCAGGCGATCTCCGCGAGCTTGACCTCTTCGGGGTCCTTGTTCTTACGCCGGGCGAACTCCTCGCGGAGGTGGTCGTCCCGGTAGCGCTTGTGGCAGGACTGGCACTCGGTCAGCGGGTCGACGAACTCCTGCAGGTGACCGGAGGCCTCCCAGACCTTGGTCGGCAGGATCACCGAGGAGTCCAGGCCGACGATGTCGTCGCGGCTCGTCACCATCGAGCGCCACCACTGGGTGCGCACGTTGTTCTTCAGCTCGACGCCGAGCGGTCCGTAGTCCCACGCCGACTTGGTACCGCCGTAGATCTCGCCGCACGGATAAACGAAGCCTCTCCGCTTACTCAGGCTGACGACGGCATCGACGGTATCCACGGGCACTTTTCGACTCCAGATGGGTGATACGAGAAAGGTCAAGGCTAGCGAGCTAGGATCACCGGGTCCAGGTTATCTGTTCGGTGCGGGCTTGGCGAACTCGTCCAGATCGTCGTACGCCGTGGGCTCGTCGATTGCCTGCGACAGCAGCGGAACCGCGGCCAGCTTCACCTCGTACGGCGAGAGCGCGCGCCGGTAGCTGCCGATGTTCACCCACTCCATGCTCAGCGCGAGCAGCTCCGGATCGTCCGCGTTCCGCCCGGTCCGCGCGGCCACGAAGCCCTTCTGCCGGGACAGCACCTCGACAGCGGTCTCCAGCCGGCCCACGAACTCCGGCTGCGCCGACTCCTCGACCCGGAACCTGATCACCACGAACACCCGCGCAACCCTACGGCGTCACCCTCCGCAACCTGGACCTCACCCCCGCCTTGGTCCAACCCACTGGAGAAGTACTGGAACAATGGCGGTATGAGTTCTTCCAGCAGCCAGCCGGTCAGTCCGCTCCGGGCGCGGATCACCAAGGCGAGCTACCCGATCGTGGCCAGGCTGCACGGGATGCCGAAGCTCACCCTGCCCGGGATCACGCTGGTGCTCGCGCTGATCGGGGTCTTCGCGCCGGTCACGGTCGGAGTTCCCGCGCTGCTGGTGCTCGCGCTGCTGCTCTGCTGGCTCGGATTCCTGTCCTGGCCGGTCGTCACCACCGGCCAGCGCGCGATCCGGGTCTTCTCGGTCCTGGTGATCATCCTGTTCGCCGTCAAACGCCTCGCCGACGGCTGAGCCCGGAGTACAGCCGTGGCCCGTACTACGGGCGCAGGGTGTCGTACGCCGCGTCGACGGACGCCTGGCGGAGTTCGTCGCGGTCGACGTGGTCGAACATCACCGCGCAGTCGGACAGCCCGCCGAACGCGACCATGCCGCGGACCTGCTGACCGAGTGACGGCTCGTCGCCGATCAGCAGGGCGATCAGCCGCTGCCGCCAGTTCATGAAGAGCGTCGCCAGGCCCGCTTCCTGGAGCACGGTCAGATCGTTGATCGCCAGCTGGATCAGCTTGCGGTGCTCGTAGGCGAGATCGAAGTACGAGCCGAGCAGTTCGCGCGCTTCGACGGGAGCGGCGGCCTCCTGCGCGTCGACGTACGCGTCGAAGGCGTCCTTCATCGGCTGGACGAGGCTGTTGACCAGCTCCTCGCGCGACGCGAAGTGGTAGTAGAGCGCGGGTTTCGTGACGCCGAGGCGGTCGGCGATGTCGCGCAGGCTCGTCTGCTGCGTCCCCTTGGTGACGAACAGGTCCAGAGCAGCCTCCTGGATCCTCGCCTTGGTGTCCCCGCTGCGCGCTCTCGGCATGCCCCGGAGCTTAGCTGACCTTCCGGTAAGTAAGCCATTGACAGCGCCTCGATCGTTGTCTTACCTTCCGTTAAGTAAACAAACTTCTCTTCGGTGGGGGTGCGCTGTGCAGAGGGTGCTGATCTCCGGTGCGAGCGTGGCGGGGCCGGTGCTCGCGTACTGGCTGGACCGGTACGGATTCGAGCGTCACGATCGTCGAGCGCACGCCCGAGCTGCGGCACGGGCTCGGTGGGCACGCGGTCGACCTGTTCGGTTCCGGTGTCGAAGTTGCTGAGCGGATGGGCCTCGGCGAGGCCGTCTACGCGGCGCGGACCCGGACGACGGACCTGACCCTGTACCGCGACGGCAAGCGGCCGATCGCGGTCGACCTGGACAAGTTCGTGGCCGGGATTTCGCGGCAACACGTCGAGATCCTCCGCGGCGAGCTCACGAAGCTTCTGTACGACGCCACGCGCGAGCGGGTCGAGTACGTCTTCGGGGACTCGATCGCGTCGCTGACCGACGACGGCGAAGGGGTGGACGTCACCTTCGAACGGGGTGAGCCACGGCGATTCGATCTCGTCATCGGTGCGGACGGGATGCACTCGATGGTCCGACGGCTCGCGTTCGGGCCTGAGGAGTCGATGCGGCGACCGCTCGGCGGGTACCTCGCGGTGTTCTCGATGCCTGATGAGTTGGCGCTGGGCAATCGGATGCTGGTGCATATGAAGGTCGGGCGGATCGCTAGCACGTACGGCGTACATCAGACTGGGCAGGCTCGGGCTTGCTTCATGTTCTACCGGGCGGAGGAGCTGTCCTATGACTACCGTGATGTCGAGCAGCAGAAGCGGATCATTGCTGATGAGTTCCGGGATTACGGCTGGGAAGCACCGCGCCTTCTGAAGCACCTGGATGCGGCTGACGACTTCTACTTCGACTCGATCTCGCAGATCACGCTGGACAGCTGGCAACGCGGGCTGATCGGCCTGGTCGGGGATGCGGGCTACTGCCCCGGCCCGGCTGTTGGCGGCGGCACCAGCTTGGCGATCGTGACGGCGTACGTGCTGGCAGGCGAACTCGCGGCGGCTCGCGGCGACCTGCAATCAGGTTTGCGGAACTACGAGCGCAAGGTCCGCGACCTCGTCAACCGGAGTCGCGCCCTCGCCCCGACGATGATGAAGTCGATCATCCCCGGCAACGCCTTCGCACTCCGCGCAGTACCCACCGCCTTTGCCGTCATCCCCCACCTGCCGGCTTGGCTCCAACGCAAGATCTGGTCCACCAACGGAGTAGGCAAGGCCCTCGACTCCCTACCACTCCCCGACTACTTCGACTTGATCAGGTCGTAGCTCAGGTGGCGACCTGGCCGCGCTGCTCGATGCTGGTCAGCTGGAGTTGCTCGGAGGTCAGCCGGCCGGTCAGCAGCGGCTTCCCTCTGGTGAGCACGACCGGCACCATGCCGACCACGATGCGGTCGAGCAGCCCGGCTTCGGCGAACGCGGTTGCCAGAGAACCGCCACCTGCGATGAAGGTGTCATCGCGAAGGCGCCGACGCCGTTCAGGAACTCCGAGAAGTCCTGGTCCGCAGGGTCCAACTCGTAGAGCCAGTCCAACGAGTCGTCCTCGCCTGCCACGAATCCATCGAGACTAGAAAGATGTAGTAGGTAGTCCGCCCCATGCAACCGATGCTCCCACGCCAACAGTCCAACTCCTGGGCTCGTATCGACGCCTTGTCCACAAGGGCATCCGCCAGATCTACCCCATCCGAACCACCCGCCCGCAAACCACTCTGACCTGCCCGCACCGGCCCCCTCCTCGAGGGCGGACCGCAGGGGTGAAGTAGCGGCCCACCCGCTCGTCGCGTGGTTGCCCCATTGGTCTGGCAGTGCGGGGACCACGTCAGGAGGGGGTGAGCGCTTGAAGAGTGGGGAACCCGGCGGAGCGAGACGGGCCGTACCGACGGACATGAGGTGTTGGCGGGGGGTGGGGCGGGGTCACGCTCAGGTGGGGCGGTATTGGGGACACCTCATGTTCGTCGGTACGCCGAGGCCGCCGGTGGTGCTCGGAACTGTTCGCCCCGGAGTAGGACGATCAGTATCGCGAGCAGCGCCGTCGCCGACCTCCTTAGCTGAAAACTATTAGCCGTATGTGCAAACTTCTTTCCAGGTAACGAGGATCGCCCCCGCAGAGAGCGGACAGCTGCGTTAGAGGACGGTCAGGTGTTGTAGCTGGGTGGCTCGGGATTGTTCTATGGAGGCGGCTAGTTTTTTGACTGCGGGGTCTTGGCCGGCGGTGCGGATGCTTCGGGCGATGACGATTGATTGTTCCAGGTGTTCTTTGAGGTTCTTGGTGAGGAGTTGGTCGAAGGCGGGGCCGGTGGTGTTGCCTAGGGCAACTACTTCGGGTTCGGTCATCATGCCGGGCATGTCGTGGCCCTCGTGCTGGTTGGCGGTGGGAGGCTCTGGCACGGGTTCTTAGGGCGATGAGTTGGGTCAGCTCGGTTTGGTGGCCGGTGGTCATGGAAGTGGCGAAGGTGCGGAGGGCGGGGGTGGTGGCTTGTTTCTGCGCTGTCGCGAGGACTCGGAGGAGTTGTTCGTCCATGGGGATCATGAGTTCGATCCAGGCCAGGTCGGTGGGGTTGAAGGACGGGTCGGTCTGTACGACGGCGCTGGGCGGTGGGGGTGGCGGTGGCAGGCGCCAGCAGGCGGCGAGCGGGCCCGCTCAGGAGCAGGGCGACTACTGCGTAGAGCTCTCGATCGGCGCAGACTCCTTTTGGAACAAGGGTATGGAGGCCGGGCGGGTTCTGGGACGGGGAACCCGCCCGGCGGTCAGGGCAGCCTACGGATGGCCGTTGGCTCCGCACTTGATGATCGGGCGGATGCAGTCGTTGACGCGGCGGGCCATCTCGGCCGACCGGCCAGGCGTTGAAGAAGTCGCCGTGCATGGTGAACCCGCCACCGGAGGCCAGCCGGAAGCCGGCCGGTCGGGCCGTTCACCGGGTAGCGCAGTGACCTGGCGCAGCTTCGGCACCGGCGACCGGGTGGCTGGCCGGGCAGTCGCCGTTGACCGGGTAGGCCATGTGGCTCTTGTGGTCCGGCGAGTCGAGGTCGCGGCCGTTCCAGCACTGCGGGAAGTCGAGGTAGGACTCCAGCATCGAGCCGGCCGGGCAGTTGATGAAGTCGTGCGCCGGCGCCGGCGTCACCGGCGTGCAGGCAGGACCAGCGGGAGATGGTGTTGTCGTTCGGCCCGGTCGCCTTCGCGTTGCCGGCCACGATCCGCAGCCCGAACGGCAGCGGCTGGGTCTGCGCGATCACGTCGTCGCGGACACCCTCGCCCAGGTAGTAGAAGGTGCCCCGGTCGGCTCGACCGGCTGGTTGTTGTTGTAGAGCGTCGGCACCCAGTACGACGACTTGTCCTCGGCCGGGTTGCATTGACGTCGGCGAGTTGACCAGGTCGTTGCACGGTCGTGTTCGCGTTGGTCACGGTCGCGCCGAAGAAGCTGTGCATGTGCGAGGCGCCCGGGCATGTTCGGGAACACGATCGGGTCGTCGGGCAGCCGGTGCGTGTACGGGCAGTCGGCGAGGAACTCCGCGACCGCGGCACGATCGGGCCGCACGGTCGGCCGTCACCGCCGTACACCTGGAACTCGAACAGCGAGACGCCCCACTGGGTGGCCCGCTGCGGTGGCCAGCACCCGGACGTACCGGCCGGTGCCGGTGACGGCGAGGGTCTGCTCGCCGCCGGTGCCGGTCGTGGTGGTGTGGACCGTGGTCCAGCTGGTTGCCGTCGTCCGAGGTCTGGAGCTGGAAGCCCCGCGCGTACGCGGCCTCCCAGCGCAGCAGCGACCCGGTTGAAGGTCTGCGGTCGAACCGAGGTCGACCTGCAGCCACTGGTTGTCGGTGAAGCTGCTCGCCCAGCGGGTGCCGTTGTTGCCGTCGACGGCGGCGGCGGCCGGGAAGGCAGCGCTCTCGGCCGACGAGGCGAGCGGCCGGACGGCCCTGGGACAGCAGGGTTTCGGCTGCCTGCGCCGACTGACTCGGTGCGTCACCAGATAGGCGACCGAGCAGCCCGAGCAAGGTCCGACCAGCGAGGATGCTGCGGCGGAGACCCGCGCAGCCCTTCACTGGTAGACGCGCACGTAGTCGACGAGCATCCGGGACGGGAACGGCGTCGCGGCGTTCGGCGGGCCGGGGAAGTCGCCGCCGACGGCCAGGTTGAGGATCAGGTAGAACGGGTGGTCGAAGATCCACGGACCGCGGGTCGCCTCGAGCTGGGCCTTGTCGACGGAGAAGACCGTGCGTGCCGTCGACCTGGTAGGTGATGCCCTTGCTGTTCCAGAGCACGTCCAGGTGTGGAAGTCGTTCGCGAAGTCCGCGCCACCCGGCAGGCCGTACGTACCGCCGTACCCGCCGGCGCCGTTGTACGCCGGCGCGTGCAGCGTCGAGTAGCCCTTGGTGGTCTCGCGGCCGAGGACCTCCATGATGTCGATCTCGCCGTTGTACGGCCACGGGCGACCGGTCAGGAAGTCGGCGCCCATCATCCAGAACGCGGGCCACAGGCCGTTGCCCTTGGGCACCTTGATCCGGGCCTCGACCCGGCCGTACGTCGTGTCGAACTTGCGTGCCGGTGTTCATCCGGGCCGACGTGTACTGGCAGGTCCCGCTGCCGCTCACCGGGTCGATCGGGCAGGCCGATCCGGGGTCACCTCATGACGGGCCTCGATGACCAGGTTGCCCTGGCCGTCGGTCTGGGCGTTGTTGTTGTTCGGTGTAGTACCTGCAGCTCGCCGTTCTGGCCGGTGCCCGGGTCGGCGCGTCCACTTGCGGCGTCGGGCTTGGTGCCGGCCGCGGTCGTTGAACTCGTCGGACCAGACCAGCTGCGGCGGGTTCGCCGGGTCGGCCGGCGGGGTCGGCGGGGTGTTCGGTGCGCCGCCGGTGCCGTAGACCTGGAACTCCCACAGCGAGTACCCGTACGGCGTGTTGCGCTGCGTGCCGTACATCCGGACGTAGCGGCCGGTGCCGGTGACGTTCAGCGTCTCCTTGAAGCCCGTGCCGGTGGTGGTGGAGTAGATCGGGGTCCAGTTGTTCGCGTCGTTGCGAGACCTGGATCTGGTACGCCTTCGCCGAGGCCGGGTCCCACTGCAGGATCGACCTTGTCGATCTGGGCGGTGGCGCCGAGGTCGACGTAGATCCAGCCCGGGTCGACCCAGCCGGTAGTCGGTCGCGGTCGCCCAGCGGCTGGCCGGGTCGAGGTCGAACGCCCTGGCCGGCGTGCACTCGTAGCAGTTGCCGTCGTTCTGCTGCGTCGAGGCCGACGCCGGCTTGTTGTACGACAGCAGCTTGCTGCCCGGGCCGGGGCCGGTACCGCCGCCGTGGTACCGAAGACCTGGAACTCCCAGAGCGAGTAGCCCCACTGGGTGGCGCGCTGGCGTGCTGAGCAGGCGGACGTAGCGGCCGGTGCCGGTGACGTTCAGCGTCTGGTTGCCGCCGGCACCGGTGGTGGTGCTGTAGATCGAGGACCAGTTGTTGCCGTCGGCGGAGGTCTGCAGCTGGAAGGCCGTCGCGTACGCCGCCTCCCAGCTGAGCTGCGACCTGGCTGACGGTGGCGGTCTGGCCGAGGTCGACCTGGATCCACTGCGGGTCGCCGAACGCGCTCGACCAGCGGGTGCCGGGGTCGCCGTCGACGGCGGCGGAGGCGGGGAAGGCGACGTTCTCGGCGGACGACGCGGTGGCGGTCTTGCCTTGGGACAGCAGCGAGTCGGCGGCGTCGGCGGGCGGGCGACGAGCAGGGCGGCGACGAAACTGGTCGCGACCGCGAGGAGGGTGGCGGCCTTGAGGCGACGGCGACGGGTGTCTGGAGGGCGGTGGGCAGGGGTCGAGGAATTGCTGCATGGGCATCTCCAGGGGCGGGCAGGACGGTCGGGGAACGTTCCCTAGGCCTGAGAGTTGCCTGCTCAGGGAACGGTGTCAAGACTTCGGTCATCGGCGTAACCTCGCGCAACTTTCGCAGCCGCTTGACAAGGTTCCGGAACCGCCGGGATGCTCATGCTTGGGGAACGCTCCCCACTGGCCGAGGGGGTACGCGTGAGACGTCCGACCCTGCATGCCGTCGCGGCCCGGGCCGGGGTGTCGAAGTCGAGCGTGTCCCGGGTGATCAACGGCGAGCCGACGGTCGCGCCGGAGATCCGGCAGATCGTGATGGCCGCGGTCACCGAGCTCGGCTACGTGCCGAACGGCGCGGCCCGCAACCTGGTCACCCAGAAGACCAACACGATCGCGATCATCGTCTCCGATCCCGCCGGCCGGTCTGGTCTCCGACGACCCGATGTTCGCGATGGTCGTCCGCGCCGCCAGCCGCGAGCTCGAGGCCGCCGGCAAGCAGGTCTCGCTCGTGCTCGCGGGATCCGACGAGAGTCGTCGCCGCGTCGAGCAGTACCTGGCCGCCGGGCACGTCGACGGCGCGATGCTGGTCTCGATGGACGGCGCCGACCCACTGCCCGCCGTACTGGCGCGGACCGGGTTGCCGATCGTGTCGCACGGCCGGCTGGCTACGCCGGGGCTGATGCCGTGGGTCGACAACGACAACCTCGGCGGCGCGACCAAGGCCGTGCAGCACCTGCTCGACCAGGGCCGGCAGCGGATCGCGACCATCTCCGGGCCGCTGGACATGACTGCCGCGCAGGATCGCCTGACGGCGTACCGGCGAACGCTGCAAGGACACCGGGCGACGGTCGATCGTTGCCCTCGGCGACTTCACCCGGATCTCCGGCGCCGAGGCGATGCGGCAGCTGCTGGACGACGATCCGCAGCTCGACGCCGTGTTCGCGGCCAACGATCTGATGGCGATCGGCGCGCTGCGCACGCTTGCGCGAAGCCGGTCGGCGGGTGCCCGACGACGTTGCCGTGGTCGGGTTCGACGACATCGAGGCCGCGCTCTACACCGCTCCCCCGCTGACCACGGTCCGCAGCCCGATGGGCGAGCAGGCCGCCGGAACCACCCGCCTGCTGCTCGAACTGCTTGCCAACGGCAACGCCGACTCGGTCATCCTGCCCACCGAGCTGGTCATTCGGGAATCAGCTTAGAAGCCTTCAGAAGAAGGTCCCGTACTTCGGTTGGCGCGACTGTTCCCTCGGGTGCAAGGGTCGGATCCGAGCTGAGGAAGACGGGGCCGTCTTCAGGCGACGCCGGCAACCGGCCGTGCGAGCCCCGGACGATCGACGGGTCGAGCGGGACCACCTGCATCGCGTAGCGGAGGCCGAGCTTCTTGCTGCAGCAGGTACGACGCGGCCCGCGGCTTGACGAAGCGGTCGGCTGGATCGAAGAACAGCTCTGCCGGGTCGTAGCCGGGCTTGCGGTGGATCTCCACACCCCTTGCGAAGTCTGGGGCTTGAGCGTCGTCCAGCCAGTAGTAATAGGTGAACCACGAGTCCGGCTCGGCGACGGACGACCAGCTCACCGGCGCGCTCGTGGTCCAGTCCGTGCGCCTTCTTGCCCTCGGCATCTAGTACCTCGGCGACGCCGTCGACTCCCTGCAGAAGCTTGCCCACGGCATCGAGATCGGC
This sequence comes from uncultured Actinomycetota bacterium, assembly GCA_963740725.1. Taxonomy (GTDB): domain Bacteria; phylum Actinomycetota; class Actinomycetes; order Propionibacteriales; family Kribbellaceae; genus Kribbella. Next base: position 371,127 of record CAVUFT010000018.1, read on the forward strand.
TGGATCCTTCACGTAGACATGGGCGATCTGATGATCCGCGACCGCGAACGCTCTCGAGGTCCACGGGTCGAGGTACTCCATCCCGTCCTGCGTGTGGACTTCGAGGAGCCCTTCGCTTCGGAGCACGCGATTGATGTCGACCGGCTTCTCGACATCGGTGATGCCGTACTCCGACAGCACGATCACCGTCGCGCCCCGGGCCTCGGCGTCGTCGAGCAGCGGGTGCGAGGACGGCGTCGAGTTCGATCGCGGCGCGGGTCGCCTGGACCGACGACGCGCCGTACCGCTGGAGGTCGTAGTCGAGGTGCGGGACGTAGGTGAGCAGCAGATCTGGGTTGTCCTCGGCAAGGATCTGGCGCGAGGCGGCAACGATCCATTTGCTCGACTTGATGCTTGCTGTTGGCCCCCAATAGTTGAACAGCGGGAAGGATCCGAGGGTGCTTGTCAGCCGGTCGTGCAGCTCGACCGGCCTGCGTGTAGCAGTCGGGCGCCTTGCGGCCGTCGGCGTAGTAGATCGGCGCGCGGCGTGACGAGGAGGTCGGTCTCGGCGCCCATCGCGTACCACCAGCAGACGTTCGCCACCTTGTACGACGGGTTGCTGCGGCGCGCGATGTCCCAGACCTTCTCCCCTTGCACCAGCTGGTTGTGCTGCCGCCAGAGGAAGACTTCGCCGAGATCCCGGAAGTACCAGCCGTTGCCGACGATGCCGTGATCGGTCGGGAGCTTGCCGGTGAGGAAGGTCGCCTGCGCTGAACAGGTCACCGCTGGGAGGACCGCCCAGAGTTCACGGGCCAACGGAAGGGACCGGAGGCGCGGCATCTTCCGGAGCAACCGTGGAGTGAGGCCGACGACATCGATCACGACTACTTGCTGAGTCATCAGATCTCCTCCGGAACATTGCTGGGTGAGGGAAGGCGCTGGCGTGGGGCGGGGCGCGCGCGGGTGCTGGTGGTGGGTGTCGGGCGGGGGTGGAGTAGGGCTGGCGCTAGGGTGTGTGCCGGGTAGGTCAGAGCGGGGTCAGGCCTAGGCCGACCAGGCGGTCGCGGAGCCAGCCGAGCTCGCCGGCGATGCCTTCGGCTAGTTCCTCCTGGCCTTTCGGAGCCTTCGGGAGGACGGACCAGGTGTAGGTCTCCGACTCGAGGTGATGCGTGAGCGGGTGCGGTCCACCGACGAGATGCTGCAGGCTCTCTTCGAGGACGTCCGGTCGTACTGGTCAGCGGTGGTCGCGGCGCGGCATGCACGGGGACGTGGAAATGGACTCGCCAGGAAGCGTGCCCAGACAGCTCCCCGATGAGGTCCAGGTTGTCGACACCCGGTCCGCCGTACTCGCGCGTCTGGTGCAGGAACTTCGGCTCGGCGAACTCGGTCAGCAGTTCGCGCGCCTTCGGGTCCCACGGTTCGGCGACGTGCAGGGCGGCCGAGACCTGGCTCTTCACGATCGGCACCTTCGCGTCGGCCAGTACGGCGAACGACTTGGCCGGCTCTTCGAATTGGACCGCCAGATGACACGTGTCCAGGCAGATCCCGACCGCGCCCGCCTCGCCGTACGGGATGAGCCAGTTGGCGGCCTGGTCGACCATCTCGAGGACACAGCCCGGTTCGGGTTCTATGGCGACGCGGATCTGGCGGCCGGTTCTCGTCCGGACCCGGGCGAGATGGTCATCGAGTTTGTCGAATGCCTGGCGCGCCTGGGCGTCGCGGCTGCGGGTCCACGGCGTACGCCAGGCCAGTGGCAGCGTGGAGATCGATCCGTACGCCGCGTCGGCGGGCATCAGTTCGCTCAGCACCTTCACCAGGTCGAGCGTGTAGTGCAGTCGGGCCGACTCGGTCCAGTCCGGCTGGTACACCTTCTTGCCGACGACGCGATCGTGGAACCCGGCGTACGGGAAGCCGTTCAGTGTCACGACCTCTAGCCCGTTGCGGTCGAGGGCCCGGGCGAGCCTGCCGAGGGCGACCGGCGAGTTCGCCAATCGCTCGGCGAGGGTGTTCGCGAGCCAGAGGCCGACGCCGAGGACCGGGACCTTCAGGTCGTTTGCGGACGAGCGGCGGAACAGCCTTCGAGTTGGGCGATCACGCCTTCGAGGTCTTCGGCGGGGTGGACGTTGGTGCAGTACGCGAGGTGGACGGTCGAGCCGTCGGGATGGCGGAACCTCATGACCGTGCTCCGCGCAGGATCGAGTTCCCCGCGAAGGTCTCCGCTACCTCGGTCGTTGCCAGGTCGAGCCGGCCGGATTGGCCGTAGAAGGCGACCGGGTTGCGCCAGAGCACCTGGTCGACATCGTCGGCGGTGAAGCCGGCCGCGAGCATCGCCTGGCCGGTCGCGTACGTCCGCAGCGGGTCGGACTTGCCCCAATCGGCGGCCGAGTTGACCAGGATCCGCTCGGTGCCGAACTGCTGCAGGATCACCACCATCCGGTCCGGATCCATCTTCGTGTCCGGGTAGATCGAGAAGCCCATCCAGCAGCCGGAGTCGGCGACCTCCTTGACGGTCACCTCGTTGAGGTGGTCGACCACGACGAGCTCCGGCGCGAGTCCCGACTCCTTCACCACGTCGAGCGTGCGAGTGGTACCGGCGGCCTTGTCGCGGTGCGGCGTGTGGACGAGGACCGGCAGCTCGAACCGCTTGGCGAGCTCGAGTTGCGCGGCGAACACCTCGTCCTCGGCCGGCGTCATCGAGTCGTACCCGACCTCGCCGACCGCGACGACGCCGTCCTTCGCGAGGTAGCGCGGCAGGACGTCGAGGACGTCCCGGCAGCGCGGGTCGTTGGCCTCCTTCGGGTTCAGCGCGATCGTGCAGTGGTGCTTGATCCCGTACTGCGAAGCGCGGAACGGCTCCCAGCCGATCGAGCGAGTCGAAGTAGTCCTCGAACGAGCCGACACTCGTCCGCGGCTGTCCCAGCCAGAACGCGGGCTCGACCAGCGCCTGTACGCCGTGCGCGGCCATCGCCGCGTAGTCGTCGGTCGTACGCGAGCTCATGTGGATGTGCGGATCGAAGATGCGCATGGTCAAACACCTCTCCTGGGCGAGGATGCGGTGAGATACGGCTCGAGGTCTTTCGGGATCTCCCGGCCGGCGGCGGCGCGTTCGGCGGCGAAGTCGGTCATCATCCGGATCAATTCGTCGTCGGCTCGCTCCGGGAGTCCGTCGACCTTGTCCAGCGGAACGCCGGCGAAGACACACTTCAGCACGGCCTGCCGGAAACTTGCCTGCGGCAACCAGGTCGTCGCGTAGGGTCCAAGCGCGGCTGCCAGCAACCGCTGGTCGTTGGTGCGAATCGCATCCTCGACGATCGTCAGCGCTTGGTCACCGAGGCCTATCGAGACCTCATCCAGCGACAGCGCTTGAAGGACAGCCTGCTTCTCCGCAGCGTCGCCGTACCGATAAACCTTCAGTACTTCGTCAGCCGACACGCCGACGAGCAGCAGCGCACGAACAGCCTGGTCAGTCGTCCATCCAGGCGCTGAGCTCCAGCCCGGCCAACCTTGCGGGCGACAGCAGGAAAGACTTCGGCGAGCGGCTGACTGCGAACTTCGGCAAGCCACGCGGCGGCTTCCGGAGGAAGCTCGAGCTCCGCCCCCGCGAGCCGCGTCACGGCGACAACCCGGGGTGGGAACGCGAGGACGCGACGGTGGGTGGCGCGGCGGGTGAAGTGGAGGGCTGGGGTGAGGGGGTGAGGTTGCGGAGGAAGGCGAGGGAGTCGCGGGCTGTGGTGGGGGCGGAGTGGGAGTGGCGTGGGAGTTCTACGGCTACCAGGCCGGCGTACTGGATGTCGTTCAGGGCCTGGAAGACCGCGGGGAAGTCGACTTCGCCGGTGCCGAATTCTAGGTGTTCGTGGATGCCGCGGCGCATGTCGTCGATCTGGACGTTGACGAGGTGGGGGGCTCCGGTCGCGATGCAGGCGGCTGGGGGTTGTGGTTCGTTGCAGACGAGGTGGCCGATGTCGAGGGTGAGGCCGAGGACGTCGCTGCCGACTTCGGCCTGGAGTTTGAGGTAGCCGGCGAGGTCGTCGACGAGCATGCCTGGCTCTGGTTCGAGGCCGAGTTGGACGCCTCGGTCGGCGGCGTACGCGACTAGTTGGCTGCAATTGGCGACCAGCCGTTGCCAGCCGAGATCGGGCGAGACGTCAGCGGGCAGCGTGCCCGACCAGAACGAGACCGCGTCCGCACCGAGGTCGGCGGCGACCTCGATCGCCCTTTCCAGCAAGGCGATCCGCCACTCCGCGCCGTCGGTGTGCAGCAGCGTCGGCTCGTGCTTGCGTACGGGTCGAGGATGTACCGCGCGCCCGTCTCGATCACCACACTCAGCCCGTACTGCGTGAGCAGTCGCCCGACCTCGGCCGTGCGCTCCCGCAGGTCCGGCCCGAACGGGTCGAGGTGATTGTGGTCAAGCGTCAGCGCAACCCCGTCGTACCCGAGCTCGGCGATGACCGCCAGCGCATCAGGCAGCCGATGATTGGCGAACCCGTTCGTCCCATATCCGAGCCTCATGTCGGCGAAACCTTCCGCGCCAACGCCTTGGCCAACGGCAACGCCGCAACCAGAGCCGCCCCCAATCCCGGCGCCCCAGCCCGCGCACACCAAGCCGCCTGCAACGGCACCAGCCCATGAATCCCAGCCCCCACAGCCTTCCGCAACTTCGGCCCCAGACGGCTCCCGCGCCGCAGCCACCTGCGCCGGTCCCACCGCCCGAGCAAACAACCCAGCAAGAGCCGCTAGTCAGCGCATGCCTCTGTCGTACTTGCTGTCGCCGCGGTGATCGCCAGCCGTCGCGACAAGCGCAGAACGTGCAGGGAGAGGCGGTACTGCCGTGGACTTCGCCTCGGGACATGGCTGTTACTCCGAGGATGTGGGTGCCTACAGCTAGGGCGGGGGCCCAGGCGGCTCGGCGGTTGTTGCCAGCTCCGACCAGTACGTCTAGGGAGCGGGCTGCTGCCATGAAGGCTGGGCCGGCGGGGGTGTTCTTGGCTCCTAGGTCGTAGGTCCACGCGGTGGCGGCTAGGGCTGCCGACGTACGGAAGGCTGGAGCGGCCTCCTGTTGCTGCGGCTAGGGCTAGGCCGGCTGTAGTTAGGGCTGCTGCTAGGCCGAAGGCTGTATTCGGGGTGACTCGGCCGGAGGGGATGGGGCGTTCGGGGCGCTCTACTGCGTCTACCTCGCGGTCGGCCCAGTCGTTGAGTGCCATGCCTGCCCAGTAGATGCAGACGGAGGATGCGGAGAGCCCTACCAGGCGACCTGGGCATCCGTTGCCTGCAGCAACAGCTCCGGCGAGGACGTCGCCTGGGACAGTCAGGGCGGCGGGGGCCCGGACCAGTTCGGCCAGATCCCCAGGGCGGGGGCACGGCGCGCAGATCTGCGGGGTGACCCGGCTCGATCTTCAGCATGACTTGCACCCAGGCGACTAGAGCGTCGTACTGCCTGGTAAGGCGTGTTCGCGTGGACTCGATCGGGTCCTTGAAGTAGAAGCCGAGGAACGGCATCGCGCCGACGTGGTTCGGTCGAGCGCCAGTGCGGAGAGACGAGCGAGGTCCAGCACGAGCGGTGCGGCCAGAGCTGAGTCGCAGCCTTGCCAGGTGAATTGCAGTGTCATCCGTACGCCGAGGAAGCCGGAGAACATCACGTGGTCCCAGGCGGTCTTCCAGTCGCCCATCGGGTCCACGTAGTCGATGTGCACTTCGCCGGGATCGTCGCCGAGCAGCTCGGAGAGGGCGCGCTCCTTGGAGATGCTCTTCGACTCGGCGGCGCGCGGATCGGCGAGAGTTGCGCCGTCGCCACCGCCGAGCAGGTTCGTGCCGGACCAGGCGTGGACGGGGAGCGCCCTCGTGGAGAACATCGGCGCCAGCACGCTCTTCACCAGCGTCTCGCCGGTCTTCGCGTCCTGCCCGCCGTACGGCATTCCCCTCTCCACGGCCCAGTCCCGCACAGCCTGGGGCCGGATCGAGGTCGACGGCGTGAAGTCCACATACGCCGCCCCCGCCTCGAACGCCCCCAGCGCAGCCAAGTGAGCTGGCCGGCAACGCCTGCGCGGCACGTCTGCCGGGTCCTCGCGTCGCCGGTCGCTCGGTCGGCCTGCGTCGCCGTCGCCTCCGCCCCGCCTCAGTGCCTCGCGTCCTCCCGGCCTCGCCGGGGTCGGCCGTTCAGCGTCGTACGGAGGGTTTGAAGGTCGGTGTAGGGCGTCGGTGGGGTGAGTAAGGGGGTTCGGTGGAGGCGACGTTGATGGTTACTACGTGGTGGAGGTCGTTGCGGAGGCGGAAGGCTTTGATGTCTTCGGCTATGCGGTGGAGGCGGTCGTGGGGGGTGCCGCCCTCGGGGAGGATGGTGATGTTGCGTTCGGCTTCGGCCAGCTCGGCGGCGATCAGGGCGTGGAGGCCGGGTGGGAGCACTCCCCCGGCGACCAGGCGTTCGACCTGTTTGGTCAGTGGGGTGTCGACCACGTCGTGGCCGCCGAAGACCAGCTGGTCGGTCGGCACCAGGCCGGCGCCGGCGAAGTCGGGCAACTCCGTCACGACGCCGGCGGGCGGGGCGCCATGAGGCTAAAGCGGCGGCTCCGGCGATGGTCGTGGTGGCGACCGATCCCCTGGCTCCGAACAACCAGACCCCAACGCGACGACGCATCCGTTGCTCCTCACGCTCAACGGCCACGGAAGGTAATCTTGGGCGGACCTTCCGTGACTGCAGGGAACTCTAGATCGACATCGGACCTCTTGGGAAGAACTCCCCGACAGATTCCGGGAACATCTGGACAGTTCCCACGCAAACTCCGAACCGTGGAGGATTACGCCTCGACGGGAGAATCTCCTGTGCCAGTAAGGTGTTCGGCCTCGGCGACCAGATCGCGGGACCGATCGGCGACAGCCATTGCGGCCAGCGCCGTCGTCAACGGGACGGCCGCGATGATCCCCAAACTCCCGACCAGACCTCGGACGACTTCCACGCCACGATCTCGGTCGTCACCACATAGCCGCTCGACACCCCGCCGATCGCGAAGACCATCAGCAGTGGCAGCGCCGCCCCGGCGTACGCGAGCACGAGCGTGTTCACCACCGAGGCGACGTGCGCACGACCGATGCGCAGCCCCGCACCGATCAGCGCGGACCGGCCCGCCGACGGATTGGCAGCCGACAACTCCCAGACGGCGCTCGCCTGGGTCACCGTCACGTCATCCAGTACGCCGAGCGCTCCGATCACGATCCCGGCGACGAGCACCCCGGGCAGATCGATCCCCGGCACCAGTCCATGGATCGACGAGGCGCCCTCACTCGCCAGACCGCTGAACGCACTGACCTTGACGAAGAACCAGCCGAGGAAGGCGGTCAGCGCGAGCGCGGAGATCGTCCCGGCCAGCGCGACCGAGGACTGGGCATTCACCCCGTGCGTAAGGAAGAGTGCGATGACCATGATCACCGAGCCGCCGACCACCGCGACCAGGAGCGGATTCGACCCCTTCACGATCGCCGGCAGGATGAACTGGGTCAGCGTCACCGCCGTCACACCCAGAGCGATCAGCGCCGACACACCCCGCCACCGCGACAGCGCGATCACCGCCACGGCGAAGATGCCCGCCAGCCAGAGCATCGGCACCTTCCGGTCGTGATCGACATAGTCGTACCGCGTATTGAGCGGGTCACCCGGCTTCACGTTCAGCAGCAGGTGATTTCCGACCTTGACCGGAAGCGCCACCTGGGTGGCCTTCGGCACCTGGACCGGCACATCCAGCCCCTTGTCGTTCAGGCCGGGCGTATCGGTCAGATGGACGGTCGCCTCGTCACAGTCGGCAGGAGTCTCCGGGCACGGCGCAATCTTGGTCACCGTGCCGCGCGCGCCCTGCGTCTGAGCGGCAGGGACCTTCAGGTCGCCGCCCGGCCACAGGATGATCATCGCGATCACCGCCGCCGCGATCAGCGGGATCAGGAACGCAGCCACCACGATCCGGACCCGCCGGGCCACGATCGCGTCCGAATCGACGACCGAGGTATCGACCACGTGCCTCGCCCGCGCCGCAGTGACCGTGCCCATGACCGTGCCCCGGACGGAATTTCGATCCGGCCGCGGCGGTTCGGCTTACTGTCGGCCCGCCTGCGTCCCACGTTCCGCCTCGGCATCCGTTCACTCTCCCTGTTTTGACAACCATCACCAATTAAATGAAAATGATTGTCATGAGACCCAGTTCTACGCACCGCTCGCCGCCGGCATCGCCGCGGCCGCGGTCGTCACTCTCGCAGGTTGCGGCACCTCGGCTGCCGACGACCCGGCCGGCAGCGGCGACAAGCTGAACGTGGTCGCATCGTTCTACCCGCTGGAGTTCATCGCCAAGACGGTCGGCGGCGACGCCGTCCACGTGACCACGCTGACCGCGCCCGGCGTCGAGCCGCACGACCTGGAGCTCACGCCGAAGCAGGTCGGCCACATCGCGCAGGCCAAGCTGGTCCTGTTCGAGGGCAACCTCCAGCCCGCCGTCGACGAGGCGGTCGACCAGAACGCCAAGAAGTCCGCCTTCGACGTGGCCTCCGCGGCGTCAGCTGGAGGCCACCGGCGCGGACTTCGAGGAGCACCCCGAGGACGGCGCGGCCCCCGCGAGTCAAGCCGGCGGCGTACTCCGAGGACGCCCTCGACCCGCACTTCTGGCTCGACCCGGTCCGGTACGCCGATGTCGTCAAGGCGATCACCGACAAGCTGGTCGAGATCGACCCGCGAACGCGGACGGCTACACGGCAGCGCGTCGGCCGGGATGCTGACCGACGTCACCAAGCTCGACAACGACTTCAAGACCGGTCTGGCGAACTGCAAACTCAAGACGTTCGTGACGAGCCACCAGGCCTTCGCGTACCTCGCGAAGCGGTACGGTCTGCAGATGGTCGGAATCGCCGGGTTCACCCCGGACGCCGAGCCGACCCCGCAGCGGATCAGGGAGGTCCAGGACATCGTGCGCGACCAGAAGGTGTCCACGATCTTCTACGAGGAGCTCGTCAGCCCGAAGGTGGCCGAGTCGATCGCCCGCGACGTCCACGTCAAGACCGCTGTCCTGAGCCCGATCGAAGGGCTCTCGGACGCGAACTCCCAGGAGACCTACCTCTCGCTGATGCGGGCGAACCTGCAGGAGCTCCGGAAGGCGAACAGCTGCGCGTGACACCCTCCCAGAACAGCACCCGGCCGTCCAGGTCACCGATCTCTCGGTCGACCTGGGCGGTCGTCTCGTACTACGGGGCGTCGACCTCCAGATCCGCCAAGGCGAGGTCGTGGCCGTCCTCGGCACCAACGGCTCCGGCAAGTCCACGCTGATCCGGACCATCGTCGGCCTGCTCCCGGCCGCTCGCGGCGAGGTGCAACTCTTCGGTACGCCGGTGCCGCGGTTCCGCCAGTGGCAGCGCGTCGGTTACGTACCGCAGCGGATCACCGCAGCGGGCGGCGTACCGGCCACTGTGTATGAAGTCGTGTCGTCCGGGTTGCTGTCTCGGCGGCGGTTGTTCCGCCCGCTGAAGGCGGCCGACCGTGCGGCGGTGGAGCAGGCGTTGGAGCTCGTGGACATGGCCGACCGCCGCAAGGATGGGGTCGCCGAGCTGTCCGGCGGGCAGCAGCAGCGCGTACTGATCGCGCGGGCGCTCGTGTCGGATCCCGACCTGCTGATCCTCGACGAGCCGACGGCCGGGGTCGACCTGGCCAGCCAGGCGATCTTCGCGGACGCGATCCGCGAACGGGTCGCCGGCGGCAGCACCGTCGTGATGGTCAGCCACGATCTCGGTCCGATGGACGCCCTGATCGACCGCTCCGTCGTACTGCGCCGCGGCCGGATCGTGTACGACGGACCGCCGCACGCCTCCCAGACGCATGCCCATGTCCACCCGCACAGCGCGGATGACGAGCCGGGGTGGCTGTCGTGACGATGTTCCAGCTCGAGTTCATGCAGCGGGCGCTGATCGCCGGGTTGCTGACCGGGTTGTCGGCGCCGGCGATCGGCACGTACCTGGTCCAGCGGCGGCTTTCGCTGATGGGCGACGGCATCGGCCACATCGCGATCACCGGTGTGGCCCTGGGTCTGCTGACCGGTACGGCGCCGGTCCTGACCGCAGTACTGGTTGCTATCGCTGGCGCGACGGCTATTGAGCTCGTCCGGGCTCGCGGGAAGGCGTCTGGTGATGTTGCGCTCGCACTGCTCTTCTATGGCGGCATAGCGGGCGGTGTGCTGCTGATCGGCTTGGCCGGGCAGGGCGCTTCAACGCTGAACACCTATCTGTTCGGCTCACTCACCACAGTGTCGCCGACCGACCTGTACGTCGTGGTTGGGCTGGCCGTGACCGTTCTCGTGGTCGCGATCGGACTCGGTCCGCAGCTGTTCGCGGTGTGCCAGGACGAGGAGTTCGCTCGAGTCACTGGGCTTCGCGTGCAGCTCTTGAACCTGCTGATCGCGGTCATGGCTGCAGTGACTGTCACTGTGGCCATGCGGACAGTCGGGCTGCTGCTGGTGAGCGCGCTGATGGTTGTGCCGGTTGCTACTGCGCAGCAGGTGACTCGGTCGTTCCGCAGTACGTTCGTCACTGCTTGTGCGATCGGGGTGACGGCGTGTCTGGCCGGCATCATCACGTCGTACAACGCGAATGTAGCGCCGGGCGCCACGATCGTCGTACTGGCGCTGGCTGGGTTCGTGGTGGCTGCGACTGTCGGCACGCTGCTCCGCCGCCGCCAGGCTGTCAGTGCACCGCTCGCCGATGAGGAGCCGGAGGTCGACATCCCCGCGCCGGCACCGCATGTGGTGAGTCCGTCGCACGGGCACGCGCACAGCCCGGAGTGTGGTCATCCGAAGGTGGAACACGACGATCACGTCGACTACGTCCACGACGGGCATCTGCACGCGGCACACGGAGATCACTGGGACGAGCACTGACTTGCTGAGAGATGAGAGAATGAAACGGTCTTCAAAGGTGAAAAACAGCGGTGTTACCGGGGAGAATCGCGGTGACGAGAGATGACAGGAGGCACGGTGGCCATCGGAACACGCTCGACCCGTCAGCGCGCGGCAGTCGCTTCGGCGCTCGACAACCTCGACGATTTCCGGACCGCCCAGGAGATCCACCAGGAGCTCCGGGGTTCGGGTGAGGCTGTCGGTCTGACCACTGTCTACCGCACCCTGCAGGCCCTCGCCGACTCGCGTGAGGTCGACGTACTGCGCACGGCAGACGGCGAAACGGCGTACCGGCGTTGCTCGAAGGGACACCACCACCACCTGGTCTGCCGCAACTGCGGTCGCACCGTCGAGGTGGAAGGCCCGGCCGTCGAGCGCTGGGCGGACAAGGTCGCGGCCGAGAACGGCTTTGCCGACATCAGCCACACGCTGGAGATCTTCGGCACCTGCAAGGACTGCCAGTCGCTTTCCTGACCCCGCTGTGGCGGGCGTCACAGTTGCCTTAGAGCGCGCTCTAAGCCGTAGCGTTTCAACCATGAACACGACCGGGGTCCTCAGCTCCCCCGCCCGACGTCAGGCGCTCGCCGAGCGGTACGAGGCACCGGAACTGCCGCCGCTCGATCCGGAACTGCTGCATCTGCTCGATCTGCCGGAAGACCTCCCCGACGAACTGAGCATCGCCGAGGTCGCCGCGGTCACCGGACTGACCGCCCACACCCTCCGGTACTACGAACGGATCGGGCTCGTGGAGGTCGCCCGAGACGCCAACGGCTACCGGGTGTACAGCCGGGAGGCTCTCGCCCGGGTCGTCTTCGTCACCCGGCTACGGCTGTCGGACATGCCGATCACCACGGTCAGCCGCTACATCGACCTCGTGAACCAGGGCCCGGAGACCGAGCCGGAACGCCTGGCGGTCATGCAGGAGCACCGCGCGATGATCCAGCGCCGAATCAGCGAGATGACGGCGGCGCTCGCGCTGACGGAGTACAAGATCACCACGTACGGCGGCGCCTGCACTCCCTGATCTGCCTCCTCCTCCGCTGACGGCGCACGACGCCCTCGGCGCGGCGGAGCCATGCCTGCACCACCCCCTCCGCACACCCGCGGAGGGTCCGCTACCGGGCTTTTCGCCCGATAGCCCGTGATTAACCCGTCAGCGGACGAATATCCCGGCAGCGACACACCGAAATCCTAGAAAACAAGGAGATTTGATGATCCTCGGCAGTGATGGACCTGAGGTCAGCCGGCTCGGACTCGGCTGTATGGGAATGAGCTTTGCGTATGGGCCGGGCGATGATGCGGAGTCGGTGGCGACGCTGCATCGGGCGCTCGAGCTTGGGATCACGTTTCTCGATACCGCCGACATGTATGGCGCGGGGGCGAACGAGGAGTTGATCGGGAAGGCGATCGCCGGGCGGCAGGACGAGGTGGTGCTGGCGAGCAAGTTCGGGATCGTGGTCGATCCGGAGACGCTCGCGGTCACCGGGGTGAACGGGTCGCCGGAGTACGTGCGATCGGCTCTGGATGCGTCCCTGGGCCGGCTCGGGGTGGATCACCTCGATCTGTACTACCAGCATCGGGCGGATCCTTCGGTGCCGATCGAGGAAACTGTTGGTGCGATGGCTTCGCTGGTCGAGGCGGGGAAGGTCCGGTATCTCGGGTTGTCGGAGGCGTCGGCGGAGACGATCCGGCGGGCGCATGCGGTGCATCCGATCACCGCCGTACAGAGTGAGTGGTCGTTGTTCAGCCGCGACATCGAGGACTCGGTGTTGCCGGTGTGCCGGGAGCTGGGGATCGGGATCGTTCCGTACAGCCCGCTCGGCCGCGGCATGCTGACCGGCGCGATCGCGCGCACCGACGATCTCGCCGCGAACGATTTCCGGCGTACACTGCCTCGCTTCGACGACACCAACCTCGCCGCGAACCTTGCTCTGGTGGAGGAGATCCGCGCCGTCGCCGCTCGTGTCGGGGCAACGCCCGGTCAAGTTGCGCTCGCCTGGCTGCTTGCTCAGGGCAACGACATCGCCCCGATCCCCGGCACGAAGCGCCGCACCTACCTCGAGGAGAACCACGGCGCTCTGAAGGTCGAACTGTCGGCCGAGGACCTCACCGCACTCTCCGCGTTGAACCCGGCAGGCAACCGTTACCCGGACATGACCTGGGTGGACCGCGACACGGCGCCGACAATCTGACGTGCGAGTCGGCGCGGCGTTGGGGCGGGCAGCCGCCGACCTCGGCCACCTCCTCGCCTGAGGTGTCTCTGCGCCAGCCGGCGCAGCCGGGCTCGGCCTGCCGGGCGGACCGCCAACACTCACCAACGGTTCCTTTCGGATCGATCTTGCGGTCAGCTGAGCGTGGCGACGGCTGCGTGGCCCTGGTTGATCAGTGTTGGCGGTCCGGGCCGCCTGACCCCGGTGGGTGATAGATTGCTGGGAAGCCTTTCGCAGCAGGAGTTTCTCCTGCCAGCGGGAGGCTTTTCTGCGTTCTGAACCCTTTTCCTGTGAGGAGTCTCCCGATGAATGAGCTGTCTGTACGCCGGACGTCTGCGGCTGACCGTGCTGTGCTGGAACGACTCTGGCTGTTGTTCCGGCACGACATGTCGGAGTTCGGCGGACAGTTGCCGAATCCGGACGGGACGTTTCGCAGCGAGCGGCTGGAGTCGGCGTTGTCCGATCCGGACTGGTGCGGCTACTTGTTCGAGCGCGACGATCGGCCGGCTGGTTTTGCCTTCGTGCGCAGTCTGTCCGGGCCGGCGCGGGTGCTGAACAGCTTCTTCGTCGTGCGCGGTGCTCGCCGCTCCGGGATCGGGCTGCAGGCGGTGCAGGCAGTCGTGGCCGAGCATCCCGGGCCGTGGCAGGTCGCCTTCCAGGACGCGAACGCCCGAGCCGTCGCGTTCTGGCGCCGGGTCGCAACTGAGATCGCCGGGCCGGACTGGACCGAGGACGCGACCAGTGCCCCAGGACCCCACCGGCCCGCCAGACGTCTGGATCGGCTTCACCACCAGGTAGCTGCGGCGAGCGGACCGCCAACACTCACCAACGGTCTTTCCCGGGCCGATCTCGCGATCAGCTGAGCGTGGCGATGGTCGAGACACCTCGGTTGATCAGTGTTGGCGGTCCGGCCTAGCTGATGTTGCCGGCCTCGGCGGCGATGGTGGTGGTGTCGCCGTGGCCGGTGTGGACGACTGTGTCGGCGGGGAGGGTGAGGAGTTTGGTGCGGATGGAGTCGAGGATGGTGGGCTTGTCGGAGTACGAGCGGCCGGTCGCGCCGGGGCCGCCCTGGAAGAGGGTGTCGCCGGTGAAGACGGCGTTGAGGTCTTCGGCGTAGAGGGACGTGCTGCCGGGGCTGTGCCCGGGAGTGTGGATCGCGCGGACCGTCGTACCGGCGATCTCGAAGACGGTGCCGTCGACGAGGTCGTGGTCCGGGCGATCGTCGTACAGGGTCTCCCAGAGCATCGTGTCGGCCGCGCTGAGCCAGACCTGGGTGTCGAGGTAGTCGCGGATCCCGCCGACCGCGTTGATGTGGTCGTTGTGCCCGTGCGTGCAGATCAGCGCCGCGAGCCGGCGATCGCCGACCGCCTTGATGATCGATTCGGGGTTGTGGGCGGCGTCGATGACCAGGACCTCCTCGTCGTCGCCGATCAGCCAGACGTTGTTCTCGACGTCCCAGGTCCCGCCGTCGAGGCTGAAGGTGCCGGAGGTGATGACGCGTTCGATCCGGGCCGTCATCAGAACAGCACCACAGAGCGGAGGACGTCGCCGCGGTGCATCTTGTCGAACGCGGCCTCCACCTCGTCGAGGGCGATCGTCTCCGACACGAAACTCTCCAGCGGCAGCCGGCCCTGCAGATGCAGGTCGATCAGCAGCGGGAAGTCGCGGCTCGGCAAGCAGTCGCCGTACCAGCTCGACTTCAGCGAACCGCCGCGGCCGAAGAAGTCGAGCAGCGGCATGTCGAGCTGCATGTCCGGGGTCGGTACGCCGACCAGCACGACCGTCCCGGCCAGGTCGCGCGCGTAGAACGCCTGCTTCCAGGTCTCCGGGCGGCCGACCGCGTCCACGACGACGTCCGCGCCGAAGCCACCGGTGAGTTCCTGGACTGCACTCACGACACCGTCGTGATCGAGTCCCTGAGAGTGGATCGTGTGCGTCGCGCCGAGCTCAGCAGCGACCTTCAGTTTGCGCTCGTCCAGGTCGATCGCGATCACCCGGGCGGCTCCGGCCAGCCGGGCGCCGACGACGGCCGCAGTACCGACTCCGCCGCAGCCGATCACGGCGACGGTGTCACCGCGGCCGACGTTGCCGGTGTTCATGGCGGCGCCGAGGCCGGCCATCACGCCGCAGCCGAGCAGGCCGGCGACCTCGGGCTTCGCGGCCGGGTCGACCTTGGTGCACTGACCGGCGGCGACCAGGGTCTTGTCGGCGAACGCGCCGATGCCGAGCGCGGGCGACAGCTCGGTGCCGTCGGCAAGCGTCATCTTCTGCTTCGCGTTGTGCGTGTTGAAGCAGTACCACGGGCGCCCGCGCAGGCAGGCGCGGCAGTTGCCGCAGACGGCCCGCCAGTTCAGTACGACGAAGTCGCCGGGCTGCACGTCGGTGACGCCCTCGCCGACGCTCTCCACGATCCCGGCCGCCTCGTGGCCGAGCAGGAACGGGAAGTCGTCGTTGATGCCGCCTTCGCGGTAATGCAGGTCGGTATGGCAGACGCCGCACGCCTGCACCTGCACGACGGCCTCCCCCGGTCCGGGATCGGGGATGGTGATCTCTTCGATCGTCACCGGGGCGCCCTTACTCAGGGCCACGACACCACGCACGGTCTGACTCATGCCCCGACGCTAGCCGCAGCACGCCGTCTCGTCAGCCCGCACGCGCGTCGTCCCGGCAGATATCCGCCCCACCCGCCGGGGTCGAACGCCAACCTGCCGGTCGTCCGCCCGGGAGCTGTGTCCACCGGTCCGGCTCCTGCCCGTGTCCACCGGTCGGGGGACAGCCGGTCCATCCGGACGACGCTCCCCGGCGTGCCGGATCAGAGCGGGAAGGTTGAGCCATGACCGACAAAGACATCGCCGTACGGGTCCGCGGACTCGTCAAGCGCTACCCCGACAAGGTCGCCGTCGCCGGCGTCGATCTGGACATTCACCGCGGTGAGGTGTTCGCGCTGCTCGGCCCGAACGGCGCCGGCAAGACGACGAGCGTGGAGGTACTGGAGGGGTACCGCCACGCCGACGAAGGTGAGATCAGCGTGCTGGGCGTCGACCCGGCCAAGGGTGACCGGAACTGGCGGGCCCGGATCGGGATCGTCGCCCAGTCGTCGCGCGACGAGGCCGAGCTGTCGGTCGCGGAACTGGTGAACCACTACGCCGGCTACTACCCGAACCCGCGCGACCCCGACGAGGTGATCGCCTCGGTCGGGCTGGACGAGAAGCGCAAGACCCGGACCCGGAAGCTGTCCGGCGGTCAGCGCCGCCGGCTCGACGTCGCACTCGGCGTGATCGGCAACCCGGAGCTGCTGTTCCTGGACGAGCCGACCACCGGGTTCGACCCGGAGGCGCGCCGGCAGTTCTGGACCCTGATCGAGAACCTGCGCACCGAGGGCACCACGATCCTGCTGACCACCCACTACCTGGACGAGGCCGAGCACCTGGCCGACCGGGTCGGCGTGATCGCGGACGGCCGGATGCTCGAGATCGCCACCCCGGAGACGCTCGGCGGCCGCGGCGCCCGCACCGCGCGGGTGTCCTGGCTGGACGCCGACGGAGCGCACGAAGTACGGACCGATTCACCGACCGCCGAGGTCGCTGCGCTGATGGCGCGGTTCGACGGTGAGGTGCCGGAGCTCGAGGTGCGCCGGCCGTGGCTGGAAGACATCTACCTGGACCTGATCGGCAAGGCGCACGTCGCCGCCGCCGACGCCGCTGCTATCACTGAGTTCAATTCGATGGGTGGAGTTCGCTGATGAGCACCGTCACCGCTGCCAGGCCGTTGCCGTCGACGCTGAAGGTCGGCGTCTCCCGGACCAAGCTGGAGGTGAAGCAGTTCTTCCGCGAACGCGAGCAGCTGATCTTCACCTTCTTCTTCCCGATCATCTTCCTGGGCATCTTCTCGGCCGTCTTCAGCGGCACCGACTTCTCCGGCGGCGTCAACGCGGCCACCTACTTCACCCCGGGCATGATCGCGTCCGGCATCTTCCTGACCAGCTTCCAGTCGCTGGCGATCACGATCGCGATGGAACGCGACGAGGACCTGCTGAAGCGGCTGCGCGGTACGCCGATGTCGCCGCAGTCCTACTTCATCGGCAAGATCGGCCTGGTCCTCTGTACGTCGATCGCCCAGTTCGCGCTGCTGCTCGCGATCGCCGGGCTGGTGCTCGGCGTGGACATCCCGTCCGAGCCGTCGAAGTGGCTGAACTTCATCTGGATCTTCGTGCTCGGTACTGCGTCGGGCTCGGTGCTGGGGATCGCGTTCTCCGTCGTACCGAAGTCCGGCAAGGCTGCCTCGGCGGTGGTCACCCCGGTCGTCCTGCTGCTGCAGTTCATGTCCGGCGTGTACTTCGTCTACAGCGACCTGCCGGCCTGGATGCGCGGCGTCGCCTCGATCTTCCCGCTGAAGTGGCTGGCCCAGGGCATGCGGTCGGTGTTCCTGCCGGACAACTTCAGGCTGACCGAGCCGGGCCAGTCCTGGCAGCTGGGCACGGGCGCCGTAGTACTGGCGGTCTGGCTGGTCGTCGGTCTGGTGATCGCCCAGCGGGTGTTCCGCTGGACCCGGCGGGACGCGGGTTGATCGTGGCAGCCACTGCTTCCTCCAGCACTCTCGGCGACGATCGTCCGGGAGTGGTGGAGGAAGATGGTGTCCATGCAGCTTCCCTCCCGGGTCGACCAGCCGGTCTGGACCCGCACGCTGATCGGCTGGCACGTGGTGTTCTACGGGCTGCTGGCCGTCATCGTCGTGGTCGGGCTGACCTCGTCCGAGCTCGAGGGCACCCGCCGGATCGTGTATCTGGGCCTGGTCGCGGTGCTGGGAGTCACCTACCGGCTGCTGGCCATCCCGGCGATGAGTTCGCGGAACCGGCTCCAGTCGTACGTATACCGGCTGGTGATGATCGGCTGCGTCGCCGGAGCGGTCGGGCTGTACCCGCAGTCGGTGTTCATCCTCTTCATCGTCTCGCCGCAGATCTGGCTGCTCAGCCAGCGGATGTGGGACGCCGTACCGCTCAGCCTGCTGCTGCTCTTCGCGGTCGGTACGGCGCAGTTGTGGTCGGCCGGCTGGACCGCGGACGCCTTCTGGGACATCTTGCCCTGGATGGTGATCAGCCTGGTCGTCAGCCTGATGCTCGGGATCTGGATCGACCGGGTGATCGCGCAGAGCCAGCAGCGGGCGGAGCTGATCGAGGAACTCGAGTCTGCTCGGGATGAGCTGGCCGAGGCGCACCACACGGCCGGGGTGATGGCCGAGCGGGAGCGGATGGCTCGGGAGATTCACGACACGCTTGCGCAGGGGATGACCAGCGTCGTGATGCTTGCTCAGACCGCTGCGGTGGAGCTTCAGCGCGGGTCGCTTGATCCGGTGGCTGGGCGGCTGGCGGCGATCGAGGACACGGCTCGGGAGAATCTGGCGGAGGCTCGGGCGTTGGTGGCTGCTTTCACGCCTGTTGCTTTGACGGGTGCCACGCTGGCTGAGGTACTGCGGCGGCAGGGTGAGCGGTTCGCTTCGGAGACGGGCGTCGACGTACAGGTGTCGTTGGATATGCCGGATGACGAGGTTGCTGCGTTGCCACAGGCGCAGCAGGTGGTGTTGTTGCGGGCGGCTCAGGAGTCGTTGGCGAATGTCCGGAAGCATGCTGGGGCGACTTCGGTGCTGATCTCGTTGAGCATGTCGGCTGATGGGGTGGGGATCGAGATTCGTGATGACGGGTCCGGGTTCTCGGTCGAGTCTGCTGCTGGGCGGGCCGGCTTCGGGCTGGCCGCGATGCGGGGGCGGGTCGAGGAGTCGGGTGGGACTGTTTCGGTGGAGAGTGCGCCGGGGCGGGGTACGCGGGTTGCTGTGTTGATTCCTTCTGGTGCTTTTCTGGTTCTGGTTCTGGTTCTGGGGAGAGTGCGTGAGTATTCGGGTGCTGGTGGTGGACGATCACCCCGTGGTGCGGTCCGGGCTGATCGGGATGCTCGCGGTGACCGAGGACATCGAGGTGGTCGGCGAGGCGGGCGACGGCGAGGAAGCCCTGGCGCTCGTGGAGTCGACGCGGCCGGACGTCGTACTGATGGATCTGCGGATGCCGCGGCGCGACGGGGTGTCGGCTACCGGCGCGATCGTGTCTTCTCATCCTTCGACGAAGGTGCTCGTGCTGACGACGTACGACACGGACACCGACATCCTGCACGCAGTCGAGGCGGGTGCTGCGGGGTATCTGTTGAAGGACACCCCGCATGCCGAGCTGCTCGACGGCATCCGCGCTGCTTCCCGAGGCGAGACGGTGTTGGCTCCGCCGGTTGCTGCCCGCCTGATGTCACGCCTCCGTACGCCGGTCGCACCCGCCGCGGTGCAGCCGTCGCCTCGCGAACTTGAGGTCCTTGCGGCGGTCGCTCGTGGGTTGAGCAACGCGGAGATCGGGCGGGAGCTGTTCATCGGCGAGGCGACGGTGAAGACGCACCTGCAGCGGTTGTTCACGAAACTGGACGTGGACGACCGCACCCGCGCGGTAACTGTCGCCATCGAGCGTGGTCTGTTGCCTTCACCTAGGCGTTAGAGCAGCGGGCGCACCTCCTGTCCTAGGAAGCGCGCGAAGGCTGTGAAGTCTGGCTCGTCTCGGCAGACCGAGACGGAGATCGCTGTCGCTCCTGCTTGCTGGACCTGCCTCAGCCGGTCGGCGATCTGCTGAGCGTTGCCGATGGCACCGATCTCGGGACTGCCCGTCATCCCGTACTGCGCCAGCTCGGCATCGACGCGGCCGCGGGCATCCGGTCCGGTCGCCACGATGATGCTCGCGACGACCTCGTGGCCTTCGCCGGCCGTCTTGAGCGTGGCTTCGCAGGACTCTCTGATGCTGTCGAGGTCCAGGCCGAGGGAGAGCAACGTCCCTGATCCGAGTTCGCCTGCGGCTGCGAGTGAGTTCGGGCCGGCGGCGCCGATCAGGAGGGGCGGTGATTGCAGGGGTGGGTATTCCAGAGCGACGTCGGTGAGGTTCACGTAGCGGCCCGTCGTACTGACTTGTTTGCCGTCCAGCAGCTGGCGCAAGGCGGTCGCGTACTCGCGGAGGAGGGTGAGTGGTTTGTCGGCCCGGACGCCGGCTTGCTCCATCCAGGGCTGGACGCCGTGCCCGATCCCGGCGACGAACCTGCCCGGGTAGAGGCGGTCGATCGTGGCGATCTCCATCGCGGCCTGGGCGACGCTGCGGAGCGGGACCGGCAGCATCGCGGCACCGACCCGGATGTGTTCCGTGATCGCCAGCGCAGTCACGATACTTGCGACAGCGGACTCCTTGAAGCAGTCCTCCGAGATCCACAGATCATCCAGCCCGCTGGACTCGACCGACGTCACGAAGGATCTGAACGCCTCCGGGGGGAGCGCAGGCGGAAAGGTCAGACCTAGTCTCAGTTGATTCGGCATTTCTTCACGCTAGAACCCCGCACCGACAGATTCCTGTTTGCGCGTGGGGCCTCGCCCGGCGCCGGCGGTGGGCGCCCGCAGTACGGATCAGCCTGTCGGCTCGACCAGGTTGGGGACGGCGCCGCCGTAGCGGCGGTCGCGCTGGGCGTAGAGCTCGATCGCGTGCCAGAGGTGGCGGCGGTCGAAATCCGGCCAGAGGGTGTCGAGGAAGACCATCTCGGCGTACGCGAGCTGCCAGACCAGGAAGTTCGAGGTGCGCTGCTCCCCCGACGAACGGACGAACAGGTCGACCTCGGGGATGTCGGGCGCGTACAGGTGCTTCGCGATCGTCTTCTCGGTGATCCGGTCCGGGCTGAGCTTGCCCGCGGCAACCTCGTGCGCGATCGACCGCATCGCATCCGCGATCTCCGCCTGACCGCCGTAGTTCACGCAGAACTGCAGGGTGATGGTGTCGTTGTTCTTGGTGCGTTCCTGGGCGTCCTCGAGTTCGGAGATGACGCTCTTCCACAACCGCGGCCGGCGCCCCGACCAGACCACCCGGACCCCCATCGCGTCCAGCTCGTCACGCCGCCGGTGGATCACCTCCCGGTTGAAGCCCATCAGGAACTTCACCTCTTCGGGCGACCGGGCCCAGTTCTCGGTCGAGAACGCGTACACCGACAGGTACTTGACCCCGATCTCGATGCCGCCCTTGATCACATCCAGCAGCGAAGCCTCCCCCGCCTTGTGCCCCTCGGTCCGCGGCAGATTCCGAGCCTTCGCCCAGCGCCCGTTCCCATCCATCACCACCGCCACATGCCGAGGCACCAACTCCGCCGGCACCGCCGGCACCCCCACCCCCGACGGATGCGGCTCCGGCGCCACCACCGCCCCCGTCCGCTCCCCCACACCCCGACCACGACGACGACCCAACGGAGACATACCCAAATCCTCCCTCATCCCCCTCAGCCCCCTGCAACCGCCCACGACTTATCCACAGCCGCCCTCCGGGCTGGCGGGAAACCTGTCAGGCTTTCTCGATCACTGTCCGCAACCACGCGAAGGAGATATACACTTGTCAGCGATCTATATATCTGGAGGTGTGGCGATGACCAAGACTTTGATCGACGTCGACGACGCTCTGCTGGCCAAGGCCGCTGCCGCCCTCGGGACCAGCACCAAGAAGGACACGGTCAACCAGGCATTGGCCCGGGTGGCACGGATCGCGGCCGCCGAGGACCTGATCGAGTTCGCACGCGACGGCGGGTTGGACGACCTGCAGGACCCGGAAGTGATGAAGGGCGCATGGCGGCGCTAGCCACCTACCTGGTCGACAAGAGCGCACTTGCACGGCTGAAACATCCGGACGTCGCTGACATCCTGCTGCGGCTGGTGAGGGCCGGTCTCACGGCGACCACCGGAATCGTGAGCCTGGAGATGCTCTACAGCGCCCGGAACGTGGCCGACCGCGACCGCATCCAGACGGGCCTGAACGCACACGAATGGCTGGATACCGACGAGCAGGACTTCACCCGAGCGCTCGACGTACAGGGCCAACTGACGGCGATCGGCAAACACCGAGCCGTCCCGCTCCCCGACCTCCTGATCGCAGCCATCGCCGAACGCCATCAGGTCACCGTCCTGCACTACGACGCCGACTTCGACCTGATCGCCACCGTCACCAACCAGCCGACCCAGTGGGTGGTCCCCCGCGGCTCCCTGGCCTAGATGCAGGTTGTGGAAAACTCCCGAGACTGAAACCCAACGTATGGCAGCCTTATACCGTCCGTAACGCCACCGAACGGGAGCCCTCCTGCAATGACCCGCCGACCGCTGCTAGCAGCCGCCGCCCTCTGCGCCACCCTGACGCTGGCCGCCTGCAACGGCTCCCCCAAAGCCGGCCAACCCAACACCACACCCCCACCAACCACCCCAAGCACCACCCCCACTCCCTCAGGCCCCACTTGGACCGAGGAAGACAAGCAGCAATCACCGCCGCCAAGTCCCGCTACGCGATTGCCCGTGCCGCGATCGACCAGCACTGGCAGATCCGACCAAGTCGAGTCGGGCATCGCTTGAGGCTGCGGAGGCTGGGTGACAGTGGTTGCTTGCCGCAATCGAGGACGTCCGATCGAACCGCGAAGATGGCTGGTACAGCCTCAGGCACAGTCAAGATCGTGTCGCTCAGCGCCGCTATCCGTGAACCTCGGCGCCGAGCAGCCGGAAGTCCGGCTCAAGTCTTGCATTGACAGCTCACAAACTGTCCTTCGCTTCCAATCGAACGGCAAGCCGGTCCCACTGGGCCCGGGCAACGGCCAACGCCACGCGTTCCAAGCAAAGATTGTATTCGCCCCGCCAGCAGGCAAGTCGACCAAGATGTGGTTTCGTGGTCGAAGAGAAGGTCAACCGGGCCATGCTGACTCGAACTGTTCGAGGCTGCGCTGGCCTGCCTAGTGCTGTGCTCTGGTGCAACGTCCTGGTCCAGGTTGCAGCAGACGCAGATCCTGCCGTCCCACCCAAACCTGGCCCAGATTATGGCTCAGATGCATCAGCACAACGGCAATCTGCACCTGGGTCCTCAAGTCCGGATCCGACACAAAGCCGGTAAGCATGGCGCAATCGGGCAAGGCCAGCTGACAAGCAGGCCAAGCCCATCTGCCAGTTCGATGGTGCGGCGCAGGCCTGCAGCTGACGAAGATTCTCGGCAACTGGTCCAACGGGCAGCAGTGTTATCTGCAGCGGGTGGTTCCGCAGCCGCCTCCTCGGATCCACGGTGGCAGGGGCATACCGACGGGTCGGTGTGGGCGTGTGTGCGTGAGCAGGGATTCGATCAAGGGCGGCACCTGGTGACCAGGTGGGTGTGGTTGCCGGGGGAACCGGACACTGTGGTTACTGATCCGTTGACGTTGGCGTATCGGGCGGTGGCGGCTATGCAGTTGCAGGCGCCGCGGGTGCGGACTGCGCCGGGGGTGGGGCAGATCGGGTTGGTGAATATGCCGGTGTGGTTGTGGGTGGAGAAGTCGGAGAACACCTGGGGGCCGATCGAGCGGGATGCGAGTGTGCCTGGGTTGACGGTGACCGCTACCGCGAAGGTGACGGCGGTGGACTGGAGTATGGGGGACGGGAAGACGGTGCGGTGCGAGGGTGCCGGTACGGCGTACCAGAAGTCGTTTGGGATCAAGGCGTCGCCGGATTGCGGGTATCTGTATCGGAAGACCTCGCGGGAGCAGGCCGACTGCAAGTACAAGGTTGGCGCCACTGCTCGATGGGACATCACCTGGCAGAGCACGCTTGGTGATACCGGCCAGATCTCGATGACCCGGCAGGCGGCAACGCAACTCCAGATCGGCGAGGCGGTCCCTGTCCTGGTCGACCCGAATGCCGACCAGGCGACCGCCCCTAAGACACCAGCCGTCTGCTAGGAAACCTGGCCAGTCAGCGGTCTGGCTGCGACCTGTCGAGATCGGTGCCATGCCATCCGCGGGCTCGGAACAATGCTGCCTGGTTCAGTTCAGCGCCCAGGATGGCGCCCACCGCCACCTTGGGCAGAGCCTCGGTGTTCTTCCCGCCGCTGATCTGGGTGGCATCGCTCGTCGAGATGTATTTGCGATAGCCGGCCTGAGCCCCCGCCGCGGCAACCGCTTGTGGAGACGGAGGCGTGCTTGTTGGCGACGGCGACCCGGCAAGCGTTGGGGACCCGGTGAGCGTCGGCGACTTGGTGAACGTGGTCGGACTGGCCGACGGCGTGCTGGTTCAGGCGGCGAGGAGGGGCAAGAGCGTTAGGGCGGTTGTGGGCAGGGAGGGGTGGGGGGTCATTGGGTTTCTGGGGGTGGGGTGGTGGCGGGGGTTAGGTCTAGGTGGGGGAGGGAGCGGAGGTTTCGGTCTAGGTGGTAGGCGACGAAGGCGGCGACCAGGGTGTTGGCTTCTCGGCGGGTTCGGGGGTCGGTGCGTTCTGCGGTGGGCCAGTCGCCGGTGAGGAGGGCGGAGAGGAGGGTGATGGTGGTGGGGGCCGGCATGGCGGAGGCTGGGGGGCGGCAGGTGGAGCAGACGACGCCGCCGGCGGCTGGGTTGAAGGCTCGGTGGGGGCCTTCCTCGCCGCATTTGGCGCAGTCGGCGAAGGAGGGGGCGTAGCCGGAGATGGCTAGGGAGCGTAGGAGGAAAGAGTCCAGGACCAAGGCCGGCTCGCGTTCGCCGGTGGATAGGACTCGGAGGGCACCGGCCAGCAGGAGGTGTTGCTGGGTGGCTGGTTCTTTTTCCTCTACTACCAGGCGGTCTGCGGTTTCTAGGAGGACCGTGCCGGTGGTGTAGCGGGCGTAGTCGTTGACGATGCCTTCGCCGTACGCCGAGATCGAGACGGCCTGGGTGACCACGTCGAGGGTGCGGCCGGTCGCCAGTTGCAGGTCGACGTGGCTGAACGGTTCGAGGCGGGCGCCGAAGCGGGACGACGTACGGCGGACGCCCTTCGCGACGGCCCGGATCTTGCCGTGCGTGCGGGTCAGGAGCGTGGCGATGCGATCGGCTTCGCCCAGTTTCTGGACGCGGAGCACGATCGCTTCGTCACGGTAGAGCGGCACGCGCCCAGTATCCCATCAAGCCGAACCGCGATTCTCTCATTCGAGAGAAGCAGAAGCGGCGAGGTACTCGGCCAGGCCGACAGGTGGGTGGCCGGTGATGTCTTCGACGGCGCTGCTGACCTCGCTGAGTTCGCCGCTGGCGATCGCGGCGTACGACGTGACCCAGCCGGCCACCTCCCACGCGGGCGCCCCGAAGGATTCGCGGGAGCGGTAGGCCTCGTCGAGGGTTTCCGGCTGATAGCGGATCGGGCGGGACCACGCTTCGCTGAGGACGGCGGCTGCTTCGGCGAGGGTGAAGGCGGTCGGGCCGGTCAGGTCGTAGGTCATCCCCGAGTGCGACGACGACTGCACGACACGTGCGGCGACATCGGCGACGTCCGAACGGACGACTGCCGCGGCCCGGCCGTCGCCTGCCGGGCCCGCGGATCACCCCGTCCTCCCCCGCGAAGCCTGGGATGAAATCGAGGTAGAGGTTGTCGCGCAGGAACGTGTAGTCGATGCCCGTCCCGATGATGTGCTGCTCGGTGTGCCAGTGGTCGCGCGCGAAGGTGAACGTCGCGTTCGGCGCAGCCCCGACGAACGAGGTGTAGACGATCCGCCGTACGCCGGCCGCCACCGCCGCATCAACCGTTGCCTTATGCAACGACACCCGGTCGGCCGACTCCGAGGCGCTGACCAGGAAGAGCGTCTGCACCCCGTCGAAGGCGTCGAGCAACGCGTTCTTGTCGCCGTACGCCGCCTGCGCAACCTCCGCGCCGGCCAACTCCGGCGCCCGAGCAGGATCCCGTACGACGAGCCGCTGGGCGACCCCGTTCTCAGCCAGCTGCCGCGCAACCCGCGACCCCAACTGCCCGGTCGCCCCGGTCACACCGATCAACCCAGAAGACGCAGCCAAGTCAGCACCCACCTCGACCTCCACCGGGCTGAGCTCCGGCTCGAGATTGTCGGCGCTCACTTCTCCACCATCTTCAAAGCGCCTTCGCTGTAACGCTCCCCCGCGACAGCATCCGGCGGGAACGCCTCGTCCAGCGCCGTCAACTCCTCCGCGGTGAGCGTCACATCCACCGCACCAAGATTCTCCGCCAGGTACTTCCGCCGCTTAGTCCCCGGGATCGGCGCCACAAAGTTGCCCTGAGCAAGCAACCATGCCAGCGCCAGCTGCCCCGCGGTCACGCCCTTGGCAGCAGCCAGCGACCGCACCTTCTCCACCAGGTCCAGATTGCGCTGGAAGTTCTCGCCGCTGAACCGCGGCAGCCCACGCCGCAGATCGTCCGGCTCGAAGTCGTCCGGCGACTTGAGCTGCCCGGTCAGGAACCCACGCCCGAGCGGGCTGAACGGGACGAACCCGATCCCGAGCTCACGCAACGTCGGCAGCACCGCGGTCTCCGGGTCGCGAGTCCACAGCGACCACTCACTCTGCACAGCACTGATCGGATGTACTGCGTGGGCCGCGCGAACCGTCTCCCCCGACACCTCCGACAACCCGAGATACCGGACCTTCCCGGCCTGCACCGCCTCGGCCATCGCCCCGACGGTCTCCTCGATCGGCACCTGCGGATCACGGCGATGCAGGTACCAGAGGTCGACATGGTCGACCCCGAGCCGCCGCAGCGACGCGTCCAGGGCAGTACGCGCGTACGACGGGCTGCCGTCGACCACCGTCGGCATCGCACTGTTCGCCGAAGACCGGGAGAACCCGAACTTGGTGGCCAGCACCGCCTCGTCCCGGCGGCCCGCGAGTGCCCGGCCGACGAGCTCCTCGTTCGCGCCGTCGCCGTACACGTCGGCGGTGTCGATGAAGGTGCAGCCGGCGTCGAGGGCGGCGTGCACGGTCGCGATCGACTCGGCCTCGTCGGCGGAGTCGCCGTACGACTGGGACATCCCCATGCAGCCGAGGCCGAGACTGGAAACGGTCAGTTCTCCGAGCTGGGATTCACGCATGACCCGAACTTACCGGTGCCGCGCCGGCCGCAGACGACGGGTCCAGGAACACGCAGCGTAGTCACAGCTGTCCGCTGCGCAGCGGCCACCGCCTCAACAGGCACGTCCGGCAACAACTTCGTGTCATTTCGGCCCTCCAGAGCCTCAACGACCCGCTGATTCGTATCGTCAGGCAGATCAGGTGTCCGCGGGTTCCTGGGGGGTCCAGTCCAATGTTTCTACGGCGCGCCCTGCGCTATCGCTATGCCCAGGCCCTGGTGCTGACCGGGGTCTCCTTGCTGATCGGGACGTGTGCGGCGTTCGCGCCGTGGTTCGCCCGCGCGGTCGAGCAGACGGTCACCACCGAGACGCTGCACAGCCAGCGCGAGTCCGCCGCCTGGCAGCTGGAGGCGACGCCACCGGCGTCCTCGGGTGCGGCCGTGACCAAGGCGCCGGAGGACCTCGACCAGCTGATCCCGGCCGACCTGAAACCACTGTTCAGCAAGCCGCTCTACGGCCAGACCGTGAATGTCGACTGGCGACTCCCCACGGACGATTCCAGGGACCTCAAGTCCGCCAGGATGGTCTGGCGCGACGGGTACTGCGGTCAACTGGTGCTGACCGCGGGGCGTTGTCCCCAGGGCGCCGAACGAGGTCGCGGTGTCGACGGCCGATCTGGCGAACTTCGACACGAAGCTCGGGCAGACGCTCGTCGCCGTGCCGAGCGAGTACGTGGGCGGCGGCAAGCTGAAGGTGGTCGGCGTCTACAAGCCGGTCGACGCGCTGGGCGACTACTGGTTCGGCCGTACGCCGATGGGCCACTCGCACCCGCCGACGCAGACGGAGTCGGCCGCCGGCGACTTCCTGCTGACCGACCGCAGTACGTTCAGCAAGTCCGTCTGGGGACATCATTCGACGCTGGACACCCGCCCGCTGCCCGGCGTCGCCCGGGCCGACGACCTGCAACGGATCGAGGACGTCACCAAGCAGGTCGACCGGAACGCTGCCCAGCTGGAGTTGACCGCCACGAACTCGACCGGTCTGGTCGGCGTACTCGACCGGATCCAGGCCGAGCGGAAGCAGGCCACGACGATCATCCCGCTGGTGATGGTCCAGGTCGCCTTGTTCGGCGTGGTCGTGCTGGCGCTCGCGCTGTCGGCCGTGGTGGACCAGCGAAGGCCGGAGCTGGCAGTAGCGCGGCTGCGGGGATCCAGCGCACGGCGTACCGGACGGTCGTTGGCAGTGGAACTCGGTGCGCCCGTGCTGGCCGGACTGATCGCGGGAGTAGGTACTGGATTCCTGCTCCTGCTGGCGGTGCGGGCTACCTGGCTCAATGACGGTGCACCGATCGAGCTGCCCTGGACTCTGCCGGCCTTCTGTCGCTCTCTCGATCGTTGCGGGGCTGGCTGTTGTCGTCTGGTCTGTGCGAGCGGTCGTGCAGCAGCCCATCTCGACGCTGTTGCGCCGGGTGGTCCCGCGGCGCCGCACCAGGGCGCTGGGAATGGTCGACCTCTCCATCATCGTGCTCGCATCGGCAGGACTCGTTGCGGCACTGACAGGTGGCGGGCGCGGTCCGCTGCCGGTGCTGACCCCGACACTGCTGGCTCTGGCGGTCGGGCTGACCTTCGCCCATCTCCTGCTTCCTACTGCTGGGATCATCAGCCGTCGCGCCTTGAGACGTGGCCGGCTGGGGCTCGCCCTGGGTGCACTGCAGGTCTCCAGAAGGCCAGCGGTGACACGGATCGTCGCGGTGGTCGCCGTCGCGACGGCGCTGGCATCGTTCGCCGGGCAGGCCGCTTCGGTGGCCGGGGACAACCGGGAGCTGCGCGCGGGGTACGAGACCGGGGCCGAGGGCGTGCTGTCGCTGCCGGCGACCGACCTGAGTACCTTCACCAAGACGATCGACAAGATCGATCCGGACCGGCACTGGCTCAGCCCGGTCATCCTGTCCCGGCCACCGTCCCCGGACGGGCTCACGGACATGATGATCGAGCCGGACAGCTTCCGCCGGATCGCCTTCCGCGGCGACAAGCTCACGGACTCGGCCGGGTACGCCGCGCTGAAGGCGCCGGCCAAGCCGACCGGGATCGCCATCAAGGGCCACGACCTCACCATCACCGCGACGCCGGGCAAGCTGACGCCGGTCGTCAAGCCGAACCTCAACGGGGTGGACAACGGCCCGCCGCCGGTGGCGAAGTCGGTGATCCTCGAGGCGAAGGTGGTCAGCCTGGTCGGTGGCGCGCGGTTCCTGGTGCGGTTCCCGCCGATGCCGCTGGTGCCGGGCAAGACGTTCGTGCTCAAGACGCAGATCGGCTGCTTCCAGGGGTGCCAGCTGGCCCAGCTCGGGGTCGCTCGCGGCCTGAACGACCCGGGCGGCTTCAAGGGTGAGATCGAGATCGCCAAGCTGACCACCGAGGACGGCACGACGGTCCCGCTCGGCGCGGCCGCCGACTGGAAGCCGGCCAAGGTCATCGACGGTACGCCGGGGTCGATCGCGATCGCGGAGCGGTCCGGCGGCGGTCTCACGATCGAGCTGACCAACACCGGCAACGAGCAGATCGTCCAGCACGGCTCGATCCCGACCCTGGTTCCGGCGATCGTCAGCCCCGGATTCGTCTTCAGCGACGCGACCACGGTGCCGGGGCTCGACGGCCTCGCCGTACCGGTCCAGAAGCTCACCAGGCCGCAGGGCCCGATCAACCGCCAGCCGGTCAACACCGCGGTCGTCGACCTGGAGAACCTCCGGCGGCTCGGCGGATCGGTGGACCAGACCGCGACCGAGTTCCAGGTCTGGCTGAACGCGGACGGCGTGGCGAACGCGCAGAAGGTGATCGACGGCACTCGGCGCGGCCGGGATGCAGGCGACCATGATCGACCGGCACAGCGACCGGATCGCGGGCTACGGCCGGTCGGCCAGCGCGCTGGCACTCCAGCTCACTCCGGTGGTCGGCATCGCCGGCTGGTCGCTGGCGATCATCGTGCTGCTGTTGATGGTGGTCACCTCGTGGCGCTCCCGCGCCCAGGACTACGCGAGCCTGCGGATCACCGGCGTACCGGCCAGCACTACCGGACGAGCTGCCCGCTGGGAGCAGACCGGGCCGGTCGCGTTGGCGGCCTTGCTCGGGTCGGCCTGCGGAGTGATCGGCGCACAGATCGCGCTGCCGCTGATCCCGTTGTTCGCCGAGACCGTGGAGGTGTCGACGATCCCGCTGGATCTGCACACCAACTGGGCCGTCGCGCTGGTGCTGTGGCTGATCGGGACCGTCGTACTGACCGGACCACGACGCTGTTGCTCGGCACCGGTGTGAACCGGCGCGCCGGGTACAGCCGGATCCGGGAGGAGCTGTCATGAGCGGGCTGGCGATCAGTACCAGCGGCCTGGTGCACATCTACCGCAGCCAGGGCCACGATGTCGCCGCGCTGTCCGGGATCGGGATCACCGTTCGGCCCGGCGAGCTGGTCGGCCTGCTCGGTCCGTCCGGCGCCGGCAAGTCGACGCTGCTGCAGCTGTGCGGCGGGCTGCTCACGCCGAGCGCGGGACGGCTGCAGATCGGTGAGCACAACGTCGCCACGATGACCGAGGCCGAGCTCGACCGGATGCGCGTCCGGCGACGTCGGCATCGTGCTGCAGGGCGCCGGCCGCAACCTGATCCCCTACCTGACGCCGAGCGACAACATCCGGTACGCCCAGCGCGCCGCACCTCGCGACCGGGACCTGCCCGACACCGGAGGAGGTACTGGAGCTCGTCGGCCTGCAGGACGAGGCCCGTACGCCGCTCGACACGGCTCACCCCTGGGCAGATCCAGCTCTGCGCCGTCGCGGTCGGGGTCGCCACCTTCCCGGGCCTGCTGCTCGCCGACGAACCGACCAGCCAGCTCGACCACCACGCCCGCGACGAGGTCCTGGCGGCGATCTCCACGATCAACCGAGACCACCGGGATGACCGTCCTGCTGATCACCCACGACCCCGAGGTCGCCGCGGTGCTGCCCCGCACGATCACCATCCGGGACGGCCGGATCGCGTCCGAAGGCCGCTCCGGTGAGGAGTTCGCGGTGGTCGCGACCGACGGATCGCTGCCGCTGCCACCGCATGTCGCCGAACTGCTGCCACCGGGCACGCTGCTCCGGGTCACCACCACCGAGGACGGCGAGGTCCGGCTCAGCCCGGTCGAGCAGGAAGGCACCCGATGAGCGAGCAGGGCATCACCGTCGACCGGAGCTCACTGTCGCGTACGGCGAACTGGTGGCCGTCGCGGACGTGTCGTTCCGGGTGCCGCCGGGTTTCGTGCTCGCGGTCAGCGGGCCGTCCGGGGCCGGCAAGAGTTCGTTGCTCTGGGCAATCGCCGGCGCGGTCGCGGCGAAGTCCGGCACGGTCGAGGTGGACGGGCTGTACCGATCGGTGGACCGGCCGGGGGCGTGCTGAGCAGGGCGTCGTACTGATCCCGCAGGGCAACGGGCTGGCCCGGGTGCTCACCGCTCGCGAGAACCTGTCGATGCCGTTGCTCGCCGATCGCGAGCTGGCCGCAGACTGGCCGGCAGGACGAGAACGACGACGACGAGCCCACCCTGGAACCGTCGACGAGGCGCTCGAGAAGGCGTTGAAGGACGTCGGGCTGGAGGAGAGCGGCGACCACCTGGTCGAGGAGCTGTCCGGCGGTGAGCAGCAGCGGGTCGCGGTCGCGCGCGGGCTGGCCCAGCAGGGCCGCGGCGATACTGGCCGACGAGTCGACCAGCGAGCTCGACAGCACCAACCGCGAGCGCGTGCTCGAGCTACTCCGCCGCGAGGCCGAGCGCGGCGCCGCGGTCATCATCGCCACCCACGACCCGAGCGTCGCCGCCGGCGCCGACGGCCACGCGACGATGGACGAAGGCCACCTCAGCTGGCAGCGCCGCCTGTAGCAGCTCGACCTGTGCGGCACCGTAGCGCAAACGGGCCGCCTACTTCGGCATCCTCAGAGCCCGATCAGGTGCGGTGTCGTGGGTGGTCCGCTCGTGAGCAGGTCGGCGAAGTAGAGCGGGAGGGCGCGCGGGGAGAAGACGTCCGGGCCGTCGTACGCCTGGAGCTCGGCGAGGGTCCACCAGCGATGGCCGTGGACGTTCTCCGCCAGCAGCTCGGCCGCCGACATCGTGCCGCCCGGGGTGTGGGTGTCGACGCGGACGAGGAAGTAGTCGTTGATCACGCCGTCGTAGCCGGCAGCGTGGCCGTCGGCAACGACCTCCTGGTGCCACAGGTGCGGCGGATCGGCCGGCGGCGTCAGGCCGATCTCCTCGACCAGTTCGCGAGTGAGTGCCTGCAGCAACGACTCCCCCGGCTCGACGCCGCCGCCCGGCGCGGCCCACACGTCCGGGCGGTCGCCGAAGGCGAAGCGGAGCAGCAGGATGCGGTCGTCGCGATCGAGTACGACGGCGCGCGCCGCTGGGCGCAGGTTCGGGGTGTGGCGTTCGAGTTCGTGGAGCTCTTCGGTGAGCTGGAAGCCGAAGCGGGCGTTGACCTTCTGCATCGGGGCTGTTCGACTGGGCGGTCCAGGTGTGGAGGAGGGTCTGGGTGGTGCGGTGCTTCGCGAGCTGGTCGAGGTTGGCGAGTTTGAGGTGGGTGCCGAGGTTGTGGCCGCGGTGGTCACGTAGGACGAGGGTGTCGTCCTGCATCACGTTGTCGGGGTCGCCGGGCATCACGTAGATCAGCGTGTAGCCGGCCGGGTGCGCCGTCGGTGGTGTGGACCATGGTGACGAGGGCGAGGTAGTTCTTGACCATCCGCTCCTCGTTGGGGCGGAGGCGCTCGACGGTCCACGGCTCGGGGTTGCGGGTCATCTCGCCGGAGGGGACGTCGAGGTCCATCGCGGTTCTCAGGTCGGCGTACGCCTGCAGGTGCTCCTCCGGGCAGGGGCCGGCCCAGGAGGTGAGGCGGTAGCCGGTGAGGTCGCCCGCGTCTGTCTCGAGTTGCGGCCAGGCGGTCGGCGTCGTACGGGAGTGGTACGACGAAGTGGTCCTCGACGTTGCCGATGGTGAAGCCGAGGCCGGCGGCGAAGGCGCTGCCGGGCCAGGGGTCGCTGGTTCGTCGGGGACGCCGAGCTCGGCCTGGAAGATGGTGCGGCCGAGCTCCGCCGCGCGAGCTCGTTGCCCAGCGCCACAACATCGTGCCGGCGCCGCGGCGGCGTTCGGCCGGCGGGACGTCGATCTCGACGTCGACGGTGTCGGGGTTGCCGATCAGGGGGTACTCGAACAGCATCGCGCCGACCAGGCGGTCGCCGTCGAACGCGCCGACCGGGATGCGGCGCTTGGCCGGGCCGGGGTTCTCGGAGCGAGTAGGACATCGTCCGCAGTTGGTCGACGAACGCCGCGTCGCTGATCCGCCGCGCGGCCTCGCGAAGGCGGCGTACCAGCTCGAACGTCGCGTTCGTCGGACGGGTCGACCTCACGCACGGAAATCATCGGTGAGCCAAAGTCAGCCCAACCGAAGGGCTCGCACCGGCTAGTCAATTCAAGCGGGGCGGGCCCTGTCAGGCTGCAGGACTTAGCGGGTGGCGCGGTTGATCGGCGGAGACGACCGCCTTCAGCGAGGCGGTGAGAATGTTGGCGTCGCGGCCGACGCCCCAGAAGACCTCGTCGCCGACCTCGCACTCGACGTACGCCGCGGCCAGGGCGTCGCCACCGGCCGAGAGCGCGTGCTCGTGGTAGTCCAGCACCCGTACGTCGTACTTCAGCGGCTTGATCGCGTCGACGAACGCCGAGACCGGGCCGTTGCCCTCGCCGACCAGCTCGTGCGGTACGCCGTTGGAGTAGACCTGGACCCGGAGGTGGTCGTCCTGGCCCTCGCCCGGACGTCGAGTTGACGGTCAGCAGCGACAGCTTGCCCGGCGCCAGGTACTCGGCCGCGAAGATGTCCCACATCTGCTGCGGGCCGACCTCGCCGCCCTCGGCGTCGGTGTGCTGCTGGATCACCCGGCTGAACTCGATCTGCAGCCGGCGCGGCAGGTCGAGACGGTGCTCGGACTTCATGATGTACGCGACGCCGCCCTTGCCGGACTGCGAGTTGACCCGGATGACGGCCTCGTACGAGCGGCCGACGTCCTTCGGGTCGATCGGCAGGTACGGCGCCTCCCAGTGGATCTCGCCGACCGGCTTGCCCTCGGCCGCGGCCTGCTTGTCCAGCGCCTCCAGGCCCTTCTTGATCGCGTCCTGGTGCGAGCCGGAGAAGGCGGTGTAGACCAGGTCACCGGCGTACGGCTGCCGCTCGGGGACGCGCATCTGGGTGCAGTACTCGACCGTACGGCGGATCTCGTCGATGTCGGAGAAGTCGATCTGCGGGTCGATGCCCTGGCTGAACAGGTTCATCCCCAGCGTCACCAGGTCGACGTTGCCGGTCCGCTCGCCGTGGCCGAACAGGCAGCCCTCGACGCGGTCCGCGCCGGCCATCAGCGCCAGCTCGGTCGCGGCCACCGCCGTACCGCGGTCGTTGTGCGGGTGCAGGCTGATCGTGCTGTGCTCGCGCCGGGTGAGGTTCCGGCCGAACCACTCGATCTGGTCGGCGTACACGTTCGGCGTCGACATCTCGACGGTGGCCGGCAGGTTCAGGATGATCTCGCGGCCCTCGGCGGGCTGCCAGACGTCGCTGACCGCCTCGCAGACCTCGAGCGCGAACTCCAGCTCGGTGCCGGTGAAGATCTCCGGGCTGTACTGGTAGCCGAACTCGCAGTCGCCCAGCATCTCGTCGGCGTACTTCATCACCGTCTCGGTGCCGCGGACGGCGATGTTCCGGCACTCGGCCTTGTCGACGTTGAAGACGACCCGGCGGAACAGCGGCGCGGTCGCGTTGTACAGGTGGATGGTCGCCTTCGGCGAACCCTGCAGCGACTGCACGGTCCGCTCGATCAGCTCCTCGCGGGCCTGGGTCAGGACGGAGATCGTCACGTCCTCGGGGATCGCGTCACCCTCGATCAGGCTGCGGACGAAGTCGAAGTCGTACTGGCTGGCGCTCGGGAAACCGACCTCGATCTCCTTGTAGCCCATCTTCACCAGCAGGTCGAACATCCGCCGCTTGCGGGCCGGCGACATCGGCTCGACCAGCGCCTGGTTGCCGTCGCGCAGGTCGGTGGACAGCCAGCGCGGCGTCTTGTCGACGGACTTGGCCGGCCAGGTGCGGTCCGGCAGGTCGATCGGCGGGAACGCGCTGTAGCGGCCGATCGGCATCGCGGACGGCTGCTGAACAGGTTTGGGCTGGTTCTTCGGTGCCATGGTTCTCCTCGCGGTACTACGGGGTCAGCGTGCGACCGGCGTACGACGAAACTCCGCGGCGAGGGAACCGGCCTGGATCAGGCCTCGCCGCGGCAGCGAAGGAGAAGAACCTGGTGCCGCATAATGCCAGTGAGTTTATGCACAACCTCCGCCACAGGTCGAACCGGGGGTCTCGCGGACCGAGACAGAGAGTGACTGCGCCCGCTGGGCTTGGTTGAATTTCTAAACTTCCCGTATGACCCCTGATCTGCTCGGCAAGACCGGGCTCGGCGTGCTGGTGACGCTCAAGCGGGACGGCCGGCCGCAGCTGTCCAACATCACCTACCTGTGGGACGGCGAGACGATCCGGATCTCGCTCACCGACGGCCGGGCGAAGACGAAGAACCTGCGCCGCGACCCACGCGCGAGCCTCTACGTCAACGGCCCGAAAGGCCGCTCGTACGTCGTACTGGAGGGAAGCGCCGAGCTGACCCCCGTGGCCGCCGACCCCCACGACGACACCGTCGAGCAACTGGTGAGCTACTACCGCGAAGCATCCGGTGAGCACCCCGACTGGGACGACTACCGCCGGGCGATGGTGGCCGACAAACGACTGCTGTTCACGATGAAGGTCGACCACTCGTACGGCGCCACGATGTAAATGACTCGCGGTGGCGACCGGCCATGGCGCACGCTGGGGCGGTGGACATCACCAGGCTTTCTCCGGACGACGAGGCCGGCTGTGTGGAGGCGGTGGCGCTGCTCACCGCTGCCGCGAAACTTGACTGCCCCGAACAGCTGCTGCCGACACCGCGCAGCTACGCGGCGCACCTGCGGCACGGTTGGGACGGCGATCCTGCGCAGGCCTACCTGGCCCGCGACATCGATGGGTTCGCGGCCGGGTTGCTGACCGTCGAGCTGCCGACGTACGACAACACCAATCTGGCCTGGCTGGAGGTCGAGGTCCACCCGGACTACCGGGGCCGCGGGATCGGCAGCGAACTGGTCCGGTACGCCGAGCAGCTGGCGCGCCGGGTCGGCCGGAACTCGATCGGGATGACCACCTGGGACCTGCCGAAGGCGGCCGCGTTCGCCGAGCATCATGGGTACGAGCAGAAGGCGATCGAGGTGAACCGGCGCCAGGACATCGCCGGGCTGGACTGGTCGCTGGTCGAGGACCTGTACGCCGATGCGGTGCGCGCCTCCTCGGCGTACGAACTGGTCCGGATCACCGGCCGGCTGCCGGAGGAGCTGCTGGAGGACATGGTCGCGGTGACAGCCTCGATCAACGACGCTCCGAAGGACGACCTGGACATCGAGGACGACGAGTACAGCCCGGAGCGGCTGCTCGCCTACGAAGAGGCCCAGCTCGCGCACGACCGGAACCTGTACCGCGTGATCGCCCGGCAGCCGCGAGACCGGCGTACTGGCGGGGCATTCGACGGTCACGGTCGAGCAGGAGCGGCCGCACATCGCCGAGCAGGCGGACACAGCTGTCTCCCGCGACCATCGGGGACATCGCCTTGGTGCGTTGGTGAAGACCGGCATGCTGTTGTGGCTGCGCGAGGCCGAGCCGGCGGTCACCCAGCTGGATACGTGGAATGCAGAGTCCAACGCCCACATGATCGCGCATCAACGAGCAGCTGAACTATCACATCGTGGCGAGAGCCTTGGACTTCCAGAAGTCGCTCTGAAGGCAGAAGGACCGGAACGCCTCACCTCGCCGGGTGAGGCGTCCTCCTGCTGCCCAGCCCAGCACCACTGGAGTTGTCGGTACTACGTCCTTCAGCGGGCGGATGAGCCAACGGCAGACCTTCGTAGCTGACCTCGAGCTGCGGGCGCTGCACGGCGAGCGAGTAACCGATGCCTCGGGCAACGAGTGCGCGGGCGAGCTCCATACTGCCGGCCCGGTAGGCAGGCTTCATCTCCAGCCCGGCCGCCTCGAACACCGCTCGGAAGTAGTGCTCGCTCGGCGCGACGTCCAGCAGCACAAAGGGTTCTGCGGCTAGCTCTGCCAACCTGACTGCGCGCCGGCGCCGCAACCGATGATCCGGTCGGAAGCAACACCGAAGGCGGCCGATCATGCAGTACGGCGTACTCGATCCCGGGCTGCAAGTTCTGCTGATAAAGGAAAGCCAGCTCGCAGCGACCGTCCAGGAGATCTCGCTGCACCTCCGGCAAGGTGCCTTCGGTGAACTGGATCTCCACCTGCGGCTGCTCTGAACGGAACCCGGCGATCGCGGCCGGGAGGTGGAACGGCGCGATCGGCGCGTAGCAGCCGATCGTGAGTTGGCCTTCGAGATCCTGGCCGAGGCTGCGAGCCCCGGCGCCCAACTCGGACAGGGCTGCGAGCACCTTGCGCGCATCGGTCACGACCTGTTGCCCGGCAGGAGTCAGCCTGGTGCCGCGCCGCGAGCCGCGGAGTACGAGCCGAACTTCCAGAGCGCGTTCCAGCTCGCCGATGGCCAAGGAGACGGCCGATTGGGAGACGTGGCAGCGGTCGGCGGCTGCGGTGATGCCACCGGTCTCGGCGATCGCGACCAGGTACTCCAGCTGGCGGGGTGAGACGTTGGGCAGAGCCATGAGCTCACCTTATGGCTCAGCCTAGTTTTCCAAGCTGGACTCATGGTCTGGGCGTCTGCGACTGTCGAGTGGTCGAGAGCTCATCAGCATCCGTTCGAGCCATACGCGCGTCCCCGGCTGTCAATCGGCGGAGAGTCTGCGGCGCGGGCAGGAGTTCTTCGAGGAGCTCGACCAGCGCCGATCGGTTCGGTGGTTCTCCCCGAGCCGGTGCCGGTCGAGGCGATCGAGCTGGCGGTCCGCGCCGCCAACACTGCGCCCAGCGGAGCGCACCAGCAGCCGTGGACCTTCGTCGCCACCGACGATCCGGAGCTCAAGCACCGTGTTCGCGCTGGCGGCCGAGGAGGAGGAACGCCGGTTCTATCTCGAACGCGATCTGCCGGACTGGCACGGCGCGCTGGCGCGTCTGGAGACTGATGAGCACAAGGAGTTTCTGGACGTCGCTCCGTGGCTGGTGGTGGCGTTCGCCCAGAAGCACACGCCGCAACCCGACGGTTCGCTGCGGAAGAACTACTACGTGAACGAGAGCGTCGGGATCGCCTGCGGGCTGTTCATCGCCGCGCTGCACACGATGGGCCTCGCGACGCTCACCCACACGCCGAACCCGATGACGTTCCTCACCAAGGTGCTCGACCGGCCGGCGACCGAACGGCCCTACATCCTCTTCCCGATCGGCTACCCCGCCGACGACTGCGAAGTACCGGTACTTGGAACGCAAGCCACTAGCCGAGGCGCTGACCGTACTGCGGGCCTAGACCGGCTCGACGATGGTGACCTTCATCCGGTTGGAGACGGTGAAGCCGAGACCCTCGTAGAGGCGGATCGCGGTGGTGTTGGTGCCGCCGGTGTGCAGGAACGGGCGGGCGCCGGTCGCTTCGATGCCCGCGGCA
The DNA here is from genome assembly GCA_963740725.1 of uncultured Actinomycetota bacterium. GTDB lineage: Bacteria > Actinomycetota > Actinomycetes > Propionibacteriales > Kribbellaceae > Kribbella. Next base: position 409,771 of record CAVUFT010000018.1, read on the forward strand.
ACTGCCCGGATCAGGCGGGTCGCCAGACCCTGACCCCGGTACGCCGGGTCGGTGCACACGGCGCTGATCTCGACATAGCCGGGTGGCCGGCACCGCTCCCCCGCCATCGCGATCAGCCGATCCCCGTCGCGCAGCCCGAGATAGCTGCCCGTGCTCGATCGTCCGAGTCCGGAACGGCCCCGGATCGGTGAGCTCGACCAGCGCAAGCATCTCCGGCACATCATCCGGCCCGAGCACGACCGACCGGTACGGTCATGCGCGGTGTCTGCGGCACCGAACGACTTCCGGTGCGACCAGTTGGACCAGGTCGAACTGGCGGTCGAGCTTGATGAACTCCGGTAGCGGGAGGTCGGGGCGCATCAGAGCGGCCGAGTTGCCGGCTCCGAGCAGCTCGGCGGCGTCCGCCCAGTCCTGCTCGGTCGGCTCGTCGGGGACGCCGAGGAACGGCGCGACCTGAGCCGGGTAGCGAACGGCCCGGCCGCGGCTCTCCGCGAGACCCGCGTGCGGTCCCGTCAGGGCGTAGTACATCGGGTTCTTGAGAACGTCCAAAGTCAGAATCCAAGCTTGCGCAGGTGCTTCGCGTCGGTCTGCCAGTTCTTGGCGATCTTCACGTGCAGGTCCAGGTAGACCGGCGTACCGAGCAGGGCCTCGATCTGGCGGCGGGCGTTCGCGCCGACCTCACGCAGGCGGGCGCCCTTGTGGCCGATGATGATCCCCTTCTGGCTGTCCCGCTCCAGGTAGAGGTTCGCGTAGATGTCGATCAGCGGCTTGTCGGCCGGCCGGTCCTCGCGCAGGCCCATCTCGTCGATGGTGACGGCGATCGAGTGCGGCAGCTCGTCCCGGACGCCCTCGAGCGCGGCCTCCCGGATCAGCTCGCCGACCAGGATCTCCTCCGGCTCGTCGGTGACGTCGCCGTCGGGGTACAGCGGGCGACCCGTCGGGCAGCAGCTTGACCAGCTCGTCGGCGACGACGTCGACCTGGAAGCCCGTCGGTCGCCGAGACCGGGACGACCGAGGCCCACTCGATCCCGACCGACTCGCCCAGCTCGGCGATCTCGTTCAGGTGCTCGGCCATCCGGTCCGGGCCGACCAGGTCGGACTTGGTCGCCAGCGCGACCTTCGGCGTCTTGGCGACCTTCGCCGCCTCGGTGACCAGGAACCGGTCGCCCGGCCCGATCCGCTCGTTCGACGGCAGGCAGATGGCGATCACGTCGACCTCGGCCCAGGTCGTCTTCACGATGTCGTTCAGCCGCTCACCGAGCAGCGTCCGCGGCTTGTGCAGACCGGGGGTGTCGACCAGGATCAGCTGGGCGTCCGGCCGGTGCACGATGCCCCGGACGGCGTGCCGCGTGGTCTGCGGCTTCGACGAGGTGATCACGATCTTCTGCCCGACCAGTGCGTTGGTCAGGGTGGACTTGCCCGCGTTCGGGCGCCCGACGAAACAGGCGAACCCGCTCCGGAACTCAGGGGTCTCAGGTGTGGACGACATCACGAACCTCTCCGTTGCCATTGGCAACGACTACCGGGAGGGCCGCGCCACCGAAGTAGCGCACCACCTCCACGTCGACGTCCGGCGATTCGGTCACCACCGCGGCGGCCTCGATCCCCTTGACGCCGGAAGACACCGCCATCGCGATCGCCAACTGCAGCGCGCTCAGCAGGACGGTGTCCAGCTGCACCGTGCAAGCAGCATAAGTCCGCCCGTCGGTGTCGCGCACCGCGGCACCTTCCGCGGCGCGGGTGCGGGCCCGGCTGGCGCGCGCCAGCGTGACCAGTTTGGCGTCCTCGGCGGACAGCTCAGCAGTCAAGAGAACTCCAAATCAGAGCAACGGAAGGAAGGCGTGGTGGGCATGGCGATTCAGGCAGTCTGGTGACTGCTGTCCTGCGGCTGGCCGGCGGGTTCGCCGCGCCGGACCAGCACGGTACCGACCTGGTTGCGCCGGCCGGACGGGCGTTCCGCGGTGAGGGACAGCCCGAGGCCCTCGATCTCGACCTCGGCGCCCGGAATCGGCACCTTGCCGAGCAGTTTCGCCATCAGGCCGCCGACCGTGTCGACGTCGTCGTCGTCCAGCGGTACGCCGAACAGCTCGCCCAGCTCGTCGATCGGGTACCGGCTGGAGACCCGGTAGGCGCCGTCGCGACAGCGCCTGCACCGACTCCGGCGCCTCGTCGTACTCGTCGGTGATCTCGCCGACGATCTCCTCGAGGATGTCCTCGATCGTCACCAGCCCCGCCGTACCGCCGTACTCGTCGACCACGATCGCGACGTGCATCCGGGCCGCCTGCATCTCGCGCAGCAACTGGTCGACCGGCTTGGAGTCGGGGATGTACATGCACGGCCGCATCACCGACTCGACCCGCTCGGTCGACTCGGCGGCGGCGTTGTCGTAGACGCGGCGCATCACGTCCTTGAGGTAGACCACCCCGAGGATGTCGTCCAGCGACTCACCGACCACCGGGATCCGCGAGTAGCCGCTGCGCAGCGCCAGCGAGGTGAGCTGGCGGAGCTTCTTGTGCCGCTCGATGTAGACCATGTCGGTCCGCGGCACCATCACCTCGCGGACGATGGTGTCGCCGAGCTCGAAGACCGAGTGGATCATCTCCCGCTCGCCGGACTCGATCACCGACGACTTCTCGGCCAGGTCGACCAGCGCGCGCAGCTCGGCCTCGGTCGCGAACGGGCCCTCGGCGAACCCCTTGCCCGGGGTCAGCGCGTTGCCGAGCAGGATCAGCAGCTTCGGCAGCGGTCCGAGCACCCGGGTGAGCGCCATCGTCGGACCGGCCGACAGCATCGCGAACCGGTCGGAGTGCTGCCGGCCGAGGGTGCGCGGCGCGACGCCGATGATCACGTACGAGATCACCACCATCAGCACGCCGGTGATCAGGATGTGCTCCCAGGTGACCGAGAAGACGTTCGACAACGCCTGGGTCACCAGGACGATCGCGGTGATCTCGCAGCTCAGCCGGACCAGCAGCAGGGAGTTCAGGTACCGCGGGGCGTCGGAGAGCAGGTCGCGCAGCCGGACCGCCCGCAGGTTGCCCTGCTCGACCTGTTCGTTCGCGCGCACCTTCGAGTACGACGACAGCGCCGCTTCCGCGCCCGCGAACAATCCGGCGAGCAGCACGAGCACCGCGGCCACAACCAGCAGAACGCCGTCCTGGGAGGTCACTGGAGGGTCACTCCTGTCCGAGCCGGTTTCACTGTGCTAACTGATTACCGGGTGCGCGCCATGCTTCCAGCAACCGCCCCTGCACGTCCCACATCTCCGCCTTCTCGGCGGGTTCGGCGTGGTCGTAGCCGAGCAGGTGCAGGATCCCGTGCACCGTCAGCAGCTCCAGCTCGGCCCAGGTGCCGTGCCCGGCCTTCGCGCCCTGCGCGGCCGCGACGGTCGGGCAGAGCGCGATGTCGCCGAGATGGCCGAGCGGCATGTCGCCTTCCTCGGCGTCACTGCCACCCGGCCGCAGCTCGTCCATCGGCCACGACATCACGTCGGTCGGGCCCGGCAGGTCCAGGAACTCGACGTGGTACCGCGCCATCGTGTCCTCGTCGACCAGCTTGATCGACAGCTCGCACTCGGGGTGCAGGCGCAGCGACGACATCACGAAACGGCTCAGCCGCATCAGTCCGTGGGCGTCGATCTCCACACCGGACTCGTTGTTGACCTCTACGTTCATGCTCGGGGCTCAGCGTCACTTTCGTAGTTCTCGTACGCCGACACGATCCGGCCGACCAGCTTGTGCCGGACCACGTCGTGCGACGTCAGCCGGCAGAACGTCAGATCCTGGACGCCTTCCAGGATGTCCTGGACGACCCGCAGGCCCGACTTGGTCCCGGTCGGCAGGTCGACCTGGGTGACGTCACCCGTGACGACCATCTTGGAGCCGAAGCCGAGCCGGGTGAGGAACATCTTCATCTGCTCGGGCGAGGTGTTCTGCGCCTCGTCCAGGATGATGTAGGCGTCGTTCAGGGTCCGGCCGCGCATGTACGCCAGCGGGGCGATCTCGATCGTCCCGGCCGTCATCAGCCGCGGGATCGACTCGGGGTCCAGCATGTCGTGCAGTGCGTCGTACAGCGGGCGCAGGTACGGGTCGATCTTCTCCGACAGGGTGCCGGGCAGGAACCCGAGCCGCTCACCGGCCTCGACGGCCGGCCGGGTCAGGATGATCCGGTTGACCTCCTTGGCCTGCAGCGCCTGGACCGCCTTGGCGACCGCCAGGTAGGTCTTGCCGGTACCGGCCGGGCCGATGCCGAAGACGATCGTGTTCTTGTCGATCGCGTCCACGTAGCGCTTCTGGTTCAGCGTCTTCGGGCGGATCGTCCGGCCGCGGCTGGACAGGATGTTCTGGGTCAGCACGTCGGCCGGGCTCTCGACCGTCTCGGCCTTGATCATCGCGATGCTGCGCTCGACCGAGTCCGCGGTCAGCCCGTGACCGGTCCGCACGACGGCGACCAGCTCGTCGAACAGCCGCTCGACCAGGGCCAGCTCGGCCGGCTCGCCGGTCATGCTGATCTCGTTGCCGCGGACCAGGATGTCGGCGGCGAACTCCTTCTCGATGATCCGGAGGAACTCGTCCCTGGCTCCGAGCAGCGCCACCATGTCGATGCTGTTCGGCACCACGATCTTGTGGGACGCCTTGCTTGCGCTGCGGTCAGCGCGCGCCGCACCCGGTTGCGACGGCTCGATACTCCGTGGCCTGGACAGCCTGTTCCTCCTGAAGCAGATAGTGATACCCCACCATGCTAGCCGTCTCCCCCGACACCCTCACCCGATAAAACCCCCAGCAGTCTCCGGAGCTGCCGTCTCAGTCACGGTCGGGAGTGGCCGGGCGGGTCTCATGCCGTACTGCGTGGTCGGGGCGGGCGCTGCCTGAAACCGCCCGGTTGGCTGTGGTGAGAGTGGCGCGGCCGTGGTCGGCGAGGACTGATTTGAGGCGGGTCAGTTCGGCCGCCGGGACGGGGGTGATGCCGTGTTCCAGGGCTAGGCGGCGGTTGCGTTCGGTTTCCCAGGTGGGGGTGGGGTGGAGGTTGACGGTGACGCCTGCCGGGGAGGGCTGGAGCATGGGGTCCAGGGTTGTCTGGAGCAAGTGTTCTGCCTGGTCAGGACGGGAAAGGGAGCGTTCGTAGGCGGAGAGGAGGCGGTAGGTCGCCTCGACGGCCGCCCGCGTCGAGCCGGACTCGGCCGGAGGTTCGTCGAAGGCGTCGGAGTGGGTGTTGCGGCCGTCCTCGATGCCGATCGCGTGGGCCGGGGTGAAGACGTGCAGGGACTGGACCGGAGCCGCGGGGTTGCCGTCGTAGACCGAGTCGTCGCGCCAGGCGTGGGCTCCGCTGTAGCTGTCCTGGAGGGCGTGGGCCGCGGCACCGAGGCGGGCGAAGTCGGCTGATGAAACTGCCGCCAAAACCTCTGCATGGATGTACTCCGCGTTGGTGCGCAGGTTGTCGGCGCCCCGGCGATACGGATCCGCCATGAAGTGCTCCCGCTGGACGTCGGGATTCACGTACGCCGAATGCGTGGTCGGCCCCGGTCCGGCGTACGGGAACGCATGCCCCGAATTCGCGAAGTTCCGGATCACTCCCGCGCCGATCGGCCGGTCCTGGTGCGCCTGCGCCTGATCGAGCGCCGCCGCGTACGCCGTACGGGTGAGTCCCCGGATCAGCCCGTCCGGCCCGGCCAGTTCGCCGAACAGCCGGTCGGTCGCCGCATAGCTGATCTCCCGATGTCCTGACCACTGTGCGTCACCGTGCTGCTTCAAAGCGTCCTCCTCCGGCCGGCAATGTCAGGATCTCATCAAGAGGTTGTCAACCTGGGATGGGACCTTCGCGTCTCCGTTGCGTGGCACAACCCGTTGTGGTGTTCGATGAGTGCGTGGCACATGAGTCCTCGTGGGATGCAGACGAGGCGTTGACGGCTGTCTACACGGCGCATTACTCGTCGTTGGTCCGCCTCGGCGCCCTGCTGCTGCGTGACACCGGTTCGGCCGAGGAGATCGTGCAGGACGCCTTCGTGGCGATGCACGCTCGCTGGCACCGGTTGCGCGATCCGCACAAGGCTCTGGCCTACCTACGCACCGCGGTCGTGAACCGCTGCCGTTCGCGGCAGCGGCACCTCGTCGTGGTGGACAAGCACATGCCCAAGTCCTTGCCGGAGGAGCCCAGCGCGGAGCAGGCCGTGCTCCGGACGGCCGAGACCGACCGGGTGATCGACGCGATGCGCACGCTGCCGGAGAAGCAGCGCACCGTGATGGTGCTGCGGTACTACGGTGATCTCTCCGAGGCGGAGATCGCCGACACGATGGGGATCAGCCGGGGATCCGTGAAGAGCCACGCCGCGCGGGCGAGCAAGTCGCTGCGCCAGGTCCTGGAGCAGAGCCGATGACCGACGACGACCAGTTCGACGAGCTGATGCGTCGCGCCCTGGCCGACGAGGCCGACCGGATCCAGCCGGCCGACAGCCTGCACGAGATCCAGGCCCGGGTCAGCTCCCAGCGCAAGGTCAGCCCCCGGCGCCCGTGGCTGATCAGCGCCGGTGCCGCCGCGATCGGTACGGCGGCCGCGATCGGCGCCTTCACCATGCTCGGCGACGACGCGAAGACGACCGGCGAGCCCGAAGTGGCCGGCCCGCCGGCGAGCAGCACCAGCACGACGACGAGCAGCCCGGTCACGCCCGCCCCTTCCCAGGCGACGATGCCACCGTCCACCGACCCGTCGACGGCCGCCAAGGTGCGCCCCACGCCCGAGGCGAGCGTGAAGCGCAAGGCCGTCCCCGTCTACTGGGTCGGCAAGGCGCTGAGCGACTCGACCGGCGTCGGCGTACGGCTCTACCGGACCTACGTCCCGGTCAGCGGCCGGCCGGCCCTCGAGGCGGTCCGGGTGCTCAGCGCCGGCAAGTCGGACGACTCCGACTACTACTCGCTCTGGCTGGACGCGACGCCCAGTTCGGTGACGCAGGCCGACGGCGTGGTCACGGTGGACTTCAAGAAGCTCCCGTCGCAGAAGAAGATGTCGGCGGGGATGGCGGACTTCGCGATCCAGCAGCTCGTCTACACCGTCCAGGGCGTGTACGGCGACACCTCCCAGCAGGTGCGCGTCACCCAGCAGGGGCGCTCCGCCGGGATGCTGTTCGGTGAGATCGACAGCAGTCAGCCGTTCAGCCGCGCGCAGGCCGCGGATGTCCAGGCCAAGGTCTGGATCACGTCACCGGCAGAGGGCGACACGGTCGCGGCGCCGTTCACGGTCGACGGCATCGCCGCCACCTTCGAGGCCGCCGTGAACTGGCGCGCCACGAACACCAAGACCGGCCAGGTCGTCCAGGGCCGCGCGATGACCAAGCAGGGCCAGGGCTTCTCCCCCTTCACCTTCGCCGTGAAGGCCGACTCCGGCCTCTGGCAGCTCGAGGCCTACCTGATCTCCCCCGCCGACGGCGCCATCACCGACATCGACTCGAAGACGATCATCGTCAAATAGGGCTAGCGCCAGCGGAAGCGCGTCAGCAGGGCTGCTGCGGCGGCCACGCCCGCGGTCGACGTACGGAGGACTGTGTCTCCGAGGAGGACCGGGTCGACGGCGAAGGCCTCCAGTTCGGCGGGTGAGATGCCGCCTTCGGGGCCGACCACCAGGACGATGTCGCCGGTCTCGGGCAGGGGCAGCGACGACAGCGGCGTCTTCGCCTCCTCGTGCAGGACCACGGACAGCGCAGCGTCACGCAACAGCTGGGCGACCTCGGCCGTGGAGGCGATCGGCGCGACCTCGCAGAACCACGAGCGCCGCGACTGCTTGCTCGCCTCGAACGCCCACGCCTGCCACTTGGTCAGCGTCTTCGCGACCCGCTCCGGATTCGACCGGAACTGCGACCGCTCCGCATTCCACGGTACGACGACGTCGACGCCAACCTCGGTCAGCATCTCGACCGCGAGCTCAGCCCGCTCACCCTTCGGCAACGCCTGTACTACGACCAGCCGCGGCTCAGCGACCGGCGTCGTTCCCCCGATGCTCCACGGACACCGTCACGCCCGTCTTCGAGGCAGCCGTGACGGTTCCTTCGGCGAACGAGCCGCGGCCGTCGGTCAGTCGAAGCCGTTCGCCCGGCGCGATCCGGCGTACGACAGCAGCATGGCGACCCTCGGCGCCCTCGAGCACCAGCTCCGGCCCGTCCAGGTCAGACAGGTAGAAAACCGCGAGTCCCATCGCCGGGCAGTCAGTGGTTGCCGAAGGCGTCGCGCAGCCGCCCGAAGACGCCCTTGTGGGTGGCCTGGACCTGACCCTGCGGCCGTTCCTCGCCGCGTGCCTGGGCGAGCTGCTGGAGCAGCGCCGACTGGCTCTCGTCGAGCTTGGTCGGGGTCTCGACGATCACCTGGACGATCAGGTCGCCACGGCCCGCGTGCCGCAGCCGCGGGACGCCGCGCGCGGTCAGCGTCATCGTCGTACCGGACTGGGTGCCGGGGCGGACCTCCAGCGGGGTCGTCTCGCCTTCCAGCGTCGGCAGGTCGATCGTCGTCCCGAGCGCCGCCGCCGTCATCGGCAGGGTCACCGTGCAGTGCAGGTTGTCGCCGTTGCGGCTGAAGATCTCGTGCTGCTCGACCTCGATCTCGACGTACAGGTCACCGGCCGGGCCGCCGCCGGGGCCGACCTCGCCCTGGCCGGACAGCTGGACCCGGGTGCCGCTGTCGACGCCGCCGGGGATCTTGACCGTGACCGTACGGCGGGAGCGGACCCGGCCGTCGCCGGAGCACTCGATGCACGGGTTCGGGATGGTGGTGCCGAAGCCGCGGCAGGTCGGGCAGGGCCGCATCGTCCGGACCTCGCCGAGGAACGAGCGCTGGGTGTGCGTCACCTCGCCGCGGCCGTGGCAGATCTCGCAGGTGACCGGCTCGGAGCCGGCCGCCGCACCGGAACCCGAACAGGTCGGGCAGAGCACCGCGGTGTCGACCTTGAGCTCGCGGGTGGTCCCGAAGGCCGCCTCGGCGAGATCGATCCGGAGCGGGATCAGCGCGTCCTGGCCGCGCCGGGTCCGCGGCCGCGGGCCCCGGGTCGCGCCGCCGGTCTGGCCGAAGAAGGCGTCCATGATGTCGGTGAAGGTGAAGGCCTGGCCGAAACCGGCCCCGCCCGCACCGCCCGGACCGCTCGCGAACGGGTCACCGCCGAGGTCGTGCACCTGCTTCTTCTGCGGGTCGCTCAGGACCTGGAACGCGCGGCCGATCTCCTGGAACTTGTGGTGCGCGTCCTCGGAGTCGTTGACGTCCGGGTGGTACTGCCGGGCCAGCTTGCGGTAGGCCTTCTTGATCTCGTCCGGTGAGGCGTCTCGGCTGACGCCCAGGACGGCGTAGTAATCGGTGCTCATACTCCAGACCAACGGTAGAGGGTGTTGTTCATGAGTCGGCCAGGATCTGGCTGACGTAGCGCGCGACGGCGCGCACGGCGCCCATCGTGCTCGGGTAGTCCATGTGGGTCGGGCCGACGATGCCGAGCGTGGCCAGCGCCTCCGACTTGGAGCCGTAACCGGTCGCGACGACCGACGTGGTCGCGAGCCCCTCGTACGGGTTCTCGTGGCCGATCCGGACCGTCAGGGTCTGCGGGTTGGTCGCCTCGCCGAGCAGCTTGAGCAGGATCACGTGCTCCTCGAGCGCCTCCAGCACCGGCTTCACGTTGCGTTCGAAGTCGTCGCCGTACCGGGTCAGGTTGGCCGCGCCGCCGACCGCGATCCGCTGCTCGCCCTCGACCGTGAAGGCTTCCAGCAGACTCGTCACGACGGCGGCCACCAGGGACCGGTCGGCCGGCGCGAAGGTCTCGGTGACGCTCGCCAGCGAGGTCGCCGCGTCGGTCAGCCGCTGTCCGGTGAGCGCGGTGTTCAGCCGCGATCGCAGGTCGGCGATCAGTTGCTCGTCGACGTCCTCATGGGTCTCGACGATCCGCTGCTCGACCCGGCCGGTGCTGGTGATCAGCACGAGCAGCAGCCGGCGCGGGGTCATCGTGACCACCTCGATGTGCCGCACGCTCGACCGGCTCAGCGTCGGGTACTGGACGATCGCGACCTGCCGGGTGATCTGCGCGAGCAGTCGCACCGTACGGCGTACGACGTCGTCCAGGTCGACCGCGCCGACCAGGAAGGACGAGATCGCCTTCTTCTCGGCCGCGGACAGGGACTTGACCGTGCTCAGCTTGTCCACGAACAGCCGGTACCCGGCGTCGGTCGGGATCCGGCCGGCGCTGGTGTGCGGCTGGGTGATGTACCCCTCCTCCTCCAGCGCGGCCATGTCGTTGCGCACGGTCGCCGGGGAGACGCCGAGGTTGTGCCGGTCGACGAGGGTCTTCGACCCGACCGGCTCATGGGTCGCCACGTAGTCCTCGACGATGGCCCGGAGCACGTCCAGTTTGCGTTCGTCCAGCACGCGCACCACCCTCTCTCGGCTTGGCACTCCCAAGTTTCGAGTGCCAGTCTACCGAGCCGTGGCGACAGATACCCCCGGGTAACGGCGTGGGCCCGGTCTCAGCGGTGAATCGGCCCCACCCGACCGCCCCGGTCAGGCAGTTTCCGGCGAGGCTCCCAACGGTACTGCGGCCGGGCGCTCGACCGTGCTCGTGACGTCCACCGGCTGGTCCTGGGCGGCGGCTTCGAGCAGCGACTCCAGTACGTCGAGCACGTGGTACGCCAGCGTGCCACTGGCCCGATGCGGCTCCCCGGTGCGGATAGCGCGCGCCATGTCCGCCAGACCGACGCCGCGACCTGCTCCGGCGTACCCGCCGGCTACTGGGACCTCGGTCCACTCCCGGTTGGTTGCGGTGACGATTTCAACCTTGCCGTCGAAGCCGTTGGGGTCGGGCACGGACAAGCTGCCCTCGGTGCCGTAGACCTCGATCCGTGGAAGTCGTGCTGCCCACACGTCGAAGCTCATCAGCACAGTGGTGAGTGCACCGGACTCGTGCTCGAGTACGCCGGTCACGTGGGTCGGCACCTCGACAGGGAACGTCTCGCCGGCTCGGGGGCCGGTGTGGACCTTGCGCTGCTCCTGGGAGCGACCGGCTCGCGCGGTAACCCGGCGTACGGGACCTAGCAGGGTGACGAGACTCGTCACGTAGTACGGGCCCATGTCGAGCACCGGACCGCCGCCTGGTTGGTAGTAGAACTCCGGCGCGGGGTGCCACAGCTCGTGCCCAGGGGTGACGAAGTACGCCGAAGCAGCAGTCGGTACGCCGATGTCGCCGCGATCCAGAACCGCTCTCGCGGTCTGGGTGCCGGTGCCGAGCACGGTGTCGGGAGCGCAGCCGATGCGCAGGTTGTTGGCGGCTGCGAGCTTCAGCAGCGGCTCTGCCTCGACGCGGTCGACAGCAAGCGGCTTCTCGCCGTACGTGTGCTTCCCGGCCTGCAGTGCGGCCTGGTGAACCGGGGCGTGCGCGGCCGGGATGGTCAGGTTGAGGACGATGTCGACCGCGGGATCGGCCATCAAGTCGTCGGATGTCAGCGCCCGGATGCCTGGGTGCTTCTCGGCGATCGCCTCAGCCCTGGAGAGGTCCAGGTCGGCGACCGCGACCACCTCGACGCCGGGGAGCTTGGCCAGGTGGTCGAGGTAGGTGCCGCTGATGACACCGGTCCCGACGATGCCGATACCGGTCATTTGCTCGCCCACAGCAGCCCCCGCTCGATGATCGTGCGGACCTCGGGGACGTCCAGGTCGGCGAGGCTGTGGCCCGGCGTACAGACGAAGACGCTGCCCTCACCCCAGGTGCGGGTCCAGACGGCCGGCATCGTCGCGCCGTCGATCCACGGGAAGTCCGGGTGCGCCCGGAAGGTGGTCGTCGCGAGGACGTTGTTGGTCGGATCGGCGTGCACGTAGTACTGCTCGGTGTGCAGGTCGAAGTGCGTGATGCCGTCGACGATCGGGTCGTCGGAGACCACCTCGATCCGGTGGTCGACGAAGCCGCCCGGGTGCGAGACGAACTGGCCACCCGTCATGAAGCTGGTAGTCGCTGTTGTTGCGGAACGAGTCGACGATGCCGCCGTGCCAGCCGGCCAGCCCGGTCCCGTCGCGGACCGCGGCCTCGAGGCCCTTGACCTGCTCGCCGGTGATCTCGCCCATGCTGATGCACTGCAGCACCAGGTCGGTGCCGTCCAGGTCGAGGTAGCTGTCGAGGTTGTCCGAGACCTCCACCTCGAAGTCGTTCTCCCGCAGGAACGGGATGAAAAGGTCGGTCGCCTCGACCGGGAGATGGCCTTCCCAGCCGCCCTGGTCACCAGTGCCCGTCGTGTCGTCACGCCGCCCGCCCTTCAGAATGCCTGCTAGAGATCGGATGAATTCTGCCCGCTCAGGCGACCTTAGGCGCCGTGTCGCGGGCCTTCAAGGGCCGTCCCGGCCGGTGGATAGAGTCAGCGGCATGAGCTGGAAGTTCTGGAAGAAGGACCCGAACCCGATGGATCCCCAGGTGCTGCTCGCCCAGGCGCAGGAGCGGTCCCCTGTGCAGGACCGGTCGCGGGTGCAGGACACGGTGCCCGGGGTCGGTGGGGCATTCCAGTTGCCGATCGAGGACATCTTCTCGATCACCGGCCGCGGCACGGTCGTGACCGGGCGGATCGCGCACGGTGTGATCCGGGTCGGCGACCAGGTGCTGGTCACCCGGGCTGGTGCGCCGGTGGTGAGCACCCGGGTGACCGGGATCGAGGCGTTCCGCAAGATCCTCACCGAGGGCCGCTCCGGCGACAACGTCGGCCTGCTCCTCGAAGGCGTCGAGAAGAACCAACTCCAACCAGGCGACATCATCACCAATTGAGCCCCCTCTCCCCTCCGCCTTCCCTCACCGTCACCTGTCCGCCTGCCTGCGAGCGCTTTCAGCGCTGCGGTTAAGGTCGCCGTATGAGCGAATGGGCCGAGCTGGGTGATCGATGCTGGGTCCGCCGGTATCCGGAGTGGGATCTGAATATCGGCCTGGTGGCCGGTAGCGAGAGCGCGGTGGTGATCGACACCCGCGAGAGCGCCGAACAGGCCCAGGTGTTGCTCGACGAGATCCGGGAGCTGACCGACGTACCGGTGCGGTGGGTCGTCAACACGCACGCGCACTTCGACCACACCTTCGGCAACGGCGTCTTCGCCGCGGCGGGTGCGCCCAGCTTCGCGCAGGAGAACACCGCGGCCGCGCTCCAGGCCGATCCCAAGAACACCGAATCGGTTGCCGTCGACAACACCTTCGCGGTGGCCAAGGTGATCGAGCTCGGCGACCGCCGGGTCGAGTTGCTGCACCTCGGCAACGGGCACACCGACGGCGACGTGGTGATCGTCGTACCGGACGTGGACGTGTTCTTCACCGGCGACCTGGTCGAGGAGTCCGCGCCCCCGTCGTACGGGGACGACTCCTACCCGCTCGAGTGGGCCGACACCATCGACCGGCTGATCGGGCTGCTCTCGGCGACCGCCAAGGTGGTTCCCGGCCATGGCGCCGTGGTCGACGCCGAGTTCGTCCGCGACCAGGCCGGCGACCTCGGGACCGTCGCGAACACGATCTCCGGACTGCACCACGCCGGTACGCCGCTGGAGGCCGCCCTCGCGCACACCGACGACTGGCCGTGGCCCGTCGAGCACCTCGAACAGGCCGTACGCCGGGGGTATGCGGCCCTCGGAATCCCCCGCCGGCCCACGCTTCCCATCCTCGGCCAGGGCTGAGCTCACCCGGTCGGCGATCGTTGGCGCATTGTTGCCGCGTGGGAGACGCCGCCGGGCGCGGAGGCTTCTACCGTTTCAGCATGAGCGAATCCCCGAACGACACCCCGCCTCCGCGGGGTCCGCAGGACCAGAACAACTTCACGCCGCCGCCCGCCGGCCCGCAGTACCCGGGTGGCGTCGACCCGCGGTTCCAAGGTCCCGGTCAGCCGTATCCGCAGGGCCCTGGTCAGCCATATCCCCAGGGTCCGGGTCAGCCGATGCGGCCGGACGAGGAGCGCACCTGGTCGCTGCTGGCGCACATCGGCACCATCGTGCTCGGCTTCCTCGCACCGCTGATCGTGCTGCTGGTCAAGGGCAACGATTCGCCGACCGTCCGGGCGAACTCCATCGAGTCGCTGAACTTCCAGATCACGCTCGCGATCGGCTACATCGCGTCGTCGTTCCTGATGATCATCCTGATCGGGTTCATCCTGCTGCCGATCATCTGGATCGCCGCGGTCGTCTTCGCGATCCTCGCCACGGTGGCCGTGAGCAAGGGTGAGACGTACAAGTACCCGTTCACGTTGCGCCTGGTGACGTAGGCGGTAGCGGTGCGGGGTTGCCCGTTGACACTGTGCGTGGTTTTCCGTTGACACGGCGACGGTCGATCCCGCACGTTGAGGCGAAGCGATTGCCGTACCGACCGGACGAGGTGGGACACATGGCCAGCACGGAACAGACCTATCACCCGGACGGACGCGTCGAACTGACCGATCCGGCGGCGATCGCGGACAGCCCGTACGGCAATGCCGAGCTGGCGCCGACCCGGTTGCCGGAGCGGCGCTGGACGACGTACAACTACGCGGCCCTGTGGATGGGGATGGCGCACAACATCCCCAGCTACCTGCTCGCGGCCGGGCTGGTCGCGCTCGGGATGAACTGGCTGCAGGCGTTCCTCACGATCACGCTGGGGAACCTGATCGTGCTGATCCCGCTGCTGCTGAACAGCCACGCGGGAACGAAGTACGGGATCCCGTTCCCGGTCTTCGCGCGCGCCTTCTACGGCGTACGGGGAGCCAACTTCCCGGCGCTGCTGCGGGCGTTCATCGCGTGCGGGTGGTTCGGCATCCAGACGTGGATCGGCGGGCAGGCGATCTACGTGATCGTCGGTGAGCTGGCCGGTGACGGCTGGTCCAAGGCGGGCGTGGTCGGCGGGCATCCGTGGACGATGTGGCTGAGCTTCCTGTTCTTCTGGGCGCTGCAGATGGTGCTGATCTGGCGCGGGATCGAAGGGCTGCGGCGGTTCGAGAACTGGGCCGCGCCGCTGGTCACCGTCGCGTTCCTCGCGCTGATGATCGCGATCCTGGTCAAGGCCGGCGGCTTCGGCCCGATCCTGTCGCAGCCGTCGAAGCTCGGCTGGGACGCCGACTTCTGGAAGATCTTCGCGCCGTCGCTGATGGGCATGATCGCGTTCTGGGCGACGCTCTCGCTGAACATGCCGGACTTCACCCGGTTCGGCAAAGGTCAGCGCGCACAGGTGATCGGTCAGATCATCGGGCTGCCGACCACGATGTCGTTCATCGCGCTGGTCTCGATCATCACCACCTCCGGCACGGTGATCGTCTACGGCTCCGCGATCTGGGACCCGGTCGAACTCACCCGCCGGTTCGAGAACCCGGTCGTGGTCACGATCGGGCTGATCATGGCGATCCTGGCGACGATGTCGTGCAACGTCGCGGCGAACGTCGTGAGCCCGTCGTACGACTTCGCCAACGCCTTGCCGAAGTGGCTGAACTTCCGTACTGCGGGGCTCACTACCGGCGTGATCGGCATCCTGATCCAGCCCTGGCGGCTGATCTCCGACCCGTCGATCTACATCTTCGTCTGGCTCTCCTTCTACGGCGGCCTGCTCGCCTCGGTAGCCGGCGTCCTGATCGCGGGCTACTGGTTCGTCGACCGCACCAACCTCTTCCTCGCCGACCTCTACCTCCCGCGCGGTCGCTACTGGTACACCGCCGGCTGGAACTGGCGAGCCGTAGTAGCCACCCTGATCGGCTCCGTCCTGGCGGTCGGCGGCGCCTACTCCAACCCAGGCGCCGGCCCCTTCCCCACCAACGGCCTGATCCCCTTCCTCAAGCCCCTCTACGACTACTCCTGGGTCGTCGGCCTGGTCGCCGGCTTCATCACCTACCTAGCCCTCACCATCACCTCCCCCCACCGCACCCCCTCCGCCGCCCACGCCGCCACCTAGTACGACGAAGCGCAGGATTGGATCCGGGTTGCCCGGCCAACCGACTCTGGCTAAGCTTAGCTAACTGGACTAAGCAATGGAGTCGCCATGCATGAGGCAGCTGCCCAATACAACATCCACGAGGCGAAGACACAGCTCTCGCGGATCGTCGAGCGCGTTGAGCACGGCGAAGAGGTGATCATCAGTCGCGCAGGGCGACCGGTCGCCAAGGTCGTGCCGTTGCCGGCAACTGTCCGGCGGACGGGCCGGGGAGCGCTGGCCGGACAGATCATCCTTGCTGAGGATTGGGACTCACCGGACACCAACGACGCAATCGCCGATGACTTCGGGATCGGGTCGTGACCCGGCAGTCCCCGGCAGGCCGGCTGTTGCTCGATACCCATGTGCTGTTGTGGTGGCTGGCGGATGGTCCGGAGCTGTCTGAGGACCTCAAGGGCGAGATCGAGACCGAGCTCGAGGTCTACGTCAGCGTCGCGAGCATCTGGGAGATCTCCATCAAGTCCACAGCCGGCAAGTTGAGTGTTCCGGACAGGTTTCTGGAGGTCGTCGGGGACAGCGGCGTGAGTGAACTCGCCATCTGTTCGCAGCACGCTCAACTGGCCGGTCAACTCCCCATGCTCCACCGCGATCCCTTCGATCGCATGCTGATCGCCCAAGCCCTGACCGAGAACCTGACCTTGGTGACCCGCGACAGTGCGATCCACGCGTACGACGTACCGGTACTCAAGGCCTGACCTGGTTAGTCTGCGGGGGTGGCTGTCGGGGAGCAGGAGCTCAGGGCGTTCTTGGTGGGGCGGCTGGCGCTGCTGTGTGGGGTGGATGCAGGTGACGTTGATCCGGATCGGCTGATCGAGCAGTACGGGGTGGCGTCGCGGGATGCGGTGGCGATGACCGGGGAGCTGGCGGAGTTCCTGGACCGGCCGTTGCGGCCGGAGAGTCTGTGGCGCTATCCGACGGTCAACCAGATGGTCCGCGGGCTGATCCGCGAGGGGCGTGAGATCGCGATCGTAGGGTTTGCGCGACGAGCTGGGCGCGCAGACGGTTTCGACGCGGAGTTCTTCGGTACTTCGGCCGGCCAGGTCTTCGGTACTTCGGCCGACCGGGCTTCCGGTGCGCTGGGCGACCGGGATACGGCGTTGCTGGAGGTTGAGTGGGAGGCGTTGGAGAACGCGGGGGTGGCGCCGCGATCGGTTGAGCGGGTCGAGGAGTTCGTCGATGCGTCTCCGCTCGTGGTGGCGCACGAGGCGATGCAGAGTCTTCGGGCCGGCAAGTCGGACATCGCCTTGGCGACCGCTGTCGGCGACGGCCGCGCTGTCGTCGTACTCAAGCGGCTTCCCGACGCCGAGCGGGACGGCAACCGGGTGATCGCGCAGCTCAGCGGCTCTGCACCCGACGGACTGACAGCCGCCTGCACGGATGCCGGCGTGATGCCGACCGAGATCGAGAGCGTCCAGACAGTGGAAGCTTTCGACGGACTTCTCGAAAAGATTGCTGAAGGCAACAGATTGACGGCCGTCTCCGACGCCACCAACACCCACGTCATCCTGCGGCGAGGCGGGCAGCCGCTCGCCAACCAGCCACTGCAACGAGTCGGTCACTTCCTGCTGTCCGACATCACGCTGGATCGAATCCGCGAGTACGCCGCCACGCTGGCAAACCACCTCGCCCCCGCTGACGAAGTACCTGCAGATGTTGCGTTGGCTGATGTTGCGCGAACGCTGGCGGGGCGACTCGGGCGGGGACCGGTGCGCGCGGCGGTTGTTGCGCGGGACCGGGGCGAATTGGTGGATGGGCTGAGGGCGCTGGCCGAGAACCACGACCATCCCGCCGTGGTCACCGGAGAGGTCACCCATCTTCGGATGAATCCGGTCTGGGTCTTCCCCGGCGACAAACCGAAGTGGACCAGCCTGCGCTCGCTTGTTGAGGCTGAGCCTGAGTTTGCGGCGACAGTGAACGAACTCGATCCGCTCCTGCGATGGTCCTGCGGTCTCCCCTTCCAGGACGCGGTGATCACCGGCACGCGCCCCGACGAGCGACAACTGAAATCCGCGTTGTACGGCGTACAGGTCGCCCTCGCGCTCCTCTGGCGCCAGTACGGCGTGACGCCGGCCGCCATCGTCGGAAACGCGACCGGTGAGATCGCCGGCGCCGTACTCGCCGGCGCCCTCACCGTCACCGAAGGCGCGCGCATCGTCGCTGGCCAGACCGCTCAGCGCCGAGCCCCGCAACTCCCCTTCTTCAACTCAACCAATGCAGCAGCACGAGCGGGCCACCGGGTCTTCACCGAGATCTCCCTCCACCCGGTCGAGACGGTCGAAGCCGACCTGGTCACCACCACCTTGCGCCAGGACCAGAACCCCCTGATCGCCTTCCACCGCCAACTAGCAACCCTCGAAGCCAACGGCCTCCCCCTCACCCCCCGCCCCGGCCGCATCACCGACCTCCCACCCGCCCCCTGGCACCGCCGATGAACGCACCCGCCCGTCCCCACCACCATCGTACGATCCCGCCGATCCCGTACATCGCGAGTTCGCGGTGGGCGGCGGAAAAGCCGCATTCGCCCGCCTACACGTTCGTCGACCACCAGACCGATCCCGACGGAACGCGCGAGACCCTGACTTGGTCTGACATCGACCGGCGCGCTCGGACCGTCGCCGCGGCGATCCGCGAGTACGCCGTACCGGGTGATCGTGTCGCGATCCTCGCGCCACAAGGTCTCGACTACCTGACCGGTCTGCTCGGCTCCTGCTACGCCCGCACGATCGCGGTCCCGCTGTTCCCACCCGACCTCTCCGGCCACCGATCGCGAATCGACAACGCGCTCACCGACAGCTCGCCGGCCTGCATCCTGACAACCGCCGAGCACGCCACCGGCATCACCGATCGCCCAGTCATCGCGATCGATCAGCTCGCAAGAGCAGACACCGACTTGATCCCGCCCCGCTCGACAATGCGCGACGACACCGACTCGCCCGCGCCCGGAACAGCGGTACGCGGAGACATCGATTCGCCCCGAGCGGCGGGGCGGGAGGGCGCGGGCTGGCGGCTTGAGATGCCTGGGGCGGACGAGGTTGCCTATCTGCAGTACACGTCGGGGGCGACCGGTCGGCCGGCGGCGGTGATGGTGACCCATGGGAATCTCGTGGCCAACATCGAGCAGCTGATCACGGCGTTCCGGTTCGAGCCCGGTCGGTCGATGACGATCAGTTGGTTGCCGCTGTGGCACGACATGGGGCTGATGCTGGCGTTCGGCGTACCGATTCTGCACGGGGATCAGTCGGTGTTCATCGATCCGCTGGCTTTCCTGATGCGCCCGGCCCGCTGGCTGCAGTTGGCTCGTTCGACGCTCGACGTCTACACCGCCGGCCCGAACTTCGCCTACGACTACTGCGTACGCCGAATCACCCACAAGACCGCCCTCGACCTCTCCCAGGTCAAAGTCTTCCTCAACGGCGCCGAGCCGGTACGCCCCACCACCATCGCCAACTTCACCCAGGCGTTCGGTGTAGCGCCGGAGACCCACACCCCGGCGTACGGGCTCGCCGAAGCAGTCGTCTTCGTCACCAGCGCCCAGGTCGACGCCCCACCCACCATCCACACCTTCAACCGCGAGTCCCTGAGCACCGGAGTATTGCGTCTATCTCAGAGCAATCCGATCGAACTTGTTTCGGTTGGGCGGTCTGCTGGGCAGCGTGTTGTGATCGTTGACTCGGCTGGGCAGCGTTGCGGGCCGGGGGTGATCGGGGAGGTGTGGCTCAGTGGGCCTAACGTCGCTGCCGGTTATTGGGGTGATGCGGAGCGCACCGCTGAGGTGTTTGGTGCCAGGCTTGCCGATGGGAGTGGGCCCTGGTTGCGGACCGGGGATCTGGGGGCCTTGTACGACGGGGAGCTGTACCTCACCGGGCGTCTCAAGGATCTGGTGATCGTGGACGGGCGCAACCACTATCCCGAGGACATCGAGGCGACCGTCGAAGCGGCCCATTCGCACATCAGAGCAGGTCGAGTCGCCGCGTTCTCGGTCCCTGGTCCGGAGACCGAGCGACTCGTTCTGATCATCGAGACAGCAGGCAACACCGGAGAGGATCAGCGCAATGGCGACGCACCGGATGACCTAGCGGGCGCAGTACGGGCCGCAGTACAACGCGATCACGGGCTCCATGTGCACAGAGTGCAACTCGTTCCGCCCGGCACGATTCAGCGGACGTCCAGTGGGAAACTCGCCCGGCGTGCAACGCGCGATTGGTTCCTGCTCAGGAACTAGGGTGATCAGGTGGCTGACGGTATGGGAACGACGTGCTCAGTGGGGATTGGCGCAAGCCCAAGAACGGGCGGACCGTCGAGATCGCGGTGGAAAAAGGGATGGTGGTCGAGGAACCGTCGTCCGGTTTCGTCGGCGCTGTCGTCCGCTGGGAACACGGGGTAGTGGACCTCGAGGACCGGCACGGGCGGATCAAGACCTATCCGATGGGGCCGGGCTTCTGGGTCGATGGCAAGCCCGTCAGCCTGCAGCCGCCGAAGCGCCCGGGGCCGGCGACGAAGACCCGTACGGCGTCCGGCTCGGTGGCCGTCAGCAATGTCCGGGCGAAGGTCGCGCGGGCGAGCCGGATCTACGTCGAGGGCCGCCACGATGCCGAGCTGGTCGAACGCGTCTGGGGTGACGATCTCCGGATCGAGGGCGTCGTCATCGAGTACATGGAAGGTATCGACGATCTCCCGGCGATCGTGAACCGGTTCCAGCCGGGTCCCGGCCGCCGGCTCGGCGTACTGGTCGACCACCTCGTCGACGGTTCCAAGGAGTCGAAGCTCGCGGCGCAGGTGAACAACCGGCACGTGCTCGTCGTCGGCCACCCGTTCATCGACATCTGGGAAGCCGTCAAGCCGTCCTCCCTGGGCATCGCCGCCTGGCCGAAGATCCCGCACGGCACCGACTGGAAACACGGCGTACTGGAAACCTTCGGCTGGCCCGCCACCGACCAAGCCGACGTCGCCGCCGCCTGGAAACACATCCTCTCCAAGGTCAAGTCCTACGCCGACCTAGAGCCAACCCTCCTCGGCCGAGTAGAAGAACTGATCGACTTCGTGACTCAGGACTGATTTCCAGCCCTCGGCGGGCACAGCACCAAGTTCTACTGTGAGGACAGCAGCGGTCGAACCCGAGCAGCTACGCCAACGGCCAGCAGCGGCACCGACCTCAGCCGCGCGCCGACCCAATTAAAATCTCTTCTGAAGATTATTCAAAGCCTTCGAAGAACAAAGGCAGAGAGACAAGAGAAAAAGACAAGAAGAAGGAAGATAAGAGATAGAGAGGTTGAGCCTGGGGGGCGTCGGCATGCTGGCTGATGGGTCGGCGTGCCGGCTTGCCCAGACGCCGGTTCCAAGCCTGGCAGGACGCAGTGCAAAGCCTGTTGACGGCGACCCTCCTAGCGGGCCTTGCCGTCACTGCTGGCGGCTATCGGTGCTCGCCGAACCTAGGACACCAAGTCGGGTGCCGGGACATGAAATGCCATGTCCAGACCCCCAACAAGCTGTTCTGACCCCGTGCGAGTCGGCCGGTTGGACGGTGACCCCGGGCAGGCTTGAGATGGTGGATCGGGCGCAGGCCTACCGGGCAGGTCTTCTCAGGCGTTCTCGGCGTTTGATGTCCCGACCGACAGGCAGTAGCCGACGGCAGCTAGTGCAGCTGAGCGTGAACTCTCCACCTGCGCACAGCATCTCGGGGTGCTTTGCCTGTCCGTCGGGACATCAAACGCTCAAGAACTGGCACCCACCGCGCACCTCCGACGTCGGAGTCTCCCTTTTCCCCTGTCCCGTCGCCTGCGGCTTCAGGCGGCCGCAGCCAACCGGGGCCGACTTCCGCCTGATCCGCCGCCGCAGTCGCCACCGGACCTGAAAGCCTCCCCCAGCCAGCACGCCAACGCCCGCCAGGCACCCAGCCAATCTATCTACTCTTTGTTAATCTCCGAGAGACTTCCGAATAGCCCTCTCTGTTTCTTGCTTTTGTCTTTGTCCCTTGTTTTTGAAGATCCCTCATCGAACTTTTGACTCGGGACTGATCGGGGGTAGGCGGTCTTCGATCCATTGGCGGATGCGTTTGCGTTGGCGGCGGATGTACCAGGAGCCGGTGAGGACTGCGGCGCCGGCTGCTAGGACGAGGCCGGCGAGTAGGGCGGCGATGATTCGGATGGCTGCCACGTCGACGACACCTGCGACGGCCAGGAGCAGGACTACGACGGCGAGTAGGGCGGCTGGGAGCCAGCGTTGGAAGATCAGGGGGCGGCGGGCGGGCGTCAGGTCCGCGTTCTTGATCAGGCGGTGCCAGAGCGTGTAGCGCGCCGGCTCCGCGAACCACCGGGCGCACAGCAACAACCAGGAGCCAGGCTGCTGCTTGCGGCCGGCGACGGCCTTCACCATGTCGCCGAAGGCAGGGTTGAGTCCGCCTGACACCGCGACCATCCGATCCGCCAGCCCCTTGGTGGTGGCGATTCCTTCGCGGGTCGTGTTGAGCTCGTTCCGCATCGTCGTGAGCGCGCCGAGACCGGCATCGGCCGGGAAGTCGACCGCCAGCCGCTGGATCCGCTCGGCGACCTTGGTGATCTTCCACTCCTCGGCCGCGAGCACCTGCCGCTGAGTCTCGCGGATCCAGTCCGGATCGGCACCGAGCATCGCGCCCAGGTGAGCGACACAGTGCAGCCGCCCCATCAGCCAATCCCACCGCCGCCAGTCAGCGGCGCCGAACGCACCGAAATGCCCGACCTGAGTCCCATAAAGAATCCGGTCCTTCAGATCGTTCGCGATCGATCCCTCGGGCAACTCGTCCAGCAACGTCAGCGGGATGTCCGGCCCGAGTCGCAGGAACTGGAACGGCGCGCTGCGCTGCTGCGGAGTACGAGCCGACGTACACCGCGACACGATCTCGACCTCGAGCGCCGTCTCGACAACCTCCTCGCCAACGACAGCAATCAGCCCAGCGAACTCATCACCAAGAGCCCGCTGCACCTGCAGCAGGTCGAAGATGTCCGTCAGCCCGACAGCAACAGCCTCAGCTCCCCCGGCAGGCCGCAGATCCAGATCCGCCTTGGCCAGCTCATCCGACAACTTGTCGCGGACGGCTAGCACCCGCTGCAAGCTGTCGCTGGTCGCCTTCAACCGCCGCTCGAGATCCGCCCGCTTCTCCTTGGGAGCAGTGTCGATCTGGGTCCGCAGCGAACGCAGCACAAGCCGTACTACGCGCTCCGCGGCGCCGGTTCCCCAATCCCAGCTGGGATTCCCGGCGTCCACCCGCAGTGGCGCCGTCGATCCGTCCGGCCCCGGCACCCAGGGATGCTTGGTAGCGAGGATGTCGTCGATCTGCGCCTCGGACAACGCGGTCGCCGCATCCAGCACGGTCGACTGATCATGGGTCGCGATCGTGACCGCCTCCCAGACCCCACCGGCGGCGCGGCCTCGCGAGTACGCCGGCAGCAACAGCTTCGCCGCCTCCCGCAACCGCCCCCGCTCTACTGGTTGCCCGACGCAACGATCGAAGAGGCGCTGCGAGTCGGACCAGGACGCATCCGCCTCCAGCAGCAGGCGTTCCAGCTGCTCCACGTCCGACCGGAAGTCCACCTCACGCGGGAACTGCACCGCGGACAAGGCTGCCACGCGCCAAGCCGGCTGGTTCGCATCCACCAGGCGCGTCTCGGCCGATCCGATCCCGGCCGACGGCACGACATACAGGACGTACCGCGTGGCTCGACCGGCCACCGGACGCCGGGCGACAACATCCAGCACCGGCGCGAACGGCGCGTTGTCGAGCACGCCACCATCAACCAGCCAGGCACCCGACTCCTGATGCGGCCCAGGCTGCATCCGCGGCGGCGCGTCCCCCATCCTCGGCGTCTCCAGAACCGGCCCGAACGCAACCGGGAAAGACGCCGAGGCCCGGGCGGCCCGAGCGAGCAGCTTGGTGTCCTTCAGCCCGTTGTTCTCCTTGACCGAGAACTTCCGGTTCGTCCCGTCGTACTGCGCGGCGCGCTCGCTGGTGAAGCAGTACAGATACCGATGATCCGGTACGACGAAGCGCTGGCCGGCCGCGTCCTTCGCCTCGAACTGCTGGATGCCCAGCCCCGACGCGGTCACGAACAACGTCACCGGATCGGCGGCGGCGGTCTTGCCCGCGTCGGCGACACCCGTCGAGGAGGCTGTTCAGCTCCTTGAGGAAGTAGTCGCCGTCCAGCACCGAGGTCGACGGCTTGCCCGCGGCCGGGACCAGCTTGCCGACCTCGAGCGAGCCGAGGCCGACCCAGCGCTGCCGCAGCCACGGTCCGTCATCACCGTCCGGGATCGAGGGTCGACCCGTGCGAGATGGCGGTTGCCAGCAGTGACCCGTTCAGGCCGCCCGCGCTGGTCCCCGCGATGACGTCGACGACGAGTTTGCGCTGCTCGCCGTCGCGATGGCAGAGCTCCTTCCAGCGGGCCGCGAGCACTTCGTCGTACGGCTGCGCGGCGGGCTTGCGCTGCACCCCCGGAAGCCCTTCTGATCAGGTCTAGTTCGTGGGTGACGCCGCCCATCCAGACGGCCAGACTGACCCCGCCGTTCAAGACCAGCGCGATCCGGATCTCATGGTCTGACATTGCCTCGGTTCCCCCTCACAGGCCTGTCCAAGAGATACCACGGAGGTGACCCGCAGAAACAGGCTTCGCAGCAGAGAGTGAACAACCAGGCGGATACTGAGCGTAATCAGGCAGAGCCGCGGATGATCAGTTCGGTGGAGAAGATCTCCGGACCGGTCAGGTCCGCGCCGTTGATCTTGGCCAGCAGGATCTCCGCCAGCCGGGTGCCGAGCTGCACCACCGGCTGCCGCACGGTGGTCAGTTTCGGGGTCGTCGTGGTCGCCACCACCGAGTCGTCGAAGCCGACCACGGCCACGTCCTCCGGCACCCGCCGGCCGAGCTGCGAGAGCACGCGCAGGGCGGCTGTCGCCATCAGGTCGTTGGCCACGAACACCCCATCGAGGTCGGGATGCTCGTCGAAGAGCTTCAGGGCGGCCTGCTCGCCACCATCGGCGGTGAAATCCCCGTAGGCGACAGCTTCGGCGAGACCCTCCGCGGCCATCACCTGCTGGTACCCGGTGAGGCGGTCGATCCCGGCGGTCATGTCGACCGGCCCGGCCACGGTGCCGAGTTTGCGGCGCCCCTTCGACAGCAGGTACTCCACCGCAGTACGGGCTCCTGCGACGTTGTCCACGTCGACGCTGGCGACCGGTACCTCGACGCCGAGCGGACGGGCGCTGAAGACGATCGGCAGCGGCAACTGGGCCAGCTCCTGCAGCACGTTGTCGCGGCCGTGGTGGCTGACGATGATCGCGCCGTCCACGTGTCCGCCGCGCAGGTACCGCAGCAGCCGCTGGTCATCTCCGGCCGACGGCTCGATCAGCAGCACCAGCTGGGACGACGTGGTGCGAGTGCCGAGCTCACGCCGCGCAGGATCCCCGCGAAGAACGGGTCGGAGAACACCCGGCTGTCCGGCTCCGGCACGACCAGCGCGACAGAGTCCGTACGACGGGTGACCAGCGCCCGGGCGGCCCGGTTCGGGACGTAGCCGAGCTCGACGATCGCGCGCTCGACCGCGGCCACCGTGTCCGGCAGCACCTTCGGCGATCCGTTCACCACCCGCGAGACCGTCGCCCGCGAAACACCGGCGAGCGCGGCCACCTGTTCCAGGGTCGGGGACAACGAGTCGTGGCCATGCTTCGACAACGGACCTCCCCGGGATGGTGCTGGACCTTCACACCGTAGTACGTCGGGTACGGTCGTTAGCCGGTTTTTCGGACGTTCGCCGCCTTGTCGCTGTCCCTCAGGGCCTGTTTCCATGCCGCGGAAGGCGATTGCTTGCCTTCCTCGACGCGTTGCAGGGCCTCGGTGAAGACCTGGTTGATCTCGCCGTCGCGGGGTCCCTTGTGCTGTTTGAGGATCACGTTCTGGGCCCGGTCGATGAAGATCTTGCCCACCGGCGCGTTGTTGAAGTACGGGTTGACCTGCGACTTCACCTGCGGCGAGTCGTAGGCGTCGGTGGTCGACGGGAACGAGCCGACCTTCTTGAACACCTTGATCTGCTGCTCCGGCGCGGTCAGCCAGGCAGCGAGCTTGGCTGCCTCCTCGGGGTTGGCGGACTGGGTCGGCACGGTCAGGTAGGAGCCGCCCCAGTTGCCACCGCCGCCGGGGAAGACGTCCGCGACGTCCCACTTGCCCTTGCCGAAGGTGCCCGCGTTGTCCTGGATGACGCCGAGTAGCCAGCCCGGGCAGGCGATGGTCGCGAAAGCATCGGTCCGGAAGCCCTTGGTCCACGCGTCGGTCCAGGCCGGCAGCTTCGCCGACAGGCCCTGCTCGGTACCCGCGATCACCTGGTCCCAGGTCTTCTTCAACCGCTCGTTCTCCGCGCCCAGGAAGCGGTCCTGGTTGGAGTAGTAGGCCTGGATCAGCTGGTTGCGCATCGCGTCCCAGGTGACCGTGGCCGAGTCGTACCAGGCCGAGCCCGGCACCTTGGACTTGAACTTGCGGCCCGTAGGAGAAGTACGACGCCCAGTCCGGGAACAGCTTGGCGACCTCGGCCCGGTCGGTCGGCAGCCCGGCCTTGGCGAACAGGTCCTTGCGGTAGCACATCGCCATCGGCCCGATGTCCGTGCCGTAGCCGATGATCCGGCCGTCGCTGGTGGTCGCCCCGGCCACCTTCCAGTCCAGCCAGCGCGCGCTCAGGTCGTCGGCGCCGTACTTGCGCAGATCGACGAACTTGTCGGCCTTGGCCAGGTACTTGTAGATCCAGCTGACCTCCATCGCCTCGATGTCGGCCATCCCGGAGCCGGCCGCGAGGTTGTCTCGAGGTTCTTGATGTGGTCGTCGACGGTTTTGGCCCGGCGGTCGGTGATCTTGATGTTCGGGTGCAGCGACTCGTACTCGCTGTACAGGTCGGCGTACCCGAACTCGTTGAAGGTCGCGATGGTCAGTTCGATCTTCGGGCCGTCGTCGTCGTTCGACTTCGCCGAAGCGGAGGACTGGTCGTTGCCACCGCAGGCCGACGCGAGCAGGGTGAGGCTGCAGGCGAGGGCGACAACTGCGGTGCGATGGCCGGCACTGGGCCGCATGGAATGCTCCCTGGATTACTGGACGGGTTGAGAGCGCTCTCGGATGTGAAAGTGTCCTGAGTTTCGAGCGTTTCAACTGATTGTGTCAAGCGCCACATCGTTACGCTGAGATACCAAGGTGATTAGGTCAGTACATACCTGGTGAGATTGTCACTGTGTGAACCACGCCGAGTGACGGAATGCTTGATTCCTGGTAATCGGCTGTGTTGTCCAAAGCAACTATCTGGTCACGGCAGCAGGTCGCGAACGACCGCATCGGCCAGCAGCCGACCACGGCGAGTGAGCACGAGCCGCCCGCCGCCCTCGCCCAGCAACCCGTCCTCGGCGGCCTGGGTGGCGGCCGCGCGGCCACCCTCATCGAGTACTTCGAGGGGCAGTCCCTCGCGCAGCCGGATCTCCAGCAGAACCCGCTCGACCCGGCGGGTCTCCTCGTCGAGGCTCTCCCGCGCGTACGCCGGACTCGCGCCGGACCCGATTCGCTCGGCGTACGCCGTCGGGTGCTTGACGTTCCACCAACGGACTCCAGCCGACATGGCTGTGCGCGCCCGGCCCGATCCCCCACCAGGTGTCGCCCCGCCAGTAGAGCTCGTTGTGGCGGCAGCGGGCTTCCGCCGTACGGGCCCAGTTCGAGACCTCGTACCAGCTGAGTCCTGCGCCGGTCAGCAGGTCGTCGGCGAGCACGTACTTGTCCGCGAGGTCGTCGTCGTCCGGCATCGGCAACTCGCCACGGCGTACGCGGCGGGCCAACTGGGTGCCGTCCTCGACGATCAACGCGTAGGCACTCACGTGATCGGGATCGGCCGACAGCGCGGACTCCAGCGAGGTGCGCCAATCCTCGAGGGATTCGCCCGGGGTGCCGTAGATCAGGTCGAGATTGACGTGCTCGAAGCCGGCCGCGGTCGCCTCTTTGACAGCCTGAAGGGCGCGACCGGGAGTGTGCTTGCGATCGAGGATCTGCAGGACGTGCGGGCTCGCGCTCTGCATCCCGAAGGAGACCCTGGTGAAGCCGGCTTCCCTTAAAGCATTGAGGTATCGCAGGATCGACGGACTCCGGATTCGCCTCGGTGGTCACCTCGGCGTCCTTGCGTCAGCCCGAACTCGTCCCGTACTGCGGCGAGCATCGCGCCGAGGTCCTTGGCTTCGAGAAGCGTCGGCGTACCTCCGCCGAAGAACACCGTCTCGACCGGGCGATCGAGGTCCTTCAGGACCTTCCTCGCTTGAGCGGACTTCCGCGATGGCCGTTTCGGCGTACGACGCCTGGGAGCCCCGCCGCCGAGCTCCTTCGCGGTGTAGGTGTTGAAGTCGCAGTACCCGCAGCGCGCCGCGCAGTACGGGACATGCAGGTAGAACCCGAACGGTCTGCCGGCCGCCTCGCGGAGTGCGTGGTCCGGCAACGCCCCATCCGCGGGCGCAACCTCCCCCTCGGGCAATGTCGACGGCACCTCGTCATCTTACGTAGCGGCTCAGTGAGCGAGGTGCGTCGCGGTCTCTTTGAGATCCGATCGGGGTGTTTCTGTGGTAGCTCTCTGTCAGGAGCTCACTACATTCAGCTCATGGACACCGAGGCACAGCCGGTCGGAAACGCCACCAAGAACGCCGTCGTGGTCGCGATCATGCTCGGCATGCTGCTCGCGGCACTCGATCAGACGATCGTGGCGACCGCGCTGCCGACCATCGTCAGCGAACTGGGCGGTGCGAACCACCTGTCCTGGGTGGTCACCGCGTACCTGCTCGCCGAGACGATCATGACCGCGCTGATCGGCAAGTTCGGCGACCTGTACGGGCGCAAACGGATGTTCCTGATCTCGCGTCGTGCTGTTCCTGGCCGGGTCCGCCTTGTGCGGAATGGCCAACGACATGCTCTGGCTGGTCGGCTCCCGTGCTGTCCAGGGGCTCGGCGCCGGCGGGCTGATGGTGACCGCGACGGCCGTGATCGCGGACGTCGTACCGCTGGCGAGCGGGGAAAGTACCAGGGCTTCATCGGGTCCGTCTTCGGTGTCTCGACGGTTGCCGGGCCGCTGCTCGGTGGTCTGTTCGTGGACCAGCTGAGCTGGCGGTGGGCGTTCTACGTGAACCTGCCGCTGGGCGTCATCGTGCTGATCGTTGCCGCGATCACCCTTCCGTCGGTGAAGGCGGCGGTGAAACCCGCGATGGACTATCTGGGCATTCTGCTGATCGGGTTGGCCGCGACCGGGCTGACCCTGGTCACGACGTGGGGTGGCAACGAGTACGACTGGACCTCTGGTGTCATCATCGCGATGACGATCGGGTCTTTGATTGCCTTGGCTTTGTTCGTCGTTGTCGAACTCCGGGCAGAGGAACCGCTGCTGCCGATGCGGTTGTTCAAGTCGCGCGTGTTCTCGGTCTGCGCCTTGCTGAGCTTCATCATCGGGTTCGCGATGCTGGGCGGGGTCACCTTCCTGCCGACGTACCTGCAGTACGTCCACGGCGCCTCCGCGACCGAGTCCGGTCTGCAGATGCTGCCGTTGGTGGTCGGCCTGCTGGTCGCGTCGATCGTGGTCGGCACGTTGATCAGCAGGACCGGGCACTACAAGTGGTTCCCGGTCGCCGGCACGGTGATGATTGCCGGGGGCCTCTATCTGCTGTCCTTGCTGGACAACCACACGAGCTACGTCAACACCGCCGGCTACATGGTTGTCCTGGGCATCGGTGTCGGACTCTGCATGCCGGTGCCGACCGTCGTCGTACAGAGCACTGTCGACTACAAGGACCTGGGTGTCGCCACGTCCGGAGTCAGCTTCCTGCGGACCATGGGCAGCTCGTTCGGCGTCGCCGTCTTCGGCTCGATCTATGCGACCCAGCTCCCGGAGAAACTCGCCGGAGCCCTGACCCCTGGCGTCGATCCGCGACTCGCCTCAACCATCGAAGGCGTCCGCTCGCTACCACCCGCCGCCCGCGAGCCGATCACCGCCGCGTACGCCGATGCGCTGCACGTCGTCTTCCTCGCCGCCGTGCCGGTCGCAGCCGTCGGCTTCATCGTCGCCCTGCTCCTGAAGGAGATCCCGCTCCGCGACACCGCCCGCATGTCAGCCGGCGGCAACGCAGGCGTCGGCGAAAGCTTCGCGGCCCCGGCGTCCTTCGACTCCGAACACGAACTCCAGAAGCTGATCGCCCTCGTCGTCCAGAAACACAAGGGCGGCCACCCCGGCCCCGAAGTACTGGCCCAATCCGGCCTCCCCCTGTCGATGGCCCAGACCTGGATGATCATGCGAGTCTTCCGAGGCGGCGCCGACAGCGGATCAGCCACCCTCGCCGAAATCACCGGCGACCTCAAAGTCCCCCCAGGCGTCTTCGAACCCCTGGCCTCCCAACTGGTAGCCGACGGCCTCCTCAGCGAAACCCTCGGCCACTACCGCTTCACCCCCACCGGCCTCGAAATGTTCCAACGCTTCGTAGGCGCCTGGCGATCCTGGCTCCTCGCCCGCCTAGAAGACTGGGACATGGAAAACGCCGAAGACTTCTCCGCCGCCATAGACCGAACCACCGAACAAATGATCAAAACCAGCCAAGCCCTAACCATCGGCAAACACGCCGCCCTGGTAGACGCCTAACATCCTGCCCCCGGAGTACTACTCCCCCGCGGGCGGGTAGGTGCGCGCGTGGGCGACGTACCAGGCGAACTAGTCGTACATCTTGTCCAGGAGGTCGGCGTAGGTGGTTTCTACGTGTTTGCGCTTGAGTTTCAGGCTGGGGGTCATTTCGCCGGATTCTACGGTGAGGTCTCGGTCCAGGATGGTGAATTTCTTGACCGTTTCCCAGCGGTTGAGGCCGGTGTTTAGTTCGTCTACGTAGCCCTGGACCATGGTGCGGGCGGCTTCTGAGGTGACGATCTCGGAGTAGGGCTTGCCGGCTAGGCCGTTTTGGGCTGCCCAGCCTTCGATCGCCTCGGGGTCGAGGGTGACGAGGGCGGAGACGAAGTTGCGTTGGTTGCCGTGGACCAGGAACTGGCTGGCGTACGGGCAGATCATCTTGAAGCGGCCCTCGATCACCTGCGGGGCGACGTACTTGCCGCCGGAGGTTTTGAAGAGGTCCTTCTTGCGGTCGGTGATGAAGAGGAACTCGTCCTCGAAGTGGCCGATGTCGCCGGAGTGGAACCAGCCGTCGGCGTCGATCACCTCGGCGGTCTGGTCGGGGAGGTTGTGGTAGCCGCTCATCACCAGCGGGCCCCTGATCAGGATCTCGCCGTCCTCGGCGATCTTGAACTCGGCCGCCGGGAAGATCGGGCCGACGCTGCCCAGGCGATATTGATCGGGCCGGTTCAGCGAGGCCCCGGCGGCCGTCTCGGACAGGCCGTAGCCCTCCAGGATCAGCAGTCCGGCCGCGTGGAACCATTCGGCGAGCTTCTTGTCCAGTGCCGCCGATCCGGAGACGAAGAACCGGATCTTCCCGCCGAAGCGGTCCCGGATCTTCGACAGCACGAGCTTGTCGGCGACCGCGTACTGCGCGGCCAGCACACCTGACGGCTGCTTGCCCTGCTGCCGCAACACCGACACCTGGGAGCCGATCCCGAACGCCCAGTGGAACAGCTTCGCCTTGACCCCGCCCTCGGCCTCCATCATCGTCACGATCCGCCCGTGCGCCTTCTCGAAGACGCGGGGTGCGGCGGCCATGAAGGTCGGCTGGACGGCGGCAGCGTTCGCGACGATCTTGTCCACGCGACCGTCGATCGCGGTCGCGAAACCGATCTGGAACTGGACGGCGAGCAGCACCTGCCCGAAGACGTGCGACAGCGGCAACCACAGCAGCTGCAGATCGTCCGGGCTGAGCACCCGGATCCCTTCCACCGCGGCACCTTCGTACGTCCAGACCGAGTGCGGCAACCGCACACCCTTCGGCCGCCCCGTCGTGCCCGACGTGTAGACCAGCGTGCAGAGGTGCTCCGGCCGGATGTGCGGCGATCCGCTCGTCGACCACCTCACGGATGCGTCGTCGAGATACTTCGCGCCGAGCGCATCGAGCGCGGACAGGCTGATCACCCAGTCGCCGTCCCGCTCCTCGGGCGAGCCGTCGATCAGCACCACCTTGTGCAGCGACGGCAGCTCCGACTTGTGCTCGCGCAGCTTGTCGACCTGGCCGGCGTCCTCCGCGAAGACGATCTGGACCTCGGCGTCGGCCACGATGTACGCGACGTCGGCCGCCATCGTGGTCGGGTAGATGGTGGTGGTCGCGGCGGCCGCCAGGATCGCCGCGAGGTAGCACTGGACCCACTCGAGCCGGGTGCTCGCGGCCACGGCGACGCGCTGCTCGGGCTGGACCCCGAGCGCGATCAGGCCGGCCGCGCGCCGGCGTACGAGCTCGTCGGTCTGCTGCCAGGTGACCGACGCCCACTCCTCGCCGGCCGGGTAGCGGAACGCCTCCCGGTTCGGCTGCGCGGCGACGCGGTCGAGGAACATCTGGGCGAGGTGCTCCTTGCGGGAGCTGAGCAACGCGAGCTGAGGACCGTCGGCAACGGGCTTCATGGCTGGCCTCCATCGGGGGTCAAGTAACCGAACGGTAATGGACGCGGGCAACCGTGGCCATGGTCATCGCTTGCCGGTCCGCACCATCTCGATTACGTTTCCGCAACATGCGCGCACGGTCTGTGGCCCTCGTCTCACTATCCGTCCTACTCCTCGGCTGGCTGCCTCCGGCGTACGCCACGCCGCCAGCCCCGACGCCGCCCTCGGAGTTCGGCACCGACTACGACGATCCGCGGACGCCGGCGCCGCCGGTCGCCGTGCCGAAGACCAAGCACTGCTCGGTCGAGATCGTCCGGAACGGCTTCAAGAACTTCGATCCGTACACCTCGACGTACACCCCGCCCGCCGCCTGCAAAGGCCCGTGGTCGAAGGTCGTGCTGAAGATGCAGGGCTCGGTCAAGGGCGTCCAGTACGACCGCCTGGGCCACATCACCATCGGTGGCGTCGGCGTCTTCCGCACGTCCACCCCGGAGCCGAGCACGGACGGCATCAGCTGGCAGGTCGAGAAGGACCTCACGCTCCTACAGCCCCCTGCTGCGCACCCCGCAGCCAGTGGTGATGGAGCTCGGCAATGTGGTGAACGACACGTACACGGGAGTCCTGGACATCGTCGTCACTCTCGACTTCTACATGGCCGGACACGGCGCAGCACCAGCCCGTACTGCGAACGCGGTGCTCCCGCTGCAAGACCAGCGACGCGAGGACTCCGACCTGGTCGGTACTGCGACGCTCCCGCGCAACACCTCCCGTCTGCTCGGCGAGGTCTACGTGACCGGGTCAGGCGGCGGCTGTGAGGAGTTCTGGGACACCTCCGCACCGGAGTCGACGGGCTACTCGTGCCCCGACGGTTCGCCGTACCGGGAGGTCGACGTACTGATCGACGGCAAGCTCGCCGGCATCGCCCTCCCCTACCCGTACATCTACACGGGCGGATGGTCGAACCCCTACTCCTGGCGCCCCTCCCCTGCGCCTCGTGCGTTCGACATCAAGCCCCTGTACTACGACCTGACGCCGTTCACCGGACTGCTCACCGACGGCAAGTCGCACGAGTTCCGCATCCACGTCGACGGCGTACCGGCCGGGCAGAGCGGCTGGTTCACAGTCCCCAACCTGCATGTCTGGACCGACCCGTTCCTTCGCCAGACCCACGGCAAGATCACCTCGTACTCCGTGTCGCCGCTGACCAAGTCGGACGTCGTCACCGGGGCGAGTGGCGAAGCTGGTTCGGTGAAGACGACCGCGTCGCGTTCACTCAAGATCAGCGGGTACGTCGATACCTCGGCCGGACGTATTCGCACCACTGTGCAACGGACGCTCTCCAACAAGTCCGACCACGTCTGGGAAGCCGGTGAGTCCCGGGACACCCTCGACGCCTCCTGGCGTGACCTGTCGCTCGTCACCAGCGGCGCTCGGGTCGAACGCACCGACCTGACCTACGGCAAGTCCGGCTACCTCAGCTTCTTGCCCAACGCAACAATCCCCGGCGGCTACGACGTCATCACCGACCTCGCCATCTACGACCGCACCCGAACCGCAACCCGCAGTACGGAAGAGACCTACAACGGCCGCGCCTCCTGGATCTACAACGTCCCCAGAGACCAACGCCACGCCACCAACAACCAAACCGTCCGCTACCGCTCCCTAGGCACCGACGGCTGCTACGACCACACCCTGTCAGCCATCAACGGCGTCTACACCAAGGACTACTACCGCTGCTGACCCGTCTGCCGGTCACCATGCTGGCATGGACTTCATCAAGGGTTTCAGCGCCGAGCAGTACGCAGGTGCGCTCGATCGTGGGGATGGCTGGACGTGGCCGGCAAGGAGCCGGTCACGTCCACCCTCTTCGGGCACGTCTTCCTCAGCTCCGACGACGGGTTCTGGCTGCTCGACCCGATCGCGGGCAGCCTCACCCGTCGGTGGAACGACGTCGAGCACCTGCGGGCCGACCTCGACAGCCCGGAGGTCCAGCAGGAGTTGCTCATCGACCTGGCCGACACAGCGCTGCGGCGGGGTCTCTCGCCCGGGGCCGACGAGATCCTCGATTTCACCCAGTCGCCGGTGCTCGGCGGTCCGCTCGACCCCGGGAACCTGCAGGTGATGGACTTCGTCGTCGGCGTGAACATCGCCGGGCAGATCCACGCCCAGACCACCAACCTCCCCGCCGGCACCCCGATCTCCGGCGTCGAGGTGAAGCCGGAACGGCGCGGACTGTTCGGACGGCGGAAGTCGTGAGCCGGCGGACCGCCGACACTGTCCAAGCGGCTTAGCCCAACAGCACCCGCCGAGCTTGAGCCCACGCGGCGGGTCGTCCGAGGTGTAACCGGGAGCTTGGACAGTGGTGGCGGTTCAGCGCTGAGCGAGGAGTTCGGCGATTTGGACTGCGTTGAGGGCGGCGCCTTTGCGGAGGTTGTCGTTGGAGATGAAGAGGACTAGGCCGCGGTTGTCGGGGACTGACTGGTCCTGGCGGATTCGGCCTACGTAGGACGGGTCCTTGCCGGCGGCTAGTAGTGGGGTGGGGAGGTCCGCGAGCTCGACGCCGGGGGCGGTTGCCAGGAGTTCGGTGGCGCGCTCGGGGGTGATCGGGTCGGCGAACTCGGCGTGGATGCTCAGGGAGTGGCCGGTGAAGACCGGGACGCGGACGCAGGTACCGGCGACCGGGAGGTCCGGGATGTGCAGGATCTTGCGGCTCTCGTTGCGGAGCTTCTGCTCCTCGTCGGTCTCACCGGTGCCGTCGGCAACGATCGAGCCGGCCAGCGGGAGCACGTTGAACGCGATCGGTCCGGCGTACACCTGCGGCTGCGGCAACTCGATCCCGTCGGCTCCCCGGGCGAGCCGACCGGATCCGGCAGCGAGGGCGTTGGTCTGGTCCTCGAGTTCGCGGACGCCGACGCCGCCCGAGCCGGAGACGGCCTGGTAGGTGGAGACGATCAGCCGGGTCAGCCGCGCCTCGCGGTGCAGCGGGGCGAGCACCGGCATCGCGGCCATCGTGGTGCAGTTCGGGTTCGCGACGATGCCCTTGGGGAGGTGGTCGAGATCGCCAGGGTTGACCTCGGCAACGACCAGCGGCACCTCGGGGTCCATCCGCCAGCCGGACGAGTTGTCGACGACAACGGCTCCGGCCGCGGCGACCTTCGGCGCGAACTCCTTCGAAGCCGTCTTCCCGTTGGAGAACAGCGCCAGGTCCAGCCCGGAGAAGTCGGCCGTCGCCGAGTCCTCGACGGTGATCTTGGCGTCCCCGAACGGCAGCTGACTCCCAGCCGACCGCGCCGACGCGAAGTACCGGATCTCGTCGATCGGGAACTTCCGCTCGATCAGCAGGTCCCGCATCACGCCGCCGACCTGCCCTGTCGCTCCAAACACTCCTACTCGCATGAACCAACCCTAAAGGACGCCACTTGTAGGGTGCCGGGATGTCTCACCTACCGCTCGTCGACCTGCATCGGCATCTTGAAGGGTCCATCCGGACCAGTACCGTGCTCGATATCGCGGCACGGACCGGGCACGAGCTGACCAAGCGATCAACACCCCGTACTGCGTTGGTCGCGGACAACGAGCAGACCGGGCTGCTCCCCTATCTCGACAAGGTCGATATCGCGATCGGCGTACTGACCGAGCTGGACGACTGGCATCGGGCAGCAGGTGAGGCGATCGACGATGCCTTCGACGACGGGCTCGACTACCTCGAGCTGCGGTACTGCCCGGGGATCATCGCGCACGAGACCGGGCTCGCAGCCGAGGCCGTGATCGATGCGGTGTCGGCTGCAGTCGCAGAGCGCTCGACAAAGCGTGGGTTGCCGGTCGGGTTGATCGGGATTGTCGTGCGGCACCTCGGAGCCGACTCGGCCGAGCAGCAGATGAATACGCTGCTCTCTCGCAAAGAATCCTTCTGTGCGGTGGATCTGGCCGGTGACGAGGCCAACTTCCCGGCGCAGTTGTTCGCCGAAGCGTTCGCAAAAGCACGCGATGCCGGGTTGCACGTGACGATCCACGCGGGTGAGGCGGCTGGGCCGGAGAGCGTCTGGGATGCCGTCAGACATCTCGGCGCCGAGCGCATCGGCCACGGCGTACGGGCTGCTGAGGATCCGCGGCTGATGGAACACCTGGCCGCGCACAACATCACGCTCGAGGTCTCCCTCACCAGCAACACCCAGACCGGCGCCGCGCCCAGCTACGCGAACCACCAGATCCACCAACTGCTCGCCGCAGGGGTCCCGGTCTCGCTCAACACGGACAACCCCAGGGTCAGCAACGTCCGGCTCTCGCAAGAGCACCGGACAGCGATGACAGAGGTCGGCCTCACCACCGACCAGCTCATGACCGTTGCCCAGCAGTCTGCCGCCGCGGCTTTCAACAACTAGCCGTACTGCGTACGCCGCTTCCCCGCGGCAAGGTGCAGGAGACCGCCTGCGGGCCGCGCCGCCAGAGGCGTCGCCCGCAGGCGGAGCTTGGTCAGGAGTCGGAGACCAGTACGCCGCCGTTGGCGACGTCCGACTTCTCGATCTCCTGGAAGACGATGCGGACCGCTTCGCGCTTGGCGCCGAGGATGGCGATCGCGGAGTCGGTGACGGCGGCGACGAACTCGCGGCGCTGGTCGAGGGTGCGGCCGGAGAGCAGTTCGACGGTGATGTTCGGCATATCTGAAGTCTCCTCAAACAAATAAGAAAATAGGGGCGAAGGAATGGTTCTGTCTAGCGGAACATTGTTCCAGAAATGAGGTCAGCTGACGGCGGCGGTCCGCCTGGCGGTCACCTCGTCGGCCGGATCGGTGTTCAGCGAGTCGAGCAACTCGTCCACGGATTCCCGGCGCTCCGGCAGCAACCAGCCCATCCCGACGTAGACCACCAGGGAAGTTGCCAACGGCAACGCGACGACCAGCGTGGTGTCGGTCGACCCGATCCCCCACTTGACGATCGCCCAGACGATCAGCCCGATCGCCCACGAAGCGATCGCGGCCCGCGACCCACTCCGCCGGAACCACGGCAGCAGCCCGAGCATCAACGGGATCGCGATCGGTCCCATCGTCGCGGCCACCAGGTCGACGACGATCTTCAGCACGACGCCCTGACCGTTGGTGATGATCGCGATCAGCATGCTCACCGTGACGAAGATGAAGGTGGTGTAGCCGAGCGAACTTCAGCAGCCCGGCATCACTGAGCGCCCGCAACCGAGGCACCAGTACCGGCCCGAGATCGCGGGTGATCACCGACGAGATCGCGTTCGCGTCGGAGGCGACCATCGCCATCGTGTGCGAGAAGAACCCGGCGAGCACGAGCCCGATCAGCCCACTCGGCAGCAGCAGTTGCGACATCTCGACGTACGACTGCTCGGGCTTGGCCAGACCCGGCACCAGCAAAGGCGCCGCGCACATCGGGATGAACAGCACCAACGGCCAGACCAGCCACAGAGCCGACGACAGCAACGCGGACCGCTTCGCCTCGGAGCCCGACGGCGCGGCCATGTAGCGCTGCGCCAGGTTCCACATCCCGCCGTTGTACTCGAAGGTCTTGATGAACAAGAACGCGATCAAGAAGATCGGCGTGTAAGGCCCGTTCAGCGCGGACACCGTGCCCGTCAGGCAACTGATCCCACATCTTCCACAGCGTGGGGATCCCGTCCAGGTGCGAGAGCACGCCGACGAACATCGCGATGCCGGCCGCGGCCTGGATGATGAACTGCCCGAAGTCGGTCAGTACGTCGGCCCACAGTCCGCCCAGCGTCGCGTAGAGCATCGTGACCACGCCGGTGAGCAGGATGCCCCAGCGCATCGGTACGCCGGTGAAGCCGTTCAGCAGCACGGCGATCGCGACCCACTTCGCGGCGATGTCGACCACCTTCAGCAGCGCACCGGAGTACGCGAGGACCTGCTGGGTCGGCAAGTTGTAGCGACGCGCCAGGTACTCCAGCGGCGACACGACGCCGTGTTTCGAGCGCAGCCGGTTCCAGCGGGCGGCGAACAGGAACGCGCCGATCCCGACCCCGACCCCGATCGACATCGCCCACCAGACGTACACCGTGATGCCGTAGGTGTACGCGACCGCGGCGAAGGCGACGAACATGACCGCGCTGTAGCCGGACATGTGGTGCGAGATCCCGGACAACCACCAGGGGATCCGGCCGCCGGTCGTGAAGTAGTCGACGACGTTCTTGATCTTGCTGCGGGACCAGACTCCGATCAGCACCATCAGCACGAAGTAGCCGGCCAGGACCGTCCAGTCGAGGGCTGTCATGTGATTCCTCCAGGGGCGGGCGGGTGTGCCTGGAAGGTTCCACCCAACAGAACATCGCGTCAAGAGGCGGAACTAGCAACACGCAAAATCGACACCATCCAGCCCATGACACGGTCCACGTTTGACAGGATGTTCCGTGGAATAGAACCTTGTTCTGTGAACCCAGCTCAGCACCCCCTCCAGGTCCGGCACGCCACCCACCCCGACCAGGTGCCCGGTTTCGACACCGCGGCGCTGCGCGCAGACGTACCTGGTCGACGACCTGTTCACCCCCGACACGGTCACCGCGGTGCTCACCCACCACGACCGGATCGTGCTCGCCGGCGCCCGCCCGGTGAGCGGCCCGCTCACCCTGCCGACCTGGCCGGAGCTGCGCAGCGAGTTCTTCCTGGAGCGCCGCGAGGCCGGCATCGTCAACGTCGGCGGCCCCGGCACGGTCACCGTCGACGGCACCAAGTTCGAGCTGACCACCGGCGCCTGCCTGTACGCCGGACGCGGCGCGCGCGACGTCGTCTTCGAGGGAACCGACGCCGCGTTCTACGTGTTCTCCGCCGCGGCGCACACCGACTTCCCGACCACGCTCGTCCAG
The DNA here is from genome assembly GCA_963740725.1 of uncultured Actinomycetota bacterium. Classification (GTDB taxonomy): domain Bacteria; phylum Actinomycetota; class Actinomycetes; order Propionibacteriales; family Kribbellaceae; genus Kribbella. The sequence continues at coordinate 449,064 of CAVUFT010000018.1, forward strand.
CCCGGCGAGGGCAACCGGCTCGAGCTCGGCGACCAGCAGACCGCGAACCGCCGGACCATCGACCAGTACATCCACGCGGACGGCGTGCAGAGCTGCCAGATCGTGCTCGGCGTCACCACGCTGCACTCCGGCAGCACCTGGAACACGATGCCCGCCCACACCCACGACCGGCGGACCGAGTGCTACCTGTACTTCGGCCTGCCGGAGGCCGACCGGATCGTGCACCTGCTGGGCGAACCCGACGAGACCCGGCACCTCCTGGTCGCCGATCGCCAGGCCGTGATCTCCCCCAGCTGGTCGATCCACTCGGGCGTCGGCACCTCGGCGTACAGCTTCGTCTGGGCGATGGCCGGCGAGAACCAGGCGTTCGCGGACATGGACGGCGTCGATGTGAAGGACCTTCGATGACGTCAGGGTTCTCCCTGCAGGGCCGTACCGCCCTCGTCACCGGCGCGCGTCGCGGGATCGGCGCCGCCATCGCCGCCGGGTACGCCGCGGCGGGAGCCGACCTGATCCTGCTGGCCCGGGACGCGGCGCTCGAGGACACGCTCGAAGCCATCAAGCTGAACGGCGGCGGCGAGGCGACCGTCGATCACCGCGGACTTCGCAGACCCGACTCAGGTCGAAGCAGTGGCGACCGAGCTGGTCCGCGAACGACGGGTCGACATCCTGGTCAACAACGCCGGCACGATCCGCCGCGCCCCCGCGGCGGAGACGACGACGGCCGACTGGCAGCACGTGATCGACGTGAACCTGAACTCGGCCTGGGCGGTGACCCGGCCGGTCGGCGCCGCGATGGCGGCCCGGGGCAGCGGCAAGATCATCACGATCGCCTCGCTGCTGAGCTTCCAGGGCGGCATCAACGTGCCGGCGTACACGGCGAGCAAGCACGCGGTCGCCGGTCTCACCAAGGCGCTGGCGAACGAGTGGGGAGCGTCCGGCGTCCAGGTGAATGCGATTGCTCCCGGCTACATCAGTACCGACAACACGACCGACCTGCGCGCCGACGCGGAGCGGGAAGCGGCCATCCGCGACCGCATCCCGGCCGGGCGCTGGGGCCGGCCTGAGGATCTGGTCGGCGCGGCGGTCTTCCTGGCCTCGGCGTCGGCCGACTATGTCAACGGGCACGTGCTGGCCGTCGACGGTGGCTGGCTGGCGAGATAAGAGGTGACAGGATGAGCGACATGAGTTCGCCCTCGGCCATCGACAAGACGCTGATGGTGCTCGACGCCGTCCTCGAGCACTCCCGGTTCACCGATGTGGTGACGGCCACCGGCCTGGCCAAATCCACCGTGCACCGGATCATGGCGTCGCTGGTGGAACACGAGTTCGTCGCGCAGTCGGACGACGGCTCGTACCACCCGGGACCGAAGGCGCTGCGGCTGGCCGGGCACGCGCTGACCAACGTGGACCTGGCGACGGTCGCCCGGCCGGTGCTCGCCGACCTCGTCGCGCAGACCCGCTGCACGGTGCACGTCGGTCTCCTCAACGGCGACGAGGCGATCTACGTCGCCCGGCTCGACGGCCCCAAGCCCTACCGGATGCCGTCGCGCGTCGGCAAGGCCTTCTGGCTGCACTGCACCGGCATCGGCAAGGCCCTCCTGGCCGAGCGCGACGAGGAAGCACTCGACGCCCTGGTCACGCGAACAGGACTACCAGCCCGTACGCCGTTGACGCATACGACCGCATCGTCCTTGAAGGCCGATCTCGCGCAGGTCAAGTCGCGCGGATACGCCCTGGACGACGAGGAGAACGAGCCCGGCATCCGCTGCGTCGCCGCCGTGATCCACGATCACACGGCGACGGCGATCGCGGCCGTCAGCATCTCCACGCTGTCGCTGGAGCAGTCGATCGCCCAGGTGGCCCTGATGGCTCCCGCTGCGATCGAGGCCGCCCGCAAGATCTCCGCCGCCCTCGGCTACCGCGAACCCACCTGAGCCGGAGCCCGCCCGCTCTCCCAGCATCACCCCTCTCCCGCCTCTCGCCTTCCCTCACCCGCACCCTCCGCTGCCAATCCAGCGCGATCCGTTGTCAGCGCCACCTCCTGGGACTAGCATCACTGATTATTAGGAAACCTTCTTAACCATCGCTCTTCGATGCATCAGTGGCCCCACCACCGCCCCGTGTCCCAGGAGGCCCGCCGATGAGACTTCGGCAGCGCACTGCCCGTTTGCTCACCGCCACCGCCGTCGTCGCAGCACTCTGCGCGGCAGCACCCGCCAGCGGCGCTCCACCGCGAGAGCCCTCACGAAGTACCACGACCCTCTTTGCGGCGACCGCGGCAACCCCGATCCCTGGCTTCCTGTTGCAGACTTCTGCCCAGGTCTCCAACGACGCGGCCGTCACCCAGCCCGGTTTCCCGACCACCGGCTGGCTGCCCGTCTCGTCGCGGTCGACCGTCTTCGCGGGCCTGCTGCAGAACAACAAGTACCCCGACCCGTTCTTCTCGACGAACATGAAGAACGTCGACAAGAACCAGTTCACCGTCCCCTGGTGGTACCGCTCCGACCTGCAGATCGCCGACACCACCCAGCGCACCTATCTGGACTTCAGCGGCGTGCTCTCCCGCACCGACGTCTGGGTGAACGGCACGAAGGTCGCCGACAAGACCCAGACCGCGGGCGCCTACACCCGGCACGATCTCGACATCACCGCGCAGATCCACACCGGCAGCAACGCGATCGCGTTCAAGGTCTACCCGAACAACCCGAACGACGACCTGACGATGGGCTGGATCGACTGGGCGCAGACCCCGCCGGACCAGAACATGGGCATCGTCCGCGACGTGCTCGTCCGCCGAAGTGGACCCGTCGCGCTGAGAGGCGCCCACGTCGTCACCAACTTGACCCTGCCGTCCCTCAACCACGTGAACCTCACGGCGAAGGTCGATGTCCGCAACGACTCCACCGCCGCGGTCACGACCACGGTCGCGGGCAACGTCGCCGGAGTACCGATCAGTCAGTCGGTTTCCCTTGCGGCCAAGGAGAAGAAGACCGTCACCTTCCCAGTCGTCGGTCTCGACAACCCGAATGTCTGGTGGCCGGCCGGGATGGGAGCACAGCCGCTCTACGCGCTCGACCTGACCGCGACGACAGCCGGTACGACGTCCGACAGCGCCCACGCGAGCTTCGGCGTACGGGATGTGAAGGCGCCGCTGAACAGCAGTGGCGGCCGGGCGTACTCGATCAACGGGCGTCCCTTCCTGGTCAAGGGCGGCGGCTGGTCCCCCGACCTGTTCCTGCGCTGGAACGCGACGTACGCGGCCGACAAGCTCAAGTACGTCAGGGATCTGGGCCTCAACACCGTCCGGCTCGAAGGGCACATCGAGCCTGACGAGTTCTTCGACCTGGCCGACCAGCTCGGCATCCTGACCATGCCCGGCTGGGAGTGCTGCGACAAGTGGGAGGGCCAGGTCAACGGCGGCGAGAACGGCAACACCTGGACCGCCGAGGACTACGTCACCGCCAAGTCGTCGATGACCGCCGAGGCCGAGCGGCTGCGCAACCACCCGAGCGTGCTGACCTTCCTGATCGGCAGCGACTTCGCGCCGAACGCGACGATCGAGAAGAACTACCTGGACGCGCTGAACGCCGCCGACTGGCAGACCCCGGTCATCCCGGCCGCGTCGGCGAAGTCGTCGCCGCAGCTCGGCAGCTCCGGGATGAAGATGAACGGGCCGTACGACTGGATCCCGCCGAACTACTGGTACGACAAGGCGCACAGCGACTCCGGCGGCGCCTGGGGCTTCAACTCCGAGACCTCGGCAGGCCCCGACATCCCGACGATCGACACCCTGCAACGGATGCTGACGCCTTCCGAGCTCGACGTGTTGTGGCAGAACCCGAATGCCACGCAGTACCACCGCTCGTCCTCGTCGACCTTCGGCAACCTGAAGCTCTTCGGCAACGCGCTCAACGGCCGGTACGGCGCTCCGACGGGGCTGACCGACTACGTGAAGAAGGCGCAGCTGGCGCAGTACGAGAATGTGCGCGCCGAGTTCGAGTCGCACAACCGGAACTTCACCGACTCGTCGAATCCGTCGACCGGGCTGATCTACTGGATGCTCAACAGCGGCTGGACCTCGCTGCACTGGCAGCTGTTCGACACCTACCTGGATCAGAACGGCGCGTACTACGGTGCGAAGAAGGCCAACGAGCCGCTGCACATCCAGTACTCCTACGACACCAAGTCCGTTGCCGTGATCAACCAATCCACGGGACTGCGTCGGGGCTGACCGCTTCGGTCAAGCTCTACAACACCGATGGCACGGAGAAGTTCAACCAGTCCGCCTCGGTCTCGGTGCCGGGTGACGGTGGCAAGACGACGGCGCTCACGATCCCTGCGGTGAGCGGGTTGTCGACGACGTACCTGGCGAAGCTCGTGCTGACGAACTCGTCCGGTGCCGAGGTCAGCCGCAACGTCTACTGGCTGTCCACGAAGGCGGACACCATCGACTGGAACAACACCGACTGGTACTACACGCCGACCACCAGCTACGCCGATCTGAAGGGGTTGTCCTCGCTGGCGCAGGTGCCTGTGTCGTCTGTTGTCAGCTCATCGGCGTCGGGTGCTGACACCGTTACGACGGTCACGCTGAAGAACACGACGACCAGCAAGATCCCGGCCTTCTTCGTCGACGCGCACATCATCGGCGCGGGCGGCAAGCCGGTGCTTCCGGTCCAGTGGAACGACAACGCGGTCAGCTTGTGGCCGGGCGAGAGCGTCGTACTGCGGGCGACGTACCGGACCTCCGATCTGCAAGGTGCGACGCCTTCAGTGCGGGTGTCGGGCTGGAACACCGTGCCGGACAACGGTCAACCAGGTCCTGCGGTGTACGAGGCGGAAGATGCCGCGATCACCGCCGGCGCGGTGGAGTCGAACCACGCGGGCTTCACCGGGCGTGGATTCGTGAACTACGACAACGCGGTCGGGTCCGCCGTCGAGTGGACGGTCAACGCGGCAACGGCCGGCCCGGCGGACGTCGTACTGCGGTATGCCAACGGGACGACCGCTACCCGGCCGATGAACATCGCACTCAACGGCACGGTGGTCTCGTCAGGCCTCACCTTCCCGGGCACCGGGAACTGGGACACCTGGCAGACCAAGACGGTCCGGATGAATCTCGTTGCTGGTAGCAACAAGATCAAGGCGACCGCCACGACCGCCGATGGTGGGCCCAACGTCGACAAGTTGACTGTGGGCTAGACGAGCTGGGCTGCCGCCTGCGTACGGCGGGCGGCGGCCCAGCGCACGACCGGTACGAACAGCACACCGATGATGGCGAACCAGACGCCGAGGATGATCCAGCCCGGTACGCCGAGGCCCAGCGGCAGCAAGGCGAGAACGGTTGGCGCGACCATCGTGCTGATCGACATGCTGGTGCCCCAGAGGCCCTGGTACTGACCTTGGGCGTGATCGGCCGCAAGGTCGAAGCTCAGCAGGAACGAGCCGGACGACTGCAGGAGCTCGCCGATCACGTGGACGAACGCGCCTAGCGCCAGCAGGACGACCGCGATCACCACGCCGCCACCGGATGCGGCGGCGAACAAGGCCATCCCGGCCAGCAGCAGGAATCCGGCCGTCCTGGTGGCGCGGGCGGCACTGGCGGGATCGGCGATCCCCCGGCTGGACCTGACCTGGAACAGCGACACCACTGCCGTGTTGATGACCAGCAACAGCGCGACCGTCCAGCGCGGCGCCTCGGTGTGGTCGACCACCCAGAGCGGGATCGCGACGTCCAGCACCGCGTAGTGGATCGACATCGCGGCATTGAGGGCAGCCACCGCCAGGTAGCCATGATCGCGCAACGCGATCCAGACCGGCCCGTCGTCGGTCTTCGGCTGCGGCGCGACCCGCGGTACGGCCAGGATGACGAAGGCCGATCCGATGGTCAGCGCGGTGTCCACCACGAACATCGACCGATAGGCCGCGGCGGTGTCGAAGTGCAGCGCGAGGGTGGCGATCCCGGCGCCGGCCATGATGCCGATGTTCGTCACTGCGCGCAGGTAGGCGCGGGCGGCCACCCGTCCGGCGCCCTGCGTGACGGCCGCGATCAGCGCACCACGAACCGCTCCCGCACCGCGGTCCAGGATCGTGATCACGGTGGAGACGAGCAGGAACTGCCAGAACGTCTCGACCAGCAGGTAGAGCAGCGACAAGGAGGCCACGGTGACGCTCAGGATCACGAACAACGTCCGGGGCCCACGGCGGTCGGCCAGATGCCCGAGCGGTACGCCGGCCAGCAGGCCGAACAGCCCGGCGATGGTGAGACCGAGGCCGATCTGCGCGATGGACAGTCCGACGATCCGATTGAAGTAGAGGACGCTGACCGTCATCAGCAGTCCGTTGCCGATCCGGCTCAGCAGCGTTGCCAGAGCCAGCGGGCGCAGCGGTCCTGGCTCGGGGATCAAACCCTTGCCATACCCGCGCAGCGATGCGCTCGGCCTGCTCGCGGAGTTCGTCGACGAGGTCGACGTCGGCGGCGAGCATCGTCTTCATCTTGGCCGAGTCCTGGGCGGCGAACATCACGCCGACGGTGACCTCGTGGTCCGGGCGGTGCACGACCTCGATCGCGTCACCGGCGCCGATGGACCCGTTCTTGAGCACCTTCAGATAAGCGCCCGGACGCCCCTCCTGGTGGAACCGCTTGATCCAGCCCGGGATCTCCATCCGGTGCTGGAACGTCACGCACGGGATCCGCGGCGCCCGCACCATCACCTCGACCTCGTCACCGATCCGCCAGACCTCACCCATCAATGCGTTGGTGATGTCCAGCCCCTCCGTCACCAGGTTCTCCCCGAACAACCCCGGCGGAATCTCCCGCCCCAGCTGCCCGGCCCACCACGCGGAGTCCTCCACGGCATACGCATAGAGCGCCTGATCCGGCCCACCGTGACTCTCGGTGTCGCACACCGAGTCACCGCGCAACCCCAGCTCCCCCACCGGCACCCGCCCCGCCTGCGGCCGCTTGTCGATCGCCGTCAACCCCGTCTCCTTAGGACCCGGGATCAACTCCTCCACCACATTCACCGCCAGCAGCCGCATACCGGCCATCCTCTCCCGACGGCTCATCGACTGCCACCGAGTTTCCGCCCGTCCGAAGAGCCGCTGTGCTCAGCGACGGAGCGATCAGACCAGCCGCTCCCGGCGCCCCGAGCCCGAACGCCGTCACTGCCGTAGCCAGCGCAGTACCGGCGGTGACCGCAGCGCCACCGAGCGCACCGCCAAGCGGAGCACCAGCCTGCATGGTCGTCCGCAGCAACGCGAAGACGTGGCCGCGCAGGGCTGGTGGGACCAGCCTCATCCGGAGGGTCTGGGCCCAGATCGTCATCGGCGCACTGAAGGCGCCGACCAGGGCGAGGCAGACGCAGGCACCGACGAGTTGCGGCCGGAGCAGCAGCCCGCAGGCCGCCAGACCGGTGGCGAGCTGGGTGGCAGCGATGGCCCGCCCGAGCCCACGCCGTACCGGCACTGCGCCTGCCAGCGCGGCGCCGATCAGCTCGCCCGTCGCGAGCGCGGCACTCATCGCTCCGAAGCCGACGGCTCCTGAGTCCAGCACGTCGACGGCGTAGACGGGGATCAGGACGGTGAGCACTCCGAGGCCGATGTTGCAGGCGGCGAACATCAGCGTCGTGGTCCGGATCGGGCCACAACTCAGGACGAAGCGCATCGCCCCGGCCACGCTGATCCGGCCGGAGTCGTCCGCCGCCGAAGGCCGGTGTTTCATCAGCTTGAGGCAACCCGCGAAGACCAAGAAGCTCGCCGCGTCGAGTGCGAGTACGTCGCCCGGAGCGACCACCGCCAGGGCGGCTCCGGCGAGCGCCGGGCCCGCGACCGAGCCGACGCCGTACGACAGCATCTCCAACGCGTTGGCCGCATTGAGCTGCTCGCTGCCGACGAGATCCGGGATCAGGGTGGGGACGCCGGCCAGCGGGATCATCTTCGCCAGCCCGTACGCCGCGGCGACCACGAAGGGCAGCCAGACCGGTACGCCGCCGAGCAGTTCCGCGATCGGTACCGAGGCGACCACGGCGGCCCGGATCAGGCTGTCCACGAACAGCGTGCGGACCACCCCGAACCTGGCCAGGATGCGGCCGGTCAGGAGTCCCCCGATCACCACCGGCGCGCCGAAGGCGAAGACGAGCCAGCCGACACCGGCCGGCCCGGACCGGGTCAGCACCAGCCAGGTCAGCGCTACCAGGGTCATCGAGTCGCCGAGCGTCGACACCGTGGAGCCGATCCAGAGCAGGCGATACTCGCGCTGTCTGAGCGCCGCAAGGTAGCCCGCGATCATCGACGACCGCCGAGAGCTATTCTCCGAACGTGGAGTCGACGCCGATCGGGATGGTCAGATCCCTGGCCCGGACCCGGATGTGCGAGATCAACGCCTTCCGGCATCACACCGGGCGCGCGCACCGTGACCCGGCGGTGGAGCAGACCGGCGCACCGGAGCTCATCCTCACCACCCGCGGCGACTGGCAGGTCCGTACCTCCGCTTCGAGCGGAGGCGTGACCGTCGACTGCCTGGTCGCGATCGACGGTGCGCAGGAACTCCAGATCCGGCACGAGGACTCCGAGCCGCGCGACGCCCAGGTGATGATCACGCTGCAGCCGGCGCTGGTCAGCGCGCTGACCGAGTTCCACCAGCGCGACGGCCGGCTGTTCGACCTGTCCCACTGCGGGATGAACGCCCGGATCGACTCGGCGCGCAGGCTGCTGCTGGACGAGCTCGCCCACGATCGGCCCGGCCGGGACTTCGCGATCGACAGCTATGTCTCCGCGCTCGCGGTCGAGGCGATCCGGTCCGAGCGCCAGGACGATCCGGCGCATTCCGGCCGGCTCCGGGAGGCGCAGGACTATCTCGAGGCTCACCTCGGCGACGAGATCGACCTCGCCGTGCTGGCGAGTCATGCGCATCTCAGTCCGGGGCACTTCGCCCGGTTGTTCCGCGCGCAGTACGGGCTGTCGCCGCGGGACTACCTGCTGCGGGCGCGGATGCGCCGGGCCGCCGAACTGATCGATGCCGGCGTCGAGCTGCCGGCAGCGGCGGCCCAGGTGGGGATCCATTCTTCCTCGCATTTCCGGGCCGGATTCCGCCGGTACCTCGGAATGGCACCGAGCCAGTGGCAGGCCCGGCAGAAACGCTAGGACCGGGCCGCGGCGCATAGGGGCCCAGAGCCCCGATCTGCCGGAACAGCGGCGGCCGTTGCCGATCGAGCGGCGATCAGTCCTGGATCGCCTTCACGATGGCGATGTTTCGGGTCAGCCAGTCCTGCGGGAGGGTCTGGTCGGCGCCGGTGTCCTTGAGGGTCCAGAGGACGTTGAGGAGTTGGCGGACGATGATCCAGTCGCGGGCGCGGTCCTCGTCGAGGCCGGCCGTGTCGACGATCGCGTAGAAGCGGCGGCGGACGGCGAAGCGGAGGTCGCGGGCGGCGGCGACCTCGTCCCAGCGGTTCCAGATCAGCGGGGCGACCTCGTAGTGCGGGTCGCCGGACAGCGGCTTGGGGTCGATCACCAGCCACGGTTCACGATCCGCCGCGAGAACGTTGAAGTAGTGCAGATCCGTGTGGATCAAGGTGCCGTCGCAGGCTGGGTCGGTCGCGAAGTCACGGGCGAGCGCGGCCGCTTGTTCGACGTACCGGCGTGGGACGGGCGCCGAGGCGGGGAGTGCGAGCAGCTCAGCTGACCAGCGCTCGATGACAGCCGAGAGCCGTTTGAACTGCGGTCCGGCCGGAACGTGCAGCCGTTTGTAGCTCGCGGCAACGATCTCGCAGGCCTCGATCTCGTCGACCGTGGTCAGGTCCCGCGGCTGCGCACGCTCGAGCAGCAAGGCGAACCGGCGGGGATCCGCCCGGAGCAGCCGGATCGCGCCGTTGCCGTCCCAGATCCGCAGCGCGAGATGCTCGGTCTCGGCCTCCCAGTGCGGGAACTGCACCTTGAGCATCGCGGCCGCGCCCTCCGGCGTACGGACCGGAACCACCAGAGCACAGTTCCCGTACTGCGCGCCGCCGTCGACCCGCAGTTTCCACTCGTCCAGCAGGTCGCGCGTCAGCCGCGGCAACTTGTCGAGCCACGCGACCCAGTCCGGGCCGCGCGAACCGACCTTGAGGAACTCCGCGGGGATCTCGACCGGCACTACTTCTTGGCCTTCTCCGAAGGCTCGTTCGTCTTCAGCGCGGCGATGAAGGCTTCCTGGGGGACCTCGACCCGGCCCACCATCTTCATCCGCTTCTTGCCCTCTTTCTGCTTCTCCAGCAGTTTGCGCTTCCGGGTGATGTCACCGCCGTAGCACTTCGCGAGGACGTCCTTGCGGATCGCCCGGATCGACTCCCGGGCGATGATCCGGGACCCGATCGCGGCCTGGATCGGCACCTCGAACTGCTGCCTGGGGATCAGTTCCTTCAGCTTGCCGGCCAGCGCCACGCCGTACGAGTAGGCGTTGTCGCGGTGCACGATCGCGGAGAACGCGTCGACCGTCTCGCCCTGCAGCAGGATGTCCACCTTGACCAGCGCCGCGGCCTGCTCGCCGGTCGGCTCGTAGTCGAGCGAGGCGTAGCCCTTCGTCTTCGACTTGAGCTGGTCGAAGAAGTCGAAGACGATCTCGGCCAGCGGCAGCGTGTAGCGCAGCTCGACCCGGTCCTCGGACAGGTACTCCATCCCGTTCAGGTTGCCCCGCTTGGTCTGGCACAGATCCATGATCACGCCGATGAAGTCCTTCGGGCTGAGGATCGTCGCCCGCACCACCGGCTCGTAGATGTCGGCGATCTTGCCCTCGGGGAACTCGCTCGGGTTGGTGACGACGTGCTCCTTGCCGTCCTCCATCTCGACCCGGTAGACCACGTTCGGCGCGGTCGAGATCAGGTCCAGGTCGAACTCGCGCTCGAGCCGCTCGCGGACGATCTCCATGTGCAGCAGGCCGAGGAAGCCGCAGCGGAACCCGAAGCCGAGCGCGCCCGAGCTCTCCGGCTCGTACTGCAGGGCCGCGTCGTTCAGCTGCAGCCGCTCGAGCGCGTCGCGCAGCGTCGGGTAGTCGTCGCCGTCGATCGGGAAGAGCCCGGAGTACACCATCGGCTGCGGGTGCTTGTAGCCGCCGAGCGGCTCGGTCGCGCCGTGGATCGAGGACGTCACGGTGTCACCGACCCGGGACTGGCGGACGTCCTTCACGCCGGTGATCAGGTAGCCGACCTCGCCGACGCCGATACTCGGCGACTTCATCGGCTCCGGGGAGATCACCCCGACCTCGAGCATCTCGTGCACGGCGCCGGTCGACATCATCTTGATCTTGTCGCGGTGGTTCAGCTCGCCGTCGACCACCCGGACGTAGGTGACCACGCCGCGGTAGGTGTCGTAGACCGAGTCGAAGATCAGCGCGCGGGCCGGCGCGTCCTTGACGCCCTTCGGCGGCTCGACCTGGGCGACGATCTCGCTCAGCAGCTCCTCGACGCCCTCACCGGTCTTCGCCGAGACGCGCAGTACGTCGTCCGGCCGGCAGCCGATGATGTGCGCCAGCTCGGCCGCGTACTTCTCCGGCATCGCGCCGGGCAGGTCGATCTTGTTCAGCACCGGGATGATGTGCAGGTCCGCGTTCAGCGCCAGGTAGAGGTTGGCCAGCGTCTGCGCCTCGATCCCCTGCGCCGCGTCGACCAGCAGCACCGCGCCCTCACAGGCCTCCAGCGACCGGGACACCTCGTAGGTGAAGTCCACGTGGCCGGGGGTGTCGATCATGTTCAGGATGTACGTCGTACCGTCCGGCGCCAGCAGGCCGCCCGGGGTGTCCGGCTTCGGCGCGAACGGCAGCCGGACCGCCTGCGACTTGATCGTGATGCCGCGCTCGCGCTCGATGTCCATCCGGTCCAGGTACTGCGCCCGCATCTGGCGTCCGTCGACCACCCCGGTGATCTGCAGCATCCGGTCGGCCAGCGTCGACTTGCCGTGGTCGATGTGGGCGATGATGCAGAAGTTCCGGATCAGCGACGGGTCGGTACGACCCGGCTGGGGCACGGTCGTGGGGCCAACGGGCACGGAGGGGATCCAGTTCATCTCAGGAGGTGACACGGACAACCTGTCAATCATCCCATGACAGGCCAGTCCTTTCCGCATCGTTGCCGGTTCCCGTGCAACAAACGGTCTGGACCGCTGTCTCCCTAGTGTGACGAACATGATGCTGAGCCTGAGCCGGTCGGGTGCTCCGCCCACGGCCGTCGCGGACCGTGAGGACGCGATCACCCGGCTCTACCAGGAGCAATGGGCGCCGATGGTCCGGCTCGCCTGCTGATGCTGGGCGACCGGGCGTCGGCAGAGGACGCCGTCCAGGAGGCGTTCGCGGCCGTGTACCGGCGCTGGGACAAGATCAAGGACGGCACCCGGGTCGAGGCGTACCTGCGGTCGGCGGTGCTGAACACCAGCCGATCGGTCCTGCGCCGCCGCAAGCTCGCCGATACTGCATCGGCAGCCTGGTCGAGCCGCCCGGTGTGGTCGGCCGAGAGCCAGGCGATGCTCGGCGAGGACCGCCGCGAGGTCCTGGCCGCGCTGGCGACCCTGCCGACCCGGCGGCGCGAGGTACTGGTGATGCGGTTCTACCTGCACCTGTCCGACGCCGAGATCGCCCAGACGCTCGGCATCACCGAGGTCTCCGTACGTTCCACCGCGTCCCGGGCGCTCCGAAGCCCTGGGCACGAAGCTGAGGAGGAGGACCGATGAACCTGGAACAGAAGTCTGACCGAAGCCCTCGACGCGGCGGCCCGGACGGTCCCCGAGCGACGCCGAACCGCCAACCGTCCCCGTATGTCGTACGCAGGCCTCCGTACGGCGCCGGCCTGCTCCTGATCGCCACCCTCGCTGCGGCGGCCGTGGTCGCGGCGGTCGCCGTACCGGTGGTCGATCTCCCGGCACGACACCACCAACGGCCAGGTGGCGGGGGTGTCTGCCCGGCGCCACCGGCGGTGCGAACCGCTGAAGATCCGGCAGCAGAACCAGCCGGCGGATGGCCTGGAACTGAACAAGATCCCGTTCGGTGCGCCGCCGCGGGTGCCGTTCACGATGGGGAACGACGTCAAGCGCGGGGGGGTATGGAGGATGGGTGGGGTGAAGCGCGGCGGCGGGTATCTGGAGGACCTCGGCGTGCGGGTACCGGTCGGGACCGGCTTCCAGTACACCACCATCGGCCGGGTCACCTGCGGCTGGGCGGTTTACGCGCAGGCACCGGCCACCCCGTCGAAGGCTGACGTCGGGGTGCTGAGCACCTCGGGCAAGTACACCTCGTTCGGGCAGACCACGGGCGAAGGCATGGCGGTCTCGCCGGACGGGACCGAGCTCGTCTACCTGAGCCCGACCAGCGATCACAAGGCCGAGCTCCGGGTGGTGGAGGTTGCTACCGGCAAGCAAACGGCCGGCTACGTCACGGACGAGAAGGCCGAAGTGGTGGGCTGGAACCCGGCGGGAATCTGGTTCATGCCGGGCCGGGACGCGGCGCAGACGAGGCTGTGGAAGCCGGGTTCGGAGCCGGTGTGGATCGACACCGGTGCGCACCGCGTCACGGCGTACCGGACCACCGACCGGGTCCTGCTCAGCGACCGGGGCAGTACCGAGGCGGACAACTGCGTGCGGGTGGCCGTTCTCGACGCGTCGCAGCAGCTCAAGACGCTGCGGGAGAAGTGTGGTGACGCCGGCGGCACCCTGTCGCCGGACGGCAAGGTGCTGGTGTTCGGAGGTAATGCGACCCAGGCGGTGCTGGTCGACACCGGCAAGGCGACACGGTTGAACGTCTCGCCGTTGGTGCTCCGGGCCGACCACGACATGATCTGGGAGGACGCGACCCACCTGACCAGCCAGCTTCGAGGTCGGCAACGATCGCAGCGTCACGATCCGCTGCGACGTGATCGCCGGAGGATGCGAACGGATCGTCCGACGGTCCCTGGAGGTCGGGGCCGAGCGGTCCGCGGCTCGGGTACCCGTAACAGTTGCCATCGGCCGGGCCCGGACGGGTCCGGCCGATGGAAATGTCTGCGGGTTCGGCTGGTGCCGTCTACCCTCTTGAGGTATGGGGCATGCTGCTGGGGTTCGGTTGCCGTTCGAGCAGTTGCCCGCCGTCGTGCGGGCGTGGGTGGACCGCTCGCTGGGGTCGGCGGTGGTGTCCGCGGCGACGCAGCAGGGCGGTTTCTCGCCCGGTGTCGCGGCGCGGCTGGTGACGTCCTCGGGCCGGCGGGCCTTCGTCAAGGCGGTCGGATCGTCACTCAACCCCGACACACCGACGCTGTTCCGCAACGAGATCGCCGCGATGCAGGGCCTCGCGGCCCACTCGTTGCCGCATACCCCTTTCCTGTACGACGTGTACGACGACGGCGACTGGGTGGCGCTGCTGCTCGAGGACATCGAGGGGTATCTGCCGCCGCATCCGTGGCATCCGCACGACGCGGCCCGGGTGCTGGACGGGTTGGCGGAGCTCACCGAGGCACTGCAGCCCTCACCGTGGCCGGAGGCACCGGTCGCCGCCGTACGGAGTGAGGCTTTTCTGAGTCGGTGGGAGAACGTGATCGCCGACAACCTCGCCGTACCGGACTGGGTGGCTGGGCGGGAGCAGGAGTTCGCTGAGCTCGCGCGGACCGGGTTGGCTGCGCTGGCGAAGGGCGATGGGCTCGCGCACTGGGACCTGCGAGCGGACAACATCCTGCTGACCGAGACGCGGGTCGTGTTCATCGACTGGGCCCATGCAGCTCTAGCAGCGTCCTGGGCCGACACGGTGATCCTGCATGCGGACATGCGTGGAGCTGTGGAGCTGCCTGAACTGCCTGCCGACGAGGGCATGACCGGGTTCCTTGCTGGGATCGCCGGTGGGCTCTGGTGGGGCAGTGCGCAGCCGTCGCCGCCTGGGCTGCCTACTGTTCGGGCCTGGCAGCGGGAGTCCGCTCTGAACCATCTGGACTGGCTCCGCGAACGCCTGAGCTGACGCATGCAGCGTTTCACCCCGCGAGGCGTCTTAAGGGGTGTGACGAACCGCATCGCGACCTTGGCACCGTCCGAAGACCCTCCGGCCGCCATCTCCGAGCTGTACCGGCAGCACTGGGCCGGGCTGGTTCGCCTGGCCGTGCTGGTCGTGGACGACGCGGAGTCGGCGGAGGACGTCGTACAGGAGGTCTTCACAGAGCTCTACCGCAAGTGGCCGCTCGACGACCCCGACCGGGTCCTCAGCTACCTGCGGACGGCCGTACTGAACCGCAGCCGCTCTGTACTGCGCAGACGCAGAGTGGCCCGGCTCTACATCCCACCCGCCGCCCGGTCCGGTGACTCCGCGGAGAGCGCAGCCGAGGTAGGCGAGAGCCGCCGCGAGGTGCAGCGCGCCCTCCAAGCACTACCGATCCGCTCCCGCGAGGTACTCGTCCTGCGGTATTACCTCGATCTCCCCTATGCCGAGATCGGCCACACCCTGGGCATCAGCGAGTCGACAGCGCGCTCCACCGCCTCCCGCGCCCTCGCCACCCTCACCAAAAGCTTGAAGGAATCCCAATGACCAACACCGAAACCCGCCTACGCGACTACCTCCACTCCAAGGCCGCCACCATCCAGGACGAACCCCCGCCTCTCACCCTCCCCATTCGCCGCCACCGCGCCTGGCCGGTCGTCGTAGCCGCCGCGGCCATCGCCGCCATCCTCGTCATCGCCATCCCCGTCGCCTTCCACCTCTCCGGCAAGAACAAGACAGCGCCACCGCCGGCCGACAAGCCGTCCAACGAGTTGCGGATCCCCTACACCCTCTCGAAGGACCGGACCGTGCCGGATCTGCACGACGGCGGACAAACTGTCCCTTCGGCGAGCCTCTACGCCGATTATCAAGGTCGGGTCGGCGGCGGCTGGCTGATCGACAAGCCCAACGATGAGCCGCCGACCCGAGCCGGCCTGCTGATGCCGGACGGACACTTCCGCCCGCTCGGACCGCCGAACAGCCGGACGCGCTGTGCCCTCCCCGGACCGTCGCCAGATCGCGACCACCCGTCAGCTCGGAAAGCACAAGTCGAAGGTGCTGGTCATCGACGTCGCGACCGCCAAGGAGGTCGCCTCGATCACCGTGCCCTTTGGCCTGATCGCGCTCTGGGGCTGGAACAAGGACGGCATCTGGCTCACCGAGGACTACAACGCCAAAGCCCAGCCGATGGTCTGGCAGCCGGGAGCCCAACCGGTCCAGCTTTCGATCCCCAACTTCACCATCAGGGTGATCGCCCAGCCGACCACCGACAGGGTCCTCGTGAACGTCACCGTTGCCGGCAAGGAGTGCATGGAGGTCGGCACCTGGGCGGGCCACAAGTTCAGCGTTCTGCGTCGGTACTGCCCGACGGGACAGCCAGCCGGCTACCCCCTGCTCTCCCCCGATGGCCGGACGATGATCCATAGCCAGGCGAAGGTGGCGATCGATGTCGCGACCGGCAAGATCACGAAGCTCCAACTCGACCACGCCCTGCAGGGCACCCCGGAGCCGGTCTTCGAGGATGCGACGCACCTGATCACCCTGCCTGCGCCACTCGCCAGCGGGCCTCACGGCGAAGGCATCATCCCGCCGGGAACTCCGGTCGACGCGGAGGGACGGCCGCTGATCGGAAACCCGGTCTACCGCTGCGATGTGACCACCGGTAGCTGTGCTCATGTGTTCACGACCGACCCCGGGGTCGACATCATCCTTGGGAAGCCCTGACCGGGGCGGGGCCGACCGTGCGCCGGCTTTTAGTTGGGGTGGGTGCGGATGGCGAGGGTGCTCGTGACGGTGTGGCGGGCGGAGCGCCAGGTGAGTTGGCCGAAGGCGTACTGGTCGAGGGGCGCGTCGGTGCGTTCGAAGGTGACTCGGTAGGTGGCGGTGGTGCCGGGGAGGACTACCAGGAGCTTGGGGGTGACCGTTGCCTTGAGGCCGGTCAGACCTTTGAGCTTCGGGGTGTAGATCTCGGGGAGGAGGCCGACGTTGCGGACGGTGCGGGTGATGGTTTGCCGGCCGGCCAGGTCGCCGATGGAGATGGTCGGGTAGTTGAGGTTGCTGGGGTCGATCTCGCCCTTGGCGCACAGGTCGTGGGTCGCCGGGACCTGACCGGATCCGCAGACGAAGCGGGCCCAGTCGTCGTACGAGGAGTCGTAGACCAGCCCCGGATCCATCGCACGCTTCGGCTGGACCATGCCCGCGCCGTACTCGAACGGCGTACCCGGCGATCCCGAGTCGTTCTTGATCGGGTCGCCGTTGGTGTCCTCGTCGTTGGCTGTCGTGAGGAGTGCCGATTTGATCGCCATCGGGGACCAGCTCGGGTAGCGGCCCTTGAGGATGGCGGCGGCTCCGGCGACGTGCGGCGTCGACATCGAAGTACCGCTCAGGAAGGCGTATTTGCCACCGTCAGCGGCGAACTCGCTCGTTGCGGCGAGGATGTTCGTGCCTGGTCCTGTGATGTCCGGCTTGAGCAGGTCGCCATTCCCGGCCACGGCCGGGCCGCGACTCGAGGTGCTCGCGATCTTGGGTGCGTTGACGCGAACCAGCTGCGCCGCGGCGATCCGGGCGGTCGGCGACGCGGCCTCCCCGACGTACGCCTTGACCTCGGGTCCCGCGACCTCGCTGAGATGCACTGTCGGAACTGAGTGCAGATCGGAGTCGAGCGTGTTCGATGTCGGGTTGACCAGGATCAGGCCGATGCCGCCCGCGTTCTTCACCTGCAAGCTCTTGTCGACCCGGGCGCTGACGCCGCGATCGCAGACGACGATCTTGCCTCTCACCTTCGCTGCGTCGAGCGTCTTCGGCATACAGAGCAGGAGATCGGCAGGCTTCGCATCTGGTTTGCCTGCGTCCTTGGCCAGTACTACGGGCGCTTCGGGAGTGCCCGCGCCGATACCTGCTCCCGTGTACGACGTGCCGTTGCCCAGCGTCACCGTGGTCTGGATGTCTCGGTCATGGGTGCCGTTGGCAACTGTTGTCACCCAGGGATAGTTCTTGCCGACAGTGCTCGTTCCCGGGCCGGTGTTGCCGGCACTGGCGGCAACGAACACTCCTGCGCGCGCTGCTCTGAGGAAGGCGAGCCCGACCGGGTTGACGAAGGTGTTGCCCGGTCCGGAGATGCTGTAGTTGATGACGTCCACGCCGTCTGCGACTGCCGCGTCGATACCGGCGACGATGTCCGCGTCCGTTCCGGTGCCACCGCCTGCCGCGTCTACCGCCCACAGAACCTTGTAGATCGCCAGGCGCGCATGCGGTGCGATGCCGGAGCCCTTGCCGTAGTCACGTCCGGATACGGACATGTCGACGCCGTAGTTGCCGGCCGCAGTACTGGCTGTGTGAGTGCCGTGGCCGCTATAGTCGCGCGGCGAGCGGAACTCCTCGGGGATCGGGACGGTTGCCGATGCCCGCATCGAAGTACCGGGCACCGATCACCTTGTTGTTGCAGGCAACCGGTGCTTCCTCGCCCGTCTGGCAGCTGCCCTTCCACTTGCGGGCGATCAGGGCGTCGGACTGCTTCGTCGTCTTCATCGGTGCGAAGCTCTCGCGCTCTGGGACGAAGCCGGTGTCGATCATGCCGATGACTACGCCGTCGCCGGCCTTCTCGATGCCACCTGCTTGCTGCCAGGCGCCGCCCTTGCCGGTGAGTCCCAGGTAGCGCGGGGTGTCGACAGTGTCCTGGTGCTGGATGCCGCTGACCTCGACGCTCTTCACGCCCGAAGTACCGGCCAGCTGGTCTGCTTCGTCGCGTGACATGCGAGCGGAGAAGCCGGCGTACGTGTAGTTGTAGTCGTACAGCTTGGTCGCGTCCGGGAGCTGGCTAAGAATCTCTGCTCGCTCACGGGTCAGGTGCTCGACATAGTCGATGACGGGGGCAGCTTGGGTGAGGAGCTTGCCGCCTGGGAGCGCCCGGGTGGCCGGGAGTCCCGCGATGTCCCCGTCGTACTCCGCGACCGGTGAGTCATCGAGCTCCACCATGTAGATGTCAGTGGGCTGAGTCGCCGCCGTGGCTCGGCCGTGGGCGGCAAGGGAGGTGGCGGACGCGGCGAGGAGCGCGAGACTCAGCAGTCCGGCTGTACGGCGTACGCGGGCGGTGGACGACATGAGGGCCGAGTATGCCGTCGCCTATCCTCGATGTCACGCTCAGTCCGCTAGGTGTTACAGGGAATGACCGCCAGCGAGAGGAACCCAGATGCCGGACTTCGAGGCGTCCGTCGAGATCGAGGCGACACCGGAGCAGCTCTACGCCCTGGTCAGCGACCTGCCCCGGATGGGCGAGTGGAGCCCGGAGTGCACCCACGTCACCTGGAGCTCCGGTACGACGTACGCCGTACCGGATGCGCGCTTCATCGGGCACAACCGGGTCGGCGCGATCCGCTGGTTCACCCAGGGCGTGGTCGTCGACGCCACCCCCGGCAGCCGCTTCTCGTTCCGGATCCACTTCGGCCCGATCCCGATCGCCTTCTGGTCCTACGACTTCACGGCCACCCCGATCGGCTGCCAGGTCACCGAATCCTGGACCGACCTCCGCCCCAAGGCCTTCAGTTACCCGGCCCACCTGATCTTCGGCAGCCGCCACACCCGCAACCGCTCAGGCATCCACCACACCCTCCAGTCCCTCAAATCCACCGCCGAGTCCCTCACCCCCTGACCCACCCGCTCCCCGCCCGCTCCCTCGCCGCTCCGCTGCCGCCCGTTCCCCGCCGCCTCGTCTCCGCTCCGCCTCACCCGTTCCGCCGCCTCCTCTCCGCTCCGCTTTCACCTGACCGCGGCGGTAAGCTCGGGGCGTTGAGGCAGCTGTCGGGGTCTAGCTCGGTTTGGTGCTGACCAGGGCTTCTTGCTAGTCTGTCTCTTCGCGCGTGTGCGTTGGTACTCACCCGTGCACGCACCACCTTTCCTGTATTGACCGCAAACTTCTGATCGAGGCTCTGCTCAGTGGCGAACATCAAGTCCCAGATCAAGCGCAACCGCCAGAACGAGGCTGCGCGGCTTCGCAACAAGTCTGTGAAGTCGACCCTCAAGACGGCAGTTCGCCGCTTCCGCGAGGCCGCCGACGCCGGCGACGCCGCGACGGCGCAGGAGAACGCCCGCGTGGCGGCTCGCCTGCTCGACAAGGCAGCCAGCAAGGGCGTCATCCACGCCAACCAGGCCGCCAACCGGAAGTCGTCCATCTTCAAGAAGGCCGCTTCTCTCTGACCGCGCCCTAAACGATCGGCCCACCCGCACCGCGGCCAGGCCGATCGTTTTTGCGTACCCAAACGCCGTTCACCCCAGGGCTGAGTGGCTCGCGGTGCCAGCCTCCAGCCCAGCTACTCCCGTCAGCACTGGGCAGATGACTCGCGCCGGGTGGATTGCTCGGGCTTCGGGTGGATGGATCAGCGCCGGGCGATGGCTCGGCGCCGAAGGATGGCTGCGGTGGGGTGGGTTAGCGGCGGCCGTGGGCTCGGCTTACGGTGATTACCATGCGTTCTAGGGCGTAGCCGGCGTCGCCTGAGGCGCCTTTGACGTCGGCGTCTGCTTGGGCGACTGCTTTGATGGCGGTCGCCAAGCCGCCGGGCGTCCAGCCGCGGGCTTGCTGCTTGAGGGTCTTCAACTTCCACGGTGGTACGCCGACCTCGCGCGCCAGGTCCGCTTCGCGCAGACCGCTTGGCGCACTCGTGTACTTCGCTAGCCCGCGCAACCCGCCCGCCATCGCGCTCGTGACAAGGACCGCTGCGACTCCGCAGTCCAATGCCCAGCGCAACTGCTCGAGCGCCGGCTCGGTCCGCCCGGCGATCGCCGCATCGGCGACTGCGAAGCTGGTCACTTCCGCGCGACCGCCGAAGTACTGGCTGATCAGGTCTTGAGTGACAGGCTGACCGCCCGAGTCCGACACCAGCTGCGAACAAGCACCGGCGAGCGCCCGCAGATCATGCCCGACGGCATCCACCAGCGCCGTCGCTCCTCGCTCGTCGATACTCCCGCCGAGCAGGCGAATCTCACCCAGCACGAACTGCGGCAACTCCCAGGTCTTCGGCGCGGTCGCGACCACCTCGTTGACCGAGGCCTTCCGCAGCTTGTCGAGGACAGCTTTGCCCTTCTGCCCGCCGGAGTGCACCAACACCACCAGTACGTCGTCCGCAGGCGATCCCGCGTACTCCAACAGGTGCGGGACCATCTCCGCCGGCAGGTTCTCCAGCGCACGCAGTACGAGCACGCGCTCGGTCGCGAACAACGAGGGCCCGGTCAACTCGGCGAACATCCCGACATCGAGATCACCCGTCGCGACATCGGTCACCTCGACGTCGGCACTGTCCTTGGACACCGCCGCGATCGCGGACCGCACGGCCCGATCAGCCAGGAACGCCTCGGCACCCGTCACCAACAGGACGTCACCGAGCTTGGGCGCAGAATTCTTTCGAGCAGCCATAACAGCGCCAGCATCCCACGCCCCACCGACAACCCACGACCCAACCTGCCGCTCAACTCCGATGGTTGGCGGTCAAGCACCCACCCTCCACGCCAACCTGCAGGAGGAGTGGGTGGTCAAGCACCTCTCCACCCGTCACCGATCTGGAAGTCAGCGGGTGGGGTGAGTTGTCAGGGCGAGGTGCTGGTTCTTGGCGAGGACGGCTAGGGAGCCTTGGGTGTCTGTGCGGGCGATGGTCATGCCGGTGTGGGCGAGGAGGTCGAGGGTGCGTGGGGCCGGATGGCCGTAGTCGTTGTCGACGCCGGCGGAGATGAGGGCGAGTTTGGCGCCGGTGGACTGGATGAAGGTGGGGTCCTGCTGGGCGGAGCCGTGGTGCGGGACCTTCAGGACGTCGGCCCTGAGGTCGACGCCGGTGGCGAGAACTGCTCGTTGGGATTCCGGCTCGAGGTCGCCGGTCAGGAGGAGGCGGAGGCCGGAGACCTCGACCATCATGGCGATGCTGGCGTTGTTCTCCGGCGAACCTTCGTCGGTCGGCGTTGCCGAAGAACCGCCCGACTGAGGAAGCGCGGGGACTCGCGCTGGCCAGAGGGTGGTCCAGGTGACCGGGCCGACGGATCGGCGCTCGTGGAAGGCGACGGTTCGGAGTGGGATCCGGTGCAGGCTGGCCAACTCGACGACTCGGCGGTACTCCGCGGGTGGTGAGTAGTACGGCGTCACCTCGATCTCGTCGACCTGTCGGCCGTGCAGTACTCCGGCCAGTCCCCCGACATGGTCTGCGTGGAAATGGGTGAAGACGAGCACGGGTACATGGGTGATCTGGAGCTCTCGCAGGCAGCGGTCCATCGCGGTTGGATCGGGTCCGGTGTCCACGACGACCGCGGAGTCGCCACCAACTCGCAGTACAAGGCCGTCGCCTTGGCCGACATCGCACATGACGAGTAGCCAGCCTTTCGGTGGCCAGGTGAGCGAGCCGACTGGGCGAAGGACGACGACTGCTACGAGTACTACGGCGAGGATCATCGCGATCGGTTTGGCGAGGATGCGATGCAGGCCGATGATCAGGGCGAGGCAGAGCAGGGTGAGTATGCCGACGCCGATCACCGTGGCGGGCCAAGCGCTGGCGGCGCCGGGGAGATCCGCTCCTTGCTGAGCGACGAGGATGATCCAGCGAGCCGGCCAGCCCGCGATCCACCCGGCGAGGCGGGCCAGATCCGCGCTGAGCAAGGCGATTCCGGCTGTGCCGAAGCCGATGATGGTGGCGGGACCGACGGCTGGGCCGGCGAGGAGGTTGGCGGCGACAGCGACGAGTGAGACCTGGCCCGACAGCCATGCGACCACCGGCGTACAGGCGAGTTGGGCGGCGAGTGGGCAGGCGATCGCCTCGGCCAGACGTACTGGCATCCAGGTGGCCAAGGCGTCGCGCCAACCTGGGCCGAGTAGCACGATGCCGGCGGTGGCTAGCACCGAGAGCGCGAAGCCGGCCGATCTCGCCAGTGAGGTGTCGAGTAGCAGCAGGGCGAGTACGGCGACCGACAAGGTGCGGACTGCTCGTCGTCTGCCGCCGTTGCCGGTCATCGCTGCCAGGGCGACCAGGCCCATGACGGCGGCTCGGAGGACGCTCGGTTGGGGGCGGGCGAGTACTACGAAGACGACGACCATGGCGAGGCCGACCACGTTGAGACCACGCGCTCGGATGCCGAGCAGTCTGGCGAGCGGTAGGACGAAGGCGAGGAGGAGGGTGAGGTTCGTTCCGGAGACGGCCGAGAGGTGGGTCAGGCCGGTGATTTTGAAGTCTTCGGCGAGGTCGGTGGGCAGGCCGGATTCGTCGCCCATCACGAGGGCGGGTACCAGGCCGCGGACCGCTTCTGGTTGGTCTGCGACGGCTTGGCGGAGGCCGTGGCGCACTCGTTCCGCGGCTCTCAACCACCAGGATGGTTGGTCGAGGACCTTCGGAGCAGAGCGTGCCGAGAGCATCGCGGCGACGTCGGATCCTGACTCGGCTGGTCCTAGCCGGCCGCTGGCTTCTAGGTGTTGCCCGAAGCGGACCTCCTTCCATTGAGCGGTACCGATCACCAGCACCGGCGTACGAACGCGTGTCGTCTGCCCGCGCCCGGTCACCTCTTCGATCGTCGCGCGAACTACCACGTACGGCGGCCGCCGTTTGCCTGGGCTACTGCGGACGGCCGGGTCGCCGTCGATCTTCAACCGCACCTTCACCGCGGCTTCGGTCGACGGCCAACTTCCGCACCGGACCCGCGTGGAGACTCTGCACCTGCAAGGCGGACGCGAACGCCATCCCCGCCACGACAACTGCCACCCCGCCGGCCGTCACCACCTTCGCTCCCCGCGGCGGAATCCGACGAACAGGAGCGCAGGCGAGCAGGAGCGCAGACCACACCAGTCAGCACGCCGATCAAAGGCCGCTGACCGATCAGCACCACCGCAGTCACCCACCCACCCGCCGCCGGCCCCAACAACCGCGCATCCAACGGTTCCTCAACCTGGTTGAGTTCCGGCTGATCGCGCGGGTGAGGGGGTGGGGTTAGACGCGGACATGGGGTTTCAGGGAGTCGAACTTCTTTGGGCCTACGCCGGAGACCTCCTGGAGTTCGTCGACGGTGGTGAAGCGGCCGTGTTCTGTTCGCCAGTCGAGGATTCGCTGGGCCAGGACCGGGCCGACGCCGGGGAGGGATTCGAGGTCGGCGAGGGTTGCCTTGTTGAGGTCGACGGGGGTGGGGTTCGACGTGCCGGGAGTGGGCGGATCGCCCGCGCCTGGGGTGGTGGGGGTGGGGCGCCGGGGATGCCTACGAGGATTTGTTCGCCGTCGGTGACTGGGCGGGCGAGGTTGAGGGTGGTCAGGTCGACGCCGGGCAGGGCTCCGCCGGCCAGGGCGAGGACGTCGGCGACCCGGGCGCCGGGGGTGGTTCGCACCAGGCCGGGGTGGCGAACCTTGCCGGCCACGTCCACGACGATTTCCTGTGCCGAGGGAGAGGCGGTGCTCGAGGGGAGGCCCGGGGTCGGTTGAACAGCAGGCGAGCCGCCCGACGACGGTTGGGCGACGGGTGAGCCGCCGACGGCTGGCGGTGGTGATTGGGCGTCGGGGACGATCTGGGGGCGGCTGTGGAAGAGCGACCAGCCGGCCCAGGCCAGGCCGCCGAGGACCGATGGCGACCACGATGAGTGCCGCGGGGCCACGGCCCAGCTGCTGCCGCGGAGTCGCTCGGGCACCACTGCTTCAGGGATCCATCCACCTCGCACTTGGTCCTCCCTTCGTCGGCCGGTCTCGGGGCGGAGGCGGCGCGCAACCGGTCCAGGGCAGCCTGGCGGTCGGCCGGATCCGGCGCGGGAGAGCGGCGTGATGGCTTCACGCAAGGAAGGTACGAGCGAAACCGCGGGTGGGCGGGTGGAGATTTTTGCCTGTGGAGGAGGTTGGGGTCGGCTTCAACGGCCGGGGAGAAAGTTGCGAGGGGTTCGAGGACACTGCGGCCGGAAGAGAATGCAGTGGGTGCCGAGCACCGGTAGGTGGGCGGCGGCTAGTGCGGGGCTACTACGACGGCGAGCATGCCGGGCCCTACGTGGGCGCCGATGACGGCGCCTACCTCGCGGAGGACAATTTCGTCGGCTTGTGGGAGACGGGCGGCGAGGCCGTCGGCGAGGGTGTGGGCCTTGTCGAGGTTGGCCAGGTGGTGGACGGCCAACTGGACCGGGCCGTCGCCGGCGCGCTGGACGGCGATGTCGGCGAGGCGGGCGATCGCGCGGCTCGACGTACGGACCTTCTCGAGCGGGACGATGCGGCCGCCGCTGATGGTGAGGAGCGGCTTGACGGCGAGGGCCGTACCGAGGAGGGCTTGGGCGGCGCCGATCCGGCCGCCGCGGCGGAGGTATTCGAGGGTGTCCACGTAGAAGTAGGAGGAGACCGCAGACATCCGGGCGCGGGCAGCCGCCTCGACCTCCGCCACGTCCGCACCGCCGCACGGCAGCCGAGGCTGCCGCGAGAACCGGGAACCCGAGGCCCATCCCCAGCGAGCGCGAGTCGACCACCCGGACCGGGATCGGCGACTCCTTCGCCCCGATCATCGCCGCCTCGAACGTCCCGGACATGTCACCGGAGAGATGGATCGAGACGATCGCCTCGGCTCCCGCAGCGGCGCACTTGGCGTAGGTGTCGGCGAACGACTGCGGAGCCGGCCGGCTGGTCGAGACCGGGGTGAAGGTCTTCAGCGCCTCCGCGACGGCATCCGCGCTGGTGGCGCCGTCGTCGTACGACGTCCCGCCGATCACCACCTGCAGCGGTACGACGGTCAGCGGGAGCCGGAGCACCTCGTGCGC
This sequence comes from uncultured Actinomycetota bacterium, assembly GCA_963740725.1. GTDB lineage: Bacteria > Actinomycetota > Actinomycetes > Propionibacteriales > Kribbellaceae > Kribbella. The sequence goes on from CAVUFT010000018.1 coordinate 474,755, forward strand.
CGACAGACCCGCGGTGGAGTCGGTGACGACGTGCACGCGGGCTGACATGCAGCGAGGTTACCGGACAGTTTTCGTCGGCGCCTGGTGTCAGACTGCGAAGCATGTTGGACAGCGCAGAGGAAATCGCCGAACTTCAGCAGCTATTGGACGCGGCCTACGAGCGGTCCACCGAGCATCTCCGCAACATCATCACGGACCCACGGAGGCTGACAGCGCAGGAACTGGTCGGGGCCCTGACCGGCATGTGCACGCTCAATCTGGCCACGGTCACGGCGCGGAACGAGCCGAGGATCAGCGCGGTCGACGGACACTTCCTGCACGCCAGATGGGTCTTCACGACCTCCGGTACGGCGGCCAAGGCGCGGCATCTCAAAGCGAGACCGGCCGCCAGCCTCTCGTACGTCGATGGCGAGCGGATCGGCGTCTTCAGCCACGGTCAGGTGGAGTTCCTCACCCCTGAGCAACCGGATTTCGAGGAGATCGAGGCGCATCTGACGAAGCACTACGGCAGCTCGCCATCGAGTTGGGGCCCAGACATCGTCTACTGCCGACTACAACCCACCTGGATGGTCGGCTACGCGCACAACAAGGCGGAAGTGCTCAAAGACAAAAGCTAAAAGACAAGGCAGTGGGGGGCGGCCGAAGCGCTGCGGTGAGGTGGCGGCCAACCCCTCCGCTGGCCTCCACCTCACCGATCAGAGCTGACTCCCCCTCGGTGTCAGCTCCCCAACGCTTGGTACCGGCAGCGCGGCGAATCGTCCCCTGTGCGATTCCCCGCAATGTTTCCCGGGAGGTCCCAGCGGCCGACCCACCGATGGGTGACCAAACCCACCGGCTTTCCCGTATCGACCGGGCCAGCACTCGTCCCCTGTGTCGTGTGCCTGACCACTGCTGGGACCCCACCCCGGGTCCGGTGCCCTGACGGCGCACGGCACCCGGTTTGACGTAGGACAGACCCGCACGCTGCAGCACTCCGGAGATCTCGACAGCCGATCGGCGCCCCCACCGTCGGCCCGTCGGACGTACTCCGCGTCGCCTGCTCCAAAGGTCCGAGCCGGAGCAGTCTGGTGGACTGTGCTTGCCTCGTCACAGCCACCACCCCGTTCCCTGCCCGTGAGCCCGAACCTGGTTTCGGATCTCTGTCTCGTGGAACCTGTCCTACGGCTGTAATTCTTGTGTCCGGCCGCATGTCAGGACGAGGCAGAAGTACCGGCAGTTCTCCGGCAGCTTGGCGGGATCCGCGTCAGGAAAGCGCGGTCAGTACGTCGTCGGCCAGCCGCTGCACGGACTCGGCCGGGTCGGGCTCAGGCCAGCCTGAAGCCATGGACGCCCTGGAACAGGACTCCTGCAGCACGTCCCAGGCAGTCGGGAGCATCGGGGGATCCATCGTGCGCTGCCAGGCCAGCAGCTGCCCGCAGAGCCTGTCTGCCTCCTCGTGCTGCCCCAGCGCGTGCAGCACCGCCACGGCCTCCGGCAGCACGTCCAGCAGGTACACGACCCGCCCCTCGGCCAGCAGGCGGCTCACGGCGTCCCGGATCGACAGCCGCGCCGCCTCCGGATCGCCATTGCCCCGTGCCAGCCGCGACCGGTACAGCATCACCAGGTAGTCGAAGTAGCCCCGGTGCCCGCGGATGTCCGCGTCGGCCTCGTCCAGCAGAGCACGGGCCGCGTCGTACTTGCCGGCCTGGAACTCCACCATCGCCAGACAGCCCGCCACCTTGGTCCGCTCCGGGTCGTCCGAGGCCTGGCTGTCCCGAGCGAGCTCCGCCCAGCGGCGCGCCTCGTCCAGGTTGCCCAGCTCCAGCTCGACCCGGCACAGCGCCATGTAGGCGATCTCGTCCGGGTAGACCCCCGGGTTCGACAGTGCGTCCGCCCAGGCCAGCAGCAGCTCCTTGGCCTCCGGCAGCCGCCCCCAGCGCGCCAGAGCGAGCCCACAGATCGCCTGCACGGTCGCAGACCGCTGCGCGTCCCCGTGCCCGCGCGCGTCCTCCACCAGCGTGGGGATCTCGGCCAGGCTCACAGTGTCGAGCAGCAGCGAGCCGGACGACACCCACCCGCCACGTGCTACCAGCCCCATCTCCGACTCGGGCGGCATCAACGTCCGCGCCTCGCCGTAGTGCCGCCGCGCAGCCCGGACGTCTCCAGTCAGGTTCGACAGCCGGCCGGCGATCGCCAGCAGCTGCCCACTCGTCTCCTTGTCGACCACATTCTCGGCGGCGGCCGAAGCCCACTGGATCCCGCTCTCCGCCACACTCGCCTGGTACTGCCAGGCGACCCGGAAGCCGAGCACGATCTGCGCGACCGTGTCCCACTCCCCCAGCTCGGCAGCACGGTCCAGGGCCACCTCGAAGGTCGCCGAGTTCGCATTGGCCGCGCGGTACCGGCGGTCGCGATCCGGCGAGGACCAGGCGCCGTCCAGCCCTTCCACGTACGTCGAGCACCAGGCGACCGTCCGATCGCGGAACTCCGTCAGATCCGAGTCTTGCGACGACAACCCGGCATAAGCGTGCTCGCGGATCGTCTCCAGCATCTTGTACCGCGCGCCGTACAGCGCCTCGAACTCCAGCACCGGCTGCAGCAGCGACTTGTCGACCAGCTCGGCCAGCAGCATCGGTACGTCGGCAGCGTCGATCGGCAGCCCGGTACAGACCCCGACCACGGCATCCAGCGTGAACGGCGATCCCAGCATCGAGCAGCGGTACAGCAACTGCCGCGCAGGGTCCGAGAGCGCGTCCACACTCCACGCGATCGTGTCGGCCAGCGTCCGCTGATGCGGCGCCCCGAACCGTCGCGGCCCCGACAGCAACCGGAACCGGTCGTCCAGCGCCGCCAGGATCGTCTCCACCGACAGCGACCCGGCCCGCGCAGCCGCCAACTCCAGAGCCAGTGGCAACCCGTCCAGCCGCTGACAGAGCCGAGCCACGGTCGCCGAGTTCTCCGGAGTCAGCTTGAAATCCGGCCGGACCCGCGCGGCCCGGCGTACGAACATCTCGACGGCCGGCGATGCGGCGATCTCGTCCAGATCCTTGTCATTGGCCGGTACGCCGAGCACCTGCACCCGGCGGACGACCTCGTCGGGCAGACCGAGCGGGATCCGGGACGTCACCAGTACGCCGATGCCCGGGAAGCTGCGGACCATCCGGTTCGCCACCGTGGCGACCCCGTCGAGCACGTGCTCGGCGTTGTCCTCCACGATCACCAGGTCACCGGGCTTGCGGCCGGACAGCACGTCGTCGAGATCCGACGTCCCAGGAGCAGTCCCGAACGCGTCGAGAATCGCCGACGGTACTGCGGCATCGCGCTGCACCGTGGTCAGGTCGACGACGACCACCGTCGTGTCGACCCCGGAGAACCGATCGGCAGCGGCGAGCGCCAGCTCGGTCTTGCCCACGCCACCGGGGCCGACCAGCGTCACCAGACGGTTCTGCTTCAGCAGCCCCTCCAGCTCGAGCAGCTCGGCCTCGCGCCCGACGAGTCCGTCGGGGATCGGCCTGGTCCCGCGCCAGCGCAGCCCGGTCGGGGCCGGGGCGGCCACGGCGATCACCGGCCGGACCGACGCGTGCCCGGCGGCGGCGAGGAACTTCCCGGCATCGCCGTCGCGCAGCCCGAGCCCCTCGGCCAGCAGCCGGACGGAGTCCTTCCGGGGCCGCGCGACCCGGCCCGCCTCGAGCTCGCGGATGGTGCGGACGCTCAGCCCGGCCCGGTCGGCCAGCTCCTCCTGGGAGAGCCCTGCCTGGACCCTCAAGTCGAGCAAGAGGTCGGCAAAGCCCCGCCGTCCCTCAGCCCGGCCATCCGCGTCCGACAAAGCCCGTCACCCCTTCAGAGCCTCACACGTCCCTCGCACAACATAGCGTGACAGCTTCCCAGATCTCGGACGCACCTGCTGCCCGGACTGCGGGACACCGTGTCGCCGACCGCCGGACAGAATGGTTGAATTCGGTCGCAACCGATCCGAATGAGGTAATTGTTGACGCCGCAAAGAATGCGGCAGTCAGGCCGTCGCGCGGACCGGCACGGAATCATTCCGCGACTCGACCAGGGAAAGCTGGGGCTCGTAGAGAGAAAGCACTCCGGCCCACTCCTCGATCCGGGCGGCGGTGACGGCACGCCCCGAATCGGCGTTCAACAGGCTTCCTGCGCAGATCCCGCGGGTCGCCCGGACCAGCAAGTCGGAGCCGAGATCACGAAAGGTCGCCATGCGCAGTATTCAATCGGAGACGTGTTTCGCGAACGTAACGTGACAGGCAACATCGCAATAAGTCACCAAATACCCGAATTACCGGCGACCCGGTTGTTCACCAACAAAGTCAGCTCGGCAGCCAGGACAACCGGACCTGCCGACGCGGGTTGTCCACGTTGGTGTCGACCAGGCAGATCGACTGCCAGGTGCCGAGCATCATCCGGCCGCCGATCACCGGCACGCTCGCGTACGGCGGGATCAGCGCGGGCAGCACGTGGTCGCGCCCGTGCCCCGGCGGACCCGTGCTGGTGCTGCCACTCGAAGTCCCGCGGCAGCAGCTGCTCCAGCACGGCGAGCAGGTCCGTATCGCTGCCCGCTCCCGTCTCCAGGATCGCCACTCCGGCGGTGGCGTGCGGCACGAACACGTGCAGCAGTCCGTCGCCCTGGGCCTGATGGGCCTCAGCGGCGACGAACTGCTCACACCTGCTCGTCAGATCGAAGACAACCTGCTGGCCACCGGTACCGACGTCGATCAGCTCGGAACGCATACGGCAGCGTCTCAGGCCGGGACGATGTTCACCAGTTTCGGCGCGCGGGCGATGACCTTGCGGATTCCCCGGCCGTCCAGCGCGGCCTGGACCGCGTCGTCGGCCAGCGCCAGCTTCTCCAGCTCGGCGTCGGTGATGTCCGGGGACACCTCCAGCCGGGCCTTGACCTTGCCGGCGATCTGGACCACGGCCGTGACCGAGTCCTGGACCAGCAGCTCCGGGTCGACAGCAGGCCAGCCGGCCTTCGCGACGGTCGGCTCGTGACCCAGGTTCTCCCACATGTCCTCGGCCGTGTACGGCGCTACCAGGCTCAGCAGGATCGCGACCGTCTCGGCGGCTTCCCGTACTGCGGGGTCGGCGGCACCCGGTCCGGAATCGATCGCCTTCCGGGTCGCATTCACCAGCTCCATCACCCGGGCGACCATCACGTTGAACCGGTATGACTCGATCAGCTCGGTCGCGTCGGCCACCGTCCGGTGGGTCAGCTTGCGCAAGCCCAGGTCACCGGTCGAGAAATCCGCACCAACAGGAGACTCGACCGACCCGCTCAGCCGCCAGGCGCGCTGCAGGAAGCGCAGCGAACCGCCGGGAGACAGGTCGGCCCAGTCGATGTCGTCGTCCGGCGGACCGGCGAAGACCATCGTCAGCCGGATCGCGTCGACGCCGAACTCGTCCAGCTGGTCGCCCAGGTTGACCCCGTTGCCCAGCGACTTGCTCATCGCCTTGCCCTCGTTGATCACCTGGCCCTGGTTCAGCAGCCGGGTGAAGGGCTCGACGGCGTCCAGCATGCCCATGTCGTGCAGCGCCTTGACGAAGAACCGCGAGTACAGCAGGTGCAGTACGGCGTGCTCCTTGCCACCGACGTACTGGTACGTCGGCATCCACCGATCGGCCGCGGCGCGATCGAAGGGACCCTCCGTGTACTCCGGCGACGTGTAGCGCAGGAAGTACCAGGACGAGTCGACGAAGGTGTCCATCGTGTCGGTGTCCCGCTCGGCAGGACCGCCACACTTCGGGCAGGCTGACCTCGACCCAGTCGCGGGCCGATGCCAGGGGCGAGACACCCTGGGGAGCGAGAGCCGCACCGCGCAGGTCGGGCAGCTCGACCGGCAGCTGGTCGTCCGGCACCGGCACTTCGCCGTCGACCGGGCAGTGGATGATCGGGATCGGCGCACCCCAGTAGCGCTGCCGGCTCAGCAGCCAGTCGCGCAGCCGGTAGTTGATCGTCCGCTCGCCCAGGCCCTTGTCCTCCAGCCAGTCGATGATCTTCGCCTTGGCCTCGGTCACCCCCAGGCCGTCCAGGCTGATCTCGTCGTTGGAGCTGTTGATCGCCGGGCCGTCCCCGGTGAAGGCCTTGCCGTCGAAGCCCTCCTCCGGCTGCACGGTGCGCACGATCGGCAGGCCGAACTTCTCCGCGAACTCCCAGTCCCGGGAGTCCTGCGCGGGCACGGCCATGATCGCGCCGGTGCCGTAGTCGGACAGCACGTAGTCGGCGGCCCAGATCTGGATCCGCTCACCGGTCACCGGGTTGGTCGCGTAGGCGCCCAGGAAGACACCGGTCTTCTCCCGGTCGGTGCTCAGCCGCTCGATCTCGGTCGACGCCTTCACCGCGGTCAGGTAGGTCGTCGAACGCCTCGCGCTGGTCCGGCGTGACCAGTTCCTCGGCCAGCTTGGAGTCCGGCGCGACCACCATGAAAGTGGCGCCGAACAGCGTGTCCGGCCGGGTCGTGAAGACCTTGAGCGGCTCCTCGCGGCCCTCGACCACGAAGTTGGTGAAGGCACCCTCGGAGCGGCCGATCCAGTTCCGCTGCATCAGCAGGATCTCTTCGGGCCACTGCAGCTGGTCCATGTCGTCCAGCAGCCGCTGCGCGTACGCGGTGGTCTTGAAGTACCACTGGGTCAGCTCGCGCTTGGTGACCTCGGCGCCGCAACGCTCACACCTCCCCTGGACGACCTGCTCGTTGGCCAGCACGGTCTGGTCGTTGCGGGCACCAGTTCACGTACGACGCCTTGCGGTAGGCCAGCCCCTCTCGAAGAAGCGCAGGAACAGCCACTGCGTCCACTTGTAGTACTCCGGGTCGGACGTGTGCAGCCGGCGCGACCAGTCGAAGCTCAGCGCGTAGCGCCGGATCGACTCCGCCTGGGTCTCGATGTTGGCGTACGTGTACGTCGCCGGGTGCTCGTTGCGCTTGATCGCCGCGTTCTCGGCGGGCAGCCCGAAGGAGTCCCAGCCGATCGGGTTCATCACGTCGTAGCCCTGCTGGAACCAGTACCGGGACAGCACGTCGTGCAGCGCGAACACCTCGCCGTGCCCCATGTGCAGGTCACCGGACGGGTAGGAGAACATCGTCAGCGCGTACCGGCGCTCGGCCGAGCCGTCGTCCTTGGCCTTGAACGGGTCGAGCTTCTCCCAGACCGGCCGCCACTTGGCCTGCATGGCATTGAAGTCGTAGCCGCCGCGGTCGATCGCGTCGCCCGCCTCGTGCTCCACCTGCTCGCTCACCGTCGTACTCCTGCATTCTAGAGATGTCATGGGAACCCTGCCAGAAAGGCCTCAGAAATGAAAAAGCCCCTCACACAGGAGGGGACGCCGCACTGACCGGCGCTCAGAAGGCGCCTGGATGCCAGTACGGCTAGATAAGGAGCAGGGTCACTCGCATATAGCCAGAATAGCGCACATCTAGCCGCGTCCGAGTGCAGCCTCCAGCGCCGCGAAACCGACCCGTTCCTGCTCCAGCCGCACAGCCGGACCGAACAGGTCCTCGACGAGGGCGTGGTACAGGGCTGTCTCGGCCTCAGTCAGCCGGGTCAGCGGCTCGCGCACCTGAACCGGCTCGCCGGCACCCATTGGCGCTTCGTGCGTCGAGCAAGGTCAGCCCGGTCCATCAGCATCGACCTGGCCGTGCGGGAAGTACTCCCGGAGCCGGTGCGAGAATCGCGAAAACCATGCGTATCGATGTCACCCCAGTAGATCAGCTCCCGGTCCCGGAGCCACGACAGCGAACGAAGCTACCGATACCGCGTAGCCACTGCCCCCGAGGACGGCCGCGTCGACGGACGGCGGGGAAGGCCAGATAGGTGATCTCGTTCTCCACCACGAAGACCCGGTCGAGCCCGGCAACGGGTCCGCCGCCAGCTCCGTCGGTCCGCAGCGTCAGTCTCGGTGAACCCGGCCCGCGACTGCGCCGGGTCGAGATACCGGACCGGACGTATCCGGGCTTGCGTCCGAAATCCGTACCGGCTCGGCGAGATCGTTCCGACCGCGGGACTGAGCTCGTCGATCCGATCGGCAGGTCGAGCTGCGCATGTCCAGCAGTGTCGGCCAGCAGCGACACGGTGCTGCTCCATGAACTTGGTGTCCACCCCGGGCACGTCGACCTGCCGCAGGTAGACCTCCGAGGTACGCTCGCAGCCCGGCGTCGATCCAGGTCACCGGTGTCGACCAGCCGGTCCCAGATCGTCGGCTCGTCGACAGCACCTCATGCGGGTGCGTCGGCCATCCAGCCGAGCAGCGCCGGCGCCGCTCTGCCGGTCCGCTCGAAGAGGTCGACCGAACGCTCCGCAGTCTCGGCGTCGACGCCGAGCAGCCGCCACAACTGTCTCCGGTCGTGTCGACCCAGGCCCGGCCGGGCACCGAGTTCGTTCCCGACCGTCCGGCCGCCGACCAGCCGCCGACTCGACCCGCAGCCGCATCCTGCGCGGTCCCACGTCGCCGCCCAGTCCTGCACCGCGGCGAGGTCGTCGGCCCAGCTCGGTGACCGACGGGCCCTTGATCGTGAGGCCGATCGGTTGCCACTTCCCGGTCGGTCACCTGCGCCGCGAGATCGCCGCCTTTGAGCCACCGGTCGCGGAGCCGTTGGACGATGTCGGACGGCTGGGTCCAGGTCATCGTCACCTCGCCCCGGGCTGCTCGGGCCAGCCTGGCGTTCGCGGTATTCCTCGACGGTCAACGTCTGCAGCCTCGAATAGGCCCCTTGGGGTTGTCGACGAACCCGACCGCGGACACGAACGGCTCGATCACGTGGATCTTCTGCAGCGGGGTGACGATCAGCAGTTGCAGGCCCGAGTCGCCGGAACAGCGCGAGCGCGAACCGGGTCGACTCGTCCGACCCCGGCCGAAGGCCTCGTCGATCACCACGAACCGGAAGGTTCGTGACCGGGTCGCTCCCCACTCCAGCTTGAACTGGTAAGCCAGCGACGCGGCGAGGATGGTGTAGGCGAGCTTCTCCTTCTGCCCGCCCGACTTGCCCCCCGAGTCGGTGTAGTGCTCGTGCTCGGTGTCGTCTGCCCGCCACCGCTCCGACGCGGAGAACACGTACCAGTGCCGCACGTCGGTGACGCGGCGGGTCCAGGCCCGGTCGATCTCGGTCTGACCCTCTCGGCCACGGAAGCGTTCGATGATCCGTTTGACCTGCAGGAACTTCTGTTCGGAGTACTGATCGGCATCCTCCCCCGGCAACGAGTCGTCGGTACAGGCCCGCAGGTCGCGGCGGAACTCGCGGATCTCCACATTCGGGGTCGCGGTGGTCTCCAGCCGGATGTAGCGATCCGGGTTGTAGTCGATGCTGACCAGCGACTCGTTGATGGTGGTGACCCGGGACCCGATCAGGTCGAGCTGCTTGTTGAGTTGCGACTGGAAGGTGGCGATGTCGCGGATCGTGTTGGTGTTCAGGTACGCCTTGAAATCCTGTTCGAACCGGGGCAGGTCGTCATCGCGAAGCCGATCGTGCAGCCGTCTGTACTCCGCGGCAGCGTCGATCGAATCGTCCAGCTCGGTGGCATCGACCGGATACCGCTGCCGGAAATCCCGCATCTTGCCGACGGCCCGCCCCGCCGCCTGGTGTTGCGCTCTCGTCCTTGCCTTCCAGTGCCGCGGTCAGCACCCGCTGCAGATCGAGCTCAACCGCTCCGTACCCGGCGGCCTCCGCAGGCACCGCCTTGATCCTTGCGGCCAGCCGGCCGAACATCTTCTCTGCATCCGCCAGACCTTCGCTGCCAAGAACCTCGCCGGCCGCCTTGAGCTGGCGTTCGGTGTCCTCCAGCGTGCTCTCGTCCTTGCCGTTGCTTTTGATCAGCTCGTCGCGCCGAGCAGTGCCGGCTTCGATCCGCGCCTCCAGATCGGCCAGCTTCGCGGTGACCTCTGCGAGCTGGCCGGTCGACCGCTCCAGCTCGGCCTTCTCCGCCTCGTATCCGGCGACCCGCTTCACCAGACTCTGCCAGTCCAGGTCGGCCCAGTTCGCGAACTCCTCCAGCTTGCCCAGGGCATTCTTCCGGCCGGCCGCCTGCTGAAGGCTGTCACTCAGTTTCTGTTCGATCTCCGCGGCCTGCCGGAGTCTGACCTGAAGGCTGTGTGCCTGGGCCAGCAGCGTCTCCAGCTTGAGCTCGTTGGTCCAGCCCAGGACGTACGAAGCGCGATCGTCGATCCGGGTGCTGTCGTTCTTCTCGTGCCGGCCGCCGCGCGACTTGATCTGACCGGACCGGGTCACTGCCACAGTGGCCCGGCGAAACTCGGCCATCGGTGTCGACGCAGTCGTGATCGGCTCGCTTGACCAGCTCGCGGTCCAGCCAGTCGGTGAACGCCGACTCCTTGAGATCGAGTTTGTCGAACAATGGATGAGCGGCATCCGGCCGTGACCCGGCAGGACACCATTGCCTTGGGCACCCGGTAGTAGACGATCCGTCCGTTCAGATGCCGCCCGTTGATCCAGTCCGACACCTCGGCGTAGTGGTCCTGCCCGACCAGGATCGAGAGGCCGAAGCCGCGCAGTACCCGCTCGGCCGCGCCTTCCCACTCCGACTCCTGCGGCCGGACCTGGATCAGTTCGCCGGCGAACGGCAGATCGGCCGTGTTCAGCTGGAGGTCGTCACAGAGTGCCTGCCGGAGCTCGAGGGTGCGGCGCGGGATGTTGCTCCGCTGCTTCCGCAGACTGAGCAGCTCGGCATTGAGCTCCTTGCCCTCGTCCTCGATCCGGCGCCGATCCACGGCCGTCTCGGTCAGTTGGCTCTGTGCATCGGTCGCCGAGTTCTCGGCCGCGGCCGACTCGGTCAGCACCTGCTGACGACGCACCTCGAACTGCTCAGCTGCTTCGACCGCGTCCAGGCCCGTCTCCGCGAGGAGCTCGTTGAATCGTCGGAATCTCTGCTGCCGCGCATCGGCGGTCGTGTTCTCGGAGTCGATCAACCGCTCGAGTTCGCTGATCCGGTTGCCGCCGTATCCGGCTCGCTCCAGCTCCAGCCGACCCTTCTCTGCACCCAGCTCTGTCAGCTCTCCGCGGATCCGGGACAACTCCTCCTCACGCTGCTCGATCGCCGCGGCCAGCCGCAACCGCTGGCCGTCCAGCAGTTCTGCCTTCCGGTCCGCGCAGAAGAACGGCAGGGCCGTCCGCTCGGCTGTCAGAGCCGCGATCTCTTCGGTCAGCTCGTCATACGCCTTGCAGTCAGTCAGCAGCGGCTGCAGTTCGGCCAACTGCGCCTTCGCCCGTACTACGGCGTCGTGGGCCCGGGTCAGGTCGTCGAAATGGCCGACCAGCTTGTCGATCCAGGTGGCTGCGTCGAACGGCTCCAGCATGTGGGTGCGCACGAAGTCGTTCAGATCGCCGACCGATTTCATCGACACGGTCTGATGGAACAGGTCCATGGCCTGCTCCGACTCGATCCCCAGTCGCCGCCGGTACTCCCGTCCGTACTCCGGGAAGTGGTCCTTCACGAGTGACGCCGCCGGCCCGGAGGCGTTTGCGCAGCCCGGTCAGCTCGGATCCGAAGTCACTGAAATCCGTCGCGATGGACAGCTCGCGGTCCGCCACCACGAAGAATCGTTCCGGCTGCCCCTGCCGCCCGGCCACTGTCCAGAACACTTGGGCGAGCGTGACCGTGCTGTCGAAGCCGGCATTGTGAAAGACACCGAGCACGACGGAGAAGGAGTCTTCCTTCCGCAGCCCGACCGGCTTCGAGGTCCCGGTGGTCTCGCTCCGCTCGGACTTGTAATAGCCGAGAACGTACGAACGGAGGCTGCGTTCGCGGGTCTCGGCCCCGGCCGCCTTGTTGTAGGCGATGCGGTTCGCGGGCAGCAGCAGGGTAGTGATCGCGTCGACGACGGTCGACTTGCCGGAGCCGATATCGCCGGTGAGCAAAGCGTTGTTGCCCGCCAGTCCGAAGTCCCAGACCCGGCGGTCGAACGTTCCCCAGTTGCGCAGCTCCAGCCGCTGCAACCGGTAGCCGACCAGCTCCTCGGCATCGTGCAGCTCGACCGCACTGAACAGGCCTTCAGTCATCGGTGTCCTCCGCCGGGCCGGCCACCTCATCGGCGTACCGGTCCAGCCGCTCGGAGAAGTCGGCCAGCCACTGAGCGTCGACGAAGGCCTTGAGGATCCTGCGCACCTCGAACTGGTTGTCCTCGCCGGGTAGGCGGCGCAGGAAGCCCAGCTCGATCACCTTTCCGATCTGGGTGTCGATCTGGTCGACCAGCCGCGCGTCGTTGCTGTTGGCCGGCAGGAAGACCCGGATCAGCTCCACGATCTGGTCGCGGCTGAGGATCAACCGGGTATCGCTGTTGTCCGCGTCGAACTGCGCCAGCCGCTTACGGAGCAGAGCGAGCAGCAGGCTGACCGGGAAGGAGAGCGAGCGGCGCGCGATCAACCGTGGTACGGCCTGCTCGTCATCCTCCTCCGGCCGGGACCGCAGGAAGGCATACCCTTCCGCTTCGTCGATGACGACGATCAGGCCCATCGTCGCGACGTAATCGGTCACCTGGGCGCGCAGTGGGAGCAGATGGCTCCAGACCTTCTCGTGCTGGTCGGAGTAGACGACGCCCTTGAGCAGGGTCGTCACCACCAGCGGGAGGTCGAGCTCCGACCTGGCGACAGCGGCCTGACTCACGATTCCTCCGTCCGGGCGAACGTCACTCGCGGCAGGCTGACGGTCCGCAGCTCACCGGCCTGGTCGTGCCAGCTGAGCTGCTCACGAACCTCCTCGTCGTAGATCGCCGTGAAGCCGGAGTCGGTGAGGGTCAGATACGTGACGAGTTCCGCTAGTCCTTGTTCGATCGGCCGGGTTCGAACCAGCTCGGCCAGGCCGACCTGGCGACGGCCGCGAAGTGCACGCCGGACATCGCAACGCAGTGGCTCGGGGTCGATATACACCTGTTCGAAGAGGGCCGCGGCATCCAGCTCGGCGATCTCGTCGGCCACGTTACTGCTGTCGATCTGCTGTTTGGCTTGCGGCGTGTACAAGGGTCGCTCCATCGGCAGGTTCAGCGTCGGTGCAACGGCGTCGATCTCTGCTCCGACTCCGGCGACCGGCTGCTCGCGCAGCCGCAGGGCAGTCGCCTCGATCCCCTTGACCAGATCGAGAACCCGCCGATTCTCCAAGAACACCTGATCGTCGAGGAAGCGCCGCAACTGCTCCGACAGCAGCCGCACAGTGGTCTGGGTCCGCTCGCCGGCGTCGAGCCAGTCGTAGTGGATCTGCCGCATCCGTGGATCGACCTGGCCGACTGCTGCCAGGCTGTGGACCCGCTGGAGCAGATCACTGAACTCGGCCTGTCGCTGCGGCGAGAGCAGGAAGTCGTAGAAGGCGTGGAAGCTCTTGCCCTGGTCGGAATCGGAGATACCGTTCCGGCTGCCGAGAACGTCCTCGAGCAACTCTCCCTTGGACCCGGTCCAGCCGGTGATCTGTTCGCGCAGCTCACGGTCGAGGGTGCGGAAGTTGTTCTCCACCTCACGAAAGTCCGCCAGCAACTCGATCGCGGTCCGGGCGAACTGCTGGTACCGATCCCGTTGGGCCGAGCTGTTCATCAGCTCCACCTGACCGGATCGCACCCGCTCGATCTCGAGATCCAGCACGGCCCGTTGCCGCTCCAGCTCCAGCAATCGCACGTCGGGGTCCGACTCGGCACCGAACACCAACTGCCGCAAAAGGTCGAACATCGTGGTCAATCTCGACTCGGTGCCGACAAAGGATCTGGCCTGCAGCGACTGCAGCCAGGAGAGGGCCTTCTCGACCGCCGTGGTCGCGTCGAAGTGTGGCTCGTCCGCACCCGGCGGATAGTATTTTCGTAACCAACCGTAGTCAGGCGAGGCCCATTCGTCGAGATACTCCTTGGCCGGCCGCGGGAAGGTGTCGGGGCCGAGCCGCGCGTTCAACGCATACAGCTCGTCGTCGAGCCGTGCGACCAGGTCGGCTGCCGCAATGCCCCGGACGTTGTCCTCGACGAAGACCCGCCCCAGGAAGCCGATCACCAGCGGCGCGTTCTTGGCCCGCAGCAGTCGCCAGGCAGGGCTGGTCCGCCGCAGCGCCTCGATGTCGTCGTAATCCACCAAACCTCCCTCCGACTCCGGACCGATGCTAGTGGGCCGGACCGACAAACAGGCCGAACGGGGAGAACCCTGGGTACTGCGGGACCGCGGTGGGCCGCGGACCGACGCCACGGAGCAGGTCTCCTCTTAGACGAAGGATGTCCCGCCCGTGCGGCGGTAGTCGCCCGGCGTACGGCCGTAGTGGCGCTTGAACGCGGTCGAGAACGGCCGTACGTCGGAGTAGCCGCAGGAACGCGCTATCTCGGTCACTGTCAGCGCTGGATCGAAGAGAAGCTGTGCGGCGAGCTCTAGTCTCAGGCGGCGCAAGGTGGACATCAGAGAAGCTCCGGTGACCGAGCTGAACAATCGCTCAGCATGCCGCTCCGAGAGATGTACTGCGGCTGCTACCTCCCGCACAGTCACCGGGCGGGACAGGTTGTCGAGCAGGTGTCGCTGCATCGCCTCGACAACTACAGAGCCCCGATCCCGTACTACGGGTTCCACCGAGAGGTCTTCGTCGAGCGCGAACGCCCTGGCTGTGTCCAGCACGAGTGCAGCGCCGAAGGCGGCCAAGACGTCGTCGTAGCCGGACCGGGGCGCAGCAGCCTCGCTAGAGAGCGCCGCAACGACTGCTGGCAGGCCACCTGGAGCACTGGAGACCACTGGTCCGTCCGGTCGAGTCAGCCCCGACCACCAGCCCGCACCAGAACTGTTGGACACAGCGCGGAAGGTGAAGCCCCAGAAGGCGATCCCCAGTGGCGACGAATGGCTCGACTCGATCTCGTGCACGTCCCCCGGCCGGGCCAGGAACACGTCCCCCTCGCCCACGGCGTACTCGCGTGGACCAACGTTGAAGCGGCCCTCGCCGGAGTACGCCAGGCAGACCTCGTGGAACGAGTGGCTGTGCCAGTAGTTCCGCCAGTACTCCGGGCGGTAGTGCCCCCAGCTCACGAAGTCCGCGCGGAAGCCGCCGACCTCGCAGGACTCCAGTAGTCCCGCGAGGTCCACGAACCGGTCCGCCGCCTCGACAGCCGCCAGACTCAAACGCCACTCCTGCCGGTCGGGTCCACTCCCCTCAGCATCATGCCCTGCCCGAGCGAGTGGTCGTGGGTCTTCACCGTGGGCGGGTCGGACGGGTCGCGGTACTGCACCAGCCAGGTCGTCCGTGCCTCGTCGCTGACGTTCACGCCGGAGCCGTGCACGGTCAGGTAGGTGAAGAACAGCACGTCACCGGCCTCGGCAGGCTGCGGCACGGCGTCGTCGAACGGTACGTCGGGCAGGTGGAACGCGCCCTCGGGGTCGTGCTCACGCGGCCCGGCCAGGTGGCTGCCCGGAATCACCCGGACGCAGCCCTTCTCCTCCGGTGCGTCGTCGAAGTGGAAGATCGCGGCGCCGACCCGGTGGTACTTGTGCGGGAAGAACGGGTAGTCCTGGTGCAGCGGGAACGGCGACCCGTTCTCCGGCGGCTTCACGAACAGCTTGGTGTGGTGCAGCTGGACGTCCTCCACACCCATCACCGCAGCGGCCACATCAGTGAACCGCGGGTCCACCAGCAGCTTCGAGAACGCCGCGTCGTAGAACTGCGCGTCGTGCAGATGCTGCAAGCTCGTCTTCGCCGACGTCATCCCCCGCGCGGCGTCCCAGGTCGGGTCGTCGTTGCGGTTCAGCCGCGCCAGCAGCGCATGGCTCAGCGCGCGGTAGGAAGCAGCTTCCTCCTTGCTGAGCAGGCCTTTCACCAGCACGAACCCCTGCTCCGCGTACTGCGACGCCAGGTCCGCCGGCGCTTGCGTGATCGTCATCTCGATGTCCTCCTGTTCGGGTACTTCGAGCGTAGGAACCCGAAGCGCCCGAACAGCAGGACCACGCCGGACGCCATGTTCGTCAAACGGACATGACGACAGCGGTCATACGTCTTGTGGCCTCGCCTGCTCGACCGGTACGACGATCGGCCGCAGCCGGGCCCAGAGGACGAAGAGGGCGGCGAACACCAGCATCGCCATGCCACCCCAGAGGTTGATGTTCATCCCGTCGGCCTTGTCCACCTCCTTCGGGTCCGCGATGATCCCGAGGATCGTCAGCACCACGCCGTAGATCGCGACCAGCGCCGCGATCACCACCCGGATGTCGAACGCTCCGGCCTTCTTCTGGTCTGCTCAGCCATGTCGAGTCTCCTTTCCGGATCAGCCGAAGACGACGTTCAGGACGACGACGATAGCCAGCGAGATCCCGGCCAGCAGCGTCGGCTTGCGGTACCAGCCGTGGTCGCCCTCCTGGGCCACCTCGGTCCGGTCCTCCTTCGGGGTCAGCGAGTAGACCAGCCCCTTGAGCTCGGTGTCGGTCTTCGGTGTCGTCACCAGGCTGACCACGATGCTGAGCAGGATGTCCACCACGAAGGCCGCACCGGCCCCGACGAAGCTCGCGCCCTGGCCGGGCAGGTTGATCACGCTGTTCTCGGACAGGACGAAGACCACGATCGCGGTCGCCGTACCGCTGACCAGACCGATCCAGCCGGCCGCCGCGGTCATCCGCTTCCAGAACATACCGAGGATGAACGTCGCGAACAGCGGCGCGTTGAAGAACGAGAACAGCTGCTGCAGGTAGTCCATCAGGTTGCTGTAGCCGGACGCGATCGCCGCCGTACCGATCGCGATGATCGTGCCGCCGACGGTCAGCCAGCGCCCGGTCCGCAGGTAGAACGCGTCGTCGCGGTCCTTGATGATGTACCGCTCGATCAGGTCGTAGGTGACGACGGTGTTGAACGAGCTGAGGTTCGCCGCCATACCGGCCATGAACGAGGCCAGCAGACCGGTGATCGCCAGGCCGAGCATGCCGTTCGGCAGCAGGTCGCGCATCAGCAACAGCAGCGCGTCGTTGTAGGTCACCGAGCCGCCGCCGTCCGCCTTGAACTGCTTCAGCTCCGGTACGGCGACCGCCGCGATCATGCCCGGGATGATGACGATGAAGGGGATGAACATCTTCGGGAACGAGCCGATGATCGGCGTACGCCGGGCCGCCGACATGTTCTTGCTGGCCAGTCGCCCGCTGGACCTCGACGAAGTTCGTCGTCCAGTAGCCGAACGACAGCACGAAGCCGAGGCCGAAGACCAGGCCGATCACCGACAGGAAGCTGTTGCTGAAGCCACTCAGCTCGTTGCCGGGCCAGGCGTGCATCTGCTCCCTGCCTGTCCGGTGATCTTGTCGATCAGCCCCTGCCAGCCGCCGACCTTGTGCAGGCCGACGATTGTCAACGGCAACAAAGCCGCGACGATCACGAAGAACTGCAGCACCTCGTTGTAGATCGCCGCCGACAACCCGCCGAGGGTGATGTAGCTGAGCACGATGATCGCGGCGATGATCACCGACAGCCAGATCGGCCAGCCGAGCAGCACGTTCACGATGGTCGCCAGCAGGAACAGGTTCACGCCCGCGATCAGCACCTGCGCGACGCGCGAAGCTGATCGCGTTCACCAGATGCGCCGGTTTCCCGAACCGGCGCAGCATGAACTCCGGCACGCTGCGCACCTTGGAGCCGTAGTAGAACGGCATCATCACGACGCCGAGGAAGAGCATCGCCGGGATCGCGCCGATCCAGAAGTAGTGCACGGTCGGCATCCCGTACTGCGCGCCGTTGGCCGACATGCCCATGATCTCGATCGCGCCCAGGTTCGCCGAGATGAAGGCCAGGCCGGTCACCCAGGCCGGCAGCGACCGGCCGGACAGGAAGAAGTCCAGGCTGTTCGAGACCGCGCGTTTGGCCAGATAGCCGATGCCGAGCACGAACGCGAAGTACGGTGCGATGATGATGTAGTCGATCGCCTTGGCATCCAGCCGTCAGGACGGAATCTTGCGCGAGCATCGGCCCTCCGCATCGTCGTCATGACGCAAGGTGGTGTTACCGGTGAGGAACGTTACTCCTGTGCCCACCGCCATGCCTGCGGGGCCGCGCGCACAGTTCCGTTACCGCCGGCTTTCTCCACCTAGGTCTCCACCCTGGGGTTGTTCATGCGGAGGCGCCGCGAATCTAGTTTCAGTGCTATGACTCTGCTCAATGCGGCCGTGGTGATCGCGATCGTGATCGCCGTCGTGGCCCGGCGACTGTCCTGGTCCGAACTGGAGAACTCCGACACCGATGTCTGGCGTGGTCCGCTGGTCATGGTCGGCGTCGGGGCCTATCAGATGTACGACAAGCTCCAGCACAGTCAGCTGGGCGCCTTGGACGTGACCCTGCTCGTCATCGGCGTCGGACTCGCGCTGGTGGCCGGCCTGGCGACCGGCCGGGTGTCGCAGGTGCAGTGGCGCCAGGGCAAGGTCTTCTACCGTCTCGGCGCTCCCGGGCTCGGGATCATGGCCGGCTATCTCGTACTACGGTTGGGCCTCGCTGGGCTCGGCCATCTGCTCGGCGCGACGGCCACCTCGGGCGGCGGCTCGATCCTGCTGACCATGGGCGCCACCCTGCTGGTGCAATCCTTGGTGCTCCAGACGAAGGCCCACGCAGATGTCGAGGAGCACGCGAACAGGTGACGAACTGGCTGGTCGGCAAAGCCCGGCCGACCGACTACGAAGGTACGGTCGAAGCGGGGCCGTACGGGGAGACCGGGTGGATCGGGCGGTCACTGGCTGCGGTCGTCGCGATCGGGGTGCTGGCGACCGCTCGGCCCGACCAGGTGTGGGTCTACCTGATGCTGGCAGCCGGTCTGGTGACCTTCCTGACCGGTACTGCGCTGATGCGGCGGCGGCCGATGCTGGCGCTCGGCGCTGCTCGCCTATGCTGCGATCAGCAGCGCGCTGATCGCGGCGGTGGACGACTCCAACGCCCTGGTCCTGGTGCTGATGGCGATCGCGGACGTCGCCGTGATGATTCTGCCGCAGGGCAACCGGCCGATATTGCCGTCGGCATCGGTTGTGCCCTCGCCTACAGCCTGTCCGCGATCTTCTGGGATGACGATCCGTCAGCTGGTTCTTCACCCAGCTGCTGTGGACAGCGATCCTGGTCGCCTTCGGGCTGAACCGCCGGCAGGACGAGATCCAGGCGCGGCAGACAGCGCAGCTGCTCGAGCAGACCCGGCTCGCGCAGCACGAACACGCCCGAGCTGCCGCGCTCGACGAGCGCGGGCGGATCGCTCGCGAGCTGCACGACGTACTGGCGCATTCGCTCGGGCGCTCGTCGTCCAACTGGAGCTCGCCGAAGCATTGCTTGACGAAGGCAACGATACCGCCGGCGCACTGGATCGGGTACGCCGCTCCCGCCGCCTGGCCGTCCAGGGCCTGGTCGAAGCGCGAAACGCAGTCGCCGCCTTCCGCTCCGACGAAGTACCGGCCCTACCGGAAGCACTCGCGCGCACTCGGCCGAGCAACACGCGAACGGATCACGGACGTCGAGGTCGACCTCACAGTCGACGAGCATCCCCGGACGCCGGGCCCGGACGTGATGGTCGCACTGCTGGGTGCGGCTCGAGAGGCACTCACGAACGCTGGCAAAGCACGCCCCCGGACGCCGCATCACAGTCCGATCGGAATGGTCGCAGAGGCTTGCGGCTGGAGGTCGAGAACCCCGCGACGATTGGCGCTCTGCCCGGCGAGAAAGGGTTCGGGTTGGCCGGGATGCGGGAGCGGCTGGCGTTGGTGAATGGCAGGCTGGAGGCGGGGCCGGACGGGGACGCTGGCTGGTGGTCGCGGAGGTGGCCGACGAATGGGGCGAGGTGGCCGGTGGTGCCCGATGAGCGAGCAGGTGGTGAGAGATGAGTGACGTGGTGCGGGTGGTGGTTGCTGATGATCAGCAGGTGGTGCGGGAAGGGCTGGTGGCGTTGCTTGGGTTGATTGACGGGGTCGAGGTGGTGGGGGCGGCGGCGAACGGGGTTGAGGCTGTGGAGTTGTTGCGGAGGGCAACGTTGACGTGGTGTTGATGGATCTGCGGATGCCGGTGCTGGACGGGGTGCAGGCGACGGCGCGGCTGACGGCTGAGTATCCGGAGGTCGCCGTGCTGGTGCTGACGACGTACGCCGATGACGAGTCGATCGCGTCGGCGTTGAGGGCTGGGGCGCGGGGTTATCTCACGAAGGATGCGGGGCGGGTGGAGATCGGTGCGGCGTTGAAGTCGACTGCGGCCGGGCAGTCGACCTTTGATCCTGAGGTGTCCCGGCGGCTGGTCGCTGGCGCTGACGCCGACTGCCGCCAGCGACGACGGATGGGCTGACGGCGCGGGAGACCGAAGTGCTGAAGCTGATCGCGCAGGGGCTGAGCAATCCGAGATCGCCGAGCTGCTGTTCATCGGCGAGGCGACGGTGAAGACGCACATCAACAACACGTTCGCCAAGATCGGCGCCCGGCACCGCGCCGAAGCAGTCCGCTACGCCTACCGCCACGGACTAGCGGAGAGCGCTCAGATCCGCAAGCTCCGCGACGACCGGGCGGTGGTCGCTGCCGGTGGGTTGCATCACCCAGGCCTTGGTCGGCGTCGACGCCGCGGACCATGATGTGGTCGATCCGCGCCATCGGGAACTTCGCCGGCCAGGTGAAGCCGAAGCCGTGCCCGGCCGCGCCCTGCGCCGAGCGCAGTCCGGCGGTGATCGGCGCGAGGCTGCGGTCGTTCGCCGTACCGTTGAAGTCGCCCATCACGACCACCCCGGCGAGCTTCTCCTGCCGCGATCTGCTGACCGAGCTGCTTGATCGTGTCGTTGCGCTGGTTCGAGGTGAAGCCGCTGGTGCCGACCCGGACCGACGCCAGGTGCGCGACGTAGAAGGCGACCTTGCCCTCCGGCGTACTGACCTCGGCCCGCAGCGCGCGGGTCCAGGCGAAGCCGACGTCGACCGACTTGCTCTCCTCGACCGGGTACTTCGACCACAGCGCCGACCGTGCCCCGCGCGACCACGTGCGGGTACTTCGCGGCGAACTCCGCCTTGTAGATCTTCAGGTCCGCCGACGTGATCTCCTCCAGCGCGACCACGTCCGCGTCGGCCGTCGAGCAGGTCGTGCGCCGTCGTGCTCCGGGTCCGGGTTGGCCGCGTCCACGTTGTGCGACAGCACGCGCAGGTCGTGCGCGCCACCGCCCTTGCCCGGGATCAGCAGGTTACCGAACATCAACCCCCAGACCGCGAGCGGGACCAGCAGCGCGACGCCCGGCCGTCGCGGACCGGCGTACGAGTGCTGCAACGGCGAGCACCGGGACGGCGAGGCCGACCCAGGGCAGGAACGTGTCGAGCAGGCTGCCGAGGTTGCCGATCGAGTTCGGCACGTGCGGTGGAACACCAGCGGCAGCGCGGACAGGACCGCCAGCACCGCGATCACCCAGCCGCGGCGCCACTTCCCCGAGCGGTTTCCGGTACGGCGTTGCCGCCGACTGGGCGGTCGCTGACGTCGGCTTGCGTGCTGGCAACGGCAGTCTGGCGGTCGGACATGCCGCCGATTGTTCACGACACCACCCCCATACCAAAGCCCAGGAGCACTTCTCTCGTCCGGGTCTTACCGCGATTTCATCCATCTGGACGAACCGCCCGATCCGAACGGACGACAAAAGGTGCTGGTTTAGTCTACTATTCAGCCATGGATGAGCAGACGTTCCGATGGGTCGATCCGGCTCAGGTACTGGCCGAGACCGCGCACTTGAGTGGGCTGGAGTACATGGAGGGGGTTCGGGACGGCAAGATCCCGCCGCCACCCATCGCCGTCCTGATGCAGATGTCGGCCGTCGAGGTCGGAGAACGGCAAGGTGGTCTTCGGTTGCCTGCCGTCACACGCTCACTACAACCCGATCGGCATGGTGCACGGCGGGCTGGTCTGCACCCTGCTCGACACGGTCACCGGCTGCGCCGCGCACACCACCTGGCCGGCCGGCGTCGGCTACACCTCGATCGAGATCAAGGTGAACTACCTGCGCCCGGTCCTCGCCGACACCGGCGAACTCACCGCCACCGGCCTGGTGATCAAAGGCGGCAAACGCGTGATATTTGCCGAAGGCAACGTCAAGACCAGCGCCGGCGACCTGGTGGCCACCGCCAGCAGCGCCCTTCTCGTCGTCCCCAAGCCCGCCTGATCGACTGCCCCGACGGGCACCGAGCCGCTGGTAGCTTCGAGGCATGACCAGAGATGACGAGGACAAGGCCCGGTACGAGCGCGGGCTGGCGGTGTTCGAGGCGATCAACGGCAGCGACGGTGCGGCGGTGATGGCCGGTCTGCAGGACATCGCGCCGGCCCTCGCCCACCACACGATCGCCTACGGGTTCGGCGACATCTACGCGCGGCCCGGGCTCGACCCCAAGCAGCGGCAGTTGGTGACACTGGGGATGCTGACCGCGCTCGGGGGCTGTGAGCCGCAGCTCGAGCTGCACGTGAAGACCTCGCTGCACGTCGGTCTGACCACGACCGAGATCGTCGAGACGTTCATCCATGCCTCTGGCTACTGCGGCTTCCCGAAGGCCCTCAACGCGATCGCCGTCGCCAAGAAGGTCTTCGCCGAGCGCGGCCTGCTCCCGGTCGAGAACCAGCCCGTGACCGACTAACTCTTCCCGCCGAGGTACTTCTCCAGGTCGTTCAGCGTCGCCATCGCACCGATCGGGCCGAGGCCGAGGAACCAGACCTCGTCGTCGACCCGCTGCACCTTGCCCGCCTTCACCGCCGGCAGCGACTTCCACAGCGTCCCGTTGACGACCGTGTCCTCCGCGGTCGCCTTCGGACTCCCCGTAGCTGGAGTAGAAGATCCAGTCACCGTCGGCCTTGCCGATGTTCTCCTGGGAGATCTCCAGCGCGAGCTCCTGGATGTCCTGCACCTTCGGCCGCGGCAGGCCGATGTCCTTCAGGATCACGCCGATGAAGGACAGGTTGCCGTACAGCCGGATGTCGCCCGGCCGGAACCGCACCAGCGAGATCGTCGGCGACCCGGTGACCTTGGACTTCACCTCGTTGGCGCGCTTCTGGTAGTCGTTCAGCAGTCCGGTCGCCTTGGTCTCCTCGCCGAGCGCGTCGGCGAGCAGCAGGAAGTCTTCCTTCCAGGGGAAGCCCGGCCGGATGCTCATCACGGTCGGCGCGATCGCGCTCAGCTTGTCGTACAGGTCGTTCGCGCGCAGCTTGCTGCCCAGGATCAGATCCGGGTGCAGTGCCGCGATCGCCTCGAGCTTGAGTTCGCTCACGCCGCCGACGGTGCGCGATCCCCTGGGCCTTGTCCTTGAGGTACGACGGTACGCCGTTCTGGCCGGCGTTCGTCGCCATCCCGACCGGCGTGATCCCGAGCGCCAGGACGCCGTCCAGCTCGCCGCTGTCCAGTACGACGACCCGCTCGGGCTTCTTCTCGATCTTGGTCTCGCCGAGCGCGTGCTTCACCGTCCGCGGGAACACGCCGGGCTGCAGCATCCGAACCGAGCTTCGCCGTCGCGGCGTCGGCGGTCGAGAACAGCCGGCCGCCGGTCGCGACGTCGGTGTCCCCCACCCCGGTGTCAGCCTGCTTCTTGTCGCTGCCACCACACGCGGCCAGCGCAAGAACCAGCACCAACGTTCCGGCCGTGGCGCTCATGATCCGGCTTCTCATGCCGTTCCTCTCCTCAGGACAAAGTCGTGGTTGAGACTACAACGACTTTGGTTAGGCATACCTAAGGGGTCAAGCGTGGTGAGACTGCCGGCCGCCAGTGTGACGGTCCGCTCCTCCGCTCCCCACGCGATCCGGAACGTCCCTGCCACGTCCGCATGCACGGCCGCCTCGACGATCCGGCCGGCCGCCCAGCTCACGTCGAACGACAGCCCGCCGCGCGCCCGCAGCCCACGGAACGATCCGTCCGGCCACTCGGCAGGCAGCGCCGGCAGCAGCCGGATCACGTCCGTGTGGCTCTGGATCAACAGCTCGGCGATCCCGGCCGTCATTCCGAAGTTCGCGTCGATCTGGAAGATGTCGCCGTCGCGATGCAACAGGTTGTCCGAGACGAGCTTGCTCAGGTAGTACCGGATCGCCCCGGCCGCCTTCTCCGGCTCGAAAAGCCTTCCCCACAAGGCGATCAGCCAAGCACTGGTCCACCCGCCAGGCGCACCCGCTGCAGTCCGTACGGCGAGTGCCCGGCGCGCCGCCTCGGTCCATTCCGGCGTACTGCGCGGGTCGATCTCCGCGCCCGGGTACAGCCCGTAGAGATGCGACTGGTGCCGGTGATCCGGCTCCGACGGCTGCCAATCGGTCGGCCACTCCAGCAACCGGCCATCGGCCGCGATCGGGATCTCCGGCAACCGTAGTACCGCCGCCTGGCCTCTCGCGGCCAGCTCCGATTCGAGCCCGAGAGCCTGCTCGGCCTCGACCAGGTTGCCGACAGTTCGCGGATCAGCCACAGGTCGTACGTCGTGGTCAGGTCGACCGACGCCTTCTCCCCGGTCGGCAGGATGAAGTGGTGCTCGGGCGCCGTCGAGGGGATGAACTGCAGGTGCTCATCGCGATCCTCGACCAGCATGCTGAGCACGAACTCGGTCGCGCCGGCCAGCACCGGATAGGCCCGCTCCCGCAGGAAGTCCACGTCCTGACCGAAGCGGTAGTGCTCCATCAGATGCGCGGACAGCCAGACCCCACAGGTCGCCGCCATCGCCCAGACCGGGTCGTCACCACCGTCGCCGACCGGCCAGGTCGCCCGCCAGATGTCGGCGTTGTGGTGCGACACCCAACCAGGTGCGTCGTAGAGGATCCGTGCTGTGTCCTTGCCCGACTCGGCGAGCCCTTCGAGCAGGTCGGTCAGCGGGTCGAAGCACTCGCTCAAGCCGGTGACGTCGGCGAGCCAGTAGTTCATCTGGGTGTTGATGTTGTTCGTCCAGTCGCTCGCCCACATCGGGCGACGGTCCTCGTTCCAGATCCCCTGCAGGTTGGCCGCCTGGGTCCCCGGGCGCGACGACGCGATCAGCAGGTACCGGCCGAACGCGAACGTCAACGCGGCCAGATCGGGATCCTCGCCACCGGCAGCGAACGCGTCGATCCGCTCATCGGTCGGCAGGTCGACCGGTACGCCGAGGGTGAGCTCCGCGCGGTCGTACAGCGCGAGGTGGTCGTCGAGATGCCGCTGCCGAACCTTCGCCAGGTCGACGGCGTCGAGCAGATTCGTTGCCTCCTGCAACGCGACCGCCGGATCCGAACCGGGCTTGACGTTCCAGCCCGCGAAGGTACTTGCCGCCGACAACACCAGGGTCAGGCTGTCCGCTCCCCGTACTGCGATCCCGGCTTCGGTCGCCTGCACCGAGCCGCCGGCCGCGTGCGCCCGCAGTACGACGCCGAAGCCGATGCCGTGACCGTCGCGGTAGCGGATCGGGTCGGGGCTCTGCCGGTACTCGATGGTCAGATCCGACGGGGCACGGCCGGTCACGGCGACCGTCGTACCGTCCAGCACCGAGGACTGGAAGGGGTGTTGGCTGGACAGGGCGATGTCGAGGTCGACCGGCGCCGGAGGTGTCCGCGAGAACTGTCCAGACGAGGACCTGGTCGGGCGCGGAGACGTAGGACTCGCGGTGGAAGCGCACTCCCCCGCGGGTGTAGTCGATCCCGACGATGCCGGTGCGCAGGTCGAGGCTGCGGCGGTAGTCCTCGGCGCCTTCGGGCTCGGTGATGAGCAGGTCGCCGAGCGGCTGGTACGACTCGACCAGCGGTCCTTGCAGCGCGCGGGTTCGCTCGGTCGCGGCGAGGCGATCACCTTCGTCGAGCAACAGGCGCCGTACGTCGGCCAGTACTTCGGGGCCGTCGGTCACCTCGAGCTTGCGCGGGACCGTCGCCGGACCAGACATCGTCGAGATTGAGCGCGATCCGCTCGGAACCCACGCGACCGAACACCTTGGCACCAAGATGCCCGTTCCCGATCGGCAGCGCCTCGAACCAGTCGACAGCCGGCGTACGGAACCAAAGTTCAGAAGACATACCAGTCCTTCGAGAGCGCGGCTGCGCCGCGGAGCTTGGACGGTAGCTCCGCGGCGCGGCCTCAGGGGGAGGTGGCTGTTACTTGCTGCCGGCCTTGTACTTGTCGTAGGCCTGCTGCTGGATCTCCAGGTACCGGGGCATCCCGGTGCTGTCGAGACCCTTGACGTAGGCGTCCCAGCCGGTGTCGATGTTCTTCGATCCGGTGATGAACGCGAGCTGGTTCTGGTTCACGTAGCTGCTCAGGTTCGTCTGCAGGGTGGCCAGCTCGCCGCTCAGGCTGGGGTCCGGCCAGACCGAGGTCTGCGGGAAGTACTGGGCCTTGTCCTCGTGGCCCTCGTACAGCTTGGTCGCGTCGAACAGCCGCCGCTCGTACCCGGCGCTGGAGTAGGCGTCGGCGGGCACAACCTGCGCGTTGCGGTAGGCAAGGGTGTTGTTGTACTGCCCCAGCGCGCCCCAGCTGATGTTCTTCGGCGCGTTCTGGACCGGGTTGTACAGCGGCTTCGTGGCCTTGTCCAGGGCGATGTCGTTCGGGCCCGGCTTCTTCCAGCCCACGTTCAGCGGACCCATGTTGGTGATCTCCTGGCCCTCATCGGTGTAGATGTAGTCCAGCATCTTGATCGCCGCGACCTGGGCTTCCTTGCTGGCCTTGTTGGTCAGCATGAAGGTGTAGCCGGTGGACGTCGGGTAGTTCAGCCCGGTGTAGCTCTTGCCGTCAGGTCCGGTCAGCGGCGGCACGGCGTCGTACTGCCGGTCGCGGCCGTCCTTGGAGTCGCCCTGGACGAAGATGTACGGGTGGAGCACCGGCACCGAGCCGAGCGTGATCGCCTTCGGGTTGTTGCCCTGGGCCTGCAGTGCCTGCGCGTTCTGGGTGAACGCGGCCTGGTCGATCAGGCCCTCCTTGTACAGGGAGTTGATGTACTTCAGGCCCTCCTTCCAGGCGTCGGTGTTGACCGGCGTGGTGACCTTGTCGCCGTTCAGCGTGAGCAGCGAGCGGTTGCCGTTGTTCGCGCC
Source organism: uncultured Actinomycetota bacterium (assembly GCA_963740725.1). Taxonomy (GTDB): domain Bacteria; phylum Actinomycetota; class Actinomycetes; order Propionibacteriales; family Kribbellaceae; genus Kribbella. Next base: position 501,648 of record CAVUFT010000018.1, read on the forward strand.
GACCGGGTCGTAGGCGAACGCGCCCATCAGGTACGCGATCAGGCTGCTGTCCTGCGGGTCACTGGTCATCGGGATCTCGTCGGCCTTGCCGTTGCCGTTCGGGTCCTTCGTCTTGAAGGCCTGCAGCACGGTCCGCAGTTCCTCGGTCGTCTTCGGCTGCTGCAGGCCGAGCTTCTTCAGCCAGGTGCTGTTCATCCACAGCTTGTCCGGATAGGTGCAGTGCTTGCAGTCCGCCCACTGCGGCAGTGCGTAGATGTGACCGTCGGGCGCGGTCGACATCTCCTTGTAGGTCTTGTTCGAGTCCAGCGCCTTCTGGATGTTCGGCGCGTTGTCCTTGATCAGCTGCTCCAGCGGCAGCGCGACGCCCTGCTGACCCAGCTTGAGCACCTCGGCCTGGGTGAACGCGTCGACCCACGGGATCAGGAAGAACAGGTCCGGGTAGTCGTTGCTGGCCAGCGCGATCTGCCGCTTCTCCTTGGCCGGGCCGGCGTCGAAGGTCGTGGTCTGCCAACGGAACTGGATCTTGAACTTGTCGCTCATGATCTTGGTGACCTGGTTGGTGTCCAGGTTCATGGTCTGGTCCGACGGCGTCAGGACATCGATGATCACCTTGCCGTCGGCCGTCGTCTCGTTCTTCGCCCCGTCGGCCGACTTGTCGGAGCTGCACGCCGCCAGGGCTAGTGCGAGGACCGCCGCCAGTGCGGTCACCTTGCTCAGGGTTGAGCGCATTTCGGTTGTTTCCCTTCTGGAACTGAACAAGAACTGGTGCCGTGTTGTGCCGGGCTCGCTTAACCCTTGACCGCGCCGACCATCACGCCTTTGGTGAAGTGGCGGGCGACGAACGGATAGATGATCAGTACGGGCAGGCTCGAGATGACGATGAGCGCGTACTTGAGGACGTTGGCCAGCTGTTGCTGTTCGAGCTGCTGAGCCAGGCTGGTGGTAGTGGTCGATCCGGTCTGGGTGTTCAGGATCAGCACGTTGCGCAGCACGATCTGCAGCGGATACAGGCTGGGGTCCTTCAGATAGATCAGCGCGTCGAAGTAGCTGTTCCACTGGAAGATCGCGTACATCAGCGCGATGACGGCGATCACCGGCTTGGACAGCGGGATCACGATCGACCACAGGAAGCGCAGGTCGCTCGCGCCGTCGATCGTGGCCGCTTCGTAGAGTTCGTCGGGGATGGTGGACCGGAAGAAGGTCCGCGCGATGATGACCTGCCAGACCCCGATCGCACTCGGGATCACCATCGCCCACCGGGTGTTCAGCATGCCGAGGTCCTGCACCACCAGGTAGGTCGGGATCAGACCACCGGAGAACAGCATGGTGAAGATCAGCGCGCTCATGATCAGGTTGCGGCCGAAGAAGGTCTTGCGGGACAGCGGATAGGCGATCGCGATGGTCAGCGTGACGCTGATCAGCGTGCCGCCGATCGCGTAGATGAAGGAGTTCAGGTAGCCCTTCATGATCAGCGGGTCGCCGAAGGCTTCCTTGTACGCCCGGATGCTCGGATCGACCGGCCACAGCAGCACCCGGCCGGCGCTGACCGCACCGGCGCCGCTGAACGAGTTCGCCACGATGTAGATCAGCGGGACGGCGACCACGATCAGCGCGATCCAGAGCATGACCTTGATGCCCACCAGGAAGATCCGGTCACCGCGGGTCTCGGCGATGCTGTTGTCGATCGGGCGCTGGGCGGACCGGTCGCGGAAGGCTCTCATCGTGATGCTCATGACCACAGTCCGTTCCCGGTGATCCGCTTGGCGACGAAGTTGACCACGACCAGCAGGAAGAGGTTGAGCACCGAGTTGAACAGGCCGATCGCGGTGGCCATGCTGAAGTCGGCGTTCAGCAGGCCGGTCTTGTAGACGTAGGTCGCGATGATCTCCGACTGCGACTGGTTCAGCGGGTTCTGCAGCAGGAACGCCTTCTCGAAGCCGATCGACATGATGTTGCCGACGCCGAGGACCAAGATGATCACCGCGGTCGGCATGATGCCGGGGATGTCGACGTTACGGATCCGCTGCAGCCGGCTCGCGCCGTCGATCTTGGCCGACTCGTGCAGCGCCGGGTCGATGCCGGACAGCGCGGCCAGGTAGATGACGGCGGAGTAGCCGGTGGTCTGCCAGACGTCGGACCAGACGTAGATGTGCCGGAAGTAGTCCGGGTTGCCGAGGAAGTCGATCTGCGGGATGCCGAACAGCCCGATCGCGTCGTTCACGAACCCGAGTCGCGGCGACAGCACCAGGAGGGTCATCGACACCACGACGACGGTGGAGATGAAGTACGGCGCGTAGGTGACCAGCTGCACCGTCTTCTTGAACACCCCTTGGCGCAGCTCGTTCAGCGCGATCGCCAGGATGATCGGGATCGGGAAGCTGGCCAGCACCAGGTAGACGGCGAGGATGAAGGTGTTCTTCACCAGCGTCCAGAAGACCGGGTTGTGGAAGAACAGGTCGAAGTTCTTGAAGCCGACCCACGGGCTGCCCCACGGACCCTTGACCGGGCTGTAGTCCTTGAACGCGATCACCGCGTTCGAGATCGGGATGTACTTGAAGATCACGAAGTACGCGAGCGGGACGAGGATCAGCAGATAGAGCTGCCAGTGCCGCCGGAAGCTGCGCCGCGCCTCGGTCCAGCGGCTGGGCCGCTTGATGGCCGCGCGGGGTGTCACCCCCGGTTTCAGCACCGGCACGGCCGGCGCCGGTTTCACCTCGATGGTTCCGCTCACCCTGTTTCCCTTCGTCCTGCACGCGCCGTGACGAGCCGTCACTACTCGGAGCTAAGCCGATATCCGATAGGATCTCGGCTTCCACCGGGAGAATGACACAGAACCATTCGGAGTGGAAGAGCAACCGCGCCGGTCGAGACCAGACCTTGACCGATCCGCGCCGAGAAAGGGTTTTCCCTTACCAGCAAGGGATTCCAGCAGTTGCCGCAGGCAATCATTCGGGCGAGAACGCCGACAGATCCCATGGCAAGCCATGGGATCCAGGGCACCTCACATCGGCCCGGGAAGGAGTTCTGAGCGACCACTTCCGGACCGGTCCGGATTTATTTCCTTTGTGAACTATATAGCAGTCAACCGCCGGCGACCGACTATGTCAAGACTTGACTGAGCCGCCGGCTGCCCGCCCGGTAATACCCGCGCGGAGGCCATCGATACGTCGCGCTTCGGCGTGAATGTCGACGACGAGTCCGTACGCCGGTTGGCCGTTGCCGCGGGCTACGACATCGCGTTCACCCGGGTCCGGATGACGGTGGAACTCGAAGAGCCGACGGCGGCGAACTTCCCGGCCGGAGTCGAGCTGCGGCCGGCCGGTCCGGCTGATCATCGGGCTGTGTTCGACGGGAACGCTGAGCATGTGGTGTCCGGGCTCGACGACACTCCGTGGGTCGGCGTCGCGGACGATTGGCGCCGACGTGGGCTGGCGAGCGCGTTGCTGCGGACGAATCACGCGGCGTTGTGGCGACGCGGCGTACGGCGTACTGGGCTGTGGACCGTCGCCGAGAACCGGACCGGGAGCGTGGCGCTCTACGAGCGGGCCGGGTATCGCGTCACCGTGCGGCAGCCCCGCTACCGGAAAGCTGTTTGACGTCCAAGACCCGACCCGACCATCACGGGGGAACGGCCGGGCCGGGCTACCTGAATGGTACCCGTGCGTAGCTCTTCGAACCGAGAGCCCGGCCGTCCCCTTTTCATCAAATGCGATAGCTACTTCAAATAGTCAGCGGCTCACTTGACGCCGGTCGGCTCGAAGTCGAAGACGTTGCCGTTGTAGACGAGCTTGTCGGCCGCGCCGTGGAACTCGAAATCGCGGCCCTTGGTGATCGCCAGGCTGTAGACGGTCGCGCCGTCTCCGCCGTCGTTCAGTGCCGCCTGGAGTTCGGTCCAGGTGCACCGAGCGCCATTGATGTTGCACGGCATCCCCGTGCCGGTCAGGCCCCAGACCTTGCCGAGGCTGTCGTCCTTGGCGTTGATCGCGGTCCAGGCGCCGGCGGCACTGTTGTTCGGCGCGAAGACCATCGACGAGTAGTTCGTGGCCGGCAGCGCGGTCAGGTTCGGGTCGATCTCGAACGTGATGGACGGCATGTTGTTCTTGGCCCGCGCATTGTTCTCGCCGGTCGTGTAGACCGTGAACCCGAGGGCCGTGATGGCACTCACCTGGTCACCGCCGAAGTCGACCTCGTTGCCGAAGGCGGCCTTGTCCGTGGGCGTTCCGGTGTTCAGCTCCAGCGCACCCACGCCGGCCGGCGCGAGGGTAGAGGTCGGCCGCAGCTCGGCACTCCCCGCTCCCATCGTGTTCCGCAAGACAGAGCCCCAGTGCGCTCCTGACCAGACCGCAGCAGGCCCCTGCGGACCGACCTCACCCTTGGCCCCGGCAGCCCCGGCAGCCCCGGCAGCCCCGGTAGCTCCGGCAGCACCGGTGGTTCCGGTCGCGCCCGGGTCACCCTTCAGAGCGGCCTTCGTCCCGGCCGAGAAGTCGTTCAGGGTGAGCGTTCCGTCCTTCACGCTGGCGGTGGTCACCGAGTTGTCGTAGGTGGTGGTGAACCAGGTGACCACCGCCGGCGCCAGATCGGCGGCGTACAGCGTGCCGTCCTTCACCATCGCGCCGGTGATGCTGTTCGGAGCAGGCGGCGGCGCGGCCGCACTCTGCTGCGGTGCCACGAAGGCCGTGGCCGATCCCGTCGTACCCAGCAGGACTGCCCCGACGGCCAGCCCCACAACTCCGATACGCCCCATTTTGTTGCTCATATTGCGCCTCTCCAGTCCGGCCATCTGGCCGGATCGTGCAGCGGGCGGGAGTCGAACCCGGCCACCACCCGTGTGGGTCGCTGCTCGTACGGCGTTTGCTAGGCGCGATCGTCAACTTACGGCGGGTAGTCGCGAGTTACTAGGGCCGAAAGTCCTGCGCAGAAACAAATGGCAGGCGGCGCCCGTCGTCGCTGCTCTACTCTGGGCGACATGCAAACCTGCTCCTGAAAGCGCATGACCGCCTGCTGACAGGCCGTTCTGCGTCACGTTGAGTCGACCCGTCGACTGCCTCGAATGATCCGGCAGCGACCTGGTCGGGCTTTGTCATGCCCACACGTGATGCTTTCAGGAGCTAACTACGATGTCTCTGCCTGCCTTCCGGGCCGCCGATCCGGCCCGCACGTACTACGTTTTCCAGGGCGCATTCGCCTATCTCTTCGCGCTGGCCTTCACGCTCAACATGGTCTATTTCGTCAAGGTCGTGGGCCTGAGTCCACTGCAGATGGTTCTGGTCGGAACCACCCTCGAAATCGCCTGCTTCGCGTTCGAGATCCCGACCGGCATCGTCGCTGATCTGTACAGCCGCCGGTTGTCGATCATCATCGGCCTCGTACTGATCGGCGCCGGTGTGCTGGTCCAAGGCCTGATCCCCGCGTTCCTGGCGGTACTCGCCGCTCAGGTGCTGTGGGGGGTGGGCTACACCTTCACCTCGGGCGCCGACCAGGCCTGGATCACCGACGAGATCGGCGAGGACAGGGTCGGGCAGGTCTTCATCCGGAGCCAGCAACTCAACCTCGGCTGCAAGCTCGCCGGTGTCGTCAGCGCAGGCCTGCTCGGACTGGTCAGCCTGTCGTTGCCGATGAAGGTGGGCGGGGCCGGCGTGATCCTGATCGGCGTCGCGCTGGCCTTGTTCATGCGGGAGGAGAACTTCCACCCGACGCCGAAGGCCGAGCGCGAGACCTTCAAGAACATGACCGACACCTTCAAGGACGGCCTGGCGACCGCCCGGAGGCGGCCGGTGGTTCGATATCTGGCGCTGATCAGCCTGATCTCCGGGCTGTCCAGTGAGGCGTTCGACCGGTTGTGGTCGGTGAAGATCCTCAACGACTTCACCTTCCCGACGGCCTTCGGGACCTCCGACCCGGCGCTCTGGTTCACCGTGTTCTCACTGATCGGCACCTTGCTGTCCCTGGCGACGTCGCTGGTGGTGAACAAGGTCTCGCCGGAGCGGATGTCCGCGCTGCACCCGAACGGCCTGCTCGCGTTGCTCAGCCTGTTCCAGGTCGGCGGCGTGATCGGGTTCGCCCTGGCCGGGCACCTGTGGCTCGGGCTGGCCGCGATGTGGGTCGGCAGTGTCGCCGGAACGATCGCCTATCCGGTCGAGTCCGCCTGGCTGAACCGCAATGTCGAGTCCCGCTCGCGCGCGACGGTGATCTCGATGGTGTCGCAGGCGAACGCCGTCGGCCAGGTCATCGGCGGACCTCCGCTCGGCGCCCTGGCCGGCCGCACGTCCATCCGTACTGCGCTGGTCGTGTCCGGCCTGATCCTGGCCCCGATCCCGGCCCTCTACCTCCGTCTCCGCCCAGCAAAGGAGCCGGTGGCAACCAAGGCCTAGCTAGTACTGCGGGTCAGTCGACCTCGACCTCGACGCGGCGGCGGTCGCGGCTGGTCTTGATCAGGCTGGCGACCGTGGTGATCAGCAGGGTGCCGGCGATGAAGCCGAGCGAGGTGGCGATGCCGATCTGCGGCAGGTGGATCGCACCGATGTCGTCGATGTGCGAACCGTGCAGCGCCTCGATGATCAGCTTCACGCCGATGAAGGCGAGGATCACCGACAGGCCGACGTTCAGGTAGATGACCCGCTCGAGCAGGCCGCCGATCAGGAAGTACAGCTGGCGCAGGCCCATCAGCGCGAAGGCGTTCGCGGTCAGCACGATGTAGGCGTCCTGGGTGAGCCCGAAGATGGCCGGGATCGAGTCGAGCGCGAAGATCACGTTCGCCATCCCGATCGCGGCGATCACGATCACCAGCGGGGTGAGCATCCGGCGCCCGGTCTCCGGCTTGGTGACCAGCTTGGCGCCGTCGTAGTCGTGCTGCAGCGGCAGGATCCGGCGCATGCCGCGGATCACCACGTTCTCCTGGAAGTCGGTCTCGTCGTTCTCGCCCTCGAGGGCCAGCCGGACCGCGGTGTAGACCAGGAACGCGCCGAAGATGTAGAACACCCAGCTGGCCGCGGAGATCGCCGCCGCACCGGCCAGGATGAAGATCGCGCGGAGCAGCATCGAGACCACGATGCCGATGTAGAGCACCTTGTCCTGGGCCAGCGACGGGACCGCGAACCTCGCCATGATGATGACGAAGACGAACAGGTTGTCGACGCTGAGGCTGTACTCCGTGATGTACCCGGCCACGAACTCGCCACCGGACGCGCCGGGGCTGAAGACGAACAGGCCGATCGCGAACACCGCGGCCAGGCCGATGTAGAAGAGCACCCAGCGGGTGGCGTCCTTGATCGTCACGGCGTGCTTGCGCCGCGCGATCACGATCAGGTCGAACGCGACGATCGCGATCAGACCGGCGATCGTGAGGATCCAGACGGTCGGGGACATGTGGGATACCACGGGCATACCTCCGGACGGGCGACAACGGCGGGTCCGGAGGTCTCTTCCGCCCGACGGGACTCGGACCGGCAGCACCGGGTCGACCTGGGGTCTTCCGTGATGACGACGCTGCCGCGAAGGAATACTCCCCTCCACAAACGCACCCACCCTACCCGCGCCCGGCGCTCACCGCCGTGCGCCTGGTCACAGCCGGCGCGTTCTGTGTTCGATCGTATACCGCATACAGACTTCAGTGCCAGTCTTCGTTCGCGTTTGAGCGCCGGGTACCGGCAGACGGTGTGGCCTGACGGCGCACCAACCTATGGAGGTATGTGATGGGAATCGGTGCGGGAATCTTCCTGCTCGCGGTCGGCGGCATCCTGGCGTTCGGCGTCACGGACCGGATCAGCGGCGTCGACCTGACAGTGGTCGGCTACATCCTGATGGGCGCCGGCGCACTCGGCATCGTGCTGGTCCTGCTGCTCAACGGGCAGCGCTCGCGGACCTCGCACACCACCGTCGTCGAGGAGCGCCGCGAACCCCGCGACCCGCGGATCTGACCCGGACCAGGAATAAGCGCGGCCAGGCGGCGGCTGTAGCCGGAGTAGGTGACCGCGAAATCCTGGGAGCTGTGATGAAGGCAATCGTTCATGACGAACTCGGCGCAGCCGACTCCGTGCTGCAGTTGGTCGACCGGGAGATCCCGGAGCCGGGCGCGGGCGAAGTACGGGTCCGAATCGTCGTCTCGGGCGTGAATCCGACCGACTGGAAGGCACGCACCGGCCTGTACGGCGGCGCGACCGGGACCGAGTCGGTGCCGAACCAGGACGGCGCCGGAGTCGTCGACGCGATCGGCCCCGACGTCGACGGCGTCGCGGTCGGCGATCGCGTCTGGCTCTCGCTGGCTGCTTTCGAGCGGCCGGGAAGCGGTACGGCGCAGGAGTACACCGTCGTACCGGTGAATCGCGTCTTCGCCTTGCCCGATGGAGCAGATTTCGACCTCGGCGCAAGCATCGGAGTCCCTGCGATCACGGCGCACCGGGCCTTGACCGTGGCAGAAGACGGTCCGCAGCGACTGGCTCCTGGAGCACTCGACGGCAAGGTGGTCCTGGTCGCCGGTGGCGCCGGTGCGGTCGGGCACGCCGCGATCCAGCTCGCGAAGTGGGCCGGGGCGACGGTCATCACGACGGTCAGTGGTGAAGAGAAGGCGGCGTTGACGACCGCCGCAGGCGCGGAGTACGTCGTGAACTATCGCGACGAGGATGCGGCGGACCAGATTCGTCAGCATGCTCCGGACGGCGTCGACATCATCGTCGAGGTCGCGGCCGGCGCGAACAGCGCGCTGGATCTCGCGGTACTCCGGCCGCGCGGCGTGATCGCGATCTACGCCAACGACGGCAACAAGCCGTTCGAGGTCGACATCCGCGCCAACATGGGCCTCAACACGCGCTACCAGTACGTGCTGCTCTACTCGCTCGGCTGGCCGCTGCTACGGGCCGCGGGTGACGACATCAACGCCGCCATCACCGCCGGCGCACTCCCGGTCGGCGAAGCAGCCGGACTGCCGCTGCACCACTTCACCCTCGACCAGACCGCTGGCGCGCACGAGGCCGTCGAGTCGGGCACCACCGGTAAGGTCCTCATCACGGTCAGCGAGTAGACCGCCTGGGCAAGCGCATTCCCGAGGGGTTGACAGTGGAATTCCTCAGATGGTGTGATGCAGAGCACAGTAGTTAGGGAACTTTCCTAATGAAGTAGCCCCTGCACCTCCGTCCGCCCCAGGAATCCCAGGAGGCACCGTGTCACCTCATGCAGTCTGGCGCGCCGTCATCTCCGGCTCGGCAGTCCTCGCCGTCGTTCTTGCGCTCGCACCTGCCGCTCAACAGACCGCCACCGCGGCGTCCACCGACTACCAGGCCGAAGACGCCACGATCTCGCAAGGCGTCGTCGAATCGAACCACGCCGGGTACACCGGCACCGGGTTCGTCAACTACGACAATCTCGTCGGCAGCTACGTCGAGTGGACGGTGACGGCGCCGGCCGGACCGGCCGACGTGACGCTTCGCTACGCCAACGGAACCACTGCCGCCCGGCCGATGGACTTCACCGTCAACGGCGTCGCCGGCGCCGTCGGGATCACCTTCCCCGGCACCGGCGACTGGACCAGCTGGCAGACCAAGACGGTCCGGCTGACGCTGGCCGCCGGCACCAACAAGATCCGCGCCCGCGCGACCACCGCCGACGGCGGGCCGAACGCGGACAAGCTGACCGTCACCCCGACCAGCACGACACCACCCCTCCGTCGGCGCCGTCGAACCTTGCCGTCAGCAACATCAAGTCGAACGCGGCCACCTTCACCTGGACCGCCGCGACCGACAACGTCGGCGTCGTCCGGTACGAGATCAACCGCGGCGGCAACGTCCTCAAGGTCGTCGACGCGAACACCTTGAGCGCCACCGTCGACACGCTCACCTCGAACACCGCGTACGACGTATCGGTCGGCGCCTTCGATGCCGCGGGCAACGCTTCGCAGCAGAGCAACGTGGTCACGTTCACGACGCCCACCAGCGGTGATACCCAACCACCGACGGTGCCCGGCAACCTTCGCAGTACGAGCGTCACGTCGAACAGCGTTTCGCTTGCCTGGAACGCTTCCACGGACAACAGCGGAAGCATCGCCGGGTACGACGTGTACCAAGGATCCACGAAGGTCTCGACCACGAGTTCGCTGACCTCGACGATCACCAATCTGACCCCGAACACGGCCTACACGTTCACCGTCAAGGCCCGCGATCCCGATGGCAACGCGTCCGGCCCGAGCAACGCGGTGATCGGTGCGCACGGCAACTACCGGAACCGGCGGCATTCCGCAGTACGAGAAGGACATCGCCCGGGTCGATCTCGGGTGGAGTGTCGCGTTCCTGCCGGACGGCTCGGGCTCGGCGCTGGTCACCGAGCGGGACCGGTTCGAGGTGTTGCTGGTGACGGCGGCGGGGCAGAAGACCACGCTGGGCAAGGTTCCTGGCGCTGTCACGACCACTGGTGAAGGCGGGCTGCTCGGGCTCGCGTTGTCGCCGAACTTCGGCAGCGACCACTGGGTGTACTTCTACCACACGGCCGCGAACGACAACCGGATCGTGCGGATGAAGTACGAGAACGGCGTACTGGCCTCGACCTCGGAGCCGGTGCTGACCGGGCTGGCGAAGAACCGGTACCACAACGGCGGCCGGCTGCGCTTCGGTCCCGACGGCAAGCTGTACGCGACCGTCGGCGACGCGAAGAACAGCGGCAACTCGCAGAACCACGCCTCACTGAACGGCAAGATCCTGCGGCTGAACCCGGACGGTACGCCGCCCAGCGACAACCCGTTCTTCAGCGAGGGCGGCAACGCCCGCTACGTCTACAGCTACGGCCACCGCAACCCGCAGGGTCTGGCCTGGGACTCGCGCGGTCAGCTCTGGGCGGCCGAGTTCGGCGAGAACAGCCAGGACGAGCTCAACCTGATCCAGAAGGGCGGCAACTACGGCTGGCCCGCGTGTGAAGGAACCATCGGCGACTGCGGCGGCTACATCGCACCGAAGCGCACCTGGTCGACCTCACAGGCCGGACCGAGTGGCGTGGAGATCGTCAACGACTGGATCTACATCGCCGGCGTCACCGGTCAGCAGTTGTGGGTCACCCAGATCAATTCCGCCGGCAACGGGGTCGGCACTCCGCAGGCGGTCTTCTCCGGCCGCTGGGGTCGGCTGCGCAGCGTCACCAAGACTCCCGACGGCGCGCTCTGGGTCACCTCGACCAACAACGACATGAACGGCGGCTCCCCCAGCACCATCGACAACTACATCGTCCGGCTGAAGTTCCCTTAACCGCTAGCTGTAGGCCGTGAGCTCGGCGGGCGCTTCCGCGATCCGGAAGCGTCCGCCGTCGGCGCGGAGGCGGTGGGTTCCGGGGCGGCCAAGCAGTAGATAGGGTTGGCGGGATGAAACCCTCGGCGCACGCTGCCAGCCAATACGCGGAGACCACCGAAAATCTTGCGGCGCGGATCGCGTTGCACAGCTACAGCACGAACCCGCAGGACTGGTTCGCGTGGCTCGAGGAGCGGCTGCCGCTGCAGGGCGACGTCCTCGAGGTCGGCGCCGGGACCGGCAAGCTCTGGTCGCAGATCGACCACGTCGCGCGCGGTCTCCGGCTGACGCTGGTCGACTTCTCGCCTGCGATGTGCGCCGAGCTCCGCAAGGTCCCCGCCGCCGAGGTCTACGAGGCCAGCGCGCTGGAGCTGCCCTTCGAGGACGCGAGCTTCGACACCCTGATCGCGAACCACATGCTGTACCACGTGGACGACCCCGCGCTCGCTCTGCGTGAGTTCGCCCGCGTACTACGCCCTGGCGGGAAGCTGGCCGTGGCGGTCAACGGCGGCACCCACCTGGCCGAACTCTTCGCGCTCGCCCCGGTCATCGGCCACCCGGAGCTCGCCCGTGGCCTGACCATGAACGACTTCACCGCCGAGGCCGGCCCCGGCTACCTGGCCCGATACTTCACCGACGTCGAGTCCGAGCGCTACCCGTCCGACCTGGCCGTCCCCAGCGCCGAACCGATCCTCGCCTACCTCGCCAGCCTCGTCGGCGGCCCCTTGACCCCCACCCAGGAGGCGGCGGCCCGCGACGCCGTCCAGCCCACCATCGATGCCGACGGCAACTACCCGATCCGCAAACACACCGTCCTCCTCACCGCCAGCCGCTGACGCGCTCGGAGTTGGCGAGGTAGTCCTCCCAGGTGTGCTGGCCGATCGTGGCGCCGGTGAGGGTGAGGTTGTCCCCGCTGCGGTAGGCGCGGCCGACCTTGCCCGGCAGGCGAATCGGCAGCTTCGGCCGACGCTTTCCCTGGAGGCTGTCGACGAGCTGACGTACGTCGTACACGCTCGGTCCGGCAAGATCCGGTACTGCGCCGGCGGGGTCTCCGAGCGCCAGTTCGACGATGCGATCCGCTACGTCGCGTTCGTCGACCGGCTGGAAGCGCAGGCCGCCCGGCACCGGGACCACCGGGAGGCCGGCCAGCTTGCGTGCGACCGTGAGGGTGAGGCTGTTGAACTGGGCAGCCCGCAGGATCGTCCACGGGACACCTGACTCGCGGACGGCCTGCTCGGCACCGGCCTTCTCCCGGAAGTAGCCGATCGGCATCTTGTCGGCGCCGATCACGGAGATGTGCACGAGATGCCGTACGCCGGCTCGCGCCGCTGCTTTCGTCAGGTTGGCACCGGCGGCCGCATCTCCCTTGGCCCCGCCCGCCAGGTGCACGACGACATCGACGCCGCTGAGGTCGACGTCATCCTTCAGGAGATCGCCTTGGACGTGGGCGATCCCGTCGGTGTTCGCTCCACCACGCCGGGTTAGCACGCGGACGGCGTACCCGGCGGCCTTCAGTTGCGGTACCACCAGCTTGCCGAGGGTTCCGGTTCCGCCGGTCACCAGGATCGTTGCGGTCATGTCGTTCACTCCAGTCGCTCGCCGTTTCCGTCTTCTGCTGCTCTGACGGATCCGGCGAGGCGGCTGTGACTGGCAGGACTGTGGCCTAGCTCACCAGCTGGTGTTGAGCGGTTTGCCCTCGGAATAGCCGGCCGCTGACTGGATGCCGACCACCGCGTTCTGGTGGAACTCTTCCAAGGTGGTGGCGCCGACATACGTGCACGAGCTGCGGACGCCGGAGACGATGGAGTCGAGCAGGTCCTCGACGCTCGGGCGCTCCGGGTCGAGGTACATCCGGGCAGTCGAGATGCCTTCGCCGAAGAAGCTCTTGCGGGCGCGCTGGAAGGGCGTGTCCTCCGCGGTGCGGAGCTTGACCGCCCGGGCCGACGCCATCCCGAAGCTCTCCTTGTAGATCCGGCCGTCGCTGTCGCGGTGCGCATCGCCGGGCGACTCGTACGTGCCGGCGAACCACGACCCGATCATCACACTCGACGCACCGGCGGCCAGCGCGAGAGCGACGTCGCGCGGATGCCGGACTCCCCCGTCGGCCCAGACGTGCTTGCCCAGTTCATGAGCTCTGGTGGCGCACTCGAGGACGGCGGAGAACTGCGGCCGGCCGACAGCGGTCTGCATCCGGGTGGTGCACATCGCGCCCGGTCCGACCCCGACCTTGATGATGTCCGCGCCGGCTTCGACGAGATCGCTGACGCCGTCCGCGGTGACCACGTTGCCGGCGACGATCGGCACCTGGGGGTCGAGCGCGCGGACAGTCCGTAGTACGTCGATCATGCGTTCCTGGTGACCGTGCGCGGTGTCGATGACCAGGACGTCGATGCCCGCGTCCAGCAGGGCTTTCGCCTTCAGCTCGGCGTCGCCGTTGATGCCGATCGCGGCCGCGACCCGAAGGTTGCCCGAGGCATCGACCGCCGGGTCGTAGAGGGTCGCCCGGAGGGCGCGCTGGCGGGTCAGGATGCCGACGATGCTGCCGTCGCCGTCGACCACCGGCGCCAGCCGGTGCCGGCCGTCGTGCAGCTGGTTGAAGGCGTCCTCGGCCGCGATCCCGGCCGGCAGCGTCAGGAGTTCGCGGGACATGATCGATTCGAGCTGGGTGTAGCGGTCGACGCCCTCGCAGTCGGCGTCGGTGACCACCCCGACCGCGCGGCCGTTGTCGACCACGATCACGGCGCCGTGGCCGCGCTTGGGCAGCAGGTTCAGCGCCTCGCCGACGGTACCGGTCGGCTTCACGACCAGCGGGGTGTCGTAGATGGTGTGCCGCTGCTTGATCCAGGAGACCACCTCGGTCACCACCTCGACCGGGATGTCCTGCGGGATCACCGCCAGCCCGCCGCACCGGGCGATCGTCTCGGCCATCCGCCGGCCCGAGACCGCGGTCATATTGGCCGCGACGATCGGGATCGACGCCCCGGTCCCGTCGTTGGTCGACAGGTCCACGTCGAGTCGCGACGAGACCGCCGACCTGTTCGGTACCAGGAAGACGTCGTTGAAGGTCAGATCCTGAATCCGCTCACCAAGAAACCGCATGCCAGCTCCTCACCCGTTGGAGGGCTCACACGGTACCCGGCAGAACTAGTGAAACAGGAGCCGTTGCCGGTAACTGGGTGTGGTCTTGTCGTAGTACCGGCCAACCCAACCGTCGTCGGGACTCAGGTAGGCCGTCGCGTCCGCGTCGTTGAACTTCTGCACCAGGTAGCGGAAGTAGAAGTGGTTGAAGACCCGCATGAACTCGCCGAGATAGATGTCCGCGACCCGGCTGTCGCCCTGGATGATCAGCATGTTCTCGTCGTTCTCGTGCACCGACGGATCGCTGAAGTTGCCCGATCCCGAGATCACCAGCGGCTGGTCGCCGAGCGGGTCGATCAGCATGAACTTGGTGTGCGTGTACTGCACCCGCGGATTGAGCCCGGTGAGCTGCTCCTTGGTCCAGCGATCGAGGATCGCCGTACGGAGGAAGGATCCGACCGCGACCTTCACGTCGTGATCGGTCTCGAACCGGACACCGCCCGCGCCCTGCGGCTTCTCCAGGACGAAATACCGCATCACGTCCGACTCGGGGGCGACCGCTGCGGCGATCTTGTCGTGCACCCCGAAGGCCGCCGTCATGAAGAAGGACTTCTTCGCCTTGGCCGCCTCCCCGGCGTACCAGTCGATCAGGTCGAGAGTCGTCCGCGGGCTGAAGATCGGCGCGACGCCGGCCGGTGGCGGGATCGACGGCGTCGGGGTCGCCTCGGTGTCGGCGGGCCGGAGCCGGTCGTACTGCGGGTCGACGGCGATCCGCTGCCAGTAGTCGAAGTACTGGCTGGCGATGCCGGCGTCGCGGACCAGATGGCCGACGTTCGACTGGCCGAAGATGCCGCCCCAGGTGATGTTGGTCGACCCGGTCCAGACCTCCTGCGGTACGTCGTTGTGCAGCAGCACCAAGAACTTGTTGTGCGCGATCGCGCTGTTGGTCTTCCGCGGGATCATCGCTGGGGTGAGCCCGGCGGCCTCGATCGCCGGCTCGCTCTGCTGCCAGACCTTCTGGCGATCGGGATCGTCGCTGGGCTTGCCGCGCCGATCGTAGACGATCTTCACGTCGACACCGCGATCGGCGGCCTTCTTGAGGGCTTCGAGGACCGGCGGGTAGGTGAACTCGTAGACCGCGCCCCGGAGCGCGAATCCCGGCCCGGTCGCCTTGTTGATATAGGCGAGCAGCGCCTCTTCCAGTCCGCGCGACAGCCAGTCGTACGCCGGATCGCTGCGATCCCCCTTGCGCGGCGGTCGGCCGAACTTCTGCGCATAGGCCTGACTGCCCGCGACGCCACGGTTGAAGTGCACGGCGTGCCTGCCGACGTCGACCGACTCGGTGGTCACCTTGACCGTGACGTCCTGGCGGATCTCGAGGTTCTTGGGCTTCCCGTACAGCCCCACCACGCGGTACTCGTACTCCCGGCCGGGCTTGGCCGTGTAGTCACCCCAGAGGAAGGTCTGCAGCGGATGCTCCCGCAGGCTGACCGAGCTCCCCGGCGGAATCCCGGCGGAGGTCTCCTTGAAGACCTTCATCCCCCGCAACCAGTAGCGCTCGTTCTCGACCGGATCGAACCGCTGGATGGCGAACCCCAGCAGCCCTTTGGTCTTCGCCTTCGGAATGTCCAACCCGAGCAGCACCACATAGGTACCCGCGATCGCGTGCACCTTCAGCCCACCCGCAACGCCCCCACGACCACGCATGACTCCCCCACTGCCCCCTTGGCGACCTTACGGTCAGTCACCACCCACTTCAGACGGTACTGCTCGGACCCGACCGAAGCGAGGGGTTGAGATACTCCAGCTTGTGGAGATCCCCGTACTACGTGCCGCCGTGGCTGCGGACGTCGACAAGCTGGCCGAGCTGCGAGCCGTCGTGATGCGCCCGGATCTCGAACGACTCGGCCGCTACGACGAGCATCGGGTCCGGCAACGGCTGCGGGATTCCTTCTCGACGCAGTACACGTCCGTCATCGAGATCGACGGGGACCTGGCCGGCTGCATCACTGTGCGCCCTGCCGACGGCGGGTTGTTGCTGGAGCACTTCTATCTCGCGCTCGAGCACCAGGGGCGCGGGTTGGGCTCAGCTGTCCTGGGTCGGACGTTGGCGCGGAGTGACGCGGAGGGGCTCGCGGTTCGGCTGAATGTCTTGCAGGGCAGCGCTGCGCAGCGGCTCTACGAGCGGCACGGGTTCGTGGTGGAGCGCGAGGATCCGGTCGACGTGTTCATGGTGCGTCTGCCCTCGTAGTACAGGCTGCTAGGGCCAGACGACGCCCTTGTTGCGGCAGAGGCAGAAGGGATGGCCTACCGGGTCGGTGTAGACCTGCCAGCCGTAGCCCTCGGGGCCGATGAAGTTCTTCTGCAGGGTCGCGCCCAGTTCGACGATGCGCTGCTGTTCGGGCTCGAACTGGTCGACCTCGAAATCGAGGTGGTACTGCTTCGGGTGCTCGTCGCTGGGCCAGGTCGGCGGGCGATACGCCTCCACCCGCTGGAAGGCCAGGTCGATCTCGCCGAAGGTGATGAAGGCCCACTGGTCGTTGCTGCGTTCAGCGACCTCTGTCCCGGTCATCGCGGCATAGAAGGCCGCCAGCTCCATCGTGTCCGGGCAGTCGATGATGAAGTCGGTGAATTTCAGCATCCGCCGATCGTGCCACAGCCGCGGTCGGGGACGCAGCTGGAATTCGCCTTCGTCACGGGGTGGAGTGCCGTCCGGCGGTGGAGCTGTCGCAGGCGGAGTTCGCCGCCCTCAGGCGGTGGAGTTGCCGCCGTAGGCGAACTCGTTGCCGTCCGGGTCCTCGAAGGTGATCTTGGTGACGCCGTTGTCGTAGGTCTCGCGCTTGGCCGGCTCGATCCCGCGTTCCTGCAGCCCGTCGACCACCGCTGCCAGGTCTTCCACGAACACCAGGTGGAGGGCGTTCCCGGCGCGTTCCGGTGACTCGATGATGTAGACGTAGCGGTGCTCGGCGACTTCCCAGACCGCCTCGATCTCGTTGGGCAGGAAGGTCGGCGGCTTCCCGAAGAACCGCTCGTACCACGTCACCGCCGCCTGGTACTCGTGCACCGGAATGCCTGCGAACAAGTCGATCGTCATGTCCCAAACCTCTTCAGTACAGCTCGGAGCCGGTCGTTCATCCCCGGACTCCCCTTGTGCCCAGCATCCTCGAACACAATCAACTCACCCTCCGGCCAGCGCTTGGCGAACTCCCAGGCGCCCTCGAGCGGACAACTCAAATCCTGCTTGCCATGGATAATCACGCCCGGGATCCCAGCCAGCCTGTCGGCGTTGCGAAGCAGTTCGCCGTCCTCCAGCCAGCCGTCGTTGGCGGCATAGTGCGCACAGATCCGGGCAAAGGCGATCAGCGCGTCCGACACCCGGTCGCTGAACGGAGCCGGCTTCCCATGCGGCTCCAACGAAAGAACCGTGTCCTCCCAAGCAGCCCATTCACGAGCCGCCTCCGCCCTTACTCCGGCATCCAGGCTCTCCAAACGCTCCCTGTACAAAGCCACAGGATCCGGTACGCCGTACGCGAACCGCTCCCACTCGCCCGGGAAGATCCGCGCGACTCCACCGCGATACAGCCAGTCGACGTCCTTCCGCCCCATCAGCCAGAACGCGATCAACACCAACTCCGACACCCGATCGGGATGCCGCTCGGCGTACGCAATCGACAACGTCGACCCCCAGGAACCACCGAACACCAACCACTTCTCAATCCCAAGATGTTCCCTGAGCAGCTCCATGTCGCCGATCAGATGCTCGGTCGTATTAACCGTCAGATCCGTAGCCGGATCACCAGCGTGCGGCGTACTCAGCCCACACCCCCGCTGATCGAACAACACGATCCGATACTTCTCCGGATCAAACGCCTTGGCTGTCCCCGAGGGCCGCCCCGCCCCAGGCCCACCATGCACGATCACAGCAGGCTTCCCGCCCGGATTCCCCCGCACCTCCCAAGCCACCAGATTCCCGTCCCCAACCTCCAACATCCCACTCTCAATCACCCGGAACCTCCTCCCCCGACACCAGCATCACAGAGTTCGTCACGGCTCGATCCTCATCCACTGGCATGCACCTGGCGATCGACTTTCGTAGCCGGTGCGGGCTCATCGACAGGTGGACCCAGTTGGCTGATAGAGATTGGGGCAGCATCCGATCCGCCCACGGGAGTGCTCATGAGCTATGGTCCGCCGCCCGAACCGAACGCACATCCGGCGCCGGCACAGCCTTATCCGCAACAGCCGTGGACCGATCCGCATGGGCGGGGATGGCCCGGTGGACCGCCTCCGGCAGAACCGCCCAAGGGGTTCGGGGTCGCTGCCGCCGCGCTGATCTTCGGACTTGTCGGTTGCCTGGTACCGCTGCTGCCGATCAACCTGGACACCATCCGCCAATACACGCCCTTCCCCTTCGCGCTGCCCGGACTCGCCCTCGCAATCGTCGGTTGCACCGGACACCGTCGCGGCAAACCGATGGCTGTGGCCGGCGCCGTCCTGGCTGCCATCGCGCTGTTCCTCGGCTTGATCATGATCGTCAGCAGAACCTGAGCCCACCGGCCGGCAACTCCTACTCGGGGGCGGGTGGGAGGTTGAGGGTGGCTAGGTGGGTGGGGTCGGTGATGGAGAGGATGTCGGTGATCCGGCCGTTGGTGACGGTGCAGGACATGACGCTGAGGGGTTTGCCGGTGGCGGTCCAGGCGATGACGCCGGGGTTGCCGTTGACGAGGACGCGGCGGGTGGTGAGGTTGGCGTTGGCGCCGCGCTGGACGCGGGTTGCTACCTCGGTCGCGCCGAGGCGGACGGTGGTGCCGCGCGGGGTGTGGGTGCGCAGGGTGACATCCGGGTCGAGTACCTGCAGGAGACCTTCGAAATCGCCCTGGTGCGCTGCCGCCATGAAGGCGTCGACGACCGCGCGCTGTTGCTGACGTTCGTCGGTCGGGGTGTGCGGGCCCTGGACCTTCCGGCGCGCCCGACTGGCGAGCATCTTGGTGGCGTCCGTGGACTTGCCCATGATCTGGCCGATCTCGTCGAACGGCACCGCGAAAAGGTCGTGCAGCACAAACGCCAGCCGCTCGGACGGCCCGAGAGATTCGAGTACTACGAGCAGCGCCAGTCCGACCGAATCGGCAAGCACAGCATCGTCGGCGACGTCGTTGTCCTCAGTCACGACGAACTCAGGAAGCTGATCCTCGTACGACGCCTGTGGCCGGGCTTTGCGCGTACGTAGTACGTCAAGGCACACCCGCCCCACCACAGTCGTCAGCCAGCCGGCGAGATTGTCGATTCCGGCGGCATCCTGCCGGGCAAGACGCAGCCAAGCTTCCTGTACTGCGTCCTCCGCGTCCGCCTGCGAGCCGAGCATCCGGTAGGCGACCGCCACCAGGCGTCCGCGCTGTTCCTCGAAGGCTGCTGCGACTTCGTCCACGTTGTTACCTCCCACCGGCGAGTTCCGTCATGGGTGATGACGGGCCCGGAGGGGCCGAGGTAACAGAGGAGAAGAAACTCATGAATCTCGCGCTGTGGATCATCGCCGGTGTGCTGGCCGCGGTCTTCCTGCTGGCCGGAGGCAACAAACTGTTCATTCCTCGGGAGAAGCTGGCGAAGGCGCCCGGCGGAGGTTGGGTGAACGACTTCAGCGCCGGTTTCATCAAGGTGCTCGGAGCGGTGGAGATCATCGGCGCCATCGGGCTGATCGTACCGGCCGCGCTCGACATCGCGCCGATCCTGGTACCCCTGGCCGCGGTCGGCCTGGCAACCATCATGATCGGCGCCGCGATCGTCACCTCCCGCCGCCACGAGCCCAAGCACGCCTTGCTGAACCTGACCTACCTGGCCCTGATCGCATTCGTCGCGATCAGCCGCTTCGGCCCCAACGCCTTCAGCTGATCACCAGGATCGGGCGAAGCTGCCCGCGGCCTCGGTCAACGCGGCGAGCAGGGCCGCGGTGGCCGGCGGGTCGGGCGGTTCGCCGTACGTGGCGGCATAGATATGGCGGTGCGAGCCCGGCAGCTGGGTCGAGACGATCTTCTCCGCGCGGTGCGCCTGCAGGGCAAGACCGGGGATGGTCGTGACGCCGAGACCGGCCGCGACCAGCTCCTGCATGACGACCATGTCGTCGGTCGTGTACCGGATATCCGGCGCGAACCCTTCGGCATCGCACAGCGACAGGAGATGGCTGCTGCAGCGTTCGCAGCCGGCGATCCAGGTGGCGTCGCGGTGGTCGGCAAGACCCTTCGTACGCCGGGTGGTCAGCAGGTAGATCGGGTCGTCGAGCAGGTGATGCAGGCGGACGCCGAGCGGCTCGGGTTCGGTCTCGTCGTACCGGAAGATGATCGCGACCTCGATCTTGCCGGCCCGGAGCAGGTCCAGTGCTTCGAGCGGGTGGTTGTCGGTCAGCTCGATCTGCAGGCCCGGCTGATCGGCCGCGAGCGTTGCCACCGCGCGGGTGACGAAGGAGCTGATCGCGGTCGAGAACCCTGCCAGGCGGACCCGGCCGGCGGTGAGCCCTACGTGGGCGGCGAGTTCGGCGTCGGCGGCGTCGACCCGGCCGATGATCTCGGCCGCGCGGTCGGCGAGCAGTTGTCCCGCCTGGGTCAGCCGTACGCCGCGGCCGACTCGCTGCAGCAGCTGTGCGCCGGTCTCGGCCTCGAGCCGGGCGAGGTGGTGACTGACCGTCGGCTGCGAATAATGCAGCTCCTTGGCCGCGGCCGTGACCGACCCCAGCCGGGCGAGCGCCTCGATGACGCGGAGTCGGGTGACGTCGAGCATGTATCGAGGATATCTATAAATCAGCGTGAAAAGTGGCATTAGACATATGAATTGCCCGGACGCACGCTAGCAATATGACGACTTCACAGCAGCTTCTTCCGACCGGCGAACTCACCGACCTCATCGACGGCGTCCGTACTGCGGTCGCGGTCCCCACCGACTGGTCAGGCACCGCGGACCTCGTCGCCGAGCAACTCCGGCGACACCTGCCGACGCCCGACGTACTGACTACCGAGCAGCGCCTCGGATCGCCCGACAAGTACGTAGGTCACACCTTGTACGTCGATCCGCACGGCTCGTTCTCGATCATCGGGCTGGTCTGGCGCCCGGGGCAGCTGACCCGGATCCACGATCACGTGACGTGGTGCGTCTTCGGCGTCATCCAGGGCACCGAACACGAGGAGCTGTACGACGCCGACCTCAACCTGGTCGGCCGCAGCGACAACCACACCGGCGACGTCAGCGGCTTCGCCCCACCCGGCGACATCCACCGGGTCCACAACACCGGCGACACCACCGCCATCTCGATCCACATCTACGGCACCGACGTCACCCGCATCGGCACCAGCGCCCGCCGCTTCTACAACTAGCTCGTCCACAAGAACTAGCTCGTCCCCAAGGCAACTGTCACCACTCGGCGACTAGTGGGGCCTCCGGTTCGTGCCGGCGCCAGGCGGTGGTGAGACGGGTGAGCCTCGCAGGTGCAGCGATGCCGCGCACCGTTGCGATCTTTCCGTCGGTGATGTCGAACATCACGGCTCCGACGACTTGCTCGTCGACCACGAAGAGGATCGCCGGCCCGCCGTTGACCTCTGCGTAGTGGATCGCCGGTGTGCCGCCGGCGAAGCGGCGTTTTGCGGGGGTGGGTTTGAAGCCGCCGCGGACGATGGCTGCAATGCGCTGTGGTGTGTCGTACTGCTGCAGAGTCCCGGTCAGGCCGGCGCCGTCGGAGATCGCGGTGGCGTTGTCAGTCAGAAGGGCCACCAGGCGCTCAGTGCGTCCCGAAGAAGCGGCAGCGAGGAATTCCTCGACGATGCTGCGAGCGGATGCGCGGTCGACTTGCCGGCCACCGCGAGGTGCGCTGATGATGCGGTGCCGGGCGCGGTGGAGATGCTGCTGGCTGGCCGACTCGGTGATGTCGAGGATCTCGGCGACCTCGGCGTGGCTGTAGGAGAACGCTTCACGGAGGACGTAGACGGCTCGTTCGACCGGCGTCAGGCGTTCCAGCAGGGTCAGCACGGCCAGCGAGACCGATTCGCGCTGCTCGAACGTATCGGCCGGGCCGAGCATCGGGTCGCCGCCGAGGAGCGGTTCGGGCAGCCAGGCGCCGGCGGTACGTTCGCGGCGGTGCTGCGCCGAGCGGAGCCGGTCGAGGCACAGGTTGGTGACGACCTTGGTCAGCCACGCTTCCGGCACCTTGATCTGCTGCCGGTCGGCGGCCTGCCAGTGCAGGAACGCGTCCTGTACGGCGTCTTCGGCGTCGGCGGCGGAACCCAGCAGCCGGTAGGCCAGCGAGGCCAGCCGGTTCCGGCTGGCCTCGAAGCGATCGACGGCGATGCTGTCCACGAAAGACGACCAGTGGCGGTCGTCCACGCGGATCTCGCCGGTTCGTCCGGCCCGCGTACGGCGGACCGCGTACGCGGCTCGGCGGTGACCCGATGCTTGCGCTTGGGCAGGCCGAAGGTCGGGTGCGAGGTGGCCCACAGCGACGCCCTGACGATGCCGGTCTTGATCCGCGCGGCACTGCCGGCCGCCGGTGTACTTCGGTTTCGCCGGCTCCTTCGTCGTCGACCAGCTGCAGGATCCCGTCCTGCCGCCCGAGGCTGATGTGGTTGCCGTAGTACAGCAGTTTGGTTTGGCGTACTTGCGGCCGGTGACAGGCGTCCAACGATCGCTTCGATCGGCCTGCCTTCCGGTGTAGCCGGCCGAGGCGCAAGACATCGGCAGCGGTCGCCCGTTGTCGCCGATGGCGTAGGACGCGTCGCCGATCGCGTAGAGACCTGGGTGTGAGACCGACTGCATGGTGCGATCGACGATGATCCGGCCGTTCGGTGACATCGAGCCCGGCCGCGGCGGCGATCGGGTCGACCGCGAACCCGGCCGTCCAGACGGTTGCGTCGGAGGCCACGACGGTGCCGTCGGTGCACAGCACCCGTGTCGGCCTCGACGGTTTCCACGCTGGTGTGTTCCAGCACGGTGATCTCCAGCCGGTCACAGGCCCGGCGCAGGTGCTTGCGCGCACTGGTGGAGAGCCTGGCGCCGAGTTCGCCGCGGGCGATCAGTGTCACCGACAGTCCGGGGCGGGATTCGGCGATCTCGGTGGCGCTCTCGATGCCGGTCAGCCCGTCGCCGATGACCAGGACGCTCCCGCCTCCGATTCGCTGGTCCAGCTCGTCCAGGCGCTCGACGCAAGCGCAGGGCAGAGGGACGGCTGGCAATGTCGAAGGCATGCTCGGCGGCACCCGGAAGGCTGCTGTTGTCGCCGTGGCTGCCGAGCGCGTAGACCAGCGTGTCGTATCCGAGCTCGCCGCCACCCTCGGCGTCAGCGACCGAGACGACCCGGCGCTCGGCGTCGACGGCGGTGACGCGAGCCCGGCCGCAGCCGGATCCCGGTGCCGATGAAGACATCGGTGAGCTGCGGATTCTCGATCTTCTGCCCGGCCGCGAGCTGGTGGAGCCGCAGCCGTTGGACGAAATCCGGCACAGCATTGACGACGGTGATCTCGGTGTCGGCCCGGGACAGCCGGCGGGCCAGGGTCCCCGCCACGAAGGCGCCTGCGTAGCCGGCGCCGAGGACCACGATCCGGTGCTTCATGTGGTGCTCCTGTCAGTTCGGTTGCTCACATGGGCTTGAGCGGCACAGCACCCCGATTGCTGACAGGAACGAGCTGTGGCCTGAGTCACAGCACTGACCGGTGCGTCCTCCATGCAGGAGAAGGAAGAGCTGCGGCTTACGTAGTACTGGGGGCGTGGCAAAATCGGGCGCGTGCTGATCGGGATGCTGGGGCCGTTCGAAGTTCGCACGGGTGACGGCGTCCTCGCGGAGGTGCCGGGTGCCCGGTTGCGGGCGTTGCTGATCGCTCTCGCGCTCGAGCCGGGACGGGTGGTCGGCAAGGCAGCGCTGATCGACTGGATCTGGGGTGAGCACCCGCCCGCCGACGCGTCGAATGCCCTGCAGCGCCTGGCCTCCCGGCTCCGGAAGGCCTTGCAGACCGACGCGCTCGAAGGACAACCGGGCGGCTACCGGCTGAAGATCGCTCCTGATGCTGTCGACGCGCTGCGGTTCGAAAGCCTCGTCGCTCAGGCCCGCACCGTCGACACCCCGCAGAAGCTGCCTCTGTTGCGCGAGGCCCTCGCCCTGTGGCGGGGAGCAGCGATGCAGGACGTCGGGCTGGAGGACAGTGAGGCGTACGACGCCGCGGTGACCCGGCTCGAAGGGCTGCGCCTGACAGCACTCGAGGACCGGTACGAGGCGGAGGTCAGCGCCGAACTGATCCCGGAGCTGACCGACCTGGTCGCCACCTACCCCATCAGAGAACGCCTAGCCGCAGCACTGATGCGAGCTCTGGCGACCGCCGGTCGCGACAGCGAAGCACTCCTCGTCTACGAACGCACAAGAGAAGCCCTGGCCGACGCACTGGGCGTCGATCCCTCCGCGGAGCTGTCGGCCCTCCACGTCGCCCTGCTCCGAGGCGAGATCGCGCAGAACCACAAGAGCAACATCCGCGCCGAACTCACGAGCTTCGTCGGCCGCGACTCGGACCTCAAAACTGTGAAGAAACTGGTCGCCGAGCACCGCCTCACCACGGTCATCGGCCCCGGCGGCTCAGGAAAGACCAGGCTGGCCACCGAGACCGCCCGCACGATGCTTGCCGACTGGCCCGACGGTGTCTGGCTGGTCGAGCTCGCCCCGAGCAGCGCCGACGAAGACGTGGCACAAGCAGCACTCACCGGACTCGGCCTCCGCGACGCCTTGCTCGGTACTGCGACCAGCAACGACCCGCTCGACGGATTGATCACCGCCATCCGCGATCGCGAAGCCCTGCTGATCCTCGACAACTGCGAACACGTCATCGAGGCGGCAGCAAAGTTCGCCGATCGAGTACTCGGCGAGTGCCGGCGCGTCAGAATCCTCGCCACCAGCAGAGAACCCCTCGGCATCACCGGAGAAGCGCTCTGGCAGCTCGAGCCACTCGCCGTGCCGAGCGACACCCGCGAGATCGCCGACTCCCCCGCGGTCCGGTTGCTGCGCGACCGGGCGAGCGCAGTACGGAAGGATCTCGGCCTCGACGACCACACGCTGAAGACGATGGCGCGGATCTGCCGCGCGCTGGACGGGATGCCGCTCGCGATCGAGCTCGCGGCCGCCCGCCTGCGCACGATGACGATCGAGCAGCTCGCTACCCGGCTCGACGACCGGTTCCGCCTGCTGACCAGTGGAAGCCGGACCGCGTTGCCCCGGCACAAGACGCTGCGCGCGGTCGTCGACTGGAGCTGGGAGCTGCTCACCGACGCCGAGAAGTCCGTACTACGGCGCCTGTCGATATTTTTCGGCGGCGCGAGCCTGGAAGCCGCCGAGCGGGTCTGCGCCGGCGGCGATGTCGAGCAGGACGATGTGCTCGAGCTGCTCACGTCGCTCGCCGAGAAGTCCCTGCTGGTCACCTCCGCAGATGGTGCCCCGCGCTACCGGATGCTCACCACGATCAAGGAGTACGCCGCCGAGAAGCTCGCCGCAGCAGGCGAATCGGAGCTCACCCGGCAGGCGCACCTCGGCTATTTCATCGAGCTCACCGAGAATGCCGAGCCGCACCTGCGCCGGGCCGAGCAGCTGCACTGGCTGGCGATTCTCGAAGCCGACCACGACAACCTCAACGCCGCGGTGCGGGGCGCGATCGCGGCCGACGAGACCGAGCCGGCGATGCGGCTCGCGGCCGCCGCCGGCTGGTACTGGTTCCTCGGCGGCCGCCGGACCGAGGGTCTCGAACTGCTCATCGCGGCCGCCAACATGCCCGGCGAAGTGAACCCTGACACCCGGGCCATGACCTACGGCCTGGTGGTGCTCTATGTGACGTCCGGCCACGGCGACGAGAACCTCGGCGCGGAGTGGATCCACAAGGCGTACGAGCTCGGCCAGCTCGGCGAGAGCGACAACCCGCTGCTGGAGTTCGCGATCCCGCTGGAACGCCTGCTCCAGGGGCCGGAGCAGGCGATGACCGCGTTCGAGCCGCTGCACAACAGCCCCGATCCGTGGGTTCGCGCGATCTCTCGCTGGCAGTCCGCGAAGATGCGGATCGTCTTCGGACCGGGCGACCCGGCCGAAGACCTGAGACCCGAGCTGGAGCAGGCGCTCTCGGAGTTCCAGGCACTCGGCGAGCGGTTCGGGAGGTATCTGGTGCTGTCCGAACTGGCCGGCTATCTCGCCCAGCGTGGGGATCTCACCGGTGCCTGCCAGTACTTCGAGCAGGCGGCCACGGTCCTGGTCGAACTCGGCGCCGTCGAGGACGTCATCGAAGTACGGACCCAACAGGCTGTCCTCTACTGGCTCGATGGCGAACGGGACGCCAGTGCTGCGGCCATCGCCGCGGCCGAGCGGAGTGCCGAAGGGGTCACCTGGCCGTATGCCCTGGTCAGTCTGGCGTTGGCGAAGGCGGAGCTGGCTCGCCTGGGCAGTGACCCTGCGGAGGCGAACCGCCAACTCGATCTCGCAACCGCTCTGCTCGGTGAGATCGCGGAGCTGCCGAACCTGCGGGCGTCGTTCCACACCCTGCGCGGCTACCTGACCGACGATCTCGAGGATTCTCGGCAGCATCGCGCGGCGGCGCTTCAGGCAGCGACCGAGGTGGGAGCGGCGACGGTGCTCGCCCGCGTTCTGGTCGGCGTCGCGGACCTGGCCGTTCGCCGCGGCGAGTACGAGCAGGCAACACGGTTGCTCGCGGCAAGCATCGTCGTACGGGGCGTTCCTGATCACTCGCACCCGGACGCTGCCCGGATCGAGCGGGAAGTGCGCAGTCAGCTCGGCGAAGAACGCTTCGCCGAGCTGACGCGGGAGGGTCGTGAGGCGGACTGGTCCGAACTGGTCGGAACCACGCTCGCGATCAGCTGATCTTGCGCCGGTAGGCGTTCATCGCCAGCACGTAGAAGACCACCAGGATGCCGACGCACCAGGCCAGCGCGACCCAGATGTCACTGTCGACCGGCCGCTGCGCGAACAGGTCCTGGATCGTGTTGACGATCGAGGTGACCGGCTGGTGCTCGGCGAACCAGCGCACCGGACCCGGCATGGTGCTCGTCGGGACGAACGCCGAGCTGATGAACGGCAGGAAGATCAGCGGGTAGGAGAAGCCGGCGGCACCGTCGATGGACTTGGCCGACAGACCGGCCAGGACCGCCATCCAGGTCAGCGCCAGGGTGAACAGCGCCAGGATGCCGGCCACGGCCAACCAGGCCAGCGGGCTTGCCGAAGTACGGAATCCCATCAGCAGACCGACCAGCACGATGATCACGACCGTGAGGACGTTCGCGACCAGCGAGGTCAGCACGTGCGCCCACAGCACGGCCGACCGGGTGATCGGCATCGAGTGGAACCGCTCGAAGATGCCGCTCTTCATGTCGGTGAACAACCGGACCGCGGTGTAGGCGATGCCCGAGGCGATCGCGATCAGCATGATGCCCGGCAGCAGGTAGTTGACGTACTTCACGTCGCCGGTGTCGATGGCGCCGCCGAAGACGTAGACGAACAGCAGCAGCATCGCGATCGGCGTGAGCGCGGTGGTGATGATCGTGTCCACGCTGCGGAAGATGTGCCGCATCGAGCGGCCGGTCAGGTTGGCGGTGTCGGCGAAGAAATAGGTGCTCATGCTTGGACCTCCTTGTTCCCCACCAGCGCGAGGAAGATGTCTTCCAGGGACGGCTGCTTCTCCACGTACTCGACCTTCGCCGGCGGGAGGAGTTTCTTCAGGTCGGCCAGCGTTCCGTTCGCGATGATCCGGCCCTGGTGGAGGATCGCGATCGCGTCGGCGAGCTGCTCGGCCTCGTCGAGGTACTGCGTGGTGAGCAGCACCGTGGTGCCCTGGTGGGCGAGCTCCTTGACGACCTGCCACACCTCCAGCCGCGCCTCGGGGTCCAGCCCGGTGGTCGGCTCGTCGAGGAAGACCACCTTCGGGTCGCCGATCAGGCTCATCGCGATGTCGAGCCGGCGGCGCATACCGCCGGAGTACGTCGCGACCTTCCGCGCCCCCGCCTCGGTGAGGTTGAACCTCGCGAGCAGGTCGTCGGCGATCTGGCCGTGGTTCTTCAGGTGCCGCAGCTTGGCCACCAGCACCAGGTTCTCCCGGCCGGTGAGGATCTCGTCGACCGCGGCGAACTGCCCGGTCAGGCTGATCGACTCGCGGACCTTGACCGGGTCCGTCGCGACGTCGAAGCCGTGCACGGTCGCCGTTCCGGCAGTCCGCCTTCAGCAGCGTGGAGAGGATCCGCACGATCGTCGTCTTCCCGGCCCCGTTGGAGCCGAGCAACGCGAAGATGCTGCCGGCTGCCACCTCGAGGTCGACGCCCCGTAGTACGTGCAACTTCTCGTAGGACTTCTCGATGTTCTGCAGCCGGATCGCCGGCAGCTCTGTACTAGTCATGCGATCAGCTTCGCGGCCACCCCTGACACGCCCCTGACACGACCCCGCCACGATCCGCGGGACCGTGGCGGGGGCGTCACTAGGCGAACCAGCGGTTGACCGCCTCGATCGAGGGAGTC
The DNA here is from genome assembly GCA_963740725.1 of uncultured Actinomycetota bacterium. Classification (GTDB taxonomy): domain Bacteria; phylum Actinomycetota; class Actinomycetes; order Propionibacteriales; family Kribbellaceae; genus Kribbella. The sequence goes on from CAVUFT010000018.1 coordinate 530,502, forward strand.
GCGGTCGGGGGTGTCGTCGGCGGCCCAGGCGACGATGCCGTCGGGGCGGACGAGGACGGCTGCGAGACCGAGCTGGTCGCGCGCCGGTCCCCCGACGTACCGGATGCTGCTTGGTGCGTCGATGAGAGTTCGGTGGAAGTCGAGGAGCACGCCTCGGCCGTCCTGGAGCAGCTCGCCGAGGCGGGTGCCGTCCTCGAGCTGGAAGTCCGGCGCGTTGCGGCCGACCAGCGGGTGCTCGCTGCCGAGGTCGTAGCGATTCATGAGTCCGGAGATCCGTTGCCACACGTACTCCGCGCCGTCCGGGGTCGCGATCAGGTCGCGCACGACCGCCTGGATCGCCTGGCTGTGCGGGCTCGGGTCCATGATCGCGACCTGCGCCCGGGACCAGTCGAGCACCCGTTCCCCGATCGGATGGCGTTCGCTGGTGTAGCTGTCGAGCAGTCCGTACGGCGCGTTGCCGCGCACGGTCGCCGCGAGCTTCCAGCCCAGGTTCATCGCATCGCCGAGGCCGAGGTTGAGCCCCTGCCCGCCCAGCGGAGCATGGATGTGAGCGGCATCGCCGGCGAGCAGCACCCGGCCCTGCCGGTACGTCGTCGCCTGCATCGCCCGGTCGGTGAAGGTCGAGGAGAGCTCGAGATCGGACAGCGTCACGTCGGTGCCGGAGACCCGGCGCAGAACTTCCTGGAGCCGGTCCAGCGTCGGCGGTTGCGAGCGGTCGAACGCACCGCCGTCGAAGTCCATCACGCCGAAGTACCGCTCGTTGTCCGGCCGCCGGATGTACATCCCGGTCGGCGTCAGGGTGAAGCCGAGTTCCAGCTTCTCGGGCTGGTCGATGGTGACGAGAGCGAGGTAGCCGGTGAACTTCGGCTCGGTGCCGACGAAGTCGAAGCCCGCGAGCCGTCGTACGGTACTGCGGCCGCCGTCGCAGCCGACGGCCCAGCGGGCGGCGTACTCGTCGTCACCGGACCGCAGTACGACGGACTTGTCGTCCTGCTCGATCGCGGAGACCTCGACGCCGCGCCGGATCTCGACGCCGTACTTGGCCGCCCGCTCGGCCAGCACCGAGCTGACCGCCTCGAGACTGCTGAGGATGCCGTCCGGTGCGGGCGTCGGCAGCCGGTACGGCAACGTGGACAGGTCGACCATCGTCGGATCGGTCATGATGCCGGCGAAGTGCCCGCCCCTCGGCATCTCGTCGGCGGGGCGCTCGGCCACGCCTGAAGCTGCCAGCACCGGCGACAGCAGGTCGCGGCGATAGAGCGTCTCGAGCGAGATGGCGGACAGCCCGCGCGTCCCGACCGGTGCCGCTTGCCATTGCGAGCTGGGCTCTTGGTCGCGTTCGAGTACCAGCACAGAACAGCCTGCGAGACCTAGTTCGCAAGCCAGGAAGAGGCCGACCGGGCCGGCCCCGACAATCGCTACGTCGTACATCCGAATCACTCCTTCGTTGAACACCCCGAAAGAGTCGCGCGGCCCGCGCACGCCGGACTCGCACAGCGCTGCGACAGCTCAAGCTCAGTGGTCGGCGTGCTGGACGTGCTCGGGAAGGAGCCAGGTCAGGGCGAAGGTGGTGAGGAAAAGGACGGCTGCGATGACGATGACGAGGACTGCGGCATGCTCGAAATTCGCGGCGCCTGCCCGGGCGAAGAACGCCGTACCGAGGGCGGCGATGCCGATCGCGCCGGAGAACTGCTGGATGGCGTTGAGCATGCCGGCACCGGTGCCGACCTCCTCGGTGGTGGCGTTGCCGAGGACGAAGTCGAAGAGCGGGACGAACACCAGGCCGGTACCGAAACCGATCAGCAGCAGCGACGGGGCGAGCAGTGTCGACGTGAGGGCGTCGTGGGTGGCGATGGTCCACCACAGGACGCTGAGGCCGACGGCACCGATGCCGAAGCCGAGGTGCAACGTGCCGCGGCCGAGCTTCTCGGTGAGGAAGGCGCCGGAGAGGAAGACGGCGACCGCGCTGCCGATGGCTGACGGGATCAGGGTGAGGCTGGTGTGCAGCGGTGTCCAGTGCAGACCGAGCTGCAGCATCAGGTTGAAAGCCAACTGAAAGCCGCTGTACGCGGCGAAGAAGGCACCGGTGATCGCCAGGCCGGCGACGAAGCTGCGCTTGCCGAACAGCGAAGGCGTGATCACGGGGTGCTCGCTGCGGCGCTCGGAGGCGACGAACAACGCCAGGACGAGGACCGAAGCGGCCATCGACACGTAGGTCCAGAACGGCCAGCCGAGTTCGCGGCCTTGGACCAGCGGGATGATCAGCAGGGCCGAGGCGGCGGTGAGCAGGCCGACACCGACGAGATCGAGCCGGGCGTTCTTGTCCTCACCGGTGCGGTGCGGCAGGAACAGCCAGCCGAAGATCCAGGCGACGACGCCGGTCGGCACGTTGATCAGGAAGATCGAGCGCCACTCGCTGCCGAACAGGTCGAGGTGCAGCAGCCAGCCGGCCAGGATCGGGCCGGCCACTGTCGCCAGACCCATCACGGGGCCGAACGGGATAAGGGCCTTGCGCAACTGTTGCGGCGGGAAGACGACCTTCAGCATCGCGAAGCCCTGCGGGATCATCACGGAACCGAAGAGGCCTTGCAGAACGCGCGAGGTGATCAGGAAGCCGACACCGGGCGCGAGGCCGCAGGCCAGCGAGGCAAGGGTGAAGCCGGCCATGCCGAGCAGGAACAGCCGGCGGCGGCCGAGCAGGTCACCGAGCCGGCCGGACGTGATCAGGCCGATGGCGAACGCCGCCGTGTAGGCGGTGAGCACCCATTGCAGGGTCGACTCGTTGCCGCCGAGGTCGGCGCGGATCGAAGGGCCGGCCAGGTTGGCGATGGTCGAGTCGATCACGTCCATCACATCGGCGATGAAGACGACCGCGAGCACCAGCCAGGCCTGTTTCAGGGATTTCGTCGTTGACGAACTTAGTTCGGTGGTCACGAACTAAGTTCTACGCGCCGAACATTGTTCGTGTCAAGGTAGGCTCTGCCGCATGCCCGTGGATCCGAAACAACGCCGCGCCGCCCGGCACGCTCAGCCGCCGGTCGATCCGGCGCCGAAGAAACCCCGCAAGGCGCCGATCACCGTCGACCGGATCACCGATGCGGCGCTCGAGGTGGTCGCCACCGAGGGGTACGACGCCCTGACGATGCGCCGGGTCGCCGCCATCCTCGGCACCGGGCCCGCCTCGCTGTACGTCCATGTCGTCAACAAGGCCGACATCGACGAGCTGATCATCGGCCGGATCTGCTCGCAGCTGGACCTTCCCGAGCCCGACCCGGCGACCTGGCGCGAGCAGATCCTGGACGTCTGCGCCCAGGCCCGCGATCACTTCCTGAAGTACCCGGGCGTCTCCCGCGCCGCTTTGGCGATGGTGTCCACGAACCTCGACATCCTGCGCGTCAACGAGGGACTCTTCGCCCTCTTGCTGGCCGGCGACATCGACCCGCAGAAGGCGGCCTGGGGAATCGACGGCATCTGGCTCTACGTCTGCGCCTACGCGCTGGAGACCTCGCTGGTCATGCAGCGCCAGGAGGAGGTGCTCAACCGCGAGGAGATCGTTGACCGCTTCAGGGCACTGCCCGCAGATCGGTTCCCGCAGACCAGGCGCTACGCGACCGAGCTGACCTCCGGCACCGGCCACGAGCGCTTCGACTTCGCCCTCACCCTGATCATCGACAACCTCGGCCGCCGCTGAGTTCGGCCGGTACTACGGGTCGCCGCCCGGACTGCGATCCCGGCCGGCGCGATCCCGGCCGGCGCGATCCCGGGCAGCGCGATCCCGGGCAGCGCGGTTCCGTCATACCGTCTTGATGATTCCGCCGTCGATCAGGTAGTCGGCGCCGGTGATGCTCGCCGTCCGGGGCGAGCAGAGTTGCACGACCAGGGCCGCGACCTCGGCCGGCTCGACCAGGCGACCGGTCAGCATGCCGAGCTGCCCCGGGAGTGCCCCGAGCAGGTGCTCCTGCGGAATTCCGAGCTTCCGGGCGAGCTGTCCGCCGTACCCTTCCTCGCTCTCCCAGAACGCAGTGCGCACCGGCCCGGGCGAGACGGTGTTGATCCGCACGCCCTGCGGCCCGAACTCCTCCGCCAGCGCCTTGCCGAACGCGGTGAGCGCAGCCTTCGCCGTCGTGTAGGCAACCGGCCCCGCACTCGGCAGCCGGGCGCCGTTCGAGGAGATGTTGACGATCGCGCCGCCCTGCCGGAGCAGGCTCGGCAGCGCCGCCCGGGTCACCTTGACCGCGGCGAAGAAGTTCAGATCGTAGATCGCCTGCCATGTCTCGTCAGGGAAGTCGAGGAACCCGGCGGTCGCCTCGCCTTCTCCTCCACCGACGTTGTTCACCAGCAGATCGATCTCGCCGAGTTCCTTCAGCGCGGACGCCACCAACTGCTGCGGCGCCGCCGGGTCCGAAAGATCCACCAGTACTGCGGAAGCTCCCGTCTGCCGGAGCTCCGGCGTACTGGTGCGGGCCGCCGCGACCACGCGGACGCCCTCCTCGACGAGGTGCTCCACGACGGCCAGGCCGATGCCGCGACTGGCTCCGGTCACGAGAGCCGTCTTGTCCTTCAGCTGCAGGTCCATTGCTCTTGCCTCTCGATAGTTGCATCTTCAGTGACGCCTGGAAGCTACTACTTGCAACACTAATGATGCAAGTATGGCGAAACAAGTGACCGCGGAGTAGTCTTTGAGGCATGAGTGAAGTCACCGCGCGCCCACTTCGCGCGGACGCCGAGCGGACCGTGCGGACCATCATGGAGGCCGCCGAGCGGACCCTCGGGCGGAATCCGGCGGCGACGATGGAGGAGATCGCGGCGGCGGCCGGGGTCGCGCGGACGACCGTGCACCGGCGGTTCGCGACCCGCGAGGCGCTGATCGCGGCGATGGCGATCTGGGCGGCCCAACAGCTCGCGGACGCGGTCGAGGCAGCCCGGCCGGAGTCGTCACCGCCGTTCGTCGCGCTCTACCAGGCGACCGCGAACGTCCTGCGGGTGAAGATCTCCTGGGGCTTCGCGATGAACAGCGCCTTCGCCGACGCCGAGAGCGAACGCATCTACGCCGGCATCGTCGAACGCTGCGACGAACTCTTCCGCCACCTCAAAAAAGCCGGCGTACTACGCGCCGACGTCGACCCGATCTGGGCCCGCCGCGCCTACTACGCGTTGATGAGCGAGGTCTGCCGAGACGCCGCCGGCAAGGACAATCCCGACACCGACGCCCTGGCCACCCAACTCATCGACACCCTCCTCCACGGAGTCGGCACCCCGACCACCCACGTGTAACGCAACTTCTCGTCGCCGTCAGGCTCGCAGGATCTTTGCCATTGCCTTTCCGCGCGCCAGTTCGTCGACCAGCTTGTCGAGGTAGCGAATCTCCCGCATCGTCGGCTCCTCGATGTCCTCCACCCGCACCCCGCAGACCACACCCTTGACGAGCGCCCGCTCGGGATTGGGAACCGGCGCCTCGGCGATGAAGGTCTCGAAGTCGACATCCTTCGCCAGCTGCGCCTCGAGACCTTCCTGGCTGTAGCCCATCAGCCACCGGATGACCTGATCGAGCTCATCCTTCGTCCGGCCCTTCTTCTCCACCTTGGCCACATACAGCGGATAGATGCTCGCGAAGCTGGTGCCATAGATCCGGTGTTTCGCCATCCCCCAAGAGTGCCAGTGGATCAGCTCGCCTGGACGATCAGGACGAAGTAATCGGCATCGGCGGTTGCTTCGTTGCCGTCGTCGTCTTCAATGCGTACGACGCGAAGCCCAGCCTGCTCGCACATTTCGCGGGCCGATGCCTGGGTATGCCAATGCAGAACCCAATCGCGATCCGCGTGTTCGACGGTGCCCTCTGGGCTTCGTCGCTCGTAGCGAGCCTTCGTAGTACGGGTTCTGAGCCTTCGTCGTACGTCTCCGACAGTGCCGTGTAGACCAAGATCGATCACATCCCACTCGGCAGCCCCGCGCAGAACCATCAGCGAAGGCGGGGAGCTTCTTGCTGTCTGGCCCTGACTGCTTCACGTAGCGGCGTCTCGAACCAGCGGAACGAGACGTAGGCAGCGGCGACCGCGACAGGGACGGTTGCTGCGAATACCTCGACCCCGAAGCGGTGCCCGACGAGCGGTCGCGCCAGATTCGCGGCCAGCATGTGCATCAGGTAGATCCCATACGAGACTGTTCCGATCAGGACGACCGGGCGCGACCGCAGTACGGGATGCAGGACTGTGTCCTCCCGCACGACCAGGGCGAGGAGAAGGCACAGGAAACCCACCTGTACGGCGAGATCGGAGAACTCGACCTGAATCATAAACAGCGTCACCGCGACCCCGGCCAGCACCGTCCACCGGTAGCTGAACCCGAGAACCACAAGGTGGTAGCCGCGGGGATCGTGCATCACGACAGCCGCCAGCGCACCGAGCAGGATCGCTGTTGCAAGCGATGCGAGGATCCGCCAGTGGCCTGCCGTGGCGACCTGGTCCAGCACGATCAACGAACCGAGAACCACGACCGGGTAGATCAGCCGGCGCTTCGCGGCAGACTTGGTGGCGCCGATCCCGAGGTGCAGGCAGATCACCAGCACCGGCGGCCACAGCAGGTAGAACTGTTCCTCGGTCGCCAGACTCCACGCGAAGTAGAACGTCGCATGGTTCCCGCCGACTGCCGAACCAGTTACTGGTGTAGGTGGCGAAATACGGCAGGTTGTGCAGGAACTCGCGCCCGTCGGCGGTGTGAATCTGAGCGATTAAAACAAGCACTAGATAGATACCTAGCACCAGGAAATAGACCGGGAATATGCGGGCCGCGCGCCGAAGGTAGAACCGCCGTAGTGAGATCGCGCCGTTGCTGCTCCGCTCACGCAGCAACAATGTGGTGATCAGAAAACCCGAGATCACGAAGAAACAGTCCACTCCCAGGTAGCCCCTGGCCAGGATCCCCTGACCGGCATTGAATCCAGCGGTGTGCTGCCAGATGACGGCAATGACGCTGAACGCGCGCAGCCCGTCGAGTGCACTGAAATGTTTGGTGGCCCGGAAGGCCTCGTATTTGGGCAGGCGTGCAGAATCAGCGCGCAACATCCAGTATTTCCCCCGATTTTCCCCCGAGCCCCCCTCGGGAAATCAGTTCAAACTAACCGGGTCGTCGCTGAATGGCAACGGCTCGCAGAGCTGGATGCCATTCCAGTTTCCAGCCCGAACAACGGCGGCGGCCCGAAGCGAGCCGCGTTGGAGCCGGCTGTTGGGCCCAGAACTGCCCGTTCCGCCCATCAACCGACTGACACCTCCCCAACGCGCCTGGTCACCCGCCGCTGGCGGGATGTTCGGCCAATACCGTGCTATGAGCCCGTCAGTGGGCGAAAATCGCGGCAGTGAAAGCTCTTGCCGGGAGGCGCAGCGCGTGTGGATCGCGCATAGCCACCCCACCGGCGACCACGCTGCCCTTACAGCTTGCCGCCGACCTGCCGACCACGCCGCTGAGAGTCACCGACGATCGGCCCTTCGTACAGATCGACACGTCGGTCAGGAACGTGTCGCCAACTGCTGCCTTGCACGTGGTCACCAGCAAGGGTGCGTTGATGGCCATCACGAGCAACGGCGTCGTTGTCGCGAGCCCCGAGCGGGCGGTCCGCGCCAAGGGGTATGTCTACAAGCTTGAACCGGGCGCAACGGCCGCTTACAAGTCGACCGTCTACCTTCGCAGTTGTGGCGAAGCCTCAGGAACATTACCGCCCGGCAAGTATCAACTACACGCCCTGCAGAGATTCATCGTCCTCGACGAGGAGCCGAACAGACCCATGATCCTCGTGCCGGGTGGACCCTGGCAGATCGAAATCGGCTAACGCCACGAGACGGGAAACCGACTCCCGCACCGAACGACCGAAGCTCCAATCCCGAACTTCACTACGGCCGCCCAGCCACCCCCGACGCCGAGCCGTCATGCGCCTCCAGCTCACTAACGCCCGCGTAGCAAAGAACCGCGAGGACGCGAACTGGGCTTGACCTGAGACGCCGCCCCGCACCCGGCCACCCGCCGCGACCGAGAAACGGCAAGTCGGCGACGCAGGAGCGAGCTCGGAGGGCCGATGGGGGCACTTACGGCGTACAAGCAGAAGGCCGGTCTGCCCTGGAGGGTGACCGGCCTTAGGTGTTGTTGCTGGTGGAGCTTAGGGGATTCGAACCCCTGACCTCTTCCATGCCATGGATTTCCCCTGTGCTGCGGACGCTTTCGCCCGTGCGTACCTGAGTCCGTAGACGTCCGGTTTCGTCCGGTCCGGTGCAGGGTCGTAGCCTCCCGATTAGCCTCCCGGGCAACCAAGATGAGATGCCCTCGCCGGCGGCGTCTCACTTGCCGGATCTGGGTTTACACCGTCTTGGATACGAGTTCGGGAAGGTCTCGATCATCTCAAGCGCGCGCTCTGTCTCCCCGTTGGACCTATCCGAGTGAGAACGGGCCTGTTGCTGGAGGCTCGGGGCGATCGTCATCGGTACGCACTTCAAGCTGGACAGTACCGAGCGGCCAAGCGTAACCAGGCGAGCGCCGGCGGCGGGCGTAGCGCGGAGCCGCCCTTAACCACCTGGCGAGCGCGGAACCAACCGCAACCAGGACGACCACCGCCGCCACCACCAGGTAGCTCAACCAGACACCTGCATCCCCTTTGCGTGCCACCGACCTCAACGGACCGAGCAGCGGTTGGTCAGGCCCGCGTCCGGGAGGTTCCTGATCACCTCAAATGCCTCATCCATCGCGGGAAGGCCGAACACAATCGCAAGGAGAACGGCGAGGCCAGCCATGAGGTTCGCTCGGCGTGCGGCCATCAGGGCGCGATCGTTTGCGAACCGATCCGTAGTTGAGAAAGCGACTCCATGATCATGGAATAGCGGCGCTCAATCCCCCAAAGATTCAGCAGATGCTGAACGAGGTCATTAGCGCTCCCATAGCTCAGCCGCCCGTCACGAAACTCTCTCAACCCGAATATCGCCTGTTCTTGGATAGGCGCAACTCTCTTCAGGCTCCCAATAGTAGCGGCCAATCGGCTTTCCAATAGACCCAACTGCCAATACTCCAACAAGGCACTCTCAGTCAATAGGATGTGCCACATCCTGTTTCAAGGCTGGCAAGCGCTCTAGGTACCGTGCCAGGAGACTATCGTCTCACCACCTTCATGAAAATAGGTCGAGGTGCGAGCCACAATCGACATATCGCGAGCCATGGCATCGTCGTACGCCCCAGGGCGGAGCCTGGAAGCGTTGGCGAAACGCATAACGATGCCCTTGAGGTCATCTGCATGGTTATCGCGCCACTCTGCCTCGGACGCACAGCAGGCGAGTTCATCCAGGCAAATCACCGGATAGCAGAACCACTCAGATTCCAACTTGACTCGCGTCGCCTTGGAGATTGCGTCCCGGTACAGCTCGAAGAGCAGACGTGATAGCCGCTGGCGACTCATGTTGCATCTTCCTCCAGCGGACGCCAGCCTCTACCGTCTCCTCCCAATCACCGGACGCTCTCTTCGCATCTTTGCCCAATCCCCAGGAGCAGCGGCTCAGGGATGGTCGAGGCCGCGAGCGCGGCATGCTTTGTGTATCCATAGTCGACCAGATCATTTGGGCCGAGATTGTCAGGCAACGGAATCGCAAGCGTCAACTGCATCACACCGGAATGATGAACCATTAGTAGAGCGTCCATCACGACGGGATCGGACTTCTCATCCGCCTCAACATCGCGCTTCCACCATTGCAAGGTATGCCGGAGGTGAAGGCGCAGGTATGGTTCGCCATCACGGTACTTTTCACGGAAGAGCTTCGACTCAACCCAATGTTGTATCGCTAGCGACACCTGCGCTTGGGCAACTCGCTCTTCGATATCATTTGACACTTCACCCATATCGGGTCCTGGGGTCGCGCCATTGTTGCTCTCCGCCGTCACAGGCGAAGTTTCAGGACGCACCTTGCCACACACGACGCGCGCAAAGATACTTCCCGCCAACAGGGGATGCCTTCTCGACCAAGTCAGGAGACTTCGAACATTCGTTATCTTCCCCAGATCGTCGAGCGCCATCGCCTTTCGGTTCAGGCGCGCGAGACCGCGGTAGCGAGGGGCGAACTTAATCTCATCGGAGGCCGGCGACGAGACCGTCTCAGCCAACTGGCTCCTCAGGAGCCTACGCGCCATCACATTCGGGTCGATCGCGTCCCTCGCGCCAAACGAGTAGATGTAATACGCGGCGGATGACGAGACAACCGGTTCATGTTTCATGCGCACACCTACATAGGATCACAGCGGCGCTCGATGTGCGAGATCCGCCGAGGCTAGCAACCCGAACACCTCACAGCCGGGCTCTTCGCGCCCCCTGCGTCGGCCGGTTCGGCTTGGCGGGGGCCGCTTGGTGTCCCCCGCCGGCAGTATCCCCTCTCCCCTACCGACCGCCAGCGATACGACCGACGACACCACGTGGGAGCAGGCCCGTCCAGGCAGCCCGCAGGCTGGCCAGGGACCGATTTTCACCAGGGAGACTCGCCGCTAAGCCGAGGAGGCACGATTGGCGGACCCGAGTACGTCGAGTTCTCCACGAGGTCGAGTGAAAGGACACCATCGAACGACATGAAGTCCGGCGGCTGCAGCGCCTGGTCGATCCCGAGCACCGCGATCATGCCGCCTGCGATATGCGTCCCCGTGGCCGGGTTGACGAGGATCTGTTCAATGCCGCTCGCAAGTTACTGCGTGACTTGTCACTCAGCGAGACACCGGCGATGCAAAGCAATCCTGCATGGGCGGGAGGAAGCTGCCCCTTGCTTCCGGTTCCTGCGGCACTGAATGTCGCCTCGACAATGCGCTCGGCATCCCGCGGTGCGATCTCCAGGTATGGAGGAACCATCTCCACCGGAGCTTTGACCTCGATATGCAAAGAATGGATTCCGGCGGTCACGATCCGAAGATCAGCGGTTCGGGCACCGTCCTGCGTGGAATACAGCTCAACATCATTGCCGAAGCGAGCCAACTGCTGAGCCACGGCGAACAGTACGACGTTGTGCCAAAACTCCTGACCATCTTTGAGCTTTGCGATTGCCTTAACACCTTCGGGAACATGCCGCCAACGGTCGACAAGATCTAGCACGTTGATCAGCATGGCAGCTTGCCTCGCGTTACGCGGCTCACCATTAGCAAGCCCGTGGATCACGTCTCGGGTGTCGTCCAGGATCCGAATCAAAGGATGGGGTTGCTTTTTTGATCTAGGGTCAGCACGTAGGCGACGATCCTGCTGATAGATCCTCTGATGTTTTTCACCGAGAAGGCCGACCCCCTGCGCCAACAACGCATTGAGGTAGTCGACAGTGATTTCACGACCCGGGCCGTTGCGTACTTCGGTGAGCCTCTTCAGTTCACTAAGCCTTTTATCCACCGAATCACCGGCCATCGTCGCGACAGGCTTCGTCAGATCGAGCGGCGCGCGGCAACTGGTTCCTCCCACAAGCGAGACCACGTGCGGAAAGCCGACCGCTCTTCCGTCTACCCATGGCTCTGCGGTCGAAAGACCACCACAGTAATAGCACTTCAACGCGACGTCATAGACGACCGCGTTAACGGGTCCTATGGCAAGGATGCCGATTCCACAATGAGCACAAATGACGCTGCTCGTCGAGGCAGCCCCACCTCTCGATTCTTCGATTCTGATCACAGCCTGCTGACTCTCTGCAGACTCCACCGCTCGGAACAGATCCCCGTTCGTCGCCATACCTATTTCCTTCGTATCCGTATCCCCAGGATTTTCGATCCAGATGCCGCCGCCGCAACGCTTTCCATGCGCCATCAGCCCCAATTATGGTCTGTGAAGGCGATCTCACCGGATCTAACTAGGACTCTGGCACACGTCAGCGGAATCGGAAAGCTGAATCCCATCACGTGTCGCAGGGCCCTCAAACTGCGATGGAGCCAGAGCCAGTCTCATGCGGATCCGCGAAGAGGCTGATTTCGGCCCCGCACGGCCCCGCAGCACACGACCTCAGAAGTGGGACGCCGATGTGTCGGTGGGGCGCCGGCGCACCCCCACTGTCCCGCTCAGCGGCTCAAGTATTCGTAGCGCTCCAAAGCCGTCCGAATGAGAGCGTGGCCCAGGACCGCCAGACTGGCCACCTCGTCTTCGTTCCCAGTGATGTGCAACTCAGCAAAGCCGCCACCCGTATCGACGGCTCCATGGAGTTTGTAGCCGTGCATGACCGTCCAGTGTCGTCCATGAGCTAAGCCTGACGACAAGCTCCACAGCCTCGATCCGTCCGTTCCGGCTGTTCCTAGCACCCGGCACGCGTCCGTGATTACGCCTGTCGTACTTAGGTGCTGACCTACGGCCTTCTCGTCTAGCCCAGCCCGGTCGCGAGCGACCAATATCAGCACAGCGTTGCACTGCCGTCTTTCCCCGGGACCCGGGTTGGCGGTCTATCTTCTCGTATCCCACCCGGCCTTTCATGTCGGCGTGATGTGCCTTTAAAGCGCGCAGTAGTCGCTCCGAGCGCTGGTCAGGACTGATGAGCCATAGCGCAAGGGACGCATCTTCGAGAACGGCACGGAGGAGTGTCACGGGCGCAACCAGGTGCAGGGCCTGAGCTTTGACGATTAGTATGCGAAACTCATCCATATGATCTATTGCGCCGTTAACGCCAGCCCTAAAGAGGTGCGTGCCGGGATAGATCTCAAGGCGCAGAACGTCCTCGGCGAGCGCTGATCTCGGCGCGGGACTCGGAAGCGACTGACGTTCCGACGCGTTCTTCCAGCGTTCAACATCGGAAAAGATCGGCGCGAGCTCGTCAAAATTGGCAGTACCACCGATGGGCATGTCAACAACCTTGACTGTCAGATCGAAACCCCACAAGGCCCTCGATGCCCCCGCTCCCGTTGACCCGAGGAGATGCCCTCCCCCTGCTCCTCTCGCCGGGCGAGGGGCAACTTCCGGTAGACCGAGGGCAGCACCGGCTCACACGGGAGGTATGCACCGCAGACGGCCCGCACTGGCGGCTCGCACAACGGCTCGACCGTGCTGACCTGGGAATTCTTCTCCAGCGCGTGGCTCATACCTTGCCCAGATCGGCGCACCTAACGCGCGGGCGCGTGTCCGCGCATGGCGTACGGCAGATCCGGCCACCTCAACCCACATGGCCTGACAGAACTGACAAAACCGACAAAACCTCCCGAACCTCCGCCCGGGGAAGGCCTGACAGAACTGACAAAACTGACAAAACCCCCGCACAGGGAGGTTTTGTCAGGGGAGCCCGACCAGCTCCGATCGGCTCAGTCCTGTCAGCGACGCCCGCTCGCGACTTCCGAGGCCGGCCCGCGTGCCACGTCTGGATCGTCCGAGGCTTCCAACCGGGTGAGCGTCCGAACATCCGATCAGGTGGCGGTATCTGGTCGCGGGGTGCATATGCTCGCACCGTCGAGCTGGACACACCCAAGAACACGGCTACGTCATCAGTCATCCACCAGTCCGCAGGAAGCTCATGCGTGCCTTTGTCGCTCATGCGTCATTTCTCCCGCCAGCTCAGAGGTGAAATTTCGAGGGCCACATCGGCCACCCGCTGCGCAGTCTTCGTCTTCAACGCCGCTCTTGATGAATCAATCCAACTGGAACCCGCTGCACACCGAGGTCGCGGTATTCAACCGCCTGGATCAGGCATTCGAGCTTGTCAGCATCTCGGGCACAGATCGCTTCGAGCGACTCCTTAGCCTCATACTCTTCGACTGCTCCAATCACGGAATTTGCGAGCGGCTCAGCCATGCCCGCCACCTGGTCCACAGTGATCGCGACGTTTCCTGTCGCCTGCACGTATGGACGCGCGCTGTGAGGAATGTCGCCGATCCGAGTTTCCTGCGAGTCATGCCACAGACCCATGTACGCCGCCTTGGCCGGGTCGCCACCCTCAGCCGCTGCGATCAGCCCCGCGAGCTGTGCGACGCGCAGGCTGTGTTCCGCGATCGACTCCGGATCCCGCACGCGGCGTGCCACCAACCGGACCGGCGCTGACGCTTCAGCACGCCCATCTCGAAAGCGAAAGCAGCGATGGCGGCAGCTTCCTTCTGGGTCGTCGCTCATTCCGCTGCTCCTTTAGTTTGTCCTGCGAGCTGAGTCGCAAAGCGTAGATTTGCCAATTCTTGCCTGGCGTGTCGTCCAAGTTCACCGGCATCGGCTTGATCGATTGCAAGGGTGGTTCGCCGACGCAGATCCGGATCGGATTCAAGAAGCTCCCTTCGCGCCATAACCAGGCACAGCAAGCTATGGATGTTCATTTCGGCATTACGTGGATCGTGAAGTGGGTAATCGAGGTGTTCTATGAGATCGCCGCCCAGACCATGAGCGGGAGGCAAGTTCAACCATTTGACCGTCGTCAGCGAACGTATCGGGGATCTCGCCCAACCAATATGCCCAGTAGGTGAGGCTCGCGAGCGTCTGATCTTCATTTGAAAGGGTCCCTTGGATGAATGGCGTACCGGCTCCAAATCGCCTTGTCGCGCAATTGCCAGCGAAGCAGTTCTGCTCAGGATTCCTGAAGGCAAATGCTTTGTCATCAATAGAACGCACCGCGGTACGCCGATGTTCCCGCGCCAACCATTCGGCGGACTCTTTCCTGTCATCAAATGCCAGCATATAAGTTGCCTGACGCCTGAGTAATGTTGTCGTATTTCCTGCCATTTCTGCGGACGTAAGCATTTGATCGAAGAACTGCCGCCGCATCGCGCTGGATAGCTGGGGACGATCAGCAACCGGACCCCGCGCCTTCGGCAAGGGTAGGTGCCGAACGGACGAAGGGACGATCCCAGTGAAGGGCCAGGTGACAAGACCAACGAAGCTTCGGCGATGGACGCTGCTCGCTAGCGGGTTGTCCCACACCGGAACGGCGACCCCCGGCCCGGACGGCTGTCGTCAGGAACGCATCCGCCTCGACGGCTGAGCATCAGCAGGGAGGTCGCGACCGCGGGCACGCCCATCACGTCAGGCGCTGGCAGAGGCGAGTCAGATCGACAGCGCGCAGGGCGGAGAGCGGCCGCCGGCCGCTCTCCCATCCCTGGATCGTGTTGTCGTCCACGCCCAGCCGCTCGGCCAGGTCTACCTGAGTGCAGCCGAGAGCGCCCGCATGAGCTTGAACAGGTACCCGAAACCACGCCCAGTTCAGGCGTCTCGGCGGAACCCTGCGCCCAGTCAGGGTTTGACCTCTCGCCATCGGGTCAGCACCGCCTTCCGCGCCTCGATTGACCGTCAGCAACCCGTACCAGTGGTCAGTTCATCACGAGTCCCTCGGCGGCACTGTTGAGACATGCCGACGACCCCAGTCTTGCAATACAGCGCGATAGCTGTAAAGCTGTACAGCGTCGGCGCTGTATTAGGCGAGCTCGAGCCGACAGAGCGACGCCCCGGCGGTTGCAGCCGCCGAGGCGTCTGGGTCGCACTAACCATTCGACGAGAGGAGCACAACCCATGAACATCATCCACCTTCACGCTATTACGGCGAAGAGCCCACGCGGCCGATCTGGCCGCGATCGAGCACGAGTGGCCGCTGATCGAGGCTGAGCTGGACCTGCTCGACGCTGAGATCGCCCCACATCACCGCTGGTCCCGCCGCGTCGGCTCTGGACCGCCGCCGGATCCGCCGCGCTGAGCGCCGCGTCCTGGCCGCCCGCCGTGAGCTGGCCGCCGACGACGAGGAGTCTTGCGGACGGTGCCGCGTGAAGCGCCGCCCGGTGGACCTGGCCGACGTGTACGCCGAGCGGCTGGGGTCGAGCCCGCGAGGCGTGCAGGGCGAGTGGTCGCCCGGTTCGAGCACCTGTCGCGGTTCGTGCTGTGCGGCGGCGATCCCGGCCGGCAAGGCCGGTGCGGTGTCGGCCGAGGCCGCGACCGCCCACGGCGACCTGTGGGTGCTGGCCGGGTTCCTGGCCGACGCCCGCACGGCGATGACCGTCGGAGGCAAGCGATGACGATGAGCGAGGTTGCTTGCCGCGGGGCAGACGGGCGAAGCCGACTGGGGTGGACAAGCTGCGGGCGTCGGCGGCCGAGGCGTCGCAGGTGCGGGCGCTGTCCACGCACCCGGACGTGGTGGCGCTGCGGGTGGAGTCGATCCGCACGCAGGTGGACGGTGCATGTGGGTCGGGATCGTGCTCGGTCTGGCGTTCACGATGGTCAACGTCCAGGCGTTCGCCGCCGGCGGCGCGGCGGTGGGTCGCTGCCGTGGATCGCGGCGTGGCTGCTGGACCCGATGGTGTCGCTGGTGCTGATCGCGGTGCTGCGGGCGGAGCAGATCACCGCCCGGTACCAGGTGAGCGACGACCGGCGGTGGATCCGCCGGACGAAGCGGTTCGCGTTCGCCGCGACGTACGTGATGAACACCTGGGCGTCGTTCGGCAAGGGCGACGTGGCCGGGATCGTGCTGCACTCGGTGCCGCCGCTGCTGGTGTTCTGCGCCGCCGAGACCGCGCCGGTACTGCGGGACCGGCTGACCGAAGCGGTACTGCGCGCCGAGCAGGCCGCCGCGCTGGCCGACCCGCAGAAGGCCGCTGAGCCGCTGACCGCGCCGGTGGTGACCCAGGAGATGCCCCCCGCTCCCGGCCAGCCGCTGGAAGCGGCCTCCTGCGGACCCGGACGGCCGGAGGGCATCTCCCGAGGCGCCATCCTGGCACCGCCAAGGCCACCGTGCGCGCCCGGAGCACCGCGCAGGCCGTCGCCGTGGCGCGCAAGACCGGCAAGGGCGCCAAGGTCGGGCCGGATGCTGCTGGCCGACTACGTCGCGGCGCGGCCTGGCCAAGGCCGACGCCGAGCTCACTCCCGATGACAGGTGACCCCCGGCGTGGGCGCGCAAGACCGACCGGTTGTCTCTGCGGGCCTGTCGGCCAAGGTCGCCGCCGGTGTCCGCGACTCGAGCCGACGCTCGCCCCGTGACGACCGCTGCGGTGACCTCGATCGAGCAGGCGGCTGACGACCTCGATGGCAAGGAACGCCTGACGCTGACGATGACCGACCTGTTCTGCGGTGCCGGTGGCTCGTCCACCGGCGCGGCGATGGTGCCGGGTGTGTCGGTGCGGATGGCCGCGAACCACTGGCGGCTCGCGGTCGAGACCCACAACACCAACCACCCCGACACCGACCACGACTGCGCCGACATCTCCCAGGTCGACCCGCGCCGCTACCCGCGCACCGATATGCTGTGGGCCTCGCCGGAGTGCACGAACCACTCCCAGGCCAAGGGCCGCAAGCGCAACGTCGACTCGACGCCGGACCTGTTCGGGCAGACGCTGCCGCGACGAGGCCGCCGAGCGGTCGCGGGCGACGATGTGGGACGTCCTGCGGTTCGCCGAGCACCACCGCTACCGGTCGTCATCGTCGAGAACGTCGTCGACGCGGCCAAGTGGGTGCTGTGGCCCGCCTGGCGGGCCGCGCTGGACGCCCTCGGCTACTGCCTGCACGTCGTCTACCTGAACTCGATGCACGCCCAGGCCGGCGGGCTGCCCGGCGCCGCAGTCGCGGGACCGGCTGTACGTCGTGGCGCACCTGAAGGCGACCGCTGCCCGGACCTGGACCGGTGGACCCGGCCCGCTGGCGTACTGCCCCGGCTGTGACGAGGTCGTGCGGGCGATGCAGGCGTGGAAGAAGCCCGACAAGGCGTGGGGCCGCTACCGCGCCCAGTACGTGTGGCGCTGCCCGCGCGTCGCCTGCCGCAACCAGGTCGTGGAGCCGGGCTGGCTGCCCGCGGCGTCGGCGATCGACTGGACCATCCCCGGTCAGCGGATCGGCGACCGGCGCGCCCGCTGGCCGCCAAGACCATGGCCCGGATCGCGTGCCGCGCTGGAGCGCCAGGCGCGAGCGGGCGCGCCGCTGGTGGTGCCGATGGAGGGCCGCGACGGCAAGCAGGCCGCGCCGGTGACGGCGGTGCTGCGGACCCAGACGACCCGCAACGAGTCCGCGCTGCTGGTCCCCGCGGGCGGGACCTGGAACGACGCCGCGACCGGTGTCCTGGACGTGATGCGGACCCGGACCGCGAACGAGTCCGAAGCGCTGGTGGTGCCGCTGCGGGCCAACAACACCGCCAAGGGTGTCGGGCAGGTGTTCGACACGTTCGCCGCCGCTGGCAACCACCACGGCCTGCTGATGCCCTACTACGGCAACGCCACCGCCCGCACCACCGACGACCCGCACGGCACGTTCACCGCGCACGACCGGTTCGCGCTGGTGATGCGCAACAACTCCAGCACCGGCGACGGTGCCGAGATGTCCACCCCCGTTGGTGAATCGCTGCGGACCCTGACGACCGCGGGGCACCAGTCGCTGCTGGAGTACTCGACCCCGGCCGTCGATGACTGCCTGTTCCGGATGCTGGAGCCGCACGAGATCGGCGCCGGCATGGCGTTCACGCCCGGCTACGTCGTGCTCGGCAACAAGCGCGAGAAGGTCCGCCAGCTCGGCAACGCCGTCACCCCGCCCGCCGCCCGCGACCTGGTCGCCGCCGTCGCCGAATCGCTCGGACACGACGTCGGCGACCTGACCGGCCCCCGCATCCGACCCCGGAGACGAGGGCCGCATGAGCGCCACCGCCAGCACCCCCTCTGACAGCCCGCAACCCCCACGGCACGACCCGAAGGAGGACTTCGTGAACGACGCACGACCACCAACCGTGAGACCAACCTGACAACGTTCACCGGCTTCACGGCACCGATCACGAGACCGTTCACGGCGACGTTCACGACGGCTTTCAGGACATGTTCAGGACGACGTTCAGCCGATCGTTCACGTGAACGCCGAACGGGTCGACACCGTGAACGACAGCGACGTTCACGACCCCGACGACGACGAGCGTTCACGTGCTGTCCGAGGAGGAGTCGGCCGAACTCGACCGGCGGTTGGAGTCGCGTGGCGCGCTGGTCGTGCGCCGTGCGATGGCACCGGCACGGGTGGCGAAGTCGGCGGCGGTCGCGGTCAAGTCCCACGAGCCGACCGTGAAGGTCGGCAAGGCGACGTTGCGGCACACCTGGACGGTGGTGCAGGGCGCGGAGTCGTTCGCCAAGCGCGCCTGGGACGCCTCCACGATGGGTGTCTACCGGCGTCAGATGAAGGCCGCTGAGGCGGTCGGTGACCGCGAGGCGCTGAAGGAGTGGGCCGACCGCAAGGAGATGGCCACCGAGCGCCGCCACAAGCGGCTGATGGACCTGCCCCGGCTGTTCATCGGCCTGGTCAAGGTGCTCGCCGCGACGCTCATCGGTATCCCGCTGGCGGTGTTCGTGATCGCCGTGCTCACCAAGCTCACCGGCAACGGATCGTTCACCGGCGTCTGGCTCGGGTTCTTCGCCGTGATCGGTTTCGTGATCGCTGCCGTGTCGTTGGTGTGGGGGCTGTTCCTGATGGCCGCGCCGTTCCTGCTCGTGCTGGCCCTGTACCGCGAGGGCAAGCGCCGCGCGGAGCCGCCGAACTGGCTGGTCACCACCAGCGACGACACACTACGAGGCGACGGTGGATGAATCCACGATCGCCCGGGCGCTGGACGCGCTGCGGATCGCGCAACATCACCCGCTACCTGAAGGAGGGCTACAAGCTCCAGTTCATCACGCCGGCGCGGCAGCTGGGCCGCGGTACGCACGCCTGGTGCGGCTGCCTGCCGGTGTGCCCGCCGCCGAGATCGGCCAAGCGCCGCACCGACCTGGCGACCGGCCTTCACCGGGCCGCCTCCGAGGTGTGGCCGACCATGCGGTGACGAGGCCGGAATCCTTGACCTGTGGGTCGCCGACAAGGGCGCGCTGGCCGAGGGTGCCGGGCCGTACCCGCTGCTCGAAGAGGGCCTGGTGGACGTGTTCAAGGGCGTCCCGGCGGGCCGCACGCTGCGCGGTGACCAGATCTACGTGCCGATCACCGGGCGGAACACGATCGTCGGTGGCGCACCCGAGCAGGGCAAGTCCAGCGCCGCCCGGATCGCGATGATGGGTGTCGCGCTCGACCCGACCGCAGAGCTGC
>CAVUFT010000019.1:0-508263 GCA_963740725.1 uncultured Actinomycetota bacterium
AATGTATTGCTGGATTTGGCACCATACCCGTGTCGACCTTTCCGGGGATCGTCGAGTGGCGCCTTGCACTCAAGCTCCTCGCGCAGGAGCGCTGGCAAGGTCGTGGAGACGACGGGAAGATCATTCGTCTGGCGGCGGCACACTTCTGCGGCGTTCCCGGCCAAGTCCGGGCCAGGCAAACGCTCGACAAGTCGTAGCCACCACGGCGCTGGTGTGGCGATCTTGATCGTCACGTAGTTGGATCGAACCGACCGCCTGCGTACGCGACCCTCTGACTGCTGCGCGCCGTGAACCTGCGGCACGCCCCGTCTCAGGACCGGCAGGCGGCCAAGCCCGAGGACCTGCGCGGCGAGGCGCTTCGTGTGGGTCGAGTCGGGCGACCCGATGGCTGAATGTCGGGGTAGGCACGGTGGATCGCGGCCACGATCTCGACTACAGGGAACCACCGCGGGAGCTCGCGGATCGAGGCCAGACGGCCTGGTTGGCTGGCTCGCAGGGTCGTCATCCAGCGGTACGGCGTACTGCACGATGCCGAGCAGAATGGAGTCCAGCAGCGCGGGTTGCTCGACGATCGCCGTCAGCGATTCGTGCTTGCACCTCGGCATCGGTGCTGATCGAGCAGGTCCACCCCAGAAGCTCATGGACGTGGTAGCGGTTGTCAGTCCAGAGGTCCTCGTTGGTCCAGTCGGCGTCGTAAAGGAGCTGGACAGCGTGCTGTCTCGCGTGGGCGGCCACGTCCGCGCGGTCCGTGTCCTCGGCTATGAACATGAGACTTCTGACCAGACCGACGGCGTAGCCCAGCGGCTTCTGATCGGCTGCGTCGTTGATGTGTGCTGTCAGGACCGCAGGGTCCGCGTTCCGGGCCACATCGGCGGCGAGCTGGATGGCGCCGTCGAAGCCGACGGTTCTGTGCAGGGGGAGCACAGGCAGGTCGAAGACCTTGGAGGGGCTGCTACGAGTTCGGCGTACAGGGCCGCGTCGTACGGACGGGTGGACACTCGCGCCCACGGGCGTGCTCGGGCCAAGAGCTCCCGGTGTTCGCGCCAGAAGCGGGTGATTCGGACTCGGCAGGCTGGGACTCGACTGGTGGGGAAGCTGGTCGTTGTGCTGCCGGGAGGCCGCCTGAGGTTGCGCTGAGCGCCTCGGAGGCCCGGAGCAGCTCTGCGATCGCGGTCGTCAGGAGGAGGTCATCATCCAGGGGCGGGTCGCCAGGCGAGTGAGCGGATGCCTCGAGGACCCGTCGTGCAGCCGCGTCGACCCATTCGCACCGGGGGCTGGTGTGCTCAGCTGTGGCACGGACGCCGGGAAGTGGGCGACGATCTCGGCATGCAGGGGCCGTAGCGATTCGAATGCGGTCTGGAGAGCCTCGTGCATCGCCCGACGGTACGGCGCTGTCTCGACGTACGCCGGCTCGACCGGGGGGAGCGATTCCCGTCTCCGCGTCCCAGGCGGCGGGATGCTGCGCTGTACCCGGATTCGCATCTGCTGCCAGGCCGCCGCGGCGCGCGCGGGGCGGTCGCGCTGCTGCCGGGCAGTCTCGACGAAGCGGCAGACGGCCTGCGCGGTGGTCAGGATGCCGGTGGCAGCCGCGTTCGCGATGCCGTAGGAGCTCGGGCTGAACGACACCTGGATGACCTCGTCGCCTCGGCATCGGTGAGCTGCCAGCTCTTCTACCGATCGAGGTGGTCGTGGATCTGCCCTTGCCGCCATGCGCGCAGCAGGTCACCCGGGTATCGGTCGGGGGACCAGGTCGATCTCGTTCGCGTGGTCGAAGCACATCGGGATGAGGTTCGAGGGGCTGCGGTTCTCCTCCTCGGTCATCTCCGGATCCCACCGCGGCCCATTCTCGCCGCGTGCACAGATGTGCGAGACGTTGCTGTTGAGCACGAACTCGCCGGTGTCGTTGTTCATCGCGTACAGCGGCTTGCCGCAGTCGGGCTTCCCGCAGCGGAATGCCGTCGCGTAGAGCTCGCGGATGGTCGCCTGGGTTGGACGCCGGTGGCTCTCAGACCCACCTGATGACGCGGTGCGTCCTGTCACACGAACATCCTTCCGTACCTCACCGACAAACCACGCCTGATTAAGCTGACCGGCGCCTGCTCAGCGGCGTAGCGCGGCCCAGATACCGCGCAACCAGCCGAATCGCGAACCCGGAGGGCTGGTAGGAGCGTGATCCGTCGTCCTGCCCGTGGCGGCCTCAAGCCTCTGTCGGGTCCCTGCGCGGCCGGCCTCGACACGGTCGTGCGACCACCTGGAGACCCAGCTGACGGTCCCGCGGTCGAGCCAGTAGTGCGACTCGCAGGCGAGGCTCCAGCTGCCGATGGACGGCGCGAGGGAGACGCTCGCGCCGTCGAAGATCAGGCGCCACTGGTGGGGCGTGATCGGGGTGATGACCTCGTGCCCGCAGCCACACATGCAGAGGTGCGCCGCGGTGGCGTAGGTGGTGGAGACGTAGAAAACGCCAGGCTCGAGTTCGTCGGGGATGAACTCGACGAACTCGTGGGTGTAGTGGGCGAGCCTGCTCACACCCGGTCCTCGTTGATCACGCAGTTGCCGCCGACGACGTACACCGTGCTGGTCTCCCGGTCGGTGTCCTGGTAGAACTCGACGAGCTTCTTCCACTTGATGACCGCGAGCAACGCGGCGAGGGAGTTGAGCTCAGCGATCTGAACGTTCGACTTGTATTCGTTGTTCGGGTCGCGAGCGCCAAGCGGCAGCCGCGCACGCGCTGCTCCGCGGTTCTCGGGGATACTGGTGGTGATGCGGACCTGTCCGCCGAGCATCTGGTCGGCTTCGTACAGGCCCAGACCGACGTCGACGAAGCCGAGACCGAGTTGTCGAGGCCGGTGCAGATGTCGCGGCGAGCCTCGCTGTCGTCGACGGCCACGAAGACGAAGGACATCTCGGCGAGCTCGGACGTGTTGTCGGGGTGGATCGGGTACGGATGCGGCCGGATGCCGGTGTGCATCCGCGAGTAGATCCGCGTGAAGTAGTCGACCTTGCTCGGGATCTCCTCGAGCTCGCTGAGGGAAGCTGCGCCAGGAGCGCGGAAGGCGTTGTGCTGGAGGAAACGGTCGCCGTCGAACAGGTGGATCTCCGAGATGGGAGTCTTCGCCAGCAGATCGAGGATGTAGCCGCCGCTACCGCCCAGACCGACGATGGCGACGGGGCCCGACCTCCAGCTTCGCGGTGACGGGCTCGATGCCGGCCCGGGGTGAGGCCGTGTCGCGGTAGACGAAGACGGACTGCTCGTCTTCGCTGACCGGGACCGGTGTGTTCGTGCGCGCCGTCACGCTTGGATCGACGCCCTGAGCTTCACGCTCTAGGAGTGACACGTAGGTAGTGACCTTGTGGGCGTAGTCGCGGTACCGGTTGCCGTTGTCGGTGGGCTTGCGGGAGAACTCGTGGTCTGCCGAGACGCCGCGGGCGGGGTTCTGGCGGGCGCTGCTCGCGATGATGGTCAGCGGCCCGCCGTCAGCACGGTACGGAGCACTGCCCTCGAACAGCATCGTGTGGTCGGTGGGCTGCGCCGTCCGGTCGCCGGCGAGCTCCAACGCGCAGTACAGCGTGCCTCGCTGAACGGTCAGGTTGGAGTCCAGATATGGGACTTGGGCGACGACCAGAAACGCGGACCTGACCTCGATGGCGTACCCGGCGAGGTGCAACTCCTCGAGGTCAGGGCTACGAGAGATCAGTGGCAGTGACATCGAAGATCATGCCTTCCTTGACCTTGACCGACTCGCCGGCCTTCAGCGTGCCCTCCGGCTTGTGGCCTTGCGCCCGCCGGTAGCTGATCGTGTACTCGACGTTGCCGCCGGGCGCTGGGGTCGGGAACGCCAGCGGGACGAGCTGCTCGAACGAGATGTCGTCCTCGTCCCACTCCCGGCGCCGGCCGTTCACCACGATGGTGTGCGACTTCTTCTCCTGCTCGGTCACGTCCCTGCTCCTCGTTCTCGGGATCCGCGGGCCGCGCTGGCCCGTCATCAAGACGGTAGCACATCAGGGATTCACCCCTTAGGTGATGGGCTGAGGCAGCGCTACACTGAGCGTGTCGCCCGCGGTGCCCGGCTCCTGGGATCCACTACGGTGTGGAACGGCTTCGGCGTACGGGCGAACGGGAAGTACCGACTTGCAGCTGAGGTATCCGGATGACGATTTGCATCGAATCGCGTCCGACGCGGCCTACGAGCCCGTCGGCTGGGATGCGGTGGAGGTCGCCCACTTCCGCTTGGTGGTGCAGTGCGCGGACGCCGCCGTCGCGGACACTGACCTGCTCATCCTGCGCCTTCTCCGGCTACCAGCCTCTGCCGGCGGCCATGGTGCAGTGGTGATTCTGAGCGATATCCGCCTGTTGACCATCACGTTCGAGACGGACAGCACGCCGATGACCGCCGTGTTCGGTGTATCGACGCGAGGAACGGACAAGCGATGACTGGACAGGTGGCCCTTCGGGTTCCGGTTGGCGAGATCCTGGGCCGAGAGCTCGACGAACGCCATTGGACCCAGGCCGATTTCGCGGCGGTCCTGCAGCGGCCGGTCCAGTTCGTCTCGGAGATCGTGAACGGCCGAAAAGAGATCACGCGCGAGTCGGCTGCCCAGATCGCGGCCGCCCTGGGGTCGAGCCCGGAGTTCTGGCTGAACCTGCAGAACGCGTATCTGCTCGCACTGCAGGCGAAGGATAGCGAGACCGTGCGCGAGCTCGACGGGGTTCGCCGCCGGGCTCGCCTCAACGAACTCGCACCCGTAGCTGCTCTCCGAAAGCGTCAGATCCTGACCGGGCGGACGCTCGAAGAGCTCGAGCAGGAAATCATGGACCTCTACGAGCTCGCGTCCATCGATGACGATCCAGCCTTCGTGCTGGCTGCGCGCCGCAGCAACGATGAGGATCCGCTCACGCCGACCCAGACTTCATGGGTCGGATGCGTGCGAAAGGTTGCAAGGACGCGGGCGGGCGCATCGGCGCATATTCCACCGAATCTCTGGGGGAGCTGGCGGCTCGGCTTCCCGAAGCTCCTCATCACGCCGGACGGTTTCCGGGAGCTGCCGGCCCTGTTCGGTGCGGTCGGTGTCTGCCTGGTCTACGTTGAAGCGCTCCCTGGCGCGAAGATGGACGGTTGCGCCTTCTTCCTGGGGGATATGCCGGTGATTGGTCTCTCGGGGCGCGGAAGACGCCTCTGATAAAGTGCTCTTCACCCTGCTGCATGAAGTTGCTCACCTAGCGCTCGGGCACGTAACACCAGAATCCTTGCTCATAGAAACGCTTGACGATGAAGAGTTAGAGGATTCAGGTGAGCTGGAAGCAAATGAGCTCGCGGGAACCTGGGTCCTGCCTGGTGGACTAGCGAGTCTTCCTCAGGTCATCAGTCGAGCCTGGGTGACTCAAAAGGCGAGTGAGCTCGAGATAAATCCCATCGTGCTTGTCGGGCGCCTACAGAAGAAGCAGAAACTGCCTTGGCGGACGCCTCTCGCCAAAGACGCGCCGACGGTAGCGCATGAGCTGGAGTCCTGGCCGACCATTGCGGCCGGAGACGCTTCGCTCCGTGAAATGCGCCTGTCGGCATCACCCAGGCCCTTTCGCAACGGCTGTCGCGCTGGGCCGCCGAATGAACCTGGCCTTGGGGTGGCGACCAGGTGACATGCGCACGGCCTGACTTCGGATTCTTGTCGGCAGGTTTCGAGCGAGAGTGACCAGTGGTGGTGCGTGATGCGCACTGATGAGTAATGCGATCGCTCGGGCCACCAAAAAGCCTGCTGGACTGGCCGTTGAGCTCAAGTGGCTGACGATCAGGATGCGGCGAATCTGGGGGAGTCCGGGCGCGATCCCATGCTCGACGTCAGGCTGCCCGATGGGTGCCAGTGGTTTATCCACAGGCGGCTCGTGTTCTGCGGCGGATTGTTGTAGGACTGGCGAGGATGGAGCGGCGGCGGTGGACGCTGGCGGTGAGGAGGAGGCATCTTGAGCGGCGATGGGGACGTGGGCGACTCTGGATGAGTTGCTGGGGATGGAGGCGCTGGCGGCTCAGGCCGGCGGCGGGCGGTGGTGTCGGGCGGCTGGCGTTCTATGGGCGGTGTTCGACTGAGGACAATCAGGATCCGGCGACGTCGAAGGCGTGGCAGGTGGGGGAGGCGGCTCGGTTCGTTGAGCCGTTGGGTGGGGAGATCGTTGAGGAGTTCTTCGATATTGGGCAGTCTCGGTCGTTGCCTTGGGAGCGGCGGGACGAGGCGAATCGGGTGCTGCGGGCGCTGAAGGATCCGGGGCGTGGGTGGGACGGGCTGGTGGTGGGTGAGGCGACTCGGTGCTGGTTCGGGAATCAGTTCAGTCTGACGTGGCCGAAGTTTGATCGGTATGGCGTGTCGCTGTGGATACCGAGTCTTGGGGGTCGGTTCGATCCGGAGAACACGGTGCACGACATGGCGATGACGATCACTGGTGGGTTGTCGAAGTCTGAGCGGCAGCATGTGCAGCGGCGGGTTCGGGCGGCGATGGCTGCGCAGGTGCTGATTGATGGGCGGTATCAGGGTGGGCGGCCGCCGTACGGGTATCTGGTGGTGGATGGCGGGCCGCATCCGCATCCGCGGAAGGCGCAGGAGGGGCAGCGGCTGCGGGTCTGGTGATCGATGAGAGGCGGCGCCGATCGTTCGGCGGATCTTTGAGCTGTACCTGGCAGGGTGGGGGACGAAGGCGATTGTCGAGCAGCTCAACCGAGAGGGCGTGCCGTGTCCGTCTGCGCATGCGCCTGGGCAGAACCGGCATCGGACGGATGGACGGCTGGCAGCACTCGACTGTGGTGGCGATCCTGGACAATCCGCGGTACACGGGGTACGCGATCTACGGGCGGTGGCAGAAGGTCGAGGAGCTGCTTGATCCGGATGATGTGGCGGCCGGCTACGTGGTGAAGTTCCGGCGGTCGCCGCAGGCGAAGATCGTGCGGTCTCGGGAGCCCGCTCATCCGGCGATCGTGTCGGTGGAGATGTTCACTGCGGCTGCAGCTCGAGCAGCGGAAGCGGAAGCGCGCGGGGGAAGTCGGGCTGGTCGTCGCGTCGATCGGCGCCGGGTCTCGCAGCAAGCGGGTTTATGCGCTGCGGGAGCAGGATCAGTTGCGGGATCTGTGCGCGGAAGATGGAGGGGGCGGCGCGGCGCGGGGACACGATCTACTACCGGTGCAACGCGCGGACGCTGGTGCCGGGATCGGCGACCGCGTTGGCGCATCCTCGGCAGATCTACCTTCGTGAGGATCGTCGTCACGCCCGCAATCAATCGGTGGATCGGTCAGTCTGTTCGATCCGCTGCATCGCGCGGAGACGGTCGAGCACTCTGTTCGAGGCGGACGACACCGTAGATCGGCATGAGGAGCGACAGGTCGAGGACTGCGTGACCGGGTCGCTGCGGCGAAGATCGCTATGGACCGGATGCGGAAGGCGCTGGATGCGGGCTGGGATCCGGCCGAGTTGCGCGAGCAGTACAACGCGGCGGCTGCGGAGAAGCATGCGGCTGAGGCGGCGCTGGCCGCATCGCCTCGCCGAGGCAGGTGCTTACCCGTCAGGAGTTGGAGGCGTACGTCGACCAGCTCGGCGACATCGGGCAGGCGCTCGGAACGAGCTGAAGCCGGAGGAGCTGACGTCAGCTGTATCGCTCGCTGCGGCTGTCGCTGACGTATCACCACGCCGACCAGATAGTCGACGTGGAGGTCGACCCGATGGCCGACCGTGTGGATAAGTTGCGTGTCCGAGGGGGGACTTGAACCCCCACGCCCCGTAAAGGGCACTAGCACCTCAAGCTAGCGCGTCTGCCTATTCCGCCACCCGGACGAGTGGTCTGCGTCACCGGAGTGATGCCGACCGGAGAACAGTAGCAAAGAACATGGGGGGAATTCACATCGGGTGGGTGGGGGTGTTCGATGGGGGTGGTTCGAGGTTCAACGAGGAGGGTGAGGGTGATGGCGGACGTTGATTTGGCAGCTATCGAGGGTGAGCGGGAGCGGCTTCGGGGGGTGTATCTGAAGGGCGGGTCAGGGTCGTCGGCTCGGGGGCTGCATCACACGGCGTTGCTGTGTAGCAACGTTGAGGAGACGATCAAGTTTTATCAAGGGGTGTTGGGGTTTCCGTTGACGGAGATCGTGGGGAACCGGGACTACGAGGGGTCCAATCACTTCTTCTTCGACATCGGGAACGGGAACTTGCTGGCGTTCTTCGACTTCCCGGGGTTGGAGTTGGGGCCGTACGCCGAGGTGCTGGGTGGGCTGCATCACATGGCGATCTCGGTGGAGCCGGGCAACTGGGAGAAGTTGAAGGGCAATCTGGACAGAGCCAACGTGGAGTACATGGAGGAGAGCGGGACGTCGATCTACTTCAAGGATCCTGATGGGGCGCGGATCGAGTTGATCTCGGATCCGTTGGGGGAGATGTACGGGCTCAGCGTGCTCTGACCGTAACGATGGGCTGAGATGCAGAGAGGAAGCCTCGACGTGCTCTGCGGGAAGCGGTGCGCGAGGATGGCGGTATGACTACGCCGACTACAGACGACCGTTCGTACACGCCTGAGGCGGAGGTGGTGGACCTCTGTTCGGAGCTGATCCGGTTCGATACGACGAACTACGGGAACGGCAAGAGCAACGGGGAGCGGGACGCCGCGGAGTACGTGGCGGCCAAGCTGGACGAGGTCGGGATCGAGTCGACGATCTACGAGTCCGAGCCGGGCCGGGCGACGCTGGTCGCGCACTGGGAAGGCGAGGACCAGAGTGCGGACCCGCTCCTCGTGCACGGGCACCTGGACGTCGTACCGGCTGATCCGAAGGACTGGAAGGTCGACCCGTTCGCGGGCGAGATCTTCGACGGGTGTGTCTGGGGCCGGGGCGCGGTCGACATGAAGGACTTCGACGCGATGGTGCTGTCCGTCGTACGGGCGAGGCAGCGGGCCGGGGCGAAGCCGCGGCGGCCGGTCAGGCTGGTGTTCACCGCGGACGAGGAGGCCGGCGGCGCGTACGGCGCGCAGTGGCTGATCAACAATCACCCGGACACCGTCGCGGACTGCACCGAGGGGATCGGCGAGGTCGGCGGGTTCTCGCTCACCGTGAAGGACGACCTGCGGCTGTACCTGATCGAGACGGCCGAGAAGGGCATGAACTGGATGCGCCTGAAGGCTCGCGGTACGGCGGGTCACGGGTCGATGGTGAACAACGACAACGCGGTCACCAATCTGGTCGAGGCGGTGACGCGGATCGGCAATCACGAGTGGCCGCTGCGGCTGACGCCGACGGTGAAGGAGTTCCTGAAGTCGCTCGAGGACGTGCTCGGGACGGAGCTCGATCCGGAGGACATGACGACGACGCTGGCGAAGCTGGGGAGCTTCAGCCGGATGTTCGGCGCGACGATCCGGAACACGGCGAACCCGACGATGCTGAACGCCGGCTACAAGGTGAACGTGATCCCCGGCGACGCGGAGGCGCACGTCGACGGGCGGTTCCTGCCGGGGTACGAGGACGAGTTCTTCGCGACGATCGACGAGCTGCTCGGCGACAAGGTGCAGCGTGAGACGGTGATCGAGGACATCGCGCTGGAGACGGAGTTCAGCGGCGGGCTGGTCGAGGCGATGAAGGCGTGCCTGGCAGCCGAGGACCCGCAGAGCCGGACGGCGCCGCTGCTGATGTCGGGCGGCACGGACGCGAAGTCGTGGAGCCGGCTGGGCGTGCGTTGCTTCGGATTCGTACCGCTGCAGCTGCCGCCGGACCTGGACTTCATGGGCATGTTCCACGGCATCGACGAACGCGTCCCCACCACCTCGTTGGAGTTCGGCTCCCGGGTCCTCGACCGCTTCTTCGCCCAGGCCTGACCGCTAGTCTCGCCAGGAGAACTGCGGTTCGTAGCCGAGCACGCGCCGGGCCTTGTCGATGGAGAGCAGAGTTTCGTTGGGGCCGAAGGGCTTCTTGACCGGTACGCCGGGGAAGACCTCGGCCAGCAGCTCCTCGTTGGGGCGCGACATCACCGTGTCCGCGTTGGCGATGATGAAGACGTCCGTGCCGGTCGTGTCGAGTTCGAGCGCCCGGCGTACTGCTTGAGCGCCGTCACGGGCGTCGATGTAACCCCACAGGTTCCATTTCCGCAGCCGGGCGTCGGCGTCGAAGGAGGGGAATGTCGCGTAGTCCTCCGGATACATCACGTTCGAGAACCGCAGCCCGAGCAGCTTGAGGTCGGGATGCCAGCGGCACAGCTGCCGCGCCAACTCCTCCTCGAGCGTCTTGACCAGCGAATACGTGCTGTTGGGGCGCGGCGGGTAGTCCTCGTCGACGGGCACGTACGGCGGGTCCTCGTCGAACGGCAGCCCGAGGACCGTCTCGCTCGATGCCCAGACGATGTTGCGTACGCCGGCCCGCAGCGCCGCGGAGAACACGTTGTAGGTCGCGGTGATGTTGTTCTGGAAGGTCGCGGCGTTCGCCCGTAGGCCCGGGGCCGGGATCGCCGCCAGATGGACCAGCGCGTCGACACCGTCATGCCGGTCGTCGATGCCGGCCAAAGCTTCGTAGGCCTGGCCGAAGTCGGTCAGGTCCACCTGCGTCGAGGTGATCCCGGACCGGGCGGGCGGAGCCTGGTCCAGGGCGACGACGTCCCAGCCGTGGTCCTGCAGGTGATCGACCACGGCCTTGCCCAGTTTGCCGCTGCTCCCGGTGACTGCGACCCGTGTCATCGCGGGCCTCTCATCGGATCGACTGGCTGCCAGGTCCGGGTACAGGCGCTAGATGTGCTCACTCTCAGATCATGACATTCGGGCCGAACCGAGGAGCGCACCGTCTCATCTGGAGGGTAGCGCGGGGCTAGAGGCTGAAGCCGCCGGAGACGTCGAGGTTCTGGGCGGTGGTCCAGGCGAGGTCGTCGGAGAGTAGGGCGGCGATGGCTTTGCCTAGGTCGGAGGGTTCGCCGAGGCGGCCGAGGGCGGTGCGGGCTACCAGGCCGGGGATGACCTCGGGGTACTTCTCGAAACCGTCGTCGCCCAGACGGGTGCGGGTGGGGCCGGGGGTGATGGAGTTGACGCGGATACCACGGGGGCTCAGTTCCTTGGCCAGGTAGCGGCTCAGGACGAGCAGGGCGCCCTTGAGGGAGGCGTAGACCGAGTAGCCGGGCTCTACGTTGGCGGATTCGAGGGCTGAGCCGCTGGAGATGTTGAGGATGGCGCCGTTGTCGGCGAGCAAGGGCAGCAGCGTTTGGGTGAGGAAGAACGGGCCCTTCAGGAGGACATTCGACAGACGGTCGTAGAACTCTTCGGTGGTGTCTTCGAAGGGCGCGCTGGCGCCGATGCCGGCGTTGTTCACCAGGTAGTCGAAGGACGAGGTGTCGAAGGTCGTCTTGAGAGCGTCCGCGACGGCGTCCCGGAAGGCCGGGAAGGTGCTGCTGTCGCCGAGGTTCAAGGGGAGGGCGACCGCCGTACCGCCGAGCTTCTCGATCTCTGCGACGGTGTCGAGTCCGCCTTGCTTGTTCCTGCCGTAGGTGAGGATGACGCCGTCGCCTCGACGGGCGATCTCGACGGCTGCGCTACTACCGATGCCGGAGCTCGCCCCGGTGACTATTGCGACTCGCATGAGCTGTTTTCCTTCGCGTTTCGTTGGTTGTCCCAGTCAACCAACGGCACCGCAAGGGGTGTTAGGGCAATAGTCCGGACTCCTTGCACGATCCTGCTCGATCAGCCCAGTGGTCCCCGATCGCGGATGTAGAGGCAGAGGTCGTTCGCGAGTTCGTCGCCCAACTGGCGGTCGGCATCGGTAGCCCAGTGGGGCCCGTCCCGGATGAGCTTCTGCGCCTCGACGTGGGCGTGCCGCAGTCGGCGCGCGAGTGGATCCTCGCGTTCGCCCATCCGCCGCAGTACGTCCGCAGCAAACTTGGCGAACCGTCCCGCACCTCCGCTCATCGCCGTGGCGAGTTCCTGCCCGACGGCGGTGGCGAGTTGCGGCGGCAGGGTCGGTACGACGACGACCGCCCAGGTGCCGTTGGCGAAGACAGCATGGGCGAGCAGCTTCAGCCGTGCCATCTCCTCCCGGTCCGTGGCGGTGCGGCTCTGGAGCAGATACGGCGGCGCCTGCAGTACGACGAGCGCCGTGTCCTCGCCCGCGGTCAGGTCCTCGACATCGAGCCGGATCGGAGGTTTCTCGGACACCTGGAGCTGATACCCGGACCGCAATGTCACCGGACGCCCGATGGCATGCACGATCGCAGCGCGGCTCACGGACTGCGCAGGCGACGGTCCGGCCGGATCCTGCGCGGCCCACAGATCACTCAGTCCGCGGATCCACGCGGACGGTGCCTGGATCTCAACGCCGGTCTGGTGAGGAGGCGCTGGTACGTCGGCGAGCGCACCCGACATGCGGCTCACCTGCAACGGCGTCGCCGCTCGCTGCTCGTCAGCCGTCGCGGAAATCAGGATCGCCTCCCAGGGCAGCCCCGCGAGCTCGGTCGGCACATCCAGATAGACGCGCAGTACGGCGCTGCTGCTCGAGGCCTGCGCGGACTTCAACGGATCGATGATCTCCGCCGGCAGGTCGGTGATCCCGAGCGGATAGGTCGCGAGGCGAGGTGTCTGCCAGGCCGCGAACTCCTCCACCGAGGTCTGTGCCTCCAGGATCCGCGCCGTACGCCGGCCGAAGAGCGCCGAGTAGAAGTCGAGGACGAGCGTGATCCCCTGCCGGAAAGAGACGTTCTTGGCGAGCGCCGACCGGCGGATCCGCAGCCGCAGCGAGGCGCGGACACCGGCCGGCCAGGCGGTCCTCGCCGAGACGGGATCACCGGCCCGGATCTGGATCCGTACGTCGGACCGCGATCCGACGATGCCCCGTACGCCGTTGCGCAGGGTCCGCGCGACGAGCACCCCGGCGAAGGTGAGCGCGGACACCACGCCGGCGACGATCCCGAACGACCCGAGGTACGGCAACTCCGAGCCACTCGCGTCGACGCCGACCTTCAACAGACCGGACAGCACTCCGAGGACGGCGATCGCGACAGAGAGCCCGGCAACCAGGGTGGACTGGCTGGACCACCACGAGGACTTGGCCGGCGGGAGGTCGAGCCCGTCCTGACGCAGTTCGATCACGGGCGAACTCTTCCGTCGCGAACCGCCGCCGAAGGCGGTCCACTCAGCGACGGCACTGCGGCGTAGCTCCCACCCGCCACGCGACTCGGTGTCCGCGACGAAGTGGCCGGCGTCGTCGATGGCGGCGGTCGCTGACTTGAGTTCGTGGTGACGGGCACTCGACAGGTGGCCGGGTTCGGCGTGGGCGCGGGCGATCGCGGCGCGCAGTTTCGCCAGTCGCGCGTTGAGGTCGTCTCCGGCCTCGGACAGCAGGTCGGCGGCGCGGTCGAGCAGTCCGGCGCCGAGCTCCGGGAGGCGGAGGGCGAGGAGTTCGCCTTCCTCGAAGGCGAGCTCGCCCAGCCGGCGTTTTCCGACCAGTGTCTCGAGGTCGGGCAGCCGCTTCCTGGTCGACAGATCGAAGGCGCTGAGCCGGAGGACGTCACGGGGATCCTCGACCTCACGCAGTTCGCGCTCGATCGGGTGGGTCTTGCGGCCACTGTCGATCAAGGCACGCCACTCCAGGCGGTCGAGGCGCTCCGCGGTTGTCCAGTCTCGCTCTTGGGTCCAGCCGGCCGCTTCGCCTAGGTGGCGGAGGCGTTCCCAGCTGCCTGGGTCGAATCTTGATTGGTAGCGCCAGATGTCGGGGGCCGCGTCGAGGATCTCGGCGGGTGGGCGATCCAGGGCCAGTACTGCGAGGGCCGCGGCGCGGAGCTCGGGATCCTCGGAGCGGGCGTGGTGGTTGACGAGGGAGCGATGGGTCGGCAGGCGCATCCGGCGGACGACGTTGAGGATGCCTAGTTCCGCGGCACGGGCTGTCGCGAGGTCTGTGGTCGAGGCGGACCGCAGACGGGTCTCGAGGATGCGCAGGCTGGATTCGAAGTCGCCGAGGATCAGGAAGCCGTGGGCGATGGTGGCGAAGAGGGGTGGGGTGTCGCGGTGCGCGGCACACGCGGGTTGCTGGTCGGCGTCGTACTCGTCCCAGCCCTGGTGCTGGCGGAGCACCTCCTCGATCTCGGGTGCGTCTGCGAGCCGGGACGCCAGCAGTTGGGATCGGAGCCGTTCGCCGTCAATCGTTGGGGTGGCCTCAGCGGCCCAGGTGTGGAACAAGCCGGGTTGAGGGGTCGCACCTGTCCGCCGCAGCTGGATGAACAGCTCCAAGCGGATACGGTCGGACAGCGAGGCCGGCAGGACGAGGTCGAGCCACGCTTGCTTGGTGGTGGGTTCCATCATGGAGGCCGTAGTGGTGGCCATGCTGATCAGGTAGCCGCGCTCTTGCGGCTCGACGGTGTGCTGCCAGCGGGCGGCCAGGCCGAGGGCATAGGCCTTCAGGGACTCAGGGATGTCGAGCTGGGAGACGCTCAGACACCAGAGCAGCGCCGGTTCAGAGGCGAAGTCGTCGTACTGATCGGTCAGCACTTGGAGTGCCGCGCAGCAGGAGGCAACAAGCTGGACGGCTTCGAGGCTGCCGCGATCGGCGGCAGGGGAGTCGAAGTCTGTGAGCAGGTCGATGACGGCCTCGGGAGCGACGTCTTCGCCGGCCGTGAAGAGACCGAGAACTGCTCGATTGTGGAGCCATTCCTGCCTGGTCTCGCTGGGGTCGTTGCCCGAGGACCTGAGCACTGCCTTCCAGAACGGCACTGCTTCGGTGGCGCGGTTGGCGTGGATGAGCCAGGAAGCGTGGGCTGCCTCGACGACCGCGCGGGCCGGGTGGTCCTTGCGGCGGCCGAGCAAGCCGTCCTCGCCGAGGAGCTGGCGGATCAGGGCGTCGATCCAGTCCCAGCGTTGCTTGCCTGCGGCATCGAGGATGAGGGCGTGCAACTGGTCGGTGGCAGTGTCGTCGTCGAGCAGCTGTACGGCGTCGTCGATCAGGAGCGGTGGGAGCCGGCTGAGGTCTCGTCGGGTGAGGCGGTCCTGGAGTTCTTCGATTAGGAGGTCCCGGGCGTTGTTCAGCGCGATGACGCGGCTGGCGTTCTGGTAGTAGGTCAGCAGGCGCTCGCGGAGTCTCGGCTCGACCTGCAGCTCAACCACCGAAGGGGATTCGGGCTTGACCTGCCGACGGATCCATTCCTGGTCCGCCAGCGTTTCGAAGGCGGGGCGGAAGTCTTCTGGCGAACCTCTGAAGACGCGTTCCAGCAGGGCGGCGTCGGCCCGGCGCAGGAGTGCGAGTGCCGGGAGCAGGCTTTGGGTGCCGGCCGACTTGATCCGGCCGACGATGCGGCGGTCGATGTAGGGATCTACCTCGCCTCGCCGGATCACTTCGGCGGTCAGGCTGCTGTCGGCGAGCGCCCAGTCGGCGTACAGGGCCAGGTCGAACGGGAGATAGCGTCGCTCGGTCGGCGGGGTCTGGCTCTTCGGCCACTTGATCATGCGTTTGCGGGTGTCCTGGCTGCGGGCCAGGATCTCGACGAGCAGTTCCTCGGAGACGGTGAGGAGCCGGACTTCGCGCAGGTACCGGATGGCCTCCTCGCTGGTGAATCCCTGGACCTCGTGCAGGCGCAGGAACGGGCGGACGGGGAGGCGGCGCGCGGATTCGCGGCGCCGGACGGACCAGGTCGGCCGGCCGTCGCCGGGACCGTTGCCGATGGCAAGCGGTCGGCGGCCGGCGAAGACGACGCGCAGGTCCACGCCCTGCTCGGCCAGCATCGTGCGGAGCTGCTCCATCACCTTGAAAGTCGCCTCGACGTTCGGCATGAAGGCGTCGCCGGGTTGCCAGCGGGCGAGTTCCTCGCAGGTGTCGAGGAAGATCACTACCCGGCGTTGGAGGAGGATCAGATACGAGCAGAAGCTCTGCAGGAGGGCGAAGAAGTCCGGGTCTTCGATCGGCCTGGGCGGGCGTTCGGCGGGGTTCATCGAGGCCCAGCGGTTGTGCAGGGTGAGGACATGGCCGTGGAATGCGGCGACGATATTCTCCTGGTGTTCTTCGGTCGCGTAGAGCTGAAGCTCCGCCATGAGTTCGAGGAGTAACTGGCCGGGGCGTTCCAGTGGATAGTCCGGCGTCAGGTAGTCGAAGTCGACGCGGCCGACGGCCATCGCGTACACCTCGGGATTGCGGGCGAGATGGCTGATCAGGGTGGACTTGCCGACGCCGCCGGAACCTAGGAAATGCAGGGCCCAGGTGTCGTCGTCGCCGTTGAGGAGGTCTTCGAAGGCGGCGAGTTGTTCGGTGCGCTCGAGCAGGGGAGTGGTGTTGCGTGCTTCCTGCCGCTGGCGATAGACGAGTTCCATCCGGCGCCGCGCGTAGCGGACGGATCCCTCGAGTTCGTTGCCGAGGGTCGAGGCCAGCAAGGATGCGGCCTCGGTCCACTCGACCGCGCTGGGGAGGTCCTGTGCGTCCAGGGCGCGAGTGACCTGGCGGTCGAGGAACCGACCTGCTTCGGCGGCCGCGTCGGGTCGGCCGATCTGATGCGCGAGGGCGGCCCAGCGAACGATCGCGCCGGTCGCTCGCAGTTCTTCTGGTGCTGCGAGAACCTTGCTCGCGACCGTGGCGACCAGGCTGTGCAGTTCGGCTTCCGAAGCTCTCTGCCGTACGCCGTCCTGGCGGCCGAGCAGTTCCGCGCGAGCGGACTCGGGCATCCAGAAGGCATCAGCACTGCCTCGCTCGCGGACGACAGTCGCCGACACCTGAACCAGGTCCGCGGCCTGCGGCTCGGACAGTTGCGGCAGGAGCCTGCCGAGCAAAGCAGTCCGTACTGCGAGGTCGTCGACCGTCTGGACCTCCCGCACGTATTGCTGCAGCACCGGGGTCGCCTGGTCCTCGGACAAGTACCGGGTGAAGGTCAGACCGGCCTGGATCCGGCGAGGCAGGTCGACCATCTGCTCTGCAGCGCGAAGGCCTCGTTCGGCTGCCGTCGCGGACTCGGCGGGGAAGCCGGCTCGGTCGAGGGCCGGGGCGAGGACGCCCAGCGGGCGGGTCAGCTCGGAGCCCTCAGGGAGTTGGTCGGCGGCAGCGACGGCCAACCGGGCAAGCTCAGCCAGCGCCGGGCCGCCTCGGTCCGCAACGTCGTCGACGATCGAGGCGAGGGTTGTCGCCCGGAGGACGGGATCACCGATGGCAGCGACGAAGGCCTTGGCCCGGTCGAGCGGCGAGATCGATCTGTGGGGTGGATCGCCTTTCCTGGTGATGACGATGGCAACGAGAGGCCGGGTGCCGACTACGGCGAGATGTCCGAAAGCGAGCGCCCTGGTGGGGTCGTCCTCGATCGCCTGGGCGGCGTTGGCGGCTGCTCCCACATCCCTGCCTGCCAGCGCCTTGGTCACTGCCAGCAGCAGTCTGCTGCGCTCGCCAGGGTCGCTGCATTCGGAGGCTTCAGTGGCCGCGAGTTGAAGAGCAGCTACCGGGTTGGTCAGAGCAGGTGCCAGGTCGAGGCGCAGGGTGGCTCGCTCGGCGGGATCCTTGAGTTCGTCGATCTCCGTGAGCAGCTCGTCCGGATCGTTCAGAAGATCTGCGAGGCCGACCAGGGCACTCGCCCGGTCGTAGGGATCATCTACAGCCCTGGCCGCCTCCACAGCGGCCGCGGCGAAATCGCCGTCCGCCAGCCGAGCCAGCCGGCCCATCAGCTCAGGTCTCCGGTCCACTCGTTTGATCTGCGCGGCAGCTGCCATCGCCATCGGGAGCAGGCGGTCGCGTTCGGTCGGCGAGACCCAAGGAAGCAAGCCTGCCAAGGCGGTTGCGCTCATTTCGCCGAGCGCGTCTCCGGCCGCGGCTGCGTCGACTGCCCGCTGGAGCTGGTCAGGGTCGAGGCGCGGCGCGAGGTCGACCAGGGCGCCGGCCCGGACGGCCGGGTCGCTGGTTGCCAGCGCGAGGTCGAGGGCTCTGGCGACCAGCTCCGGTGAGAGATGGGGGACCAAGGCAACGAGCAGGCGGAGCTCCTGCCATTCGTCGGCGCGGGTTGCCCGACTGATCCGGCAGAGTCCGGCCGCCTGGGCCGCTTCGATGAATTGGTCGAGGTCCGGGCTGGGGAAGTCGCAGGCCCGGGCCAGCGGCCGGGTCCAGGACGGTACGACGGCGAGCCAGCCGATCGCCTCGCGCCCGAGTTCGTCCAGCGCGGTACGGCGTTCGTCGGCGATCTCCCGGGCGATCCGGCGCTGCCGGTCCTGGACCGTCGGCTCGGCGCTCATCGTCGGCTCACCATCTTTGCGAGGCGGTCTTCGTCTCGGGCGACGACCAGGACGCCGTCGTCGGCCGCTACCCGGGCCCACGCTTCGAAGTCCTCCAGGTGGAAGTTCTGGGGGATGCCGTTGACTGTGCGGCGTAGGTCGGCGTAGCAGCGGCCCAGCGCGTCGCCGCTGGTGCTTGCGTTGAAGACCCAGGCCTGGGTGAGCACGTTGGTTTCTGGTGCGGTCGCCGGCTGGAACGGGTTGAGGAGGACGGTCTGGTAGGCGAGGAGGTCTTCGGCATCACCGGCATTGAAGGGACGAAGCTCGGCCACCTCCAGGAGAGGTTGTGCCTGTTGGCCCGGGACCAGCTGGTTCAGCCAGGGGTCACCGGTTCGGCCCAGGGTCCAGGTGAGGACCACCGGGACCGGATCGGCTGCGGTGCCGAGGCCGTGGACGGTGAAGAGGCCGTGGTCGCCGAGAACGTCGTCGACCATCTCCGCGAAGCGGTCGATGTCGTCAAGCAGTACGACGACCTGGCCGGCCGACTTCGCGAAGTACGGGAGTTCTGCCCGGGCGTCCTTGCGGAGCTCGGCCAGATCCATCCGCAACGCCCGGCCGACTGCACGAACCGTGACGGTGTCGCCGTCGAGGGCGCCGGCCACGTCGCGATGCAGGGCGTCGCGGCCGGCTGTGTCGAGCAGCCGCAACTGGGAGCTGTAGGCCTCGCCGATCTCCAGTACGTCGACTCGCACGCGGGACAGTTCGCGGACGAATGCGCGCGCGAGCTCGTCGGGGGTCAGCGGAGTCTTCCGTTCCAGCGAGATGAGGATCGGCAGATGTCCGTCCCGCAGTGCGTGCGTGGCCAGCTCGCGCAGCAGCCGGGTCCGGCCGGTGCCGCTGGTGTTCTCGCCGGCGGTGTAGACGGCCAGCCCGAACTTGGTGGCGTCCGGACCGAACAGGTTGTGGAACATCGGCAGGAAGGCCTCGCGGCCGCAGAAGACCGGTTTGTGGCCGCCGTCGTACGCTCGGATCCAGCCCTCGATCTGGCGCCAGAGTGCGGCAGTGGCCTCGCCGTCGAGGGCCCGGAAGCCGGTCGGCACCAGGCTGGAGACGAAGACTGCCGGCAGCGCCCAGTCGATGGTTGACATCGGATCGGCCGGGTCGGCGAACGCGGTCGCGCGCGCATCGGCCGTTGCCATCACCAACGGCCGGCCGTGCATCAGCGACTCGCCGAAGGTCCGGGCGAACAGCCGGCTGGTGATGTCGGCGACCTGGCCGGCCATCCCGACCACGATCGGGATGCCGCCGTCGACCAGCGCGGCGGCCAGTGGCGCGGCCTCATGGACGCCGAACAGCCGCTCGGCCCCAGGTGCGCCACCGGTCAGGCAGGCGCTCAGGACGACGATCGTGGCCGGCTTGTCCGCCTGGCGCAGGTCGCTCAGGATCTGTTCGGCGTACCGCTTGGGATCGGCATCGTCGTCGTCGGTGTTCAGCTCGAGATAGACCCGGCCGGTCTCCGGATCGGCACCTCCATGCGCGATGTAGTGCACGATCTCCGGCTGGAAGTCCTTGATCGCCTTCCGGATCGCGCTGGGTTTGGCGCGTTCGAGCACCCGGTAGCGCATCGCGCGGCCGTCCCGGGCGAGTTTGAGCAGGGTGTGCAGCTCGGCCGCGGGGCGGATGTCGCGGTCGAGCAACGACGTACCGATCACGAACAGCGCGCGCGGCGGGACGTCCAGCTGCTCGGGGACGGTCGGGTGGTGCGGCACGACCAGTCGGGTGATGGCGACCCGTACGCCGTGTGCGCCGGCCGCGATGAAGCCTGCGTCCGAGCGCAGCAGCTCCCAGTTGAGCCGGCCCAGGTTCATGTCCTCGGGCGGCAGCGCGAGCGCGAGTTCGAGCTCGCGATCCTGGTCGGCGAGCTGCAGCATCTCGGCCCAACGGTCGTTGTCGAGCAGTACGTCGAACAGGTAGTGGCCGAAGGTGGCGAGCTCGGCCGGGGTCGCGACGCGGGTGCGGACCGCGTCGTACAGGGCCATCAGGGCGGCGGCGTCCGGATGGGGTGCGAGGGTGCGGTGATCGGTGTCGGGCGGATGGAGTACGAAGGGCGGCGCCGGGACGAAGCCGCCGCGGCCGTCGTCGAGGCGACCGAGCGCGGCCGGTCCGTCGGCGTCGGGCTTCCAGTCCGCCAGGTCGGGACAGGCGACGTCGATCTCCCAGTCCCGGTTCACCGTCACGACGAATCGCAAGGCCATCAGCAGTCCGTCCTTGTACTCCGCGGAGCCGTGGTGCGACGCTGACCACCATGGCCCGCGTGCGCGCATGTATCGATCGAGTGGTGCCCGACAACGACCTGTTCCGGGTCGCCGAGCAGTCGGTCGCCGAACGCCCGGCCAACGCTCCGGACGAGTACGACGCCAGTGGGCGACGCCGCAACGCGCGCCGGATGGCGGTCGAGACCGGCCGGATGTGGAGCACCGGACGGGTGCTGCGGGTCGGCTTCCTGGACGGCGATCCGGCGGTGTGGGCGAAGGTGGCGACGATCGCCACCGAGTGGAGCCGGCACGCGCGGATCACCTTCGAGGTGGTCGACGAGCCGAGTACGGCGGAGATCCGGATCGGCTTCGCGCCCGGGGCGGCGTGGTCGCTGGTCGGCACCGAGGCACTCGGCGTACCGGCTGATGCGGCCACGATGAATCTCGGCCGGCTGACCGATGACAGTCCGGCCGACCTCTGCCAGCGGGTCGTGCTGCACGAGTTCGGTCACGCGCTCGGCTGTGTGCACGAGCATTCGAGTCCGAAGGCCGGCATCCCGTGGGACCTGCGCGCGGTCTACCAGTACTACGCGCGCCCGCCGAACACGTGGACGCCGGAGCAGGTCGACCTCAACGTGATCAAGAAGTACTCGGTCACGCAGGCGCAGTCGACCGAGTTCGATCCGGCCTCGATCATGATCTATCCGATTCCGGCAGCGTTGACCCGTGGGAAGTACAGCGTCGGCTGGAACCTGGCGCTCTCCGACCTGGACCGCAGTTTCATCGGTCAGCACTATCCGTTCGCGGATCCGGCGGCTGTGCTGCTCGAGTGTGACGCCGGCCCGGTCAGAGCGAGAATCGATCAGCCCGGCGACGTCGGACTCTTCGCGTTCGAGGTCCGCGAGCCGGGAGACTACGCTGTCGCGACGACGGGCTTCACCGACCTCGCGTTGCGCGTCTACGGACCCGGCGGCGC
Source organism: uncultured Actinomycetota bacterium (assembly GCA_963740725.1). Lineage (GTDB taxonomy): Bacteria > Actinomycetota > Actinomycetes > Propionibacteriales > Kribbellaceae > Kribbella. Next base: position 21,380 of record CAVUFT010000019.1, read on the forward strand.
GGTCGCGGCCCTGGCCGACGTCGAGGACGGCGGCCCGGGCGGCAACGCGCGCGTCGAGCTCGCCCTGATGCCGGGCGAGCTACCGGGTCGAGGTGCGGCACCGGCGCCCGGCCGGCATCGGTGCCTATGCACTTGCCTGCCAGCATCTCGTCAGTCCGTCGCGACCTCGATGAACGAGCCCTCCGGGCGTTCGGCGCCGCGGCGCGGGACGATGCCGGGCGCGAAGGCCTCGGCCGCATCCTGGACGCCGACGACCTTGGGGTTGCCGAACCAGCCCTTCTTCACCCGGACGGCCCGGAACAGCGGGGTCAGGCCCTCGTCGCCGACGAGCTGGGTGTGCATGCCGTGGGAGGAGACCACGGTCATGTCGGCGGACAGGTCACCGAGATCGACCGGGCCGACCGCCGCGTCGGCCGATGCCTCCAGCTCGACCTTGGCGTAGCCGCCCTGGGAGACCAGGACGGTCGCGCGCTCGGTCGTGACGAGTTCGACGACCACGACCCAGTCGGGGTCCCACAGGTAGCGGTCCCAGAGGTCCCAGATCGCGTCCTCGAGGGCGATGATGTCCTCGATCCGCGAGATCACGACGCCACGGGCCGAGAAGACGACGCCCGCCTCCCGGCCGAAGGAGACGGCCGCGCCGGCCTTGGCCTCCGGGAGCGACGGGACCTGGGTCGACACGGTGCCGGACAGCTTGGTGTCGACCTGGATCTCGTCGGACGACTTGAACTGCATCGATTTCGCCGCGGCCGGGTCCTTGGCCTTCTTGAACTCGACGCCGAGGGTCTTGATCGACGACTTCGGGATGAAGGTCTTGCCCTGCAGTTCGCCGATCAGTCCGAGCTTCAGATCCGTGCCCGGCAGCCAGGTGGCCAGGTAGCCGGTCTGTTTGAGCATGGTCGACGTGTACAAATCCTCGATGGTTGCCATCTGCGTTCTCCTCGTCGGTGACGGGCCTCGTCAGGAAAGGCCGGAATCACTGCCTGGTGGAAGAATTCCGGCGAAGTTCGAGGAGAAAGCGAAAACCGTTTCCGGTCGCGCGGTATCCGGCGGTCGCTGCGCGGACCGCTGCCGTTTCCGGCCGCGCTGATCCGCGTCCCGACCGCGGCACGCCCCCATGCCTGCGGTCGATCCCGCCGGTTTCTGCCAGGCAGATCGAAGAGATCTGTCAGCACTTCCCCCACCCCCACGGCGAGTGTATGTCCGGCTCACCACCGTGTCGACAGTTGTGATCGGAAGGTGACGGCGAATCCCCGGGCGCTCTTTTCGGGAAATAATCCGTCGCGAATTCATACCAGAAATTCGGCGAATCAGGAACGGCGGATCGCGGTGAGATGGAGGGCGCAGCGGAGTTGGGGAAGGAGGGCCAGCAGTCGCGGGGGTGGGGTGGGGCCGGTGACGAGGCTGAGGGTGAGGCGGTGTTTGAAGGGAGCGGGGAGGAGCTGTTCGCCGGGGCGGAGTTCGTGGGCCAGGGCGCTGCGGGGGACCAGGGCTAGCTGGGAGCGGCGGCGGGCCATGGCGACGGTGGTGCTGAGGGTGACGCCGCGGCGGGCCTTGGCGCCGAGGGCGATCAGGCGGGCGCAGATCTGGTCGCTGCCTCGGTCGTACGTCGAGAAGGCGACGGATCGGTCTCTGAGGGGTTGCTTGCCGCCGCGGGGGAGGTCGACGCCGTTGGGGACGAAGAGCACCAGTTCGTCGCGGCCGACGGGGCGGGCGACGGCGCCGCGGGGGAGTTCCATCTGGTCGGCGATGGCGATGAAGGCGGCGTCCATGGTGCCCTCGGCGATCAGATCGACGAGCAGGTGGCCGTGGTCGACGCGTTGATCGATGTCGTGCTCCGGCAGTTCGGCGTCGAGGACCGGGAAGAGGATCGGGGCGAGGCTGGCGAAGGTGCCGATCACCAGGCGGGGACCGGCTGCGGCGTTGCGGGCGGCGTCGTACAGCTCGGACAGGTGGCCGAGGATGTGTTCGGCGCGGCGGGCGAGTTCGGCGCCGGCCGGGGTGGGGCGGGCGCCGCGGGTGTCGCGGACGAAGAGCTGGGTCTCGCAGGTGCGCTCGAGGCGGGCCAGGCGCTGGGAGGCGGAGGGTTGGGAGATGCGGAGTTCGCGGGCCGCAGTACCGACTGAGCCGGTGCGGCTGATGGTGAGGACGAGCTCGAGATCTTCGACCGATGGTGATGAGGCCATAGGGACAGGCTATGACCGGTAGGTAGTTGCCGCTAGCTACCGAGTGGCTGATGAGAGATCGAAGATTGAAGGGTGAGAGCTCGTCGAGACGCCTTGTTTCTGTTGCTGGGCAGCGGTACTGCGGATCTGGCGTTGAGGTTCACGCAGGTTGCGTTGCCGCTGGTGGTGTTGCAGGAGACCGGTTCGGTCGCCGCGACCGGGCTGGTGGGTGGTGCTGCTGGGATTCCGATGTTGCTGTCGCCTTGGTGGGCTCGGCGCGCGCGGCAGTGGGTTGATTCCGGCAGTCGGCTTGCGGTTGTTGCGGCGGTTCAGGCGGTGGCGTTGGCGATCGTTCCGTTGGCTGTGGTGCTCGGGGTGCTGCATGCCGGCGTACTGGTTGTCAGTGGATTGTTGCTGGGGTTGGGGGATGCGCTGGCGAGTCCGGGGCGGAGTGCGTTGCTGGCGGACACCGGGGATCGCTGGGGTCCGGACAAGGCGGTGATGTTGCTGACCTGGCAGGACGGGACCCGGCGGGTCGGGATGTTGGTCGGGCCGCCGCTCGGAGCTGCGGCGGTGGCCGTGGGGTTGCTGGACGGGTTGTTGTGGATCGAGGCCGCGGCGGTCTTGGTGGCGGGCGGATTGGCCATCGGAGTTGTCGGGGAGCGCTCTCCGGAGGCGGAAACGGTGCCGTCCATCCGGGGGAGTCTCAAGCATCGGCCGGAGGTGCTCTACGGGTGGATCATGCGGGGGAGCGGGGCGTTGACGTGGTTCGCGTTCACGCTGGGGTTGTCGGTGCTCGGGGCGGCGCGCGGGCGGCCGGGGGTCTACTTGGCGGCGGGGATGTTCGGGTACGGCGTGGGCGCGCTGGTCGGCACGAGTGTTTCACTGGCGATCGTGAAGCGGGTGCCGCCGATCCCGATGGCGACGATCGCCTGGGCGACGATGGGGCTGGGATGGATCGGGATGGGGGTCTGGACGGCGCCGGTCGCCGTGGCTGGGTTCGGCGCGCTGTCCGGGGTGACGGTGGTGCTGGGGATCGCGGCGATCTCGATTGTGATCACCAGGTCTTCGGCCGGGTCCGAGCGGCGGGCGTTGCTCTCCGGGCAGACGGTGATCGTCAATGCGGCGAGTTCGGCCGGGTTGCTCATCGGAGGACCGGTGATCGCCGCGTCTGGGTGCCGAGCACACGCTGATCTGGTCGGGGCTGCTCACCTGCGCAATCGCCTTCGGCGTCCTGGCCGTCAGCCGGCGGCGGGTGGAGGCGGGCGGCCGGGGCCGGGAAATCGGGCTGCGGCGCGGGAGTGCTCCCTGCGAGACTGCGGGGCATGGGCGAAATCGTGATCACGACCCTTGCCGAGCGGCCTGAGTTTCGGCCGGAGCTGAAGACGTTCAGCGGTGGGTGGCCGAAGTTCATGCAGCAGGATCCGACCGGGAACGCGCTGATGGGCAGGATCTCCGAGTTGTTCCCGCAGCACCTGCTGGTGGCGACCGACGACGGTGAACTGGTCGCGTTGGGGCGCAGCATTCCGTTCGTCTTCCCGGACGAGGACCGGACGGCACTTCCGCCCGGCGGCTGGGACACGGCGCTGCTCTGGGGTGTCGCCGACCATCGCAACGGCCGTACGCCGAACGTGGCGAGCGCCCTGGAGATCTCCATCCGCGCCAGCCACCTCGGCCGCGGCCTGTCCCACGAGATGCTCGCGACGATGCGCCGGACCGTGCAAGCGATGGGGCTCAAGACCCTCTACGCGCCGGTCCGCCCGAACGGGAAGCAGGACCCGCGGCAGCCGATGACGGAGTACATCCAGCAAATCCGGGACGACGGGCTGCCGGTCGATCCCTGGCTCCGGGTGCATGTGAAGGCGGGCGGCAAGATCATCGAGGTCGCCCCGGCCTCGATGGTGATGGCGAGCTCGCTGGACAACTGGCGCGAGTGGACCGGGCTGCCGTTCGACCAGACCGGCGAGGTGATCGTGCCGAAGGCACTCGTCCCGGTGCGGTGCGATGTCGAGCACGGCTACGCGGTGTACGTCGAACCCAACGTCTGGGTCCAACACGATCTCTAGAGCGTCCGCATCACCTTGATGATGCGGCGGCGGAGCCAGACCCGGCGGGTGCCGTCGGGGTAGCGGCGCAGTCTGGCCAGCTCCCAGCCGCCGTACTCGGCGTGCTCGGTCAGCAGGCGGCGGACCGCGCCACGCGACTCCGTTCGGGACACCTCGAACTGTTGCAGCTCGTATTCGGCCATCGCACACCTCCACATCCTCACGAAACGTCCTCCAGCGCCGCCGCGATGGCCGGCGGCAAGGTGAGCTCTTCCACCCCCAGCACCGACTTGAGCTGCATCGCTGTCCGGGCCCCGACGATCGCTGCCGTCACGCCCGGCCGGTCCCGCACCCAGGTGAGCGCCACCTCGAGCGGACTCCAGCCGAGCCCGTCGGCTGCCCGGGCCACCGCTTCAACGATGCCCGAACCTCGGCCGTCGAGGTAGGGGTCGACGAATCTGGACAGATGCTGAGACGCCGCCCGCGAGTCCGCCGGGATGCCGGTCCGGTACTTCCCAGTCAACACACCCCGGCCAAGCGGCGACCAGGCCAGTACGCCGATGCCCAGACCCCCGGCGGCGCGAATGGCGTCCGCCTCGGCATCCCGGGCGAGCAGCGAGTACTCCACCTGATTGGAGACCGGTACTGCGCGCCCGGGCCACGCCTGCTGCCAGGTGACCGCCCGGGCCGACTTCCAGCCCGCGTAGTTCGAGACGCCGACGTACCGGACCTTGCCGGAGCTCACCGCGTAGTCCAGGGCCGACAGCGTCTCCTCGAGCGGCACGTCGTCCGACCAGGTGTGCAGCTGCCACAAGTCGATGTAGTCGACGTTCAGCCGGCGCAGGGACCCTTCGAGGTCGCGCAGCAACGCGCCGCGTGAGGTATCGGTGATCCGCTCGCCCCGGCGTACGCGAGAAGCCCGCCTTGGTCGCGATCACCAGGTCGTCCCGCTCGACCACGTCGCCCAGCAGGGAGCCGATCAGCCGCTCGCTGTCACCGTCGCCGTACGCCGCGGCGGTGTCGATCAGGGTGCCACCAGCAGCGACGAACGCGGCCAACTGCTCACGAGCCTCGTGCTCGTCGGTGTCGCGGCCCCAGGACATGGTGCCGAGGCCCAACCTGCTCACGGCGAGGCCACTGTGACCTAGATAGCGCTGCTGCATGTGCCGAGCCTATTGCGGCGCGCCGACAACGGCTCGTTAGGCTCGCCTGTCATGCGACTCGGACTCAACATCGGCTTCGTCCTCGGTGGCGACGACCATCTGGATCATCTCAAGCTGGTGAAGGAGGCCGAAGCGCTCGGATTCTCGGTCACCTGGGCCGCTGAGGCCTACGGCTCGGACGCGGCCACGCTGCTGTCCTGGATCGCCGGGCAGACCTCGACCATCGACCTCGGCGCCGCGGTCTTCCAGATCCCGGCCCGGACGCCGGCGATGACCGCGATGACCGCCGCGACCCTCGACCGGCTCTCCGGCGGCCGATTCCGGCTCGGTCTCGGCGTGTCGGGCCCGCAGGTGTCCGAGGGATGGCACGGCGTGCGCTTTGCTCAGCCGTTGCTCAGGACGCGTGAGTATGTTGCGATCGTGAACTCTGCTCTCCGCCGCGAGACTGTCGCGTTCGAGGGCAAGTACTTCACGCTGCCGCTGCCCGACGGACCGGGCAAGGCGCTCAAGCTGTCGATCCGGCCGGTCCGGGACCACGTCCCGGTCTACCTGGCCGCGGTCGGTCCGAAGAACCTCGAGCTGGCCGGTGAGATCGCCGACGGCTGGCTCGGCATCCTGAACGATCCGGCGTACCTGGGAGAGCAGTTGAACCACCTCAAGACCGGCCGCGAGAAGGTCGGTCTCACGCTGGACGGCTTCGACACGGTCGCGTCCGTCCCGGTGATGGTCGGCGACGACCTGGCCGCGGCCGCGGACCCGATCCGCGGCTACACCGCGCTCTACATCGGCGGTATGGGCAGCCGGGAGAAGAACTTCTACAACGCGCTCGCGGTCCGGATGGGCTACGCCGACGAAGCCAAGGAGATCCAGGACCTGTTCCTGGCCAAGAAGCATCGCGAGGCGATGGCCGCCGTACCGCAGCAGTTCATCGACTCGGTCTCGCTGCTCGGCCAGAAGGAGCGGATCGCCGACAAGCTCACGGCGTACGCCGAAGCCGGGACGACGACCGTCGCGATCACCCCGTTCGCGTCGACGGTGGAGGAGCGGATCGCCGCGATCCGCACCGTCGCCGAAGCCCTCGACCACGCCGGGATCGGTGACTGAGACTCCATGTCCATCTGGGACGCCATCATCCTCGGCATCGTCGAGGGGCTCACCGAATTCCTGCCCGTCTCGTCGACGGGCCATCTCACCATCGCCTCGAAGCTGCTCGGCCAGCAGATCGACGACCCCGCCGTCACCGCGTTCACCGCGGTGATCCAGTTCGGCGCGATCGCGGCGGTCGTGCTGTTCATGTGGAAGGACATCAGCCGGTACGCCGTCGCCTGGTTCCGCGGGCTGCGCAACCCCGAGCACCGGGGCGAGTTCGACCACCGGATGGGCTGGTTCGTGATCGTCGGCTCGCTGCCGATCTGCGTCGTCGGGTTCCTGGCGAAGGACATCATCTCCGGGCCGCTGCGCAGCCTGTGGTGGGTCGCGGGTGCGCTGATCGTCTGGTCGTTCGTGATGGTCGCGGCCGAGCGGCTGAGCAGCAAGTCGCGGCCGCTGACGCGGATCACGCTGATCGACTCGATCGTGATGGGCGTGATCCAATGCCTCGCGCTGATTCCCGGGGTGTCGCGTTCTGGCGCGACGATCACCGCGGGGTTGTTCCGCGGGCTGGACCGGGTCGCTGCGACGCGGATGGCGTTCCTGCTGGGCATTCCGGCGCTGGTGGGTGCGGCGGTGTTCGAGTTGAAGGACGCGCTGAGTGGTGACGTCGGGATCGCGCCGGTGCTGGTCGGGACGATCGTCAGCTTCATCGTCGGCTATGCGTCGGTGGCCTGGCTGATCCGGTTCGTCGCCAAGCACAGCACCGAGGTCTTCGCCTTCTACCGGGTGCTGCTCGGCATCGTCATCCTGATGCTGCTGGCAACGAGCACGATCACCGCTACCTGTACGCGTACGCCGGCTACAGCCAGCCGGCGCGGCGGAAGAAGGCGTACATGGTGGTGCAGATGACGAGCATGAGGACTATCACGCCGTAGTAGCCCTAGTGAGCGGCTAGTTCGGGCATGTGGCGGAAGTTCATGCCGTAGATGCCGGCGATCATCGTCGGGGGCCGCGGCGATCGCTACCCAGGCGGAGATCTTGCGCATGTCGTCGTTCTGCTGGACCGAGACGCGGGCCAGGTGCGCGTTCAGGGCCGAGCTGAGCAGGGTGTCGAGGGCCTCGGTCTGGTCGGAGACCCGGATCACGTGGTCGGCGACGTCGCGGAAGAACGGCGCGGCCTCGCGGCTGATCAGCGGTACGGCGGCGTGCGCGAACGACTCCATCGGCTCGTGCAGCGGGATGATCGCGCGGCGCATCTCCAGCACCTCGCGCTTGAGGGTGTAGATCCGTTCGGCGTCGCTGGTGCGTTCGGGCGAGAAGACCGAGGTCTCGATCTCGTCGACGTCGATCTCGACCTGGTCGGCGACCTCCTCGTAACCGTCGACGATCGAGTCGCAGATCGCCCAGAGCACCGCGGCGGGGCCGTGGCCGAGGACCGACGCGCGCTCCTCGAGCTCCTGGCCCGGGCGGTGGCCAGCGGCGCGCCCTCGCCGTGCCGGACGGTGACGACATAGCGCGGGCCGACGAAGACGCTGACCTGGCCGGTCTCGACGGCATCGCCGGCGTCGGGGTACCAGAGGGTGCGCAGGACGACCACGATCGAGTCGCCGAACCGCTCGACCTTGGGCCGCTGGTGGGCTGTGCAGGGCGTCCTCGACGGCGAGTTCGTGCAGACCGAAGAGTTTCTGGACCCGGGCCATCTCGGCCGCGGACGGTTCGTACAGACCGACCCAGCCGAAGCAGTCGGTGTCGTCGTCGATCGCCCGGGCGACGGTCTCCGGTTCCTTGGCGAGATCCTGCCGGACGCCGTCCGCGTACACCCCACAGTCGACGATCACCTGGCCACTATCATGCACCGCGTCGCAGCTTTGTGCCGACCGGATAACGTGCGGCTATGCCCACGGTGATTCTGGTTCGGCACGGCCGGAGTAGTGCGAACACGTCAGGCGTACTCGCCGGGCGGACGCCAGGGGTGAAACTCGACGAGGCCGGCCTGCAGCAGGCGGCCGCGGTCGGTGAGCGACTGGCCGCCTTGCCGCTGGCGGCGATCGTCACGTCGCCGCTGGACCGGTGCAAGCAGACCGCCGCGGCGATCGCGAAGCATCACGAGGCGTTGCGTCCGGCAACGGATCGCCGGCTGACCGAGTGCGGGTACGGCGACTGGACCGGTAAGAAGATCAGCGAACTGGCCAAGGACCCGCTCTGGGCCGTCGTGCAGCAGCATCCGTCGGCGGTGACCTTCCCGGGCGGCGAGTCGATGCGCGGGATGCAGCAGCGCGCGGTGGACGCGATCCGGGCGCATGACGCGGCGCTGGCCGCGAGCCACGGTCCGCAGGCGATCTGGGTTGCGGTCTCGCACGGCGACGTGATCAAGTCGATCGTGGCGGACGCGCTCGGGCAGCACCTGGACACGTTCCAGCGGATCGTGGTCGACACCGCGTCGACGACGATCATCACCTACACCGCGACCCGCCCGTTCCTGGTCCGGCTGAACGACTCCGGCAGCGAGCTCGCGTCGCTGGTCCCGAAGCCGGCTCCGAAGACCAAACGAGGTGCGAAGAAGTCCGCAGTACAGTCCTCCGACGCCGTCGTCGGCGGACGCGTAGATAGGGTCAGAGGGTCATGGCGCGCGTAGTGCATTCGTATGACGATCCGGACCGGTTCGTCGCCGGCACCGTCGGTGAACCCGGTGCCCGGACGTTCTTCCTGCAGGCCCGGGCCGGTGCCCGGATGACCTCGGTGGCCTGTGAGAAGGAACAGGTGATGGCGCTCGCGGAGCGGCTGGACGTGATGCTGGACGAGGTGGCCCGGCGGTTCGACCGGGATCCGGTCACGCCGGTCGGGGCCGACGACACCGATCCGCTCGAGCAGCCGATCGAGGAGGAGTTCCGGGCCGGCACGATGACGCTGGCCTGGGAGGCCGACGCCGAGAAGGTCGTGATCGAGGTCTTCGCGGTGGTGGTCGGCGAGCCGGCCGAGGAGGAGGCCGACCCGGTCGCGGCGCAACTGGAGGCCGACGACGGCGAGGTGTTCATCGTCCGGATCAGCGAGGAGCAGGCCCGGGCGTTCGCCCGGCGCGCGGTCGCGCTGGTGGCATCAGGGCGGCCCACCTGCCCGTTCTGCGGCCGGCCGATCGATCCCGAGGGACACATCTGCCCACGGGCCAACGGTTACCGCAGGCACCTGCCGGAATGACCGATCTCGACCTGCTCCGCAGCGGGGAACTGGCGCTGCACGGACGGCTGGTGGCGGCCTCCAACGGCACCTTCCAGGCGTCGGTCAGTCTCGGCGGCGACTCCGCGACGGTGGTCTACAAACCGGTCCAGGGGGAGCGGCCGCTCTGGGACTTCCCGGACGGGACCCTGGCGCAGCGCGAGTACGCGGCGTACGTCGTGTCGGAGGCGCTCGGCTGGAACGTCGTACCGCCGACCCTGTTGCGGGACGGGCCGCTCGGCGAGGGCATGGTCCAGCTGTGGATCGACGAGGTCGAACGTGAACCGGGCGAGACCGAGTTGGTCGACATCGTTCCGCAAGGGTCGGGTGCCGAAGGGCTGGGTCGGCGTACTCGATGCGCTGGACGGCCGGCACAACCCGGTGACGCTGGTGCATGCGGAGGTCGATCCGTTGCGGCGGATGGCGGTGTTCGATGCCATCGTCAACAATGCCGATCGCAAGGGCGGGCATGTGCTCGATCCTGGCGATGGGCGGGTGTTCGGGGTCGATCACGGGGTCACGTTCAACGCTGATGACAAGCTGCGGACGGTGCTTTGGGGTTGGGCCGGTGAGCCGGTGCCGGGGGAGTTGCTGGACGACGTACGGAAGCTCGCTGATCAGCTGGCGGGGAAGCTTGGGCAGGAGTTGCTCTCGCTGATCACGTCGGTCGAGCTGACGGCGACTCGCGAGCGGTGTGCGGGGTTGCTGAAGACCGGGTCGTTCCCGTTGCCGAGTGACGACTGGCCGGCGATTCCCTGGCCTGCTTTCTAAGGCTCCACGGTCGTACGGTCGAGGCGGCCGTAGGAGTCGAAGCCGGCGGTGATGGTCGAGCCGTCGGGGGCCTGACCGGACACGGCATCCGGCGATTCGGCGTACGGGATCTTGAAGTGTTTCAGGTAGCCGCGGACGACCCGGCGGTGGTCGGTCGGGAAGGCGCTGACGGCGGCCATCAGCAGCCGCGGCGTCGCGATCGGGTCGAAGCCTGCGATCGGGAGCCGGCTGTCGTCGACATGCAGGTAGACGGCGCCCTTGCCCTCGTTGATCGAGGTCGACCAGGTGCCGTGCCCACCGAGGACGACGCCGGCCGCGATGGCGAGCGTCGTGGCCGCCTGATGCGGCGCGGGGAAGCCCCACAGCTCAGGCTCGCCGGTGGTGAACTCAGGGATGCCGTACTGCGTGCCGAAGTCGCGGATCCGCAGCGCCGGTGCGATCGCCGGATCGCTCTGCTCGAAGCTCGGGTTCGCCCAGCCCCACAACCAGGTCTGGGTACGTGCGAGAAGCTGCCGAGCAGCGAGACGCCGTCGAGTACGCCGTCGGCGCCGGTCAGCGTCCGTTGCTCGAGATCGGCCCAACGATCGCCAGGACCAAGGGTGGTGTTGAAGAGGTCCTGCTGCTGGATCGCTGCAGCGGCCACAGTGGCGCCGAACTTCAGGAACGGGCCACTGAATTCGTTGGGCGTATTCATCGACGCGGAGAGTAGCCGATCGGTGGGTCGGCGCGCGCACCCGATCCACCGAATGGAACCGGATCGCGGCGAGAATTCGCTGACTGGATAGGCTCCGTCCCATGCAGGCGTGGACGAAACCAGAAATCCCGGTCGTACCCGGGCCGGCCCGGCGTCTTCGCCTCTACGACACCGCGTCCGGCGGGCTGGTCGAGGTGCCGCCGACAGCCGGCGAGACCGCGCGGATGTACGTCTGCGGCATCACGCCGTACGACGCGACGCACATGGGGCACGCTGCGACGTACGTCACATTCGATCTGATCAATCGGTTGTGGCGCGATGCCGGTCATGACGTGCACTACACGCAGAACATCACCGACATCGACGACCCGCTGCTCGAGCGCGCGGCCGCGACCGGGGTGGACTGGAAAGATCTGGCGCTGTCCGAGATCCAGCTCTTCCGCGACGACATGACTGCGCTGCGGGTGATTCCGCCGCAGGACTACGTCGGTGTGGTCGAGTCGATCGACCTGGTGACCAGCGCGGTCGAGGACCTGCAGCGAGCTGGTGCCGTGTACTCCGTCGACGACGACCTGTACTTCGCTGTGAAGGCTGATCCTCGCTTCGGTGAGGTGTCGGGGTATGACGTCGAGACGATGCGATCGCTGTTTGCTGAGCGCGGTGGCGATCCGGATCGTGAGGGTAAGCGGGATCCGCTGGACAGCCTGCTGTGGCGGGCTGAGCGGCCGGGAGAGCCGTCGTGGGAGTCGCCGTTCGGGCCTGGTCGGCCTGGGTGGCATGTCGAGTGCTCCGCGATCGCGTTGAAGCACCTCGGGATGACGTTCGACGTACAGGGTGGTGGGAGTGATCTGATCTTCCCGCACCACGAGATGTCGGCCAGTGGGGCGCAGGTGGCGACGGGGGAGCACCCGTTCGCTCGCGCCTATGTACACCAGGCGATGGTCGGGCTGGACGGCGAGAAGATGTCCAAGTCCAAGGGCAACCTCGTCCTCGTCTCGAAGGAGCGCCTGGGTGGCACCGACCCGATGGCGATCCGCTTGGTCCTGCTTGCCCACCACTACCGCACCGACTGGTTCTGGACCGACGCTGATCTGACGGATGCTCAGGCCCGGTTGGACCTGTGGCGCGGCGCGATCGGTCGAGGCACCGGCCCGGACGGCGCGGCCGCGGTCGACGCTCTCCGGGCAGCGTTGACCAACGACCTCGACACGGTCGCCGCCCTCGCAGCGGTCGACCAGTGGGCAGACTCCAACGGCGACGACACCTCAGCCTCATCCCTGGTCGCCCAGGCAGTCGACGCCTTGCTGGGCGTCAAGCTCTAACTACTCCGGGCGGTCGGTGTTGCGGCGGCGGAGGTAGCGTTCGAATTCGGCGGCGATGGCGTCGCCGGAGGCTTCGGGCAGATCCGTCGTCTCGCGCTGTTCCTCGAGGGACTGGACGTACTCGGCGACCTCGGGGTCTTCCTCGCTGAGTTCGTCGGCGCCTCGTTGCCAGGCGCGCGCGAGCTCGGGGAGATCGCCCTCGGGGATCGGGAGGTCCAGCAGGGCCTCGACCTTGCCGAGCAGGGCCAGCGACGCCTTCGGGCAGGGGGTGCCGGCGATGTAGTGCGGGATCGCGGACCAGATCGAGACCGACGGTACGCCGAGGGTGCCGCACAGGTCGGCGAAGACGCCGGTGATGCCGGTGGGACCTTCGTACGTCGACGGCTCCAGGCTCCACGACGCGGTCAGCTCCGGGTCGGACGACGACGCGCTGACCGGGATCGGACGGGTGTGCGGGGCATCGGCGAGCAAGGCGCCGAGCACGACGACCATCTGCGCGTTCGAGTCGTCGACCAGTTCGAGGAGCTCGCGGCAGAAACCGCGCCAGCGCATGTTCGGCTCGATACCGCGGATCAGCAGCACGTCGCGGCCGGTGTCGGTCGGCCGGGCGAGGAAGACCCGGGTGGTCGGCCAGGTGAGCCGGCGGACGCCGTCGGAGTCGAACCCGACCTGCGGCCGGTTGACCTGGAAGTCGTAGTAGTCCTCCGGGTCGATCGCGGTGACGAGCTCGGCGTCCCACTCGTCGATGAGATGGTCGACTGCGCCGGTGGCCGCCTCGGCGGCGTCGTTCCAACCTTCGAACGCGGCGATCACGACCGGGTCCCTCAGGTTCGCGAGATCTACCACTCCCGCCACCCCCTTGTCCTAGTCGTCTGTAGTGGCTCCCGGCCCGGCCGGGAGCAGAGTGCCAGCCTACGTCCATCACCCGGTGGACGCGGGTGCTTTCACGCGGAGCTGAAGTGTCGTGCCGGACCCGGCGTACCGGTGCCGACAGGCGCAAGGGAAACTTGGCACATGACTCTGCGCGCTGTGCTCTGGGACATGGACGGCACGCTGGTGGATTCCGAACCGGTCTGGGCCCGGGTGCAGATCGAGTTGCTCGGGGAGTCTCGGCGCGACCTGGACGGTCGAGGACTGCGTCGGCCTGGTCGGCAGCAGCCTGCCCGACGCGGTCGACGCCTGGATGGCGCGGATCCCGGCCGGGGCGATCGAGCCCGACGAACTGGCCGAGCGGATGTACGGCGAGGTGGTCAACACCCTCAAGGAAGAGGTCGACTTCCGGCCGGGCGCGGTCGAACTCCTCACCGCACTCGAAGGCCGAAGGCATCCCGTGCGCCCTGGTCTCGGCGTCGTACCGGGTGATGATCGACGCGGTGCTCTCGCACCTGCCGCCCGACCTGTACGACGTGGTGGTGGCCGGCGACGAGGTTCGCAACGGCAAGCCGCATCCCGAGCCGTACCTGACCGCGGCCCGCGAGCTGAAGGTCGATCCGGCCGACTGCATCGTGATCGAGGACTCGCTGGGCGGCACGGCTTCCGGTACTGCGGCCGGCGCCTTCGTGCTCGCCGTACCGCAGTGGGTGGCGATCCCGGACGCACCGCGTCGCCTGGTCGCGGAGTCGCTCGAACCGTTCACCCCGCAGTCTCTGCGCGAACTGCTCGGCTGAACCCTCCCACCGGTGGTGCGCCTCTTGCGCAGTACCGTCTTGGTGCGGAAGTCGCGTTACGGGGTCGAGAGGGTGGAATTGGTGATAGCGGTGAAGCGCCGGGCGATGGCCGGCGTACTGGTGGGGTCGCTGATGCTCGCAGGATGTGGCAAGAACGACCACCCCGTCGGTCAGGGCGGCACACCGGCCGCGGCGAAGCAGATGATCTTCAAGGTCGCAATCACCGACACTGTCACCTCGCTGGATCCGGCCGGACCGTACGAGATCGGCTCGCGGACTCTGCAGGCGAATCTCTTCCAGACGCTGCTCACGATCACGCCGGACAAGCCGACACCGGTGCCGGACGCGGCTGACTGTCAGTACGACGCCCCGACGATCTACACCTGCAGCTTGAAGAAGGACCTCACCTTCCCGAACGGGCACGAGCTGACGTCCTCCGATGTGAAGTTCAGCTTCGACCGGATGGTCAAACTCAAGGCGCCCGGTGGGCCGGCCGCGCTGTTCAGTTCGGTTGCCTCGGTGACGACACCCGACGACCTGACCGCCGTGTTCAACCTGAAGAAGCCGGATGCGCGACTGCCGTACCTGCTCACCACCACGGCCGCCTCGATTGTCGACGAGCAGTTCTACCCGACGACGAAGCTGCTCAACGACACCGCGATGGGCAGCGGGCCGTACGAGCTCACGTCGTACAAGGCGGGTCGGCAGGCCTCGCTCACCAAGTTCAAGGGCTACCGCGGTGCGCGTGGCGCGCTGAACGATGGCGTCGAGCTGAGCTTCGTCCGCGACTCGGCCGCGCTGACCCAGGCGGTCAGCACCGGCAAGGTGGACCTTGCGCTGCACGGTTTCGGGCCGAGCGACCTGGCCAAGCTCCGGGCGGCCGAGACGGTCCAGGTGGTCGAGGCGGAATCTGCGGAGACCCGGTTCTTCTCCTTCAACTTCAAGTCGGCGATCGCCCGCAGACCCGCCGTACGCCGGGCCGTGGCACAGCTCATCGATCGCCCGGCGATCGTCAAGAAGGCGTACGCCGACAGCGTCACGCCCTTGTACTCCGTGGTGCCGCCGGGGTTCGGCGGTCATGTGGACTCCTTCAAGACGGAGTACAAGGAGCCGAACAAGGCTGCGGCGACCGCGATCCTGCGCGAGGGCGGCATGATCGGAGCGGTCACGTTGACGATCGGCTGGACGCCGACCCACTACGGACCTGGGGCCAAGGCCGAGGCACTGGAGCTCAAGCGGCAACTGGACGCCTCGGGGCTGTTCAAGGTCAACCTGCGGAGTCTCGAGTGGCCGCAGTACCAGCAGCAGGTCAAGGCCGGTGCGTTCGACGCGTATCTGGCGGGCTGGACACCGGAGTATCCGGACAGTGACGACTACCTGGTCCCGATCGTGCGCGAGGGCGCGGTGTTCCAGAACGCCTACCGGTCACAGACTGCGAACAGGCTGATGGATCAAGAGATCGCCGAGCAGAACCAGCTCGACCGCGAGAAGCTGCTGGAGAGTCTGCAGGGAGTCCTGGCGCACGACGTACCGGCTCTGCCGACCTGGCAGGGACGGTTGACGGTGGTGGCCGGAAGAGACGTCCAGAACGTCGGTGCGACGCTCAATCCACTCTCTTTCGTGTACTTCTCGGCCTTGCGGAAGTGACCCCGTGGTGGCGCAGAATTGCGCCCTGGTTGTGACACTGCGCGAGCCGATCGCGACTGGCAGTGTCACACCGCGCCGTAGTGCCGAAATGTCCACGATACGGGACGGTTTCCTAGTCATCACGATCGGGCAACGCACCCATTCCGGCGTTTGACTCCGCAACGTAATGGCGGCAGGTTTAGGCGGCAGCCGCTGCGTGCGGTTGACGGACCAACACACTCGAACAGGGGTAGCTATCGCGTGACGACACCACTCGAGGTCGAGCCCGGGGGAGCGACGGCAGGCGATCCGGAAGCCATCTTGCAGGGCACCAGGCCCGGATCGAGGGACGCTCGCTGTGGCGGATCTCCTGGACGAGGCTGAAGCGGGACAAGGTCGCGATGGCCGGCGCGGTGATCATCGGGCTGCTGATCCTGATGGCCGTTTTCGCGCCGCTGATCGTCAAGCTGCTCGGTGATCCGCCGAACGAGTTCCACCAGGACCTGATCGACACCAAGACCGGCACGCTGGCCCCGATCGGCACCTTCGGCGGGATCAGCTGGGACCACCTGATGGGTCTCGAACCGGTGAACGGGCGCGACCTGTTCAGCCGGGTCGTCTACGGCTCCCGGATCTCGCTGCTGATCGCGTTCTTCGCGACGCTGCTGTCGGTCGCGATCGGTACCACGATGGGGATCATCGCCGGCTTCTTCGGCGGCTGGGTCGACGCCGTGATCAGCCGCTTGATGGACATCTTCCTGGCCTTCCCGCTGCTCGTTTTCGCGATCGCGCTGGCCGGCGTCATCCCGGACGACGCGTTCGGGCTGAAGGGGAACACGCTGCGGATCGTGTTGCTGATCTTCATCGTCGGGTTCTTCAACTGGCCGTACATCGGCCGGATCATCCGTGGTCAGACGCTGTCGCTGCGAGAACGCGAGTATGTCGACGCCGCCCGCAGCCTGGGCGCCAAGCGGCCGTACATCCTGTTCACCGAGATCCTGCCGAACCTGATCGGCCCGATCCTGGTCTACTCGACGCTGCTGATCCCGACGAACATCCTGTTCGAGGCAGCACTGTCCTTCCTGGGCGTCGGTATCCGCCCGCCGACGGCATCGTGGGGCGGCATGCTCTCCGACGCGGTCACCTTCTACACGATGCCGTACTTCATGTTGTGGCCCGGCCTGGCCATCTTCATCACGGTTCTGGCCTTCAACCTGTTCGGGGACGGTCTGCGCGACGCCCTGGACCCGAAGGCCAATTAGTTTCACCAGTAGTCCCCGTTTGACCTAGCTCCTGAGAAGAAGGGGTGGATCGGAAACGATGAACACCAGACGAATCAAGACAGCGATCGCCGCTACCGCGGTGCTTGCTCTGTCACTGTCTGCCTGTGGGGGCAGCAGCAACAACAGCGGCGGCTCGTCGGGCGGTGACACCGCGAAGGCTGAGTTCAACGCAGCGATGACGAAGGTGTTCAACCCTTCTGACAAGAAGGGCGGCATCGTCAAGTTCGCCGACGAAGGCGCGCCTGACTCGGTCGACACCGGCGACACCTACTACGGCTAGCAGCTGGAACATGGCGCGGCTCTGGTCAGCCGTGCGCTGACCATGTTCGCTGTCGCGCCGGGCGAAGCCAGTGGCAAGCTGGTCGGCGACCTGGCCGAGGGACTCGGTAAGCCCAGCGACGGCGGCAAGACCTGGACCTACAAGCTCCGCGAGGGCCTGAAGTTCGAGGACGGCACCGCGATCACGTCCAAGGACGTGAAGTACGGCGTCGAGCGGTCGACCGACAAGGCCGTCTTCCCCGACGGGCCGGCGTACTTCGACTCGATGCTGGACTGGCCGGCCGGTTACAAGGGCCCGTACAAGTCCAAGGGCGTGAACACGGACTCGGCGATCTCGACGCCGGACGACACAACCATCGTGTTCCATCTGAAGGCGGCCTTCGCCGGCTTCGACTACCTGGCCATGACGCCGCAGTCGGCTCCGGTGCCGGCGGCGAAGGACCAGGGCGCGAAGCAGAAGCAGCACGTCATCTCGTCCGGTCCGTACATGTTCGCCGACTTACGAAGACGGCAAGAGCTACACGCTCAAGCGCAACCCGAACTGGGACCCGGCCACCGACCCGAACCGCAAGGCGCTGCCGGACGGTTACGAGCCTCGCTGAACGTCGACGCCGAGGACATCGACAACCGGCTGATCTCCGGTGACGTCGACATCGCCATCGCTGGTACCGGTGTCACCGCCGCCAGCCAGAGCCGGGTGCTGGGCGACCCGACCCTGAAGGCGCGCGCCGACAACCCGACGCTGGGCCGGCTCTGGTACACCTCGATCAACCCGACGGTGAAGCCGTTCGACAACATCGAGTGCCGCAAGGCCGATCGAGTACGCGATGGACAGGACGTCCTACCAGACTGCCTACGGAGGCGAGTTCGCCGGTGGCTCGCTGGCGACGACCCTGCTGCCGCCGGTCATCCCGGGTTACAAGCAGTTCGACCTGTACCCGACACCGGACGGTAAGGGCGACCTGGACAAGGCCAAGGAGTCGCTGACCAAGTGCGGTCAGCCGAACGGCTTCTCGACCAATATCTCCTACCGCAACGAGCGGCCGAAGGAGAAGGCGACCGCCGAGGCATTCCAGCAGCAGCTGGCCAAGATCGGCATCAAGGTCACGGCCGAAGGGCTTCCCGAAGAAGGACTACTTCTCGACCTACGCCGGCAACCCGCCGTACGTGGCGAAGAACAGTCTCGGCCTGGTCGTCAACGGCTGGGGTGCGGACTGGAACGACGGCTTCGGCTTCCTGTCCCAGATCACCGACTCCCGGGTCATCCGCGACACCGGTGGTTCGTCGAACACCAGCGTCCGGATCCCCGAGGTCGACAAGCTGCTGGACGAGGCGCAGGGCGAGCTCGACACCGCCAAGCGTGAGGCTGACTGGGCCGTCATCGACCAGAAGGTGATGGAGCAGGCGGTCATCTACCCGGGCGTCTACGCCAAGAGCCTGCTGATCCGCGGCAAGAACCTGACGAACGTCTTCGTCAACGCGCAGTTCGGCATGTACGACTACCTGTCGCTGGGCAAGCCGTAACTCGTCCGTCTTCTTCAGATTAGGTAGGTGAAGGCACTTGGTGGCCGGTCCGGAAGTCTCTTCCGGACCGGCCACCGACGCCGAGGTCTGTGGTCACATACATCATCAGGCGACTGATCGCTGCGGTCGGTCTGCTGTTCGTCGTGAGCGCCATCACGTTCTCGATCTTCTACCTGGTTCCGAGGCTGGCCGGCGCGACGCCGGAGACTCTCGCGACCAGGTACGTCGGGCGGACGGCCACCGCGGAGACCGTCAAGCTGACCGCGGAGAACCTCGGTTTCTACGATCCGATCGTGGTGCAGTACGGGAACTGGGCGAAGGGCATCTTCGTCGGTGCGAGCTACGACATGGGCGCCGAGGTCGAGCACTGCCCGGCGCCGTGCCTGGGATACTCGTTCATCACCCGGCAACCGGTCTGGCCGGATCTGCTCGACAGAGCACCGGTGACACTTTCGCTGGCAGCGGGCGCTTCGGTGCTCTGGCTGCTGGCCGGTGTCTCCATCGGTGTCCTTTCGGCGTTGAGACGAGGGTCGTTGTTCGACCGGGCGGCGATGACGCTGGCACTGGCCGGTGTCTCGATGCCGATCTTCTGGACCGGCCTGATGTCGTTGGCCTATCTGAGTTACAAGTTCGGCATCTTCGCCAACGGGGCCAGTTACCAGCCGATCACGCAGGATCCGAGGGGCCTGGTTCAAGTCGCTGATGCTGCCCTGGATCACGCTGGCGTTCCTGTTCTCCGCGCAGTACGCCCGGCTGACCCGGGCCGGCATGCTCGAGACGATGAACGAGGACTACATCCGGACGGCCCGGGCCAAGGGCCTGAAGGAGAACGTCGTCGTGGTCCGGCACGGGCTGCGCGCCGCGCTGACGCCGATCCTGACGATCTTCGGTCTGGACCTCGGTCTGCTGCTCGGCGGCGCGATCCTGACCGAGAAGGTGTTCAGCCTGAACGGCCTCGGCAAGTACGCGGTGACCGGCATCTCCGATCAGGACATGCCGAAGATCATGGGCGTCACCTTGCTCGCAGCCTTCTTCATCGTCATCTCCAACCTGGTCGTCGACTTGCTGTACGCCGTCGTCGACCCGAGAGTGCGGCTCCAGTGACCGAGCAAAGCGCAGTACAGGACAACGGCGCCTTCCTGCAGGTTCGGGACCTGAAGGTGCACTTCCCGACCGACGACGGTGTGGTCAAGTCCGTCGACGGGCTGACCTTCAGCCTCGACCGGGGCAAGACGCTCGGCATCGTGGGCGAGTCGGGCTCGGGCAAGAGCGTCACGAGCCTGTCGATCATGGGCCTGCACAAGGCCGGTACGGCGAAGATCTCCGGCGAGGTGATCCTCGACGGGCAGGATCTGATCAGCTCCAGCCGCGAAGAGGTCCGGCTGCTCCGCGGCAAGCGGATGGCGATGATCTTCCAGGACCCGCTGTCGGCGATGCACCCGTACTACACGGTGGGCGCGCAGATCATCGAGGCCTACCGGGTGCACAACAAGGTCACCAAGGCGGTCGCTCGCAAGCACGCGATCGAGATGCTCGACCGGGTCGGCATCCCGCAGCCCGACAAGCGCGTCGACGCGTACCCGCACCAGTTCTCCGGTGGGATGCGGCAGCGCGCGATGATCGCGATGGCGCTGTCCTGTGACCCCGACCTGCTGATCGCCGACGAGCCGACCACCGCGCTCGACGTGACGGTCCAGGCGCAGATCCTCGATCTGATCCGGGATCTCCAGCGGGAGTTCAACTCCGCCGTCATCATCATCACCCACGACCTCGGTGTGGTCGCCGAGCTGGCCGACGACATCCAGGTGATGTACGCCGGCCGCGCGATCGAGTACGGCACCGCCGAAGACATCTTCGACCGGCCGCAGCACCCCTACACCTGGGGTCTGCTCGGCTCGATGCCGCGGATCGATCAGGAGCGGACCGAGCGGCTGATCCCGATCAAGGGGACGCCGCCCAGCCTGATCAACCGTCCGCCGGGCTGTGCGTTCAACCCGCGCTGCAACTACGCGCACCTGAACGGCGGCGCCAGCGAGACCGAGGTACCGCAGCTGCTCGACATCGGCGGTGGGCACCAGGTCGCCTGCCACCTGTCGCCCGAGCAGCGCAAGCACGCCTGGGAGACCGACATCAAGCCGAAGTTGTCATGATCGGGCCTGTGCGGGCCCGAGCCATGACTGCCGAACCTGGGAACGACGGAGCGCCACTGTGACGACCACTGAAACCGAATCGGGCACCGTGATCCCGCCGCTGGGCGAGGAGCTGCTCAAGGTCACGGGGCTGAAGAAGCACTTCCCGATCCGGCAGGGACTGTTGCAGCGTCAGAGCGGTGCGGTGCAGGCCGTCGACGGCCTCGACTTCGCCGTCACCAGGGGCGAGACCCTGTCGCTGGTGGGGGAGTCGGGCTGCGGCAAGACGACGACCGGCCGGCTACTGACGCGTTTGCTGGAGCCGACCGACGGCACGATCATCTTCGAGGGCCGCGACATCAGCCATCTGTCCGAGGGCCGGATGCGTCCGCTCCGCAAGGACGTGCAGATGATCTTCCAGGACCCGTACGGGTCGCTGAACCCGCGGCACACCGTCGGCAAGATCGTCGGGGCGCCGTTCAAGCTGCAGCACGTGAAGACCCCGAACGGCACCAAGAAGGCCGTGCAGGAACTGCTCGAGCTGGTGGGCCTGAGCCCCGAGCACTACAACCGCTATCCGCACGAGTTCTCCGGCGGCCAGCGGCAGCGGATCGGGATCGCCCGGACGCTCGCGCTGCGGCCGAAGCTGATCGTGGCGGACGAGCCGGTGTCGGCGCTGGACGTGTCGATCCAGGCCCAGGTGGTCAACCTGCTGGAGGACCTGCAGGAAGAGTTCAACCTGACCTACGTGATGATCGCGCACGACCTCTCGGTCGTCCGGCACGTCTCCGACCGGGTCGCGGTGATGTACCTCGGCAAGATCGTCGAGATCGCGGACCGGGTCAGCCTGTACGAGAAGCCGATGCACCCGTACACGCTCGCGCTGCTGTCCGCAGTACCGATCCCGGACACCAAGGGCAAGGGCGGCCGCGAGCGCATCCGGCTCACCGGCGACGTCCCCAGCCCGATCAACCCACCCCCGGCCTGCCGCTTCCACACCCGCTGCTGGAAAGCCCAGGAGATCTGCAAGACGGAAGAGCCGCCCTTGCTCCAACTGGCCCCCGGCCACCAAACCGCCTGCCACTTCCCAGAGAACCAGCCAGGCGGCGAGGCAGCGAAGGTTGGCACCGCCCGCCTGGTCGACAAGCCGGTAGCTGAGTAGCTGGCAACAAAGAGAACCGCCGGGGAGCCATTGCTCCCCGGCGGTTCTTTGTCAGTTGAGGAGTTGGCCGGTGGGTACCTGGAAGGGAGCCGGGGCGCCGGTGTCCTGCGGGTAGGGCGAGAAGGCCTTGACCACCGCGGTGCAAGTGGCGGTTTTGGCGGAGCAGACCACGAGGTCGAGAGGGTTCTTCTCCGGATGCTCGGTGCTCTTGATGCCAATGGTGACAAGCCGGTCGTTGTCGAGCCAGACGCCCTGGACCATGAGGGCCCAGTCGGTCTTGAGTTTGATCTCGCCGGAGCCGTCCGAGCGGTAGAGGTGGCTCGTGTCGGTGCCTTCGGTGAAGAGGTAGGTGCCGTCGGGGGAGAGGTTCGCGTCGGTGTCGTTGGCGGCGACGACCTTGCGCGAGCCGAGGGTACGGTCGACCGCGATGCCCTCCACGGCGCCACCGTCCTGGACCACCGGGTAGGCGAGTCGGCCGTTCGCGGCGTCGGACAGTTCGCTCGGCAGCGCGCCGGCCTCGACCATCGCGTCCTTGCCATCGGCAATGTCCCAGCGGTGGATCCCGTCCAGGGCACCGAAATACGCGACCTCGTTGTCGATGGCAAGCACATCGGTGGACCGGTTCTCGTCGGTCGGTGGCTTCTCGTTGCCGGTCGAGCTGCGGGCGACCTCGTGCCGGGTGGCCACGTCGTACAGGACGAACTGGTCCGGCGCGGCGCCACGTTCGTCGACCCAGCCGACCAGTGTGCCGCTGTCGTCCGCCGTGACCCGCCCCGAACTGCCGGTGCCGATCCTGGCGTCGCTCCGGCCGTTGCCGCTGCCGTCGGTGAAGTAGACGACGCCGCTGCTGGTGACGTAGACGAAACCGATGTCGACCTGGATGAATGAGCTGATCTTCTCCGGTCCGACCTTGATGACGTCCTTGCCGTAGTGGATCTGGTCGCCGGTTGCGTAGGTCGGGCGGCGGTCCTTGAAGGTGGGGACGCCGCTCACCGGGGGTTCGTCGGCGCCGATGAGGTCCTTCGCGGTGAGCACTCCGCCGGCGATGACGAGCACCGAGACGATGGCGATCGCCGCGACCGCGGTGGCGCGGCGGCGGTGGATCCGGGCGTTGCCGGTGGCGATGATCGCGTCGAGGTCGAGTGGCGGTTCGGGGGCGGCTGCGGCTCGCTCGGTCAGCGTGTCCTTCAACAGGCCGGTCATTTCGCTACCACCATCTCCATGATCAGTACGGCGTCGGGGCCCAGCCGAGCACGTAGTTTCTTCAAGGCATGTGAGGTTTGGCTTTTCACCGTGCCGACGGTGCAGCCGAGGACGCGAGCGGTCTCGCGTTCGGTGAGATCCTCGTAGTACCGGAGGACCAGGGCAGCGCGCTGCCGTGGCGGTAGAGCCCGGAGTTCCTCCCACAGCCAGAGCCGTGCTGTGACGTCTTCGTCATGCCGCGCGGCGGCCAGCTCCGGTATGTCGTCCCGCGGCCGCTCCGCGTTCCAGGACTTGCGGCGCCACCAGCTGATCGCCGTGTTGGTGATCACCTTGCGGGTGTATGCCTCGGCGTTCGCCGAATCCTTCAGCCGCTTCCAGGCGACATACGTCTTGGTCAACGCCTCCTGGACCAGATCCTCGGCCAGGCCGCGCTCACCGGCCAGCAGGTAGGCGTAGCGATACAGCGCCCCATGCCGACTGGTGGCAAAGTCCGCGAATCCCCCAGATTCGTCCCCGGTTGCCATCTGATTCCTCTCACCTGATCAGTGCTCCGTTGCTGTCCGCCCTGACGCGATGAGGGTCCCAAATGGTTGGTTCAGTTGATGCCGGGGCGCATGTCGGCCAGTGCTGCCCGCCCGGTGCTGGACGACTGGCGCATCAGTTCGGTCGCCTGGCCGGGATCGGTCCCAGTCGTCGCGGCGGCGCCGTCGGCGAGTGCGACCATGACGGCCAGGTTGTGCGCCACCACGTCGTGCACCTCGCGCGCCAGCTTGGTCCGCTCGGCCACGACCGCGATCCTCGCCTGCGCTTCCAGTTCCTGCTGCCGGTGCCGGATCCGTTCCTGCTCGGCCTTCTCCCGCAGGCGAAGCGAGATGGCCAGCAGACAGACGACGGCGACGATCGAGCAGATCCCGATCAAGGTCGACAGGTGGCCGTCGGTGGTCAGGGTCGCGACCACCACCGCGGCCAGCACTGCTGCGAGGGCGGGCCAGAGGTGGATCAGCCGGGCGTACCGCGCCACGCCGTACAGGGCGAAGAGCGGGGCGAAGATCAGGTAGACGCCGGCGACGTTCAGCAGAACGCAGAGGCCGACCAGGGCGAGGGTCGACCAGAAGACGACGACCGGCGCCCGTCGCCGCCAGATCAGCGGCAAATGGACGCCGGCGAACAACAGCCAGGTCGCACCGGCGATCCCCGGCCCCGATCCGATCGCCCCTGGTGCGGTCGAGCCGCCGACGCTCGCCGGGAGGACGATCAGCGCCACCAACCCGGTCAGACAGGCATCCACCAGTCGTGGCGGCTGGATCACCCACTGGCGGTGGGCCCATCGGCTGGTCAACTGGATCGTCCTCCGGGTGCCGGTGTCAGATGTCGCGGCGCCGGAGCAGCGCCGCGGCCCACGTCAGCAACAGGATGACCCACCCGAGGACCACCGCGGTCGAGAGGCCGGGGGAGAGCATCACGTCCGGGGCACTCCCGACCTGGACCATCGCCTCCGATGCGTTCCGGAACATGCCCTGCAGCGCGAGGGTAGGGAAGTACGGCAAGGCGCCGTGGAACGACACTGGCAACGCGGACATCAGCACCGACGGCAGGACGACCAGAACGAGCACGTACGCCGACAGGGCGCCCGCCGTACTGCGTAACAACGTGCCCAACGCGAGTGCCATCACCCCGGCGGCCAGGGTCGCCCCGACGGCTCCGAACAGCGATCCGATGATCCCCGGATCCCCGAGCGAGAGGCGGAAGGCGCTGTCGGTGAAAGCTTGATACGTCAGGAACGCACCGAAGTACGCGACCAGCAAGGCAGGCGTCGCCACCACGACCAGGACGATCGCCTTGGCCCACAACACCGGCAGGCGGCGCGGTACGGCGGTGAAGGTCGACCGGATCACGCCGGACTGGAACTCACCGGTCATCATGGTCAGCCCGAACACGCCGACGGCCACCGCGAAGAGCAGGAAACCTCCACCCACGCTGAGGGTCGCCGGCGTCGGCTTGGCGTGGTTGGTGTGGCCGATCCAGCCCGACATCGCGCTGAACGCCACCGGGAGCGCGATCAGCACGGCCCAGTTGGTCGACGAGAGCTTGGTCCATTCGGACCGGAGTACGTGCTGGAACTTCATCGCCCACCACCCGAGAACTCGACGGCGTCGCCGGTCAGCTGAAGATAGGCCTCTTCGAGGGAGGCATGGCCCGAGGTGAGTTCGGCCATCGGCAGATCGGCCAGCAGCCGACCGCGCCCGACCACCACGAGCTGGTCCGCGGCCAGCGCCATTTCGCTGATCAGGTGCGACGACACCAGCACCGTCCGCCCTTCCGCCGCCTGGGCGCGGAGCAGATTGCGCAACCAGTGCACGCCGGCCGGATCCAGCCCGTTGGTCGGCTCATCGAGGATCAACGTGGCCGGCTCGCCAAGCAGCACCGCCGCGATCCCCAGCCGCTGCCGCATCCCCAGCGAGTACTCCGCCGCAGGCCGCCCCGCCGCCGAGGTCAACCCGACCGTCGCAAGCACTTCGTCCACCCGACTCGCTGCGATCCCGTGCGTCTGCGCCAACGCCAGCAGATACCTGTACGCCGTACGCCCGCGCTGCACCGGCGTCGCCTCCAGCAAGGCCCCGACCTGCCGCAACGGATCCTGCAACTCGGCGTACGCCCGCCCGTCGATCGTCGCCGTCCCACTCGACGCCGCCGCCAGCCCCACCAGAATCCGCATCGTCGTCGACTTCCCGGCCCCGTTAGGCCCCAGAAACCCCGTCACCCGCCCCGGCCGCACCCTGAAGCTCAGCCCATCCACCACCGCGGAATTGCCGTACCTCTTGGTCAAGTCCTTGATCTCGATCATGCCCCCGACGCTAGAAGCGCCGACCCCGCACAACGTCCGGCGAACGTCTAGTCCTCTGTCGTCACTGGTACGCCGAAAGACGTATCGGGGCCATCGGGGTGTCGCGGCCGCACCTGGAGGCGCCAGCGTTCGACAATGTCGAACGTATGGCGTTGTGCCGCCTCGCAGACGCTCCTAGATTCCAGTTCTCCGTGGTCGTCACGGGGTGGAAGGGAGACCAAGCATGGCCACGACTGAGGCAGTCAAGGCGAAAACCCTTCTGGGGGAGTGTTCCGCCGAGCTTGCCGGTACGTTCATCCTGATCCTGTTCGGCTGCGGCGTCGTCGCGCAGGTGGTCGCCGGTGGTATCGGCGACCACGACTCGATCGCGTGGGCCTGGGGACTCGGTGTGACACTGGGTATCTACGTGGCGGGCCGGATGACCGGCGCGCACCTGAATCCGGCGGTGACGATCGCGCTGGCGGCGTTCCGCGGGTTCAGCTGGAAGAAGGTGCTGCCGTACTCGGTGGCACAGTTCCTCGGAGCGTTCCTGGCGGCGCTCGTAGTTCGCTGGAACTACACCGAGGCGCTGCACAAGGTCGACCCGGGCCTGACCATCAAGACCCAGGGCGTGTTCTCGACCCTGCCGGGTAACGGCAGCATGGATCTCGGCGTCCACCTGTGGGGCGGCTTCCGGGACCAGATCATCGGTACGGCGATCCTGATGATGGTGATCCTGGCCATCACCGACCTGCGCAACACGGCCCCGGCGGCCAACCTGGCCCCGTTCATCGTCGGCCTGCTGGTGGTCGGCATCGGAATGGCGTGGGGCACCAACGCCGGGTACGCGATCAACCCGGCCCGTGACTTCGGTCCGCGGGTGGCGTCCTTCTTCACCGGGTACGGCGGGGCGATGAAGGATCAGTTCGGGGACGTCTATTTCTGGGTGCCGATCGTGGCACCGATCATCGGCGCGTTGGTCGGCGCGTTCCTGTACGACCTGCTGGTCGGCCGCAACCTGCCGATCTCGGACGAGGACGAAGAGCCCGGACGTATCCCCGAGGGCGAGACCACCGCATGACCACCACGCGTGAGGAGAGGAAATTCCATGGCTGACTTCGTAGGTGCCGTCGACCAGGGCACCACGAGCACGCGCTTCATGATCTTCGACCACTCCGGCAACGAGGTGGGCAAGCACCAGCTGGAGCACGAGCAGATCCTGCCGCAGGCCGGCTGGGTCGAGCACAACCCGACGGAGATCTGGGAGCGGACCAGCTCGGTGATCCAGACCGCGCTGAACGCGAACGGGCTGCATGCGAGCGACCTGGCGGCGCTCGGCATCACCAACCAGCGCGAGACGGCCGTGGTCTGGAACCGCAAGACCGGCCGGCCGTACTACAACGCGATCGTCTGGCAGGACACCCGGACCGACCGGATCGCATCCGCCCTCGAGCGTGAGGGCAAGGGCGACGTGATCCGGCAGAAGGCCGGCCTGCCGCCGGCGACGTACTTCTCGGCCGGCAAGGTGCAGTGGATCCTGGACAACGTCGACGGCGTACGCGAAGCCGCCGAGGCCGGGGACGCCGTCTTCGGCAACACCGACACCTGGCTGCTCTGGAACCTGACCGGCGGAACCCAGGGTGGCGTGCACATCACCGATGTCACCAACGCCAGCCGGACCATGCTGATGAACCTCGAGACCCTGGACTGGGACGACGAGCTCATCTCCTTCTTCAACATCCCCCGCCAGATGCTGCCGGAGATCCGGCCGTCGTCGGACCCCAACAAGTACGGCGAGACGCTCGCCAACGGCCCGCTCGGCGGCGTCGTGGCGCTCACCGGTGACCTCGGCGACCAGCAGGCCGCCACCGTCGGCCAGGTCTGCTTCAAGCCCGGCGAGGCGAAGAACACCTACGGCACCGGCAACTTCATGCTGCTGAACACCGGTACCGAGCTGGTCCGCTCGAAGGCTGGTCTGCTGAGCACGATGTGCTACAAGTTCGGCGACGAGGACCCGGTGTACGCGCTGGAGGGATCCATCGCGGTGACGGGTTCCGCGGTCCAGTGGCTGCGCGACCAGCTCGGCATCATCTCCGGTGCCAGTGAGACCGAGACGCTGGCCCGTCAGGTCGAGGACAACGGCGGCGTGTACTTCGTGCCGGCGTTCTCGGGTCTGTTCGCGCCGTACTGGCGGTCGGATGCCCGCGGCGCCATCGTCGGCCTGTCCCGCTTCAACACGAACGCTCACCTGGCGCGCGCAACACTGGAAGCGATCTGCTACCAGAGCAAGGACGTGGCGGACGCGATGGAGAAGGACTCCGGCGTGAAGCTCGACGTGCTGAAGGTGGACGGCGGTGTCACGGCGAACGAGCTCTGCATGCAGATGCAGGCCGACATCCTCGGCGTACCGGTGAGCAAGCCGGTGGTCGCGGAGACCACGGCACTCGGCGCGGCGTACGCGGCGGGGCTGGCGGTCGGGTTCTGGAAGACCAAGGAAGAACTGGTGCAGAACTGGAACGAGGACAAGCGCTGGAACCCGGAGTGGAACGACGAGCAGCGTGCCGCTGGGTACAAGGGCTGGGAGAAGGCCGTCCAGCGCACGCTCGACTGGGTGGACGTCGACTAGTTCGGCCGCAACCCCGGAGTACAAGGTAAGAAAAACGGAAGGAAAGCACAGTGGGCGCAGTGGCTCTGTCACCGCAAGCGAGGTCCGAGGCCATCGACGCGATGGCGGACGGCCGGGAACTGGACATCCTGGTGATCGGTGGCGGGGTGGTCGGCACCGGGTCGGCCCTGGACGCCGCGACCCGGGGCCTGACCACGGGGTTGCTGGAGGCTCGCGACTTCGCGAGCGGTACCTCCAGCAGGTCCAGCAAGCTGATCCACGGCGGCCTGCGCTACCTGGAGATGCTCGACTTCCGACTGGTGCACGAGGCGCTGCAGGAGCGCGGTCTGCTGCTGCAGCGTCTTGCACCGCACCTGGTGAAGCCGGTGCCGTTCCTGTACCCACTGCAGCACCGGTGGTGGGAGCGGTTCTATGCCGGCTCAGGTGTGGCGCTGTACGACGCCATGGCGCTCAGCTCCGGGCTAGGCGCCGGTCTGCCGATCCACAAGCACCTGACACGTCGCGGTGCGATGCGTCTGGCGCCGTCCTTGAAGAAGTCCGCACTAGTGGGTGCACTCCAGTACTACGACGCGCAGGTCGACGATGCGCGTCACACGATGGAGCTGGCCCGTACTGCGGCGTCGTACGGGGCTCATGTCGCCAACCGGGTCAAGGTGACCGGGTTCCTGCGCCAGGGTGAACGCGTGACCGGCGTACAGGCGAAGGACCTGGAGAGCGGTCGCGAGTTCGAAGTACGGGCGAAGCAGGTCGTCAACGCGACCGGGGTGTGGACCGACGACACCCAGGCGATGGTGGGTGAGCGCGGGCAGTACCACGTGCGCGCGTCGAAGGGCATCCACCTGGTCGTGCCGAAGGACCGGATCCAATCGAGCACGGGGATGATCCTGCGGACCGAGAAGTCCGTGCTGTTCATCATCCCGTGGGGCCGGCACTGGCTGATCGGCACCACCGACACGGACTGGAACCTGGACAAGGCGCACCCGGCCGCGACCAGCAAGGACATCGACTACCTGCTCGACCACGTCAACGCAGTACTGGTGACGCCGTTGACCCGCGAAGACGTCGAAGGCGTGTACGCCGGGCTCCGACCCCTGCTGGCGGGGGAGTCGGAGAGTACGTCGAAGCTCTCGCGCGAGCACGTGGTCGCGCATGCTGCACCGGGGCTCGTGGTGGTTGCCGGTGGCAAGTACACGACGTACCGGGTGATGGCGAAGGATGCCGTCGACGCGGCCGCGAATGCCCTCGACGGCCGGGTCCCGAAGTCGGTCACCAAGAACACGCCACTGGTCGGCGCCGACGGGTACCAGGCGATGTGGAACCAGCGGCACCTGATCGCGCGGCGCTCGGGACTGCACGTGGCAAGGATCGAGCACTTGCTCAACCGGTACGGTGCGCTGATCGGCGAGGTGCTCGCGCTCGTCGAGAAGGACCCGTCGCTGGGTGAGCAGCTGCCCGGGACGCAGGACTATCTGAAGGCGGAGGTCGTCTACGGCGCCACGAACGAAGGCGCCCGGCACCTGGACGACGTGCTCGCCCGCCGGACCCGCATCTCGATTGAGGCCTGGGACCGGGGCGTGGAGGCAGCCGAGGCCGCCGCCCGCCTGATGGCCCCGGTCCTCGGCTGGGATGAGGCGACGATCGACCGCGAGATCTCCTTCTACAAGCAACGCGTCCAGTCCGAACGCGACTCCCAGGACCAGCCGGACGACGAATCCGCCGACAAGGTCCGCCTGGAGGCGCCGGACATCGTCTCCCCGGCCTGACCCGCTTTTCAGCCCCCTCGAGGATCTTCCTCGAGGGGGCTTTTCTCCTGCCCCATGACGGTCGCGATCAGGGCTGTTCCGGGGGCAGTGCGGCCGCCGGGGCCGGGGGAGGCGGTGGTGGTCTCGGTGGTGAGGGGGTCTCCGCATTCGGAGCAGGTGATGGTGGGGGTGGTCGGCTTGCCGCAGGTGGTGTGGGTGAAGCGGATGGGCTGGCCGGCTGGTGGGGTGGCCCAGCGGTCGCCCCAGGCGGTGAGGGCGATCAGGACGGGGATGAGTTCGCGGCCCGGCTCGGTCAGCGAGTAGGCATAGCGAACCGGGTTCTGCTGGTACGGCGTACGCGTCACCAGCCCGGCGGTCATCAGGGTGTCGAGGCGGTCGGTCAGCAGGTTGCGGGAGATCCCCAGGTCGGTGACGAGCTGGTCGAACCGGTCGAGGCCGAGATAGAGCATTGAAACTCACTAGCTCTAGGCTGAAATCTCTACCGACGAGGGGATGTGGGCATGTACCACCGATTCGTGGCCGGCAAGGTGCGGAAGGCGTTCGCGGAGATCAGTGCGGGCAACTGGGAGGCGATGGTGGCGGGGATGGCGCCGTCCTTCACCTATCGGTTCTCTGGGGATCACGCGTTGTCCGGGGAGCGGCATACGCACGAAGGGCTGCGGCGCTGGTGGGAACGGTGTTTCAGGTTGTTGCCGGAGACAACGTTTGAGGTGCAGGACGTGCTGGTGGTGGGGTGGCCCTGGCATACACGGGTGGCGACTGCGGTGACTGTGGATGTCGGGCTGGCGGACGGTACGCGGTACCAGAACGTTGTCCATCAGTTCCTCACCATGCGGTGGGGCAAGATCACCGAGGTCCGGACGTTGGAGGACACCGCGGTGCTGGCACGGACGCTGGACCGTCTAGCGGCGGCCGGCGTCGAGGAGGCGCACGCCGCACCGATCACCGACGAGGTGCCGGCCGTCGCCTAGGCGTCTGGAGCGTCGGGACGGATCCAGCCGAAGGTTCGCTGGACTGCTGCTTGCCAGTTGGCGTATTCGGTGGCGCGGCGGGTGGGGTCCATGTTCGGGAGCCATTGGCCGGCTCGGTGCCAGTTGCTGCGCAGGCCCTCGAGATCGGGCCAATAGCCGACGGCGAGGCCTGCGGCGTACGCGGCGCCGAGGGAGACGGTTTCGGTGACCATGGGGCGGACGACCCGGACGTCGAGCAGGTCGGCCAGGAACTGCATCAGGAGGTTGTTCGCGGTCATACCGCCGTCGACCTTCAGGGCGGTGAGGGCGATGCCGGAGTCCGCGTTCATCGCGTCGACGACCTCGAGAGTCTGGAAGCCGGTGGCCTCCAGGACCGCTCGGGCCAGGTGGCCTTTGGTGATGTACGACGTGAGGCCGGCGATCACGCCACGCGCCTCGCTCCGCCAATGGGGTGCGAACAACCCGGAGAAGGCAGGAACGATGTAGGCGCCGCCATTGTCCTCGACCGTTCGCGCGAGCGTCTCGATCTCGGCGGCTGTATGGATCAGCCCGAGCCCGTCGCGGAACCACTGCACCAGCGACCCGGTCACCGCCATCGAGCCTTCCAGCGCGTACGCCGCGGGCTCGGACCCGATCTGGTAGGCGACCGTGGTCAGCATCCCGTGCGTCGACCGGACGATCTCCTTGCCCGTGTGGAGCAGCAGGAACGACCCGGTGCCATAGGTGCACTTCGCCTCGCCAGGGCTGAAACACGTCTGCCCGAACAGCGCGGCCTGCTGATCACCGAGCGCCGCCCCGATCCGTACGCCGGGCAGCACCTCGGTCGCGGTCGCGAACACCCCGGACGACGGCCGGATCTCCGGCAGCACCGACCGCGGTACGTCGAAAGCCGCGAGCAGCTGGTCGTCCCACTCCAGCGTCTCGATGTTCATCAGCATCGTGCGGCTGGCATTCGTCACGTCGGTCGCGTGCAACCCGCCGTCCGGGCCGCCGGTGAAGTTCCAGATCAGCCAGGACTCCATCGTGCCGAAGAGCACCTCGCCCCGTTCCGCGCGACCGCGCAGCCCGGGAGTGTGGTCGAGCATCCAGCGCAGTCTGGGCGCGGAGAAGTACGTCGTCAGTGGCAGCCCGCAAAGATCGGCGAACCGGTCCGGGCCCTCGTCACCGGCCAGCTCCTTGATCAGCCGGTCGGTCCGGGTGTCCTGCCAGACCACGGCGTGCCCGATCGGCTGACCGGTCCGGCGGTCCCAGAGCAGGCTGGTCTCGCGCTGGTTGGTGATGCCGATGGCAACGATCTGGGACGGCTCGGCGCCGATCTGGCGGATCGCGGACGGCACCACCCGGGTGACGTTGCGCCAGATCTCGGCCGCGTCGTGCTCGACCCAGCCCGGCCGCGGGAAGTGCTGCTTGTGCTCGCGCTGCGCGACCGACACGAGCCGCCCACGCCGGTCGAACAGGATGCACCGGGTCGAGTTGGTCCCTTGGTCCACTGCCGCGACATACTGCTCAGCCATCAGCGCTCCTCCCGGAGGTCGCGGCCGATGGCCTCGGCGGTGGCGCGGACCATGGTGATCAGATCGGTCCGGTGCCGCAGCCGGCTGTCGCAGATCCGCTCGATCCGCCCGGTCAGCCCGACCGCTCCGACGACGAGCCCACCCAGCCCACGGATCGGCGCCGCGATCCCGGCCAACTCCACCGTCTGCTCCTCGAACTCACCCGCCCACCCCTTGGCCCGTACTGCGGCCAGCTCGTCGAGCAACTTGGCCGGCTCGACGATCGTCCGCGTCGTGTACGCCTCGAGCTTCCGCGGTTTGGCCGTGCCGCCCGCATCGAACGCGAGGACAGCCTTTCCGAGCGCGCAGGCGTGCGGTGGCAACGTCGTACCGACATCGAGGTCCTGGTCGCTGTCGTCGGGACGGAAGACGTGGTGGACGACGACGACCTTGCCCTCGACGAGCCGGCCGACCCGGACGACCTCGCCGCTGCGGGAGGCCAGCGAGTCGGCCCAGTTGATCGCGCGGCTGCGGAGTTCGTTCGGATCGAGGTAGGTCTCGCCGAGCCGGCCGAAGGCGTCGCTCAGGTGGTAGTGCGCGCCGCTGCGGTCCTGTTCGACGAAGCCGACCTGGTGCAGCGTGCGGAGGATGCCGTGCACGGTCGCCTTCGCGAGCCCGAGCGCGTTGGCCAGATCGGCGACACCGAGGCCGTTGGGCGCTGCCGCAAGCAGTCGCAGCACTGCGGCAGCACGCTCGATGGATTGCACGCTGCCCGGCACACCCCGCAGGCTACCGGTGAATCCATTTCCTGGCTCCGGTTCGCGGGCCGGTGGCGCCGGTCATTCGGTCGCGATCGCCCGCAGTACGTCGAGGCGCGCTGCGCGGCGTGACGGCCAGACTGCAGCGAGTACTCCGACGGCCGCGGCGACCACGATCGCGATGACCAGCTGGAGCACCGGGATATCGAGGACGCCGAGGCCGTCGTCGACCATCACGGCCTGGATCGAGGCCGCGGACAGGACGCCGATCAGCACCCCGAGCAGGGCGCCGAGCAGGCTGATCGCGATCGATTCCACCTGCAGCATCCGGCGTAGCTGCGGCCGGTCCATCCCGATCGCCCGGAGCAGCCCGATCTCGCGGGTCCGCTCCACGACGGCGAGCGCGAGCGTGTTGACGATGCCGAGGATCGCGATCAGGACGGCGAGCGCCAGCAGCATCCCGACCGCGGTGAGGACGGCGTTGATCGGCGCCCGCTCGCCCTTCGCGTACGCCGCCTGGTCCCGGACGAGCAGGGTCGGATAGTCCTGCAGCCGGCCGATCACCGCGGTCCGGACCGGGGCGAGATCGGTGCCTTGGGCAACCTCGACGTACAGGGTGGTGTCGGTGCCGCCGCCGCCGAGTTCGGCGAACCGGGGGAGGGCGACCACGATGCCGTCGAGCTGGCGGTTCGGTTCGATCACGGCGCCGACCGTGACCTGGTGCTTGCCGCTGCCGGTGGTGAGCTCGAAGCTCTTGCCGACCGTCACGTCGAGGATCCGGGCGACGTTGCGGGGGAGCACCGCTGCGCCGGTGGTGAGCGAGTCGAGCGATCCGGATTCGACCTTCGCGACGATCGAGCCGGCCAGGGTGCCGTCGTCGACACCGCGCAGATCGAGCGCCCGGGTGTCGACCTTCGCGGGCATCTGCCGGACCCGGTGCACGGCCGAGACACCTTGTACTGCGCTGATCCGGTCGCCGACCTGGCTGCTGAACGCGCCGCCGCCGTCGCTGGTGACGACCAGCTCGGAGGTCCCGATCGCGTCGGTGATGCTGCGGTCGACGGAGGCCTTGGCCGAGGCGCCGAGCACGGCCAGGCCGCTGATCAGGGCGAGCGAGATCATCAGCGCGGACGCCGTGGCGGAGGTCCGGCGCGGGTTGCGCTCGGCGTTGCGCCGGCCGAGGGTGACGGGGGCCTTGCGGCCGAACGGCGACATCAGCCCGCGTACGGCGTACCGGCTGATCAGTGGGCTGGTCAGGATCACAGCCAGCAACGCGAGGGCGGTGGCGACGCTGACCAGGATCGCGCCGGCTAGCCCGCGGGTGGTCTGGGCGATCCAGTAGAGGGTGGCCGTCATCAGGAAGAAGAATCCGCCGAGGACGAGGCGGCGCAGGAGCGAGCGTTCGGGGATGGTGACGTCGTCGCGCATCGCCGCGACCGGTGGGAGCTTGCCGGCGCGACGGGCCGCCGGGTACGCCGCGGCGAGGGTGACGCCGATGCCGACGATGTAGGCCGCGACGACTGTGGCCGCGCTGATCTGCAGGGTCGCGCTGGGGATCGCGAGGTCGAGTTGGCGGTAGGCGTACTGGAGTCCGGCCGCGACACCGGCGCCGAGGAGCAGACCGAGGGTCGAGCCGATCGCGCCGATCACCAGCGCCTCGGTGAGCACGGTGCCGGTGACCTGGCAGCGGGAAGCGCCGATCGCGCGGAGCAGCGCCAGTTCGCGGGAGCGTTGCGCGACGATCATCGCGAACGTGTTGACGATCAGGAAGGCGCCGACGAAGAGCGCGAGGGCGGCGAAGAGCAGCAGTACTGCGCTGTAGCCGCCGAAGGTTTCGCTCAGGGCGTTCTCGCCGTCGGTCGAGACCTGGGCGGCGGTGCGGACGGTGACCTGTGGACCGGCCAGGGTCGCGATCGCTTTGCTGACCGCCTGCGGGTCCTGGCCGGGATCGACCGCGATGCCGAAGGAGGTCCAGCCCGGTTGGCCGAGCAGGAAGAGCTGCGCGGTCGCAGGGTCGAAGGTGACCAGCAGGGCGCCGGCCGACGAGCCGGAGAGGGTCGGGGTGGTGATCGCGGTGAGGGTCGCCGTGACGGCTTTGGCCTGGGTGATGACCTTGATCTGGTCGCCGAGCTGGAAGCCCTCGCGGTTGACGGTCGACTGGTCGAGGCCGAGCTGATCCGGTCCCCAGGGCTGATTGCCGAGGAGCAGTTTGAACGGCGCGGTCTGCGGGTTGTGCGGCCAGCCGGCAGCAAAGATCGGTACGCCGTACGTGGTGGTCGGTTTGCCGTTCTTGCCGAGGATCTGGACGCCGCTGACCAGGAGTTGCGGGTCGACACCGGCTACGCCTTGGACGGCTGCGATGCGGTCGGCCAGGTCGGTGCTGAGCGTCTGGGGCTTGGCGTTCGTCGTACCGGGAGTGGTGTCGAGTGCGGTGACCGGCGTGACGGTGATGTCGGCGGTCGCGGTGGCGAAGTTCTTCTTCAGGGCGGCCGAGAGGGTGTCGGTGAAGATCAGGGCACCGGCTACGAAGGCGACTCCGAGCAGGACGGCGACGGTGCAGAGGACGAAGCGGAGCCGGTGGGCGAGGACCGACCGGAGGCCGAGCTTGAGCATCAGCCGACCTCGAGCTGCTTCATCGCATCCAGGACCGACTGGGCGGTCGGGTCGCGGAGTTCGGAGCGGAGCCGGCCGTCGGCGAGGAAGAGCACGCGGTCGGCGTACGACGCGGCGGTGGGGTCGTGCGTCACCATCACGACGGTCTGGCCGAACTCGCGGACGCTGCGGTGCAGGAAGCCGAGGACGTCCGCGGAGGAGCGGGAGTCGAGGTTGCCGGTCGGTTCGTCGGCGAAGACGACGTCCGGCCTCGATGCGAGTGCGCGGGCGCAGGCGACGCGTTGCTGCTGACCGCCGGACAGCTCGGACGGCTTGTGGGTCAGCCGGTCGCCGAGGCCGATGGTCGCGATCACCTTGTCGAGCCACTCCTGGTCGGGTTTGCGGCCGGCCAGGTCGAGCGGGAGCGTGATGTTCTCGAGTGCGGTGAGGGTCGGGACCAGGTTGAACGCCTGGAACACGAACCCGACGCGATCCCTCCGAAGATGGGTCAGCTTCTTCTCGGGCAGAGCTGCCAGGTCGACGTCGCCGAGGAACACCTGCCCGGCGGTCGGCCGGTCCAGCCCCGCGAGACAGTGCAGCAGCGTCGACTTGCCGGACCCGGACGGCCCCATGATCGCGGTGAACCGCCCCTTCCCGAAGCTGACGGTCACCTCGGCGAGCGCATCGATACGGGTCTCGCCGGTCCCGTAACTCTTGCCCAGTCCGACCGTCCGGATCGCCGTCGCCGGGCCGACCTCATCCACCGTCACGCCCCGAACGCTATCCGTCGACCGGTCCGCCGATGACCACCGGCACCCGATCGGACCGGGAGCTCCGACCCGTTGACACGTCCAGGGTTGCGGGGCACGGTCGGGGCAAGAGGTCACCGAGGGGAACAGGCGAGTCTCGCCAGGGGGTGACCTCGGGGGGTTCTATGAGTATGTCCAGCTCTGTCCGTGTTCGATTGTTGTCCGGCAGCGTGGTGGCGCTGCTGATGACGCCGTTGGTGCTGTTGTGGTCGGCAACGCCGGCCGCGGCGGCGAACGTGACCGCGACCTTGGTCCGAACGGTCCTGACGTCGAACTTCAACCCACCTTCACCCGATCCGTCCGGCATCACCTACAACAGCGACCGCGACACCTTGCTGATCTCGGATGCGGAGGTGGACGAGGTCAGCATCTTCCGCAACGTCAACCTGTACGAGACCAGCCGGACCGGTGTCCTGCAGAACACCGGCGTCACGACCTCCTACACCCACGAGCCGGCCGGCATCGGCTACAACCCGGCGAACAAACACGTCTTCCTGTCGGACGACGACCAGGCCCGGGTGTACGAGCTGGCCGGCGGACCGGACGGCCGCTACGGGACGAGTGACGACGTCCGTACGACGTTCAGTACGGCGGCCTTCGGCGGCGGGGACTCCGAAGACGTCGAGTACTTCCCACCGACCAACGAGGTGTTCGTGCTCGAAGGCGCGGACACGGATGTCCATCGCGTCTCGCCGGGGCCGGACGGGCTCTTCAACGGTGTCGCGCCGGCCGGCGACGACATCGACACGGAGTTCGACATCGGCCGGTACGGCGTGGACGACCCGGAGGGGATCGGTTTCTACCCCGGCCGGAACACGCTGCTGGTCGTCGACAGCGCGACCGAGACGGCGTACGAGTTCAACCGGAACATGCAACTGGTGAACCGGATCAACATCGCGGCCTCGAACCAGGTCTTCGCGGCCGGGATCACCGTCGCTCCGGCGACCAACGATCCGACCCGGTGGGACCTGTACATCGTCGACCGTGGCGTGGACAACGACACGAACGCATCGGAGAACGACGGCAAGCTGTACGAGATGTCGGTGAACCTGCCGCCGATCCCCAACCTCGCTCCGGTCGTGACAGTGGGACCCGACAAACCGACTCATGTCGGCGAATCGCTTGCTTTGCAGGCCGTCGTACGGGATGACGGGTTGCCCACTCCTTCGACGACTGTCGGTTGGCAGCTGGTGAGTGGTCCGGGGACCGTGACGTTCGGTTCGTCGCAGTCGGCTCAGACGTCTGCGACTTTCAGCGCGGCGGGGACTTACGTCGTACGGGCGGTGGGGAGTGACTCCGCGTTGAGCGGGTCCGATGATCTGAAGGTCACCGTTGCTGCTCCGGGAGGCGCACTGCAGCTCGATACGCCGGTGCAGCGGGCGTTCGACGATGTCGAGCAGCGTCCAACGGGGTATGCGGACTGGGCCGGGACGACGCTGAACGTGCCGAATGCCGGCGGGACCACGCAGACGATC
The DNA here is from genome assembly GCA_963740725.1 of uncultured Actinomycetota bacterium. Classification (GTDB taxonomy): domain Bacteria; phylum Actinomycetota; class Actinomycetes; order Propionibacteriales; family Kribbellaceae; genus Kribbella. Next base: position 60,029 of record CAVUFT010000019.1, read on the forward strand.
GGGCTCCGCTTCGACAACCTCGAGGTGCCGCAGGGGGCGACGGTCACCGAGGCGTGGGTCCAGTTCACCTCGGCCGGGGCGAACTCCGGCACGACTGCGGTCCAGATCTACGGGATCGCGGAGAACGACACTCCAGCCTTCACGACGTCGCCTACTGGCGTCACGTCGCGTCCACGGACACAGGCGCGGTCCACCTGGAACGCGGCTGCCTGGACGGGGACTGGTCAGGCGGGGACTGCGCAGCGCACCTCTGACCTGAAAGCCGTGGCACAGGAGGTGCTCAGTCGGCCCGGGTGGCGTCAGGGAAACGCCTTGGGGTTCTCCTTGAGCGGCACAGGTGAGCGACGTGCGTCGTCCCATGACGGTCCTGCTACTCCGGTGCTGCACCTGGCGTACACGGTTCCTGGTGGGGGCAACACGCCGCCGGTCGCTGCGTTCACTTCGAACTGCACGGGGTTGTCCTGCAGCTTCAACGGTTCAGGGTCATCCGACGCGGAGGGTCCGATCGCTGGGTATGCCTGGAACTTCGGGGACGGTGCTACCGGATCGGGAGCTCAGCCGGCCCACACCTATGCCGCAGCCGGCACGTACACGGTCGCGCTGACGGTGACTGACGCGGGCGGGGCGACGAACGTGATCACTCATCCGGTCACGGTGAGCTCGGCCACGACCGGGATCTCCTTCCGTGGTGGGAACGGCTTCGTCGGCAACGCCACAACGCCGGCTCTGACGGTGCCGAGCAGTGTGCAGGCGGGCGATGTGCTGGTGCTGTTCGCGACATTGAACCTGACCACCACATCGGTCACCGGGCCATCAGGGGTCACCGGATGGACCGCTGTTCAGAACTTCGTGGTGGGGTCGCAACGGACGATGGCGTGGACGAAGGTCGCGTCCGCTACTGATGCGGGCTCGGCTGTCCGGCTCACCTTCGACGTCTACACCAAGGTCGCTCTTCAGCTGACCGGGTACGCCGGTGCCTCGCTGGGGACGGTCGCGCAACGGTCGGACGCGACTGCGGCGACGGCTCACGTGACTCCGGTCGTGAACGTGACAGCCGCTGGATCGTGGCTGCTGTCCTACTGGGCGGACAAGTCGTCGACCACCACGACGTGGACGGCTCCGGCCGGGTCGGCGAGCAGGGACGTGCGGATCGGTTCCGGTGGTGGACTGATCGGAGCACTCGTCGCTGACAGTGGAGCGCCGGTGGCTACTGGCAGCGCTGGTGGTCTGACAGCGACCACGAACGCGGCTAGCCGAGCGGCGATGATCAGCGTCGTGCTGACGCCGGCCTGAGTGAAGAGGGGCGGGCACCCGTAGTACAGGTGCCCGCCCCACTTCAACGCTTGGATCAGGCGTCGATGACGACCGGGATGATCACCGGGCGGCGGCGCCAATGGCGGTAGGTCCAGTTGCCGACGGCGCGGCCGACGAGCTCTTCGAGCTGGTGGACCTCGCCGATGCCTTCGCGGGCGGCCTTGGCGAGGGTGTCCTCGATGATCGGCTCGACCGCCTTGAAGGTGGTGTCGTCGTGGACGAAGCCGCGGGCCAGGAAGTCCGGCGGCTCGGCCAGCTTGCCGGTGTGGGCATCGACCAGCAGGACGACGGTGACGACGCCCTCCTCGGCGAGCGCGCGGCGGTCCTTGAGGTTCGCCTCGGTGACGCCGCCGACGGTCATCGCGTCGACGTACACGTAGCCCGCGTCGACCTTGCCGGTGATCTTGGCGCGACCCTTGTCCAGGTCGACGACGACGCCGTCCTCCGCGATGATCACGCGATCAGCCGGTACGCCGGTGGCGACGGCGAGCGCCGCGTTCGCCTTCAGGTGCCGGTACTCACCGTGGATCGGCATCACGTTGCGCGGCTTGACCAGGTTGTAGCAGTAGACAAGCTCGCCTGCACTGGCGTGGCCGGAGACGTGGACCTTCGCGTTGCCCTTGTGGACGACGTTGGCGCCCCACCGGATCAGGCCGTTGATGACCGCGTAGATCGCGTTCTCGTTGCCGGGGATCAGCGAGCTGGCCATCAGCACGGTGTCGCCCTCGCCGATCCGGATCATGTGGTCGCGGTTCGCCATCCGGGACAGCGCGGCCATCGGCTCGCCCTGCGACCCGGTGCAGACCAGGGTGACCTTGCGGTCGGGGAGCTTCTCCAGCTCCTTCAGGTCGACGATCAGGCCCTTCGGGATCTTCAGGTAGCCGAGATCACCGGCGATGCCCATGTTGCGGACCATCGAGCGGCCGACGAAGGCGACCTTGCGGCCACCGGCCTTCGCGGCGTCGAGGACCTGCTGGATCCGGTGCACGTGGCTGGCGAAGCTGGAGACGATGATCCGGCCCGGCGCAGTACGGAAGACCGTGTCGATGGCCGGACCGAGGTCCTTCTCGGCGGTGGTGAAGCCGGGCACCTCGGCGTTGGTGGAGTCCGTCATGAACAGGTCGACGCCCTGCTCGCCGAGCTTGGCGAAGCCGCGCAGGTCGGTGAGCCGGCGGTCCAGCGGGAACTGGTCCATCTTGAAGTCACCGGTGTGCAGGACGACGCCGGCCCGGGTCCGGATCGCCACCGCGAGGCCGTCCGGGATCGAGTGGTTGACGGCGAAGAAGTCGCACTCGAACGGTGCCGAGCTTGCGCCGGTCGCCCTCCTTGACCTCGATCGTCTCCGGGCGGATCCGGTGCTCCTTGAGCTTGGCGGTGATGAACGCCAGGGTCAGCTTCGAACCGATCAGCGGGATGTCGCCGCGTTCCTTCAGCAGGTACGGCACGCCGCCGATGTGGTCCTCGTGGCCGTGCGTCGAGCACGATGCCGTCGATCTTGTCGAGCCGGTCGCGGATCCAGCTGAAGTCCGGCAGGATCACGTCGACGCCCGGCTGGTGCTCCTCCGGGAAGAGCACCCCGCAGTCCACCACCAGCAGCCGGCCCTTGTGCTCGAACACGGTCATGTTGCGGCCGATCTCGCCGAGCCCGCCGAGCGCGACGATGCGCAGGGCGTTGTCCGGCAGGCGGGGCGGTGTTCCCAGGTCGGGATGCGGGTGACTCATAACCCGGACGGTATCGGAGAGTGGTGGTTGAACGTGGCACCGACCGGTACAAACAGGACCTCAATCACACGTGCTAGGCCCTCAGGTGCCTCCGCCGGCACGATGGCGCAGCTGCAGGTGAGGGACGCGCGTAGTGCTCGAGCAGGCGCGGGGCGGGGCGCGTCGGCGAGCAGACGGGCCGGTACGCCGTACGCGGTCAGCCGTCCACTCCGACCAGGTCTACGCCGGCGGATTCCTGGGCGACTTCCTCGACGGAACGGGACGGGAGGGGCGGGGGAGTGCCGCCCCAGGCCGGGCAGAGGGCCTTGTGATCGCACCAGTCGCAGAGCGGGCCCGGGCTCGGGCGCCAGTCGCCGGACTCGAGGGCTCGGGTGATGGCGCTCCACAACGCGGTGACCTTGCGCTCGCAGGCTCTGAGATCCGCCTCGTCCGGGACATAGCGGACGATCTCGCCATTGCCCAGATACACCAGTTGCAGCATCGCCGGGACGACGCCGCGCAGCCGCCAGAGCACGAGGGCGTAGAACTTCATCTGGAACAGAGCTTTGGCCTCGAAGAACTCCGACGGCGACCGCCCGGTCTTGTAGTCGACCACCCGGATCTCGCCGGTCGGCGCGACATCCAGCCGGTCGACATACCCACGCAGCGTCAGCCCGGACTCCAGCTCGGTCTCGACGTACAGCTCCCGCTCGGCCGGCTCCAGCAGCCTGCGGATTCTCCAGCGTGAAGTACTTGCCGAGCAGCTGATGTGCCTCGGCGAGCCACTTCGCGAGCTCCTCACCTTCGGCGTCCTCCGCGAACAGCTCCGCGACCTCGGGCTCGGCCTCCAGCACCTGCTGCCACTGCGGCTCGAGCATCTCGGCCGCGCGCTCCAGCGTCCGCTCACCGGCGGGCAGATCGAAGAGTCGCTCCAGCACGCCGTGCACGACGGTCCCGCGAACGGCTGCCGAGGAAGGCTTCTCCGGCAGCCGGTCGATCACCCGGAATCTGTACTTGAGCGGGCAGCTCATGAAATCCGCCGCCCGGGACGGGGACAGCGCCCCGCGTGGGTGGCCGTGCACATCAACTGCCGCTGCAACACTCATACCGGAAGGCTAGGCGAGACCACCGACACTCTGCTCGCACGCCGCACCTCGCCTGTGGACAACTCCCAGCAGACTCCCAGCCGACTTTCGGGAAACCATCGGTCCCGGTCGCCATTCTTGGGGTGAACAGCACCCGAGGAGATGCAGCTATGACCCACCACGAACACGACCTAGGCCTGGTCCATGACCTGGGCACGCTCCGCCGCCGCAACGTCCTCCGCCTGCTCGCCGGCGCCGGCCTCGCCACCCTGGCCGGCTGCGCGGACGCCACCGACAGCACCGGTACGCCGAACAGCTCGGCGACCACCCCGACTACTGGAGCATCATCGTCCGGTACGCCGACGGCCAGTTCTTCCAGTAGCACCGCGGCGAGCTGTGTCGAGGAGATCCCGGAGGAGACGGCAGGGCCCTTCCCCGGCGAAGGGTCGAACGGTCCGAATGTGCTCACCGAATCGGGGATCGTCCGCAGCGACCTCACGAAGTCCTTCGGCTCCGCCTCCGGGGTTGCGAAGGGAGTGCCGCTCACCGTGGAACTCGTAGTACAGGACAGTGCGAAGTGCACGCCGCTGGCTGGTGCTGCTGTCTATGTGTGGCACTGCGATGCAGAGGGCCGGTACTCGATGTACGACGACGAGATCGGCAACGAGAACTACTTGCGCGGAGTACAGGCAGCTGATGCCCAGGGCAAGGTCACCTTCACGACCATCTTCCCCGGGGCGTACCAGGGACGCTGGCCGCATATCCACTTCGAGGTGTACCGTCCTGTCCGAGGCGACGGCTGCAGGGAAGATCAGTGCGACCTCGCAGCTCGCTTTGCCCGAGGCGACCTGCAAGACCGTCTATGAGACGAGTGGGTACGACGGGAGCACGCAGAACCTGGCGCAGACGTCGCTGCAGCGCGACATGGTGTTCGGGACGACGGCGGCGTACGGCAGCTCGCTACTGTCACCGGCAGCGTCCAGGAGGGATACATGGCTCGGCTCACCGTGGGTGTGTAGCTCGGTGTTACCGGTGGACCAGTAGCGTTACCTCGATGTCTGAGCCGCGTGATCCCCACAGTCCCGTCCAGCCTGCCGGTCCAACCCCCGGCACCTGGGTACTCGGGCGTGTCAAAGGGGTCAAGCTCACGATGCGCGTCACCTGGCTGCCGGTCGCAGTACTGCTCGCGCTGGGTTTCTCCACTGTCATCGGCGAGCAGTTCCCGGAGCTGGGCGGCTGGCGGTACGTCGCGTCGTTCGCGTTCGTGGTCGCGTTCACCCTGTCGATCCTGATCCACGAACTGGCGCACGCGCTGGTCGCGATGCGGTTCAAGATCCCGGTGACCGAGATCAACCTCGGCTTCTTCGCGGCCGGGACGCACATCGAGGGCGAGCGGAAGAACCCGTTCGAGGAGTTCGCGATCTCGATCGTCGGGCCGCTCGCGTCGCTCGTCGTGGGCGGGCTCGCGTATCTCGGGTCGCGGGCGATCGATGAAGGGGTCGGCTACGTCGCGCTCTTCGAGCTGGCGTTGGCGAACCTGATCGTTGGCGTCACCAACCTGCTGCCCGGGCTTGCCGCTGGACGGCGGCTGGGTACTGCGGGCCTTCGTCTGGAAGCTGACGGGCAACATGCACACCGGCACGATCGCGGCCGCGTGGGCCGGCCGGTTGATCGCGATCTCCGTCCTGGCCGCGCCGGTCATCCTGGAAGAGGTCTTCGACCGGCAGCCGACGATCATCGACTTCGTCATCGCTCTGCTGGTCGGCTTCTTCCTCTGGATGGGCTCGACCGCATCTCTCATGCAGGCCCGGTTGCGGCGCAAGCTGCCCGCCTTGCAGGTGCGGACGATGGCTCGCCGGGCGATCGCCGTCCATGCCAGTACGCCGGTCTCGGAAGCGGTCCGGATGGCTTCGGAGCAGCGAGCCGGCGCCGTCGTCGTGATGGACGGCGAGGGCAAGCCGCACGCGCTCGTCTCGGAGTCGGCGGTCAACGCCGTCGCGCCGAACCAGCGCCCGTGGACCACCGTCGGCGAGGTCTCCACCCGGATCGTCGCGGGCCACATCATCGGCGTCAACGACACCGGCGAAGAGATCCTCAGCACCCTCCGCAAGAACCCCGCCTCGGAGTACCTGGTCCTGGACGCCGAAGGCCAGGTCTACGGCGTCCTGGCCACCGCAGACATGGAGCAAGCCTTTCCGCTCCCGCTGAACGGTACTGCGCTGGTCAGTGCTCCGTGATGGTCAGCGACTGGGTCGCGCCCGGGATCGGCATCGACAGCGATCCGGCCGATCCGGAATTGGCGCGGCGGGTGCTCGAGCGGCTCGCAGGTGAATTATCCGGGATCGCCGGTCCTTATGTGCTCACCGACCGCCGGTTCGGTGAAAGCGAATGCGTGTCCTACCGGTACGGTGCGTTTCTCCGCCAGTCGCGGCCCGCGGCGGACGGCACCCGGATACTGACCCTGCCCGGCCCGGACGGACTCCCGATCGACGACGACCGCGGGCCGGTGTTCCGGCTGCCGCCAGGGATCGTGGACCCGTTCGCCGCGCCGGCCGGGCCGCCGTCGAGCGCATCGATCACGCTGGGCGGCTACCACTTCGAGAAAGTGCTGCGGCACGCCAATTCCGGCGGTGCGTACCGGTTCCGCGACGAGCAGGGCGCGCAGGTGTTCATCAAGGAGGCCCGCGCGCACAACGGGTACACCGTCGACGGGGCCGATGCGCAAAGCCGGCTGGCCGCGGAGTACCTGATCCTGCGTGCGCTGCACGCTCGCGCTCCCGGCCTGGGTCCGCGGCCGGTCGAGGTGTTCCGGAAGTGGGAACACAGCTACCTCGTCACCGAGCTGGTTCCTGGCGTCTCGCTCTACGGCTGGATGGTGGCCAACAACCCGGCCATCCGGATCGGGGAGGGCGCCGCAGCCTTCGCCGACTATCACCGCCGGTGCCTGACCGTGCTCGATCAACTCGACAACCAGCTGCGCCTCCTGCACGAGCTCGGGTACCTCTTCGTCGACCTCAGCCCGGGCAACGTGCTCGTCGACGAGGACGACACGGTCCGGCTGATCGACTTCGAGTCGGCGCAACGGCTCGACGACGTGCGGGTGGTGATCGGTACTCCGGGTTATCTGCCCGCGGACGCGGCGGCATTGATCCGTGAAGAGCCGCGAGAGGTGGATCGGCGGGGCCTCGCCGCGCTGGCCCTGCTCCTGTTGTTCCCGGTGCACGACGTCGTCGACCGGCACCCAGCTGCACTGGAACACCTGCACGCCGACCTGTCCGAGCAGGGCCCGGTACCGCCGCGGTTGTGGAACTGGGCCACCAGCGACCGGCCCCGATCGGAGGGCACCGACTCGCTGCCTGGGCCGGATGAGGTGCGGCGGGACGTGCGCGCTGCGGTGCGCAGGCTGGCCGAGCAGACCGCGGACGTCCTCGTCGGGATGGCTGAACCGGCGCGTGCCGACCGGATCTATCCGACCAGTCCGCTAGGCCTGCGTACCGACACTCGCTGTCTGGCCGCGGGCACCGCCGGAGTGCTGCACGCCCTGCACCGGGCCGGCCGGCCCATCGACCAGGTGGTGCTCCGCCGGTTGCGTGACGACTCATTGGCCGCAGTAGAGAGCACCCCGCCGGGCCTGTTCTACGGCAGTGCAGGCATCGCCGGCGTGCTGGCCGAGTTGGGCGAGCCCGAGGCGGCGGAGAGCCTGCTTGTCGCCGCCGCGGCCCAACCACTGAACGAGACCTCGGTCACCCTCGGCGGCGGCGCCGCGGGCACGGCGCTCGGCCTGCTCACCGGTGACGCAGACACCGGCGCAGTTTCGGGTCGCCGCTGCGGCCTTCGTTGCCCGCCTGATCCCGGCAGATGGTGTCAGGGGTCGGCTTCGAGGGACTGGCGTTGCTGCGGGAGGAGCGGGAGCGCGGCCGATGGTGCACACCCCGAAGTCGCGCTTGGGGAGGACGTCGACGGCCCAGCGCGGGCTGGTAGATCTGGGTCAGGTCGGGCTGCTCCCAGGCCATCGGTTCGCAGTGGGCGACCCGGGCGTGCAGGGCGACGAGGGCATCGCGGGAGAGCTGTGTCCTGGAGGCCGTCGCGGGCGGCATCGGCGTACGAGCCGGGAGGGAGCCGGGTGGTGAGGTAGTTGACGGACAACCGGTGATCGACGGCGACCCGGCGGGTCAGGGTGAGGGGCATCGGCGATTGCTGGGGTACGGCGGGGGGTGGCGGAAGTTAAGGTGAGCGCCTTATGTCTGATCTTCGTGATTTTCCTGATGCTTCGTTCTCCGGGGTGCACCATGGGCCGTTGCAGGCGGGGGAGTGGATCACTCTCTCCGACTCGAAGGGGCGCCGGCACTCCGTGTTTCTGGAGCGGGGGAAGGTCTTCCACACCACCAAGGGTGGGATCGAGCACGACGAGCTGATCGACGGGCCGGACGCGGTGGTGGTGCGGTCCAAGGGCGGGGTCGAGTACCTCGCGCTCAGGCCGCTGATGGCGGACTACTCGGTGTCGATGCCGCGGGGTGCCGCGGTGATCTACCCGAAGGACACCGCCCAGATCGTGACGATGGCCGACATCTTCCCCGGCGCGAAGGTGGTCGAGGCCGGGGCCGGTTCTGGTGCTCTGACCACCGCGTTGCTCAGAGCTGTCGGGATTCACGGGCAAGTGATCTCCTTCGAGCGTCGTGAGGACTTCGCCGAGGTGGCCCGCAAGAACGTGACCGGGTTCTTCGGTGCCGAGCACCCGGCCTGGACGCTGCACGTCGGCGATCTGGTGGAGTCGCTCGAGGAAGAGGAAGTCGACCGCGTCGTACTGGACATGCTGGCCCCCTGGGAGTGCGTGGACGCCGCTGCGGGTGCCCTGGTCCCGGGCGGGGTGTTCTGCGCTTACGTGGCCACTACGACCCAGCTGAGCCGCGTCGTGGAGACGCTGCGGGCTCACGGCGAGTTCACCGAGCCGCGTGCCTGGGAGTCACTCGTCCGCGACTGGCACGTCGAAGGACTGGCCGTCCGGCCGGGTCACCGGATGCAAGGTCACACCGCGTTCCTGGTCACTGCCCGGCGGATGGCGCACGGCGTACAGGCGCCGCGGAAGAAGCGCCGGCCGGCTCCTGGTGCGTACGGCGACGACTATTCCGGTCCGCGGAAGTCCGATACACCCACCGACACGCCGCAGGCAACGGATTCATCCGCAACCGACACGTGATGGGATTCAGCTTGCTCGGCGTGCTTTTCTGGGTAAGGTCCATAGGGTCGAGCCCCACATGGTGAGGTGATGATCGTGGCTGGAGACGAGAGTCCTACCGCGGCAGAGCTGCGTAACCAGGTCAGGTACCTGGAGGCCGAGGTCGCAGCGTTGCGGCGGAGGTTGTTGGAGCACCCGGCGGACAGCCGGTCGCTCGAAGGCAGACTGTCCGAAACCCAAGCGTCGTTGGCGAGCGTGACCGCACAGAACGAGCGGTTGGCGGAAACGCTGCGCGAGGCGCGCGAGAAGATCATCGCCCTGAAGGAGGAGGTCGACCGGCTGGCGCAACCGCCATCCGGTTTCGGGACCTTCCTGGGCCGCAACGACGACGACACGCTGGACGTGTTCACCGGGGGACGCAAGCTCCGGGTCGCTGCGAGTCCATCAGTCGACCTGGACGCGCTCAAGCTCGGCCAGGAACTGATGCTGAACGAGGCGCTGAACGTGGTCGAGGCCTGCGATTTCGAGGTCGTCGGCGACGTAGTGATGCTGAAAGAGCTGCTGGCCGACGGCGAGCGGGCACTGGTGATCGCGCAGGCCGACGAGGAACGGATCGTCCGGCTCGCCTCGCCGCTGCTCGACCAGCCGCTGCGGGCCGGCGACTCGCTGCTGCTGGAGCCCCGCTCCGGCTATGTCTACGAGAAGATCCCGAAGTCCGAGGTCGAGGAGCTGGTGCTCGAAGAGGTCCCGGACATCGACTACACGCAGATCGGTGGCCTGTTCGGCCAGATCGAGCAGATCCGGGACGCGGTCGAGATGCCGTACCTGCACAAGGACCTGTTCCTGGAGCACGAGCTGAAGCCGCCGAAGGGTGTGCTGCTGTACGGCCCGCCCGGCTGCGGCAAGACGCTGATCGCCAAGGCGGTCGCGAACTCGCTGGCCAAGAAGGTGGCCGAGCGCACCGGTGTCGAGGGCAGGTCGTTCTTCCTCAACATCAAGGGCCCGGAGCTGCTGAACAAGTACGTCGGTGAGACCGAGCGGCACATCCGCCTGGTCTTCCAGCGGGCTCGGGAGAAGGCCTCCGAGGGCATGCCGGTGATCGTGTTCTTCGACGAGATGGACTCGCTGTTCCGGACCCGTGGTTCGGGGGTGTCCTCCGACGTGGAGAACACCATCGTCCCGCAGTTGCTGAGCGAGATCGACGGCGTCGAGGGCCTGGAGAACGTCCTCGTCATCGGTGCCTCGAACCGGGAGGACATGATCGACCCGGCGATCCTGCGGCCGGGCCGGCTGGACGTGAAGATCAAGATCGAGCGTCCGGACGCCGAGGCGGCCCGGGACATCTTCTCGAAGTACCTGACCACCACGCTGCCGCTGCACCCCGACGACCTCGGTGAGTTCGGCGGCGACAAGGCGGAGTGCGTCAGCGGGATGATCCAGCGCACGGTCGAGCGGATGTACACCGAGGCCGACGAGAACCGGTTCCTCGAGGTCACCTACGCCAACGGTGACAAGGAAGTCCTGTACTTCAAGGACTTCAACTCGGGCGCGATGATCCAGAACATCGTCGACCGGGCCAAGAAGATGGCGATCAAGGCCTTCCTGGACGACGGTCAGAAGGGTCTGCGGGTGCAGCACCTGCTGCAGGCGTGCGTCGACGAGTTCAAGGAGAACGAGGACCTGCCGAACACGACCAACCCGGACGACTGGGCCCGGATCTCCGGCAAGAAGGGCGAGCGGATCGTCTACATCCGCACCCTCATCTCCGGCAAGCAGGGCACCGAGCCAGGCCGCTCCATCGACACGGCCACCAACACGGGTCAGTACCTGTAACAGCACTTCCGGAAGCCGCCCTGGTCACCGACCAGGGCGGCTTCCGGCTTTCCACCCTGTCGACAGCGGGCGGGTTGCATGCTTCCGTAAGGGGAGGGGTGCGTCCGGGGGGAACTGGGCGCCGCATGCTCAGGGGGTGGGCTGATGCCCAGATTCAACGTGTCCGGTGTGCTCCAGCAGGCGTCGGGCTGGCTCAGGCCGTTGCTGGCCGGGATCTCCATCGACGGGGTCGAGGTCACCCAGGCGATCCAGTACCGCCAGGCAGCGAAGCACTTGAAGGACAAGGACGACTGGGGTCCGGACAACTCGATCCGGCTGGTCGCCGACAAACCGGCGTACGTGCGGGTCTATGTGCACGCGCTCTTCGCGGACGTGTACGGCGTACAGGGCACGGTGACCGTGCAGCGGATGAAGTACGGCCTCTGGGTGGACAGCGGCACGGTGAGCCAGCAGTGGCCCGGGACGATCACGGCGCTCGCCGACCCGACGTACGCGACCGAGCGCGGTTCGCTGAGCAACAGCCTGAACTTCGTGATCCCGTCCGAGCAGATGCGTGGCGTGATGCGGCTTCGAGTGAACGTGGAGGTGCCTGGCAACAAGCGGTACCGCGCGGAGTACCTGCAGGTTGTCGATGCCAGTCTGTTGCAGAAGCTCAAAGTGCGGATGATCCCGGTGAAGTACTCCGGCGACGACTTGGCCGGCAACCACGTCGACCTGCCGGTGCCGACGATGGCGGACCTGCAGTCGACCGTCGTCGACACGGTGAACTGGTACCCGGTGTCGCACACACCGGAGCTGTCCATCGCTGGTCAGATGAACTGGTTCGTGCCGCTCTCCGGCGCCATCATCGACGGCAAGTGCCCGGACGCCTGGAACAGCATCGTCACCTTCCTGTATCTGATGAAGCTGGCGGACGGTGACAAACCAGGCTGGCTGTACTACGGGATGTTGCCGAGCGCGATGCCGCGCAGCGGCGCGGGCGGCTGCGGTGGGGGTGGTGCCGGGGTCGGAGCGGGTCCCGCCGGCCGGAGCAGCAGCATGGGTCACGAGCTGGGCCATGTGCTGTCCTTCGACCACTCGCCGTGCGGGCAGACCAACGACCCCTACATCGACGCGAACTACCCGGCGTACGAGCCGTATGACTCGAAGCAGAACCGGATGGCCTCGATCGGCGAGTACGGGCTGGACGTCACCGGCCCGACCATCATCCCGCCGGCCAACGGTCGCGACTTCATGTCGTACTGCTACCCGCGGTGGCCGTCGCTGTACCAGTACGACCGGATGCTGCAGCACGAGAAGCTCAACCCCAGCTGGATCCCCGGACCGGGGGACTCCCGGCCGCCGAACGTCCAGCTCGACCTGGACAGCCCGATCCCGCACTACATCCCGGATCCGCCGCCGTTCGAGCAGCTCGATCCGGTGCCGATGGTGACGGTGCTCGGCCGGCTGGTCGAGGGCAAGGTCGAGGTCCAGCACGTCCTCACGCTGACCACCACACCGGCGTACGACGGGGTCCGTCTGCCCGGCACCTCGCTGGAGCTGATCGGTGAGGGCGGCATCGTGCTCGCCAAGACACCGGTGCACGTCATCGAGACCCTGGCCTGCGGTGATTGCGGCGGCGGTTGTGGGGGAGGTCGCGCTCTCGATTCGGGTGTGATCCGGGCGATGCTCCCGGAGTCCGGTCGCGGTACGACGCTGCGGATCGTCCAGGACGACGAGGAGATCTGGATGCGGGAGCCCGCCGACGCGCCGCCGTGGGTGGAGGACCTGCAGGCCGAGGTCTCGGACGAGTGGCTGCGGCTGCGCTGGCACGAGGAGGTGTACGTCGACAAGCCGCTGCGGTTACTCCGCTGGTCGGCTGACGACGGTCAGACCTGGCAGGCGCTGGGGACCGGCCTCGAAGCGAGTGAGGCGACGGTGTCGGTGGCGACCGTCACCGCCGGTCCGGTGCTGATCCAGCTGCTGATCTCGGACGGCTTCCACACGGTGGTCAGCGAGAGCGCGCGGGTCGACGTACCGTGGCGTGCTCCGGATGCCGCGATCCTCGCGCCGGCCTCGGGCGCAACGGTTCGGACGGGCTCGTTGGTCCGGTTGTGGGGGCTGGGCTCCGATGCCTCCGGCAAGGCGTTGACGGGCGAGCAGTTGCGCTGGGAACTCGACGGGCAACCGGTTGGCAGCGGGACCGAGGTCTTCGCCGAACTGATGGACTTCGAAGGCGATCACCGGGTTGTACTGATCGCCGATGACCGCACTTCCCGAACCGAGCTGTCCACCAACTTCTATGCTTCCGGAAACGGCCGCCCGCCGCACCGGCGGACGCCTTAACACCATCGCGTCGAAGTTGCCAGGGAGGTGGGTCTACCTGGTCCCCGGTCGGTGGCCGGGGAGGGGGTCAGGGTTTCCCCTGATCCGGGGTGGGGTGTGGGCGGCGTACCGTCCTCGGTATGGCGACGGAAGAGATACGCAAGGACCTGCGCGCGGCGGTGGCGGCGCGTCAGGAGCTCGGGCCGGAGTACGAGCCCGAGATCATCGAAGGGTTCCTCGCGAAGCTCGACGCGCACACCGCGCATCACCTCGCCACGCCGCCGGTGCAGGCGCCCAAGCCGGTCCGCGAGGGCGACCCGGGCGGGCTCGCGCTGGCGATCATCTCGGTCGCCGCCGGGATCCCGATCACCGCCATCGCGGCCGCCCAGGAGGGTGTGGTCGCGATGTTCGTCTGCTGGGGCGGGCTGGTCGGTATCAACCTCGCCCGCTCCATGTCCCGCTTCATCAGCCGCCAGCACTGACCGTTCAGGGTTTGACCGGGACCTCGTTGCCCTGGGCGTCGTAGGCGCGGTACTGGACGTCGAGGTTGGTGGGTAGGCCCTTCGGACTGACGGCGCGGCTGTCGGTGTAGGCGTATCCGCCGTCGACGATGCCCTTGATCCACGGCGCGCTGCCGTTCTTCCAAACCATCCGGGACTCGATCCGGACGATGTTCGAGCGCACCCGGTACAACCCCCAGAGCTGGCTGCGAGCCGGTTTGCCGCCCGCCGCCGCTTCGCTGAAGCCGTTGACACCGAGAATAGAGAGCCCCTGCGCAGCAGTCGGGCGCTTCGCCCAGTCGGTGTCCCGCACCGCCGAGATCGACATGCCTGCCACACAGGTCGCGATGCCCTGGTTGAAGTAGCCGCCCGGTTGAGAAGGCCCTTTCACCAGCAGCACCATGCCCGAGCCCTTCAGCGCCCTGATGCGCCTGGCCCACAGCACCTGCACGTGAACGCCAGGCTCGTTGGGCAACTTGCAGGACTTGTTGGCCACGGTCGCTGCTTCGGCCGCAGGAACAGGCCCGAGGTCAGCATCCGTCGGAATCTCCAGCCCGAGCGGGGTCGACGTCGGCTTGGTCGCAGTCCGTACGGCGGAAGGCGTGTTGCTCGGCGTCGTACTGGTGACACCCGGAGCGCCCTGGTCGCCGTTGGTGAGGACGATCGTGCCCGCGACAACGGCTGCGACGGCGCCGACTGCTATCACCGGAGCGGCCCAGCGGCGGGTGGTCGAGTGCTGCGGGTGGACCTGGTCCATCACGCGATTGCGGAGCCGGCTGCGCTGCGAGGGGCTGAGCGGGGGAACGGGTGGGGGAGTCAGTTGGGTGTTCATGAGAGCTCCTCGGAGAGCGCGATCCGGGACAGCAGGTCGGGGAAGCGGCGGCGGGTGCGATGCAGGCGGGCCTTGACGGTGCCTACCGGTATGCCGAGTGCGTCGGCGGTTTCGGCCAATGTCAGGCCGGACCAGACGACCAGCTCGAGCGTTTCCCGTTCGTGCCGGGGGAGTTTGGCGAGTGCCTGTCGGACAGCGGACATCTGGCGTTCGTCGTCGAGTCGCCGGGCCACCTCGCCCGCGTGATCGGTCTCGGGCGCCGGATCCGGGAGCCGTTCGAGCATCCTCCGGAACCGCCCGGCCTTCCGGAACAGCGACCGGCACTCGTTGCCGGCGACGACCAGCAGCCAGGCACGCGCACTCGGTGCGGTCAGCGGTCCCGGTGGATTCCGCTGGAACCGTCGCCAGGTGCTCAGGAACGTCGCCTGGACGACGTCTTCGGCGGTAGTCCACGACGCCGTACGCCGGAACGCGAACGCGTACACGTCATCGGCATACCGATCAAACAATTCGCCGAGCGCACTCTCGTCGCCCCCACGCAACCGCTCCCACAGCTCGCTGTCGGGCGGTTGCGGAGATCCGGCGGGCATCGGCGGCTCCGTCTCGTCGGTCAGGGTGATGTTCACATCGGGGAGTGGCCGCTCACCCGCCCGATGGTTGCATCAGAGGCGGTCCAGGATTCCTTCGAGCGCCTCGTCCACCTGGTCCGGCAGGTCGAGCAGCAGCCCACGATGGACGGCGTACCAGGGCCCCAGCCGATGCCAGTCGAGAGCGCGTTCGCGCAGGTCAGGCGTCACCCCATAGGTCTGCGCGACTCCCTCGGCGACAGCAGTTGGAGCGCCGTTGAGGAGCCAGGACAGATCGAGCGCCGGATCGCCGATCTCGGCGTCGGTCCAATCGATGATGCCGGTGATCCGCCCGTCCCGGACTAGCAGGTGATCCGGCCCGAGATCGGCATGGATGAGCGCTGTCCGGACACCTTCGACACGGTCCAGCAGAGCTGCGCCCTCAGCCTGGGCCGCGAGCGGGAGAAGGGGAAGGACTAGCTCCCGCGCCTCGGCGAGGAACTTCATCTTGTCCGCAGCTGCAGTGGAAGCGTCGACGGCCCCGTGCTGGACAGCCGCGACCGGGTCGACCCCGTGCAGCGCCTGGAGAAACGCCCCGAGCTCGCGGCCCAGCGCGGTACTGCCGTCTTCCAGTGGTTCACCGACCAGCAGACGATGCCGTACGCCGTCCGCGGTGGGCTCCGGGATCGGGACAGGCAGCGGGAGCTGTGGGGCGAGCCAGGGGAGGAGCCGGGCTTCGGAGAGCAGCCGCGGACGGACCTCCTCGCGCCGGGGCGCGCGGTGCAACCATTCGCCCTCCAGCCAGGCCCGACTGTCCCAGCCGTTGTCCGTGATCGTCATACGAAGGCCCTCACCAGTGGGCCGAGCAGAGCCGCGGTGTCGGGCATCACCAGCCAAGCAGGGTCATCCAGCTTCGCGACCAGCTCTGCCGGGGTCATCCACGCACCCCACGCGACCTCCTCCGGCTGGTGCACGACCGGTCCGTCCCACACACAGCTGTAGAGATACGCGTGGTACGCCGTGTTGTCATCCGCGTAGTCGCCTTCAGGGAGCTTCTCGAGCTCCACTCCGGTGATCCCGAGTTCCTCGGCCAGTTCGCGCACGACCGCGTCGTACGGGTCCTCGCCGGCCGCGACGACGCCGCCGGCTGCGAAGTCGTAGTACGAGGGATAGACGTCCTTCGTACTGGTCCGTTGATGGACGTAGATGTCGCCGGAGCTGTTCCGGACCAGGACGCCGGTCGCTGCGTGACGGAGGTTGTCCCTGCGCATCACCGATCGCGGAGCGCTACCGCACACCCGGCCCTCGGAGTCCAGCAACGCCACGAGTTCGTCCATTTGGGCAGTCTCACATGTAACCCTGTGGACACGTCCACACCTTTAGTCCCCGGTACCGCGTAGGCTCGAAGCCATGAGTGTTCGGCGGATCATGGGCACCGAGACCGAGTTCGGGATCTCGGTGCCGGGCCAGCCCGGGGCGAACCCGATGCTGACCTCCAGCCAGGTGGTGAACGGCTACGCCCAGACGCAGCCACTGGCGCGCAAGACGAGGTGGGACTTCGACGAGGAGCACCCGCTGCGGGACGCGCGCGGCTTCGACCTGAGCCGGGAGGTGGCCGATTCCAGCCAGCTCACCGACGAGGAGACCGGGCTGGCCAACGTCATCCTGACCAACGGGGCGCGGTTGTACGTCGACCACGCCCACCCGGAGTACTCGGCGCCGGAGTGCACGAACCCGCGCGACGTGGTGGTCTGGGACAAGGCCGGCGAGCTGGTGATCATGGAGGGCGCTCGGCAGGCCCGGCAGATCCCCGGGGCGCCACCGCTGAACCTGTACAAGAACAACACCGACAACAAGGGCGCGTCGTACGGTTCGCACGAGAACTACCTGATGCGCCGGTCCACGCCGTTCGCGTCGATCGTGCGGCACCTGACGCCGTTCTTCGTCAGCCGCCAGGTGGTCACCGGCGCGGGCCGGGTCGGGATCGGCCAGGACGGCAACGCGCACGGGTTCCAGATCAGCCAGCGGGCGGACTACTTCGAGGTCGAGGTCGGCCTGGAGACGACGCTGAAGCGGCCGATCATCAACACCCGCGACGAGCCGCACGCGAACCCGGACCGCTATCGCCGGCTGCACGTGATCATCGGCGACGCGAACCTGTCCGAGATCTCGACGTACCTGAAGGTCGGTACGACGTCGCTGGTGCTCGCGATGATCGAGGACGGCTGGCTGACCGACGACCTGAGCGTCGACCGGCCGGTCACCGCATTGCACGAGATCAGCCACGACCCGACCTGTACGCACCTGATGACGCTGAAGGACGGCCGCAAGATCACCGCCGTCCAGCTCCAGGTGGAGTATCTGGAACAGGCCCGCAAATATGTCGAGGACAAGTACGGCGACGACGCGGACCGGCAGACCAAGGATGTCCTGCAACGCTGGGAGAACGTCCTGGACCAGCTGGCCACCGACCCGATGAAGCTGGCAGACCAGCTGGACTGGGTCGCCAAGCTGAAGCTGCTGCAGTCCTACCGCGATCGTGACGGCCTGGACTGGGACGACTCCAAGCTGCACCTCGTCGATCTGCAGTACGCCGATCTGCGCCCGGACAAGGGCCTGTACTACAAGCTGGTCAAGGCCGGCCGGATGCAGCGCCTCGTCACCGACGAGGAGATCCGGATGGCCGTCTCGCACCCGCCGACGGACACCCGCGCCTACTTCCGCGGCCGCTGCATGCAGCAGTACGCCGGTCAGGTGGCGGCCGCGTCCTGGGACTCGGTGATCTTCGATCTGCCGGGCAAGGAATCGTTGCAACGTATCCCTACTTTGGACCCGCTGCGCGGTACCAAAGCCCACGTTGGCGCCTTACTTGACCAGTGCGACACCGCGAGTGACCTGGTTCGCACCATTACTGGGGGCGCTGCCGGGTAGGGTCGCCCTATAGAAAGACCACTGCGAGGGTCGGTTGGGCGGCCGCCGCAGGCGGCGGTTCTAGGAGGTGTGGTGCCATGGCGAAGGACGGCGGGCAGCAGCACAAGCAGCCGAAGCGTTCGACGACCGAGGAAGAGGTCACCGAGGTCAAGTCGACCGAGGACGCCGCCGAGCGCAAGGAACGGCTCGACGACGACGTGGACTCGATCCTCGACGAGATCGACGAGGTGCTGGAGGAGAACGCGGAAGAGTTCGTCCGCGGCTTCGTGCAAAAGGGTGGGGAGTGAACCGCTAGATGACATTCGATGCCTCCGGCCGGTTGCCGGAAGCCTTCCTGGTCCCAGGTGGCTCGTCCTTCATGGACTTCCTGGCCGGGCATGCGCCCGACCTGTTGCCCGGACGACGCTCCCTGGGATCGGCAGATTTCTCCGCCGACGTCCCGCACGGTACGACGATCGTCGCCGCCACCTTCCCCGGTGGCGTGCTGATGGCCGGCGACCGGCGGGCCACGATGGGCAACATCATCGCCCAGCGTGACATCGAGAAGGTCTTCCCCGCCGACGAGTACTCCGTGGTCGCGAATCGCGGGCTCGGCCGGGCTCGGGATAGAGATGATCAGGCTCTTCCAGGTCGAGCTGGAGCACTACGAGAAGCTCGAGGGCACCACGCTCAGCCTGGACGGCAAGGCGAACCGGCTGAGCGCGCTGATCCGGGGCAACCTGGCGATGGCGATGCAGGGCCTCGCCGTGGTGCCGCTGTTCGCGGGCTACGACGAGGACATCAAGGGCGGCCGGATCTTCTCCTACGACGCCACCGGCGGTCGCTACGAGGAGCAGGCGTTCCACAGTGTCGGCTCGGGTTCCTTGTTCGCTCGCGGAGCGCTCAAGAAGCTCTACCGGGCGGACCTGACCGAGACGGAGTGCGCCACGGTCCTGGTCCAGTCCCTGATCGACGCGGCGGACGACGACTCGGCGACGGGTGGGCCGGACATGCTGCGGCGGATCTTCCCGGTGATCGGCGTGGTCACGGCGGACGGTTACCGGCGGCTGCCGGAGGACGAGGTGGGGGTCGATCATCGACGCCGTCTGGGCGGCCCGGCACGAGCGGCCCGACGGCCCGGCCGCACCGCTGACCTGAGCCTGCCCGCGCTTCGAAGACAAGGACTCTCATGAGCGTTCCCTTTTACGTCTCTCCCGAACAGCTGATGCGGGACCGGGCGGACTTCGCCCGGAAGGGCATCGCCAAGGGCCGCAGCGCGATCGCACTGCAGTACGCCGACGGCATCCTGTTCGTGGCGGAGAACCGGTCACCCGCCCTGCACAAGGTGGCCGAGATCTACGACCGGATGGCGTTCGCCGCGGTCGGGCGGTACAACGAGTTCGAGAACCTGCGGATCGCCGGCGTCCGGCTGGCCGACATGCGGGGCTACTCCTACGACCGGCGCGACGTCACCGGCCGGGCGCTGGCGAACGCGTACGCGCAGACGCTCGGCGCGATCTTCTCCTCCGGCGGCGAGAAGCCGCTCGAGGTGGAGATCCTGGTCGCGGAGATCGGCAACACGCCCGCCGCGGACCAGATCTACCGGCTCACCTACGACGGCTCGATCGCCGACGTCCGGGGCTATGCGGTGATGGGTGGACCGGCCGAGCAGGTCGCGGACTACATCGGTGAGCACTACGCCGAGGGGATCTCGCTCGCGGGCGCCCTCCGGCTCGCGGTCGATGCCCTCGGCCACGACGGCACCGAGACCCGGCAGCTCGAGCCGGACCAGCTCGAGGTCGCCGTCCTGGACCGGACCCGGACGCAGGTGCGCAAGTTCAAGCGGATCTCCGAGGAGACGCTGGCCCGGATCCTGTCCGAGTCCAGGCCCGACACCTCGCCGACCGAGCCGGCCGCGCACACCGAGTCCACCGAGTCGGTCAACGGCGGCAACTACGAAAGCGCCACCACCGACGGAGCCGCCTCCGACGACGACGCCCCGGTGGCGCCGCCCGTCGAGGACGACACTCCGATCGCGCCGCCGGAAGACCCGGACACCAGCAACCCGCTGTGACGGCTGAATCTGCAGCTGCCGGGGGACCAGGTTCCCCGGCAGCTCGGCCTGCGAACCGTTGCCGTGGGAGCTGATCGACGAGAAGACCGGCGTACGACGGGTTCCTGACCGTGAAGCTGCGGCGGTACCGGTTGCCGGACGGGCGTGAGGTCGACTGGGATGTGTTCGGGCCGGAGCTGAACTCCGGGTTCGCGTCCGGGGTGACCGTGCTGCCGTTGACTCCGGAGGGGCGGATCGTGACCGTCCGGATGTTCCGGGCCGGGCCGGACCAGGTGGTGACGAACCTGCCTGGTGGGTTGGTGGATCCGGGGGAAGAACCGGCCGACGGCGGTCGCCGGGAGCTGGAGGAAGAGACCGGCTACACCTGCGAGTCCATCGAGGTGGTCGGCTGGCTGTGGGCGAGCTCGTCGTCGGTCTTCCGCAAGTACGTCGCGATCGCCCGCGGTTGCCGCCCCGACGGCCAGCAACACCTCGACGAGACCGAGGACTGTGTCCCGGTCGAACTCACTGTCGACGAGTTCCGCGCGGAACTCCGCAGCCCGGCGCCATGACCGGCACCGACGCGGCGTACGTAGCCCTGGACCACGCCGGTCTGCTCTGACAACTAATTGCGTTGCCGTGCTCACCGAGCGCGCCCTAGCGTTCAGCAAATGACTGATGACCCGTACGGCGATGAGCGGCTCGTGGAGCTGTATGACCTCGACAACCCGGACGGCATCGACCATGCCTACTTCCGTGCCCTCGCCGACGATCGCAAAGCCACGAAGATCGTCGACCTCGGCTGCGGCACCGGCCTGCTGACGAGGACTCTCGCGACGGAAGGTCGTGAGGTGATCGGCATCGACCCGAGCACGACGATGCTCGACTACGCGCGCAAGCAGCCGGGTGCGGAAGCCGTCACCTGGATCGACGGCGACGCGAGCGCGATCGACCAGGCCGGCGACGCGGACCTGGCGATCAGCACCGGCAACACGATGATGCACATCAGCACCGACGAACTGCCCGACGTTCTCGCCGCTATCGCCGGAGCGCTGAAGCCGGGCGGCGTGTTCAGCTTCGAGAGCCGCAACCCGGCCGCGCGAGCCTGGGAGCAGTGGGACCGCGACGCGACGTACGGCGAACGCGACACCCCCGCCGGCCACCTGATCGAGTGGATGGAGATCGTCGAGGTCGAGGGCGGCCGCGTGGTCTTCGACGCACACAACGTCTTCGAGGACGGTCAGGAGGTCGTGTTCAACAACGTCCTCTACTTCCGCGACGCCGAGGAACTCACCACGGCTCTCGAAGCAGCCGGCTTCACCGAGATCGACATCCGCGCCGGCTGGCGGGGCGAGCCGGTGACCGACAAGGCCCGCCTCCTCGTCTTCCAGGCAACCAAGGCCATGGATTGACTGTTTTTGGTCACGGTGATCACTTGACGCGCACCTACGCGCACTGAATGGATAGATGGCGCAGATCCTTCCGCCCTGAGGAGTCGCCATGCCCCGCCGCCGTCTGACCCTGATCACGGCGCTCGCCGTCGCCGCCCAGTCCGTCACCCTGCTTCCCACCGCCGGGGCCGCCACGCCGGACGCCCAGGCAACCGGCGCGCAGAAGGCCGTCCTCTCACCCGAGCCCCAGCAGACGACGACACGCACCGACGGCTTCGATCTCGGGACGACGGTCGGTCTGGTCCGCGGCCCGACCACGGACCCCGACGCCGAGCGAGTCGTCCGCGACACCCTCACCAAAGCCGGCGTCACCACGATCCAGACCACCGATGGCACCGACCCCGGCACCCCCGTGACCGTCTGGCTAGGCGGCGGCAGCCAGCAACTGCAACTACAGCCACCGACAGGCCTCCCCGCCGAGGGCTACGTCCTCGCAATCGGGCAGACCAAGTCCAAGAAGACCCGCAAGCAGGTCGTCCTCGACGGCGTAGACACCGACGGCACGTACTACGCCGCCCGCACCCTGGCCCAGCTCGCAACCGGCCACCGCCTCCCCGGCATCGCGATCCGCGACTGGCCGACCCTGCGCTACCGCGGTTCGATCGAAGGCTTCTACGGCACCCCGTGGTCGCACCAGGACCGGCTGGATCACCTGGACTACCTCGGCGACCACCGGATGAACACCTACGAGTACGCCCCGAAGGACGACCCGTACCACCGCGAGAAGTGGCGTGATGCCTACCCGCCCGACAAGCTCGCGCAACTCGGCGAACTCGTCGACCGGGCCAGCCACAACAAGGTCGACTTCACCTTCGCGCTCTCACCGGGACTCTCGATCTGCTACACCTCCGAGAGCGACTACCAGGCCCTGATCGCGAAGTTCGACGCCCTGTACGCGCTCGGTGCAAGGTCCTTCAACATCCCGCTCGACGACATCGACTACAACTCCTGGCACTGCGCGGCCGACGCCACGAAGTACGGGACTGGTGGTGGCGCGGCTGGTCAGGCGCAGAGCGAGCTGCTCAACCGCGTGCAGCGCGAGTGGGTCGCCAAGAAGCCCGGTGTTGCACCGCTGCAGATGGTTCCGACCGAGTACTACAACGTGAGCGAATCGCCGTACAAGAAGGCCATCCGGGAGCAGCTCGACCCGGCGGTGATCGTGCACTGGACCGGGATCGGCGTGATTCCGCGGACTATCACCGCGACCCAGGCCGCCCAGGCAAAGGCGGTCTTCGGCCACGACATCCTGATCTGGGACAACTACCCGGTCAACGACTACCTGGCCGGACGCCTTCCATTGGCCGACTACAGCGGCCGCGAGCCGGGCATCGCCGACCACGTCGCCGGCGTGATCTCCAACCCGATGAACCAGGCCGCGGTCAGCAAGATCGCGCTCTACTCGTTCGCCGAGTTCGGCTGGAACACACCCCGGTACGACGAACAAGCGTCGTGGCACCGCGCTCTCGCCGAACGCGCGGCCGGCGACAAGAAGACGGTCGAAGCCCTCGAAGTCTTCGCCGACCTCAACACCTACGACACCACCCTGCACCCCGAGAGCGCTCCCCAGCTCTCTGCGGAGACGACAAAGTTCTGGCAGACCTGGAACAGCGGTGCCCACACCGAAGCGCTGAAGGCCCTCAAGCCGTCCGTCCGGGCGATCGAGACAGCCCCGGCCCGGATCCGCGCCGGCGTTCAGGATCCGGCGTTCGCCGCGGAGGCAAAAGCGTGGCTCGACGCCACCGAGCTCTGGGGCCAGGCCATGGAGCGCTCTCTCCGTCTGCTCGAAGCCGTTGCCGAGGGCGACGGTTCCGCGGCCTGGAAGAACCGGCAGCAGATCGACGCGTTGGTCGCCCAGGCGAAGGCGATCCGCGATGTTCGCGAGCCGCACTCCGGCACCTATCCGCGCATCGGCGAGGGAGTGGTCGACGCGTTCCTGACCGAAGCCGGTCGCGTGCACGACCAGTGGATGGGCCTGCAACCACGGCGTACGGCGACGACCTCGCTCGCCGACGTACGCCGACAACGTTCCGGCGCGGATGGTCGACGGCGACGACTCGACCTACTTCTGGAGCAACGGCGCCCCGGACACCAACGACGAGATCCGGGTCGATCTCGGTACCGTCCGGGAGATCGGCGACATCGCAGTACTGATGGGCAAATCCGGCAGTCCGGACGACTACCTCCACTCGGGCGCACTCGAGTACTCGGCCGACGGGCAGACCTGGACGGAGCTGACCCGCGCCACGACAGCCGAAGTACGGGCGACCGCACCGGCCGGCACTCGCGCTCGCTACGTCCGCTACCGCGCCCTCGCGCCCAACCCGTCGTACTGGATGGTCGTCCGCGAGTTCACAGTGCAGGCGCTCGGCGAAGTCACGCTGACAGCCACCGGGGGACCGGCAGGCTCAGCACTGTCGGCCGTAGTCGACGGAGACACCAGTACTGCGTACGCGGCCGCCGCCGGGCCTGCTGCTGGTGACGCGCTGACCGTGACTGCATCTGCCCCGATGAAGGTCGACAGGGTCACGGTGTTGCAGCGGGCCAACGCTGCAGCGAACGGGCGGGTGGAGATCAAGACGGCTGCAGGTTGGGAGTCCATCGGCGCTCTCCGAGGTCCCTACACCGCGCTGCCGGTCGCAGGGCGGGAGATCGAGGCGGTCCGGATCGCCTGGTCGGCGGGATCAGTCGCCCCGCAGGTGGCGGAGGTGATCCTGCGCAGCACGCCGAGCTGATGCGGGGCCGAGGCACCGGAATCGACGGGTAAAGTAGTCGGCGGATCGCGACTGGCGTTTGGGTGGATTACCACCGGGGAGCGGTCCGCCGGATGATCTCCGGCTGAAGCCGCGCGCCTGGGTGACCGACCTGTTCGTCGACGCCCGAAGGAGCGCGGCATGACTGCCCAGCTGATGATCGGTACCGACCTCGCCGCCGAGATGGTGGCCCGGGCCGCCGAGCGAGCCAAGAAGCTGCAGGACGAGACCGGCGTCCAGCCGTGCCTGGCGACCGTGCTGGTGGGTGACGACCCGGCCTCGGCGACGTACGTGCGGATGAAGCAGAACCGGAGCAAGAAGGCCGGCATCGGTTCGCGCAGCGTCGTACTGCCGGCCGAGACCACCACCGAGGAGCTCGTCGCCGAGCTGACCAAGCTCTCCGAGGACCCGTCGGTGCACGGGATCCTGCTGCAGCACCCGGTGCCGGCGCAGATCGACGAGCGCGCCGCGTTCGAGGCGATCGACCCGGCGAAGGACGTCGACGGCGTCACCATGCACGCCTTCGCGGCGATGGCCTTCGGCGAACCCGGCTTCCGCTCCTGCACGCCCGGCGGGATCATGCGTTTGCTGGAGGCGTACGACGTACCGCTGGAAGGCGCTCATGCCGTCGTGATCGGCCGCAGCCCGATCCTCGGCAAGCCGGTCGGAATGTTGCTGCTGGCATCGAACGCGACCGTCACCTACACGCACTCGAGGACCCGCGACCTCGCTGACATCGTGCGCACCGCCGACATCGTGGTCGCGGCCGTCGGCAAGGCGAACTTCGTCCGGGGTGACTGGCTCAAGCCCGGTGCCGTGGTGATCGATGCCGGGTACAACGAAGGCAACGTCGGCGACGTCCACTTCGAGGAGGCCGCCGAGGTGGCGAGCCTGATCACCCCGGTGCCCGGCGGAGTCGGCCCGATGACCATCTCGCTGCTGCTGGAGCAGACTGTCGACGCTGCGGAACGGCTGTCGTAGGGGCAGAATGCGAGACAGCTGAGCGCCGGATCGGCGAACTGGCTAGGGTTGAGGTGAGCAAGTAGGTGGCGAACTAGGAGGCAGGCACTGTGGCGGTACGGGCGATCCGGGGAGCCACCCAGCTCGACAAGGACGAGCGCGAGCATCTGCTCGAGCGGTCCGCCGAGCTGGTCCGGGCGGTGCTGGAGGCGAACGACCTCGGGTCCGAGGACCTGATCAGCATCCTGTTCACCGTCACGCCGGATCTCCGGTCGGAGTTTCCCGCCGTGGCCGGCCGCCAGATCGGGCTGACCGACGTGCCGCTGATGTGCATGCAGGAGATCGACGTACCGCATGCCTTGCCGCGGGTGGTCCGGCTGATGGTGCACGCGGACTCGCCGCGGTCGCGGGAGAAGATCCAGCACGTCTACCTGCACGGAGCCGTCAAGCTTCGCCCCGACCTGACGGGTGCTCAGTGACCGAGCTGCGGGGACCGGTCCGGATCGTCGGCACGGGACTGATCGGTACGTCGATCGGCCTGGCGCTCGGGCGGCTCGGTGTCGTCGTGGAGCTCGTCGACGCCGATCCGGACAACGCGCTGATGGCCGAGCGGATCGGGGCCGGCTCGCGGCTGGTCCAGATCGAGCCGCAGCTCGTCATCGTCGCGGTACCGCCGGATCACGTCGGCGCGATGGTCGCCGAGCAGCTCAAGCAGAGCGACGCGATCGTCACCGATGCGGCCAGTGTGAAGTCGAAGCCGCTGACCGAGGCCCGAGCGCTCAGCTCGGCCGAGGACCTCACCCGGTACGTCGGCAGCCACCCGATGGCCGGCTCCGAACGTAACGGCCCCCTCGCCGGCCGGGCGGATCTCTTCGACGGTGCAACCTGGGCCGTCACTCCGCACGAGACGAGCTCGGTCGAAGCCGTCGAGCTCGTACGACGGCTCGCCGAGGCCGCCGGTGCGCGCACGGTCGAGCTGTCCGTCGAAGACCACGACATGGCCGTCGCCCGCGTCTCGCACCTGCCGCAGCTGATGTCGTCGCTCGCGGCCGGTACCCTGGTCGATGCGCCGAGCGCCCACCTGGAGCTGTCCGGCCAGGGCGTTCGCGACGTCACCCGGATCGCGGCCAGCGATCCCGGCCTGTGGACCCAGATCGTCTCGGCCAACTCGCCGGCCCTGAGCGGCCTGCTGGAAGGGATCCGGGACGAACTCGACCGGCTCTTGATTGCCCTGGGCAAGGAAGAGGCCGCCGACGAGGTGACCGCCGTCCTGAACCGCGGCGTCTCCGGCGCGGTCCGGGTGCCCGGCAAGCACGGCGCCCCGCACATCGAGCTCGTCCCGGTGCTCGTCACGATCCCCGACCGGCCCGGCCAGCTGGCCCGGCTGTTCAACGACGCGGCCGCTTCGGGCGCGAACGTCGAGGACCTGCGGATCGACCACAGCCCCGGCCGGCCGGTCGGTGAGGTCGAGCTGGACGTCAAGCCGGACTCGGTGGACCAGCTGGTGCGGGTACTGACCGAGCGTGGCTGGGCCGTGCACCGGTAACCTCTGGCCCATGATCATCGCTGTCGACGGCCCGAGCGGTTCCGGTAAATCGAGCACGGCCCGTGGGGTGGCCACCAGGTTGGGACTGCAGTACCTCGATACCGGTGCCATGTACCGCGCGGTGACCTGGTCGGTGCTGGAGCACGGGATCGACCCCGCCGATCAGGACGCGGCCGCGAACCGGGCCCGGGAGCTGCAGCTGGCGATGTCGACGGACCCGCAGCACCAGACCGTCGGAGCCGACGGGACGGACATCACCGAGGAGATCCGGGATCCACGGATCAGCGAGAGCGTGAGCAAGGTGGCCGCCACCAACCTCGCCGTACGGGCCGAACTGATCGATCGGCAGCGCGCCATCATCGCCGCCGCCCAGCCGACCGGCGGCATCGTCGTCGAGGGCCGGGACATCGCCACCGTGGTCGCTCCCGAGGCCGAGCTGAAGGTGGTCCTCACCGCGGACCAGGAGGCTCGGATGGCTCGCCGGAAGGCCGAGTTGGCCGAAGGCGCGGTCTCCGCGGAGCAGTTGCGGGACCAGATCGTCCGGCGCGACGCCGACGACTCGACCGTCGCCCAGTTCCTGGTGGCCTCCGACGGGGCCGTCACCGTCGATTCCACCCATCTGTCACTGGAGGAGGTCATCGAAGTGATCTGCCGTCTGGCGAAAGAGGCCGAGGCCGCCCCTCGCGACCGGGAGTCATGACCGCCGAGCTCACCGGCCACCGGGAGCTCCCGCGGACCGATGACCTGGCCCCGGTGCCCTACCGGCTCGGGCTGCCGCTGCGCTGGCTGGTGGGCCGGTACTTCCGCCTCCGGTACGACGTGAGCGTGCACCGCGAGGACCTGTTCCCCCGCACGGGTCCGGTGCTGGTGGCTCCCAACCATGTGGGCCTGCTGGATGGGCCGCTGCTGGGCGCGGTCGCGCCCCGGATGGTGCACCAGCTCGGCAAGATCGAGGCGTTCACCGGGCTGCAGGGCAAGGTGCTGGTCCGGGTCGGCCAGATCCCGATCGATCGGTCGACCTACGACGTACTGGCGATCCGCCGGGCTGTCCAGGTGCTTCGTGCGGGCCGGGCGCTGACGATCTACCCGGAGGGCAAGCGCGGGCCGGGGGACTTCCGCCGGGTCCGGACCGGGGTGGCCTATTTGGCGATGGTGACCGGCGCGCCGATCCTGCCGGTGGCGCTGCTCGGAACCCGGCAGCCCGGTGGTGACGTAGACCACTTCGCACCGCGCGGAAGCCGCCTCGATGTGGTGTATGGCGAACCGTTCACTGTGGAGCGCGTACCATTTCCCAGGAGGCATTCCGACGTACGCGTTGTTGCCGACCAGATCGGCGACGTGCTGCGGGCCCATGTGCAGGCGGCCGTCGCAGCCACCGGCAACCCGCTTCCGGGTGTGCCAGACCAGAAGGATCCTGATGAGTGACCTGCCCACCGGCTACGAGTTCGCCGCGGAGCCGAGCCACGACCGCGAGGACACCGGGCCGCTGCCCGTGGTCGCGATCGTCGGCCGGCCCAACGTCGGCAAGTCGACGCTGGTGAACCGGATCATCGGCCGCCGCGAAGCGGTGGTCGAGGACACTCCGGGCGTCACCCGGGACCGCGTCTCGTACGACGCCAACTGGGCCGGCCGCGGCTTCACCCTGGTCGACACCGGCGGCTGGGACCCGGACGCCGTCGGCTTCGCGGCCCTCGTCGCGGCCCAGGC
Organism: uncultured Actinomycetota bacterium; assembly: GCA_963740725.1. Classification (GTDB taxonomy): domain Bacteria; phylum Actinomycetota; class Actinomycetes; order Propionibacteriales; family Kribbellaceae; genus Kribbella. Next base: position 88,717 of record CAVUFT010000019.1, read on the forward strand.
CGAGGTGGCGATCAGCCTCGCGGACGCGGTCATCTTCGTGGTGGACGCGACGGTCGGCATCACCGACTCCGACGAAGCAGTAGTTCGCGTGCTGCGGAAGTCGGGCAAGCCCGTCGTACTGGCGGCCAACAAGGTCGACGACCAGCGCGTCGAGGCCGAGGCGATGAACCTGTGGAGCCTCGGCATCGGTGAGCCGTTCCCGATCTCGGCGATGCACGGCCGCGGAACCGGCGACATGCTCGACGCCGTGCTGGAGGCACTGCCGGACGCACCGGCCGAGCGCGACCCGGAGACCGGGGGACCGCGCCGGGTGGCGATCGTCGGCAAGCCGAACGTGGGCAAGTCCTCGCTGCTGAACAAGGTCGCCAAGGAGGACCGGGTCGTCGTCAGCGACGTCTCCGGTACGACGGTGGACCCGGTCGACGAGCTGATCGTGCTCGGGAAGAAGGAGTGGCGCTTCATCGACACCGCCGGCATCCGGCGCAAGGTGAAGAACGTCCAGGGGCATGAGTACTACGCCAGCCTGCGCACCAACAGCGCGATCGAGCGGGCCGAGGTCGTCGTGGTCGTCATCGACGCGTCCGAGCCGATGACCGAGCAGGACCTGCGGATCATGAACACGGTCGAGGAGACCGGCAAGGCGCTGGTGATCGCGTACAACAAGTGGGACCTGGTCGACGAGGACCGCCGGTACTACCTGGAGAAGGAGATCGACCGCGAGCTGGTCCAGTTCCGCTGGGCGCCGCGGGTGAACATCTCCGCAATGACCGGCCGGCACATGGAAAAGCTGGTGCCCGCGATCGAGGCAGCTCTCGACGGCTGGCAGACCCGAGTCCCGACCGGCCAGCTCAACGCGTTCCTGGGCCGCCTCGTCGCTGCCCACCCGCACCCCGTCCGCTCCGGCAAACAACCGAAGATCCTCTTCGGCACCCAAGCCACCACGATGCCCCCGACCTTCGCCATCTTCACCTCAGGCGCCTTCGAACCGTCCTACCAACGCTTCATCGAACGCCGCCTCCGAGAAGACTTCGGCTTCGTCGGCAGCCCCGTCCACGTCCAAATCCGCCCCCGCGTCAAGAAGCCGAAGAACTAGCTCGCCCGGCGGCGGAACCCGGTTCGAAGTACCACTACGGATGGGGTAAGGTTTACCCGCTCGCTCCTACGGGAGCGGGCGTTCGCGGGCTGTGGCCTAGTTGGTAAGGCGCTAGTCTGGGGGACTAGAGATCCCGAGTTCAAGTCTCGGCAGCCCGACCGAAAGAGGAGCACCGACAGTGTCGGTGCTCCTCTTTACTGTTTCTCCATGAACGCGACGGGGGACAAGCGCAACTGGAGCGACACCCAGCTGCGAGAGGCGATCGAGAGCAGCCAGTCCTGGCGGGCAGCTGCGCGAGCCTTGGGATTGAAGGACACGTCGGCGAGCGTGGTGAGAACCATCAAACGTCACTCAGCTCGACTCGAGCTCGATGTCTCTCACTTCACCGGTCAGCGTCGCTGGTCCGACCGTCAGTTGCGCGAGGCCGTTGTGGCGTCGACCTGCTGGGCCGAGGTGATGACCGGCCTCGGAGTAGCCGACAACGGCCCGGACCGCGTGCGGGTGAAGGGGCATGCGGCCAGGCTTGGTCTGGACTGGAGCCACTTGAAGACTCCACACCAGCACTCGGAGCCGGCTGAGATCTTCGACGAGCCGGTCCGCGAAGAGATGCTGAGTACCGCTGCGCCGGCGGTTGCGATGGCCTGGTTCGCGTTGCGGGGCTGTGCCGTTGCGCTGCCGGTCGAACCGCAGGAATACGACCTGCTGGTGACGATGCCGAAAGGCCGGCCTCGATCTGTTATTCATTCTGTTGGGGAACGGCAGCATCTACCCGATCCCCAGCGTTGTGTTGGCCGGGCGGGTGCAGATCGATGCGGGTAGCTACTCGCCGTACCGCGTCGGAGATGCGTCGAGCCTGTTGAGTCAGCGGCTGAGCTGAGCCATCCGTCCGCTTGTCTTCTCTCCGCTTGATTGCGCTGTAATGATGTAATCAGGAGGCGCGGGATGGATGACAGGGCTGAGGACGACGTGCTGGATGCGTATTCGCGGGTGGTTTCGGGGGTGGCGGAACATCTCATCCCGCGGGTGGCTAGTTTGCGGGTTCGAGGGCGGCGGGGGGAGTCGTCGGGGTCGGCGGTGGTGCTGACTGGGGACGGGCACTTGCTGACTAATGCTCATGTGGTCGGTGATGGTGATGGGGCGACTGCGGAGTTTGCTGATGGGACTACCGCGCAGGCGACGGTGGTTGGGGTGGATCGGCTTTCTGATCTCGCCGTACTGCGGGCTGATCGGGGGATTCCTGATCCGCCGGAGTACGGGGACGCGGACGGGTTGAAGGTGGGGAATCTGGTCGTTGCTGTGGGCAACCCTCTTGGGTTGGCGGGAAGTGTGACGGCGGGGGTGGTGAGTGCGCTCGGGCGGTCGCTGCCGGTGCGGTCGGGGTCGGCGCAACGCATCATCGAGGATGTGATTCAGACTGATGCCGCGCTGAATCCGGGGAACTCCGGGGGAGCGCTTGCTGATGGCAACGGTCGGGTGATCGGGATCAACACGGCGGTCGCCGGGATCGGTCTTGGGCTCGCCGTGCCGATGAACCCGACGTCACGCCGGATCATCTACTCGCTGCTGCACGACGGCCGAGTCCGTCGCGCCTACCTCGGACTGGTCACCACACCGGCACCGCTGCGCCCGAACCTGGTCGAGCGCTTCGGGCAACGCACCGGCCTGCGCATCGTCGAGGTCATCGCCGGCAGCCCCGCCGCGGATGCCGGTCTTCGCCAAGGCGACCTGGTCCTCGCAGTGGACGGTACGCCGTTGCGCGACGCCCAGTCGCTCCAGCGCCAACTTTTCGCGGACGCGATTGGCCGGCGCACGGAGATCACCGCAATCCGCAACGGCGCCCTGGTCGACGTCGTAGCCAAACCAGCAGAACTCACCGACCGCTGACGCCGGTGTAAGTCGCCGGCCGGATTCGCGGTGCCCGGCCGGCGACTGCTCTTAGGCGGGTACTGGCACCTGGGCCTCTAGGAGGGCTTTGTTCAGGGCTTCTGCGAGGGTTGGGACGTTGGGTGGGCGCATCAGGGTGTAGTGGTCGCCGGGGACGGGGTAGTGGTTGAGCGGTCCCATCGCGATCTGGGGCCAGCGGGCGATCGCGGCCTCGGCGTTGGGGGCGTCGGTCGCGCAGAAGACCGCCACCGGGCTGTCGTACGGCTTGAGGCGGTGATCGCACACCGCCCTCGCGAAGCTGTCGAAGACCGCCAGCAGCCGAGCCACCTGCGGTCCTGCGGTGTCGGCAGGAACGACCCCTTGCGCGATCGCCTCCGCGAGCACCGCATCGGCCAGCGCAGCGCCGGTGAGATGACGGATCTCGTCCGGATCGATCTCCAGATCGCGGTTGACCGCACGCCCCAACTCCCAGGCGAACCAAGCAGCAGTCGTCGCCTCGTCCCCGTGCTGGACCAGCGCATCGACGTCAGCAGGTCCGCCATCCAGCGCAGCCAGCAGAGCCACCTCGTGCCCTTGCTCGCGGAGCTGACCAGCCACGACGGTCGCGATGATGCTGCCGGCGCAGTACCCGGCCAGGTAGTACGGTCCTTCCGCCTGGACCGAGCGGATCGCGTCCAGATAGATGTGCCCCAGCTTGTCCAGGTTCGGCTCGGGGGTCGTACCCGCATCCAGCCCGGGCGCCTGCAGGCCGTAGACCGGCAGATCATCCGGAAGATGCGCGGCGAGGTCCACATAGCTGAGCGCATTGCCGACCGCAGGCGGGAAGCAGAACAGCGGCGGCCGCTCCCCGGAAGCGCGGATCGGCACCAACGGCGACCAAGGAAGAGAGTCCGTACGGCGAAGCTCGCGCGCCAGCCGCTCGATCGTGCTGCCGCCCGTGAACATCACCGCGACCGGCAGCTCGATCCCGTGGTCGGCGGTGATCCGGCTCAGCAGCCGGATCACGTGCAGCGACGTACCACCGAGGTCGAAGAAGTCGTCGGTGACCCCGATGTTCCGCCGGTCGAGCAACTCCTCCCACAGCGCTGTCAGCGCCAGTTCGAGTCCGTCTCGCGCGGTCACCTTCGGCCCGTCGTCCGCAGCAGCCACGACCGGATCCGGCAGCTTCGCTCGATCCACCTTGCCGTTCGCGGACAGCGGCAGCGCCTCGAGCCAGCTGACCCGCGTCGGCACCATGTACTCGGGCAGCGTCTTGGACACCTGCTCCCGCAGCTCGGCGGTGGTGATGCCATCGCCCACGACGTACGCGACGAGCTGTTCATCCCGGCCGACCACGACTGCCTCGCGGACCCCATCAACAGCCCGTACTGCGGCCTCGACCTCACCGAGCTCGATCCGGAACCCGCGCAGCTTGATCTGATGATCCAGCCGGCCCAGGAACTCGATCACCCCGTCGCGGCGCCACCGGGCCAGGTCGCCGGTCCGGTAGAGCCGTCCACCGTGCCAGGGATTCGCGACGAAGTGCCGCTCGGTCAACTCGGGCCGGTTGAGGTAACCCTCGGCGACCTGAATGCCGCCGATGTACAGCTCGCCCGGCACACCAACCGGCACCGGTTCGGCGTGCTCGTCGAGGACGTACAGCTGAGTGTTGGCGACCGTCCGGCCGATCGGCACCATCGCGGTTTCGTCGTCGACGCGGCAAGTCCAGTGGCTGACGTCGATCGCGGCTTCGGTCGGACCGTAGAGGTTGTACAGCCCGCAACCGGGCACGGCGGCGAGGAACCGCCGTGCCAGGTCACCGGGCAGCGCCTCGCCACTGCAGACCACCCGTCGCAGTGACGAGAGCCGGCCGAGCTCAACAGCCTCGGTGAACGCGGCAAGCATGGAGGGCACGAAGTGGAGCGTGGTCACGCCTTCGGCCTGGATCAGGCCGGCCAGGTACGCCGGATCGCGGTGTCCGTCCGGACGCGCGACGACGAGCCGCGCCCCGGCCAGCAACGGCCAGAGAAACTCCCACACGGACACGTCGAAGCTGAACGGCGTCTTCTGCAGTACGACGTCCGACCCGTCGAGCCGATACTCGCTCTGCATCCACAGCAGCCGATTCACAATCGCCCGATGCGACGTAGGCACCCCCTTCGGCTGCCCCGTCGACCCGGACGTGTAGATCACATACGCCCCATCACCGGCAACAGCTTCATCAGGATCAGTACCTGCGGTGAGTTCCTCGTCCAGCCGGATCACCTTCGGGCCGGGTGGCACGCGGTCGAGGGTTGCGGCGTGAGCGAGCACTACCTCGATCTCCGCGTCGGCGACCATGAACTCCAGCCGGCGGTCCGGGTACGTCGGGTCCAGCGGCACATAAGCCGCGCCCGCCTTGAGGATCCCGAGCAGCCCGACCACCAGCTCGACCGATCGCTGCAGACAAAGGCCAACCCGCGCACCCCTGCCGACCCCCGAGGCACTCAGCACCCTCGCGACCTCATCGGCCCGGCGGTCCAGCTCCGAGCCAGTCAGCGACTCGCCCTCGAAGACCAGCACCACCTCGTCGGGCCGTGCCCGCAAAGACCTCTCGATCAACTCATGAACCGCAACATCGTCGTCGAACGCCACCGCCGTGTCGTTCCAGCCGTTCAGGATGGTGTCCCGCTCGGCACCGGACAGCAGCGAGATCTGGTCGATCGGGATTTCGGCGTCCACGGCAACGGCCTCCAGCACCCGGACCAGCCGATCGGCCAGACCCTGCGCGGTCTCGGCGTCGTACAGATCGCAGCTGTACTCGAGGTTCCCGTCGATCCCCTCCGAGGTGCCGTCCTCATCGAAAGACTCCGCGAACGCTGCAGTGAGATCGAACTTGGCCACATCGTTCCGAGCCCGCTCGGCCTCTACATCCAACCCAGCCAACTCCAGTCGCGCCGCAGCATTGCTCTGCAACACCATGCTCACCTGGAAAACCGGGTGCCGCGCCAACGCCCGCGGCGGGTTCAGGATCTCGACCAGCCGCTCGAACGGCAGATCCTGATGCGCGTACGCCGCCAGGTCCGTCTCCCGAACCCGGTCCAGCAGCTCGGCGAACGTCGGGTTGCCCGAGGCATCGGTCCGCAGCGCGAGCGTGTTGACGAAGCAGCCGACCAGATCCTCCAGACCGTCATCGGTCCGGCCGGCGATCGACGTACCGACCACCAAGTCGTGGCCCGCACCGGACCGCGACAGCACGGTCAGCAACGCGGCCTGCAACACCATGAACAGCGTGGCCTGCCTCTTCCGAGCCAGTTCATGCAACGCCCGGACCGACCCAGGACCGAGCCGGAACTCGATCAGCCCGCCCTTGTGTCCAGGCTCGGTCGGCCGCGGCCGGTCGGTCGGAAGTGCCAGCTCCTGCGGCGCTCCGGCCAGCGTCGTCGTCCAGTACTTCACCTGCTCGGAGATCACACTGCTCGGGTCGTCTTCGCTGCCAAGCAGTTCACGCTGCCACATTGTGTAGTCGGCGTACTGAACCGGCAGCGGCGACCAGTCCGGCGCTGCGCCGCTACAACGCGCCTCATAAGCGCTGGTCAGATCGCGCACCAGCGGCGACATCGACCAGCCGTCGGTCGCGATGTGATGCAGCACCAGCAGCAGCACGCTCTCCGAAGGCCCGAGGACGAACAGCACAGAACGCAGCGACGTCTCGGTAGCAAGGTCGAACGGCCGGGTGAACTGCTCGGCCATCCGCTCGGAAAGCTCGTCCTCCGTGCACTCCGCAACGGCCAACTCAGGCGCTCCCGCAACCGGATCGAGGACCAGTTGCTGAGCCGTCCCGTCGACTGAAGGGAAAACGGTCCGCAGCGACTCGTGCCGCTCGACCACGTCGTACAGGGCCTGCCGGAGCGGATCCAGCTGGACCTGTCCACGCAGTCGCAGTGCGAGGGTCACGTGGTACGCCGACGAGCCGCGGTGCAGCTGGTCGAGCATCCAGAGGCGGTGCTGGGCATAGGAAAGCGGGATCATGAGGTCTCCTGAGTTCTGGCGCGCGGGCGCAGTGTCGGCCGGGCCTTCGCGGCCTGGGTCAGCCGCTCGGCGAGCTGGGCGACGGTCGGCGCCTCGAAGATGGTGCGGATGGACAGCTCGGCCCGCAGTACCGACCGGACCCGGCTGATCAGCCGGGTGGCCAGCAGCGAGTGACCGCCGAGACCGAAGAAGTCGTCGTCGATCCCGACCTTCGGCAGCTTCAGTACATCGGCGAACAGCTCGCAGAGGATCTGTTCGCTCGGTGTCCGCGCCTCGCGCCCGGCAGCGGTCGGAGTGAACTCCGGATCGGGCAATGCGTTGCGATCGAGCTTGCCGGTGGAGGTCCTTGGCAGGGTGTCCAGTACGACGACTGCGCCGGGCACCATGTGCCGGGGGAGCCGCTCGCCGGCGAACTGCCGCAGCCCGGCCGGGTCCACCCGTTCGCCCGGTGTCGCCACCACGTAGGCCACCAAGATCTTGCTGCCGGACAGTTCCCGAGCCACAACAGCGGCCTGGCCGACCGCGGGGTGTTCGAGCAGGCTGGCTACGACCTCGCCCGGCTCGATCCGGAAGCCGCGGATCTTGATCTGGTCGTCGGCCCGGCCGGCGAACTCCAGAACGCCGTCCCTGGTCCAGCGGCCGAGGTCGCCGGTCCGGTACATCCGCGAGCCCGGTACGCCGTGCGGGTCGGGCACGAACCGTTCCGAGGTAAGCGCAGGTTGGTCCAGGTAGCCCTGGGCCAGACCGGACCCGGCGGCGTACAGCTCGCCGATCACGCCGATCGGGACAGGCCGCAGCCGGTCGTCGAGGACGTACATCTTCTTGTTGGCCACCGGCTTGCCGATCGGGATCGCCGTCCGGCCGTCGGAGTCCCGGCCGATCTGGTGTGCCGTGGTCAGGCCCAGGCTCTCGGCCGGGCCGTAGCCGTTGAGAACGCCTAGCGAAGGGTGGTCGTCCAGCGCGCGCTGCACGTGGCTGGGTGAGGCGGACTCGCCCGCTGTCATGGCCCGGCGCAGTCCGGCGAACACCTTGGGGTGATCGTCGAGCATCACGTTGAACAGGCTGGCGGACATCTGCAGCATGGTGACGCCGTGTTCAGCGGCCAGCTCCGCGATGGCATGCGGCTCCGGGTTCTGCCCCGGCTGCAGCACGCAAGTACCGCCGCACAGCAGTGAACCGAACAGCTCCAGCACGAAGGCGTCCCACGACACGGGCGCGCATTGGAGGAACACTTCGTCCGGCCCGAAGTCGACGTACTCCTGACCGCAAACGGTGGCCACGATCGCCCGATGCGGCGCCCGCACTCCCTTCGGTCGTCCGGTCGAGCCAGACGTGAACATTACGCAGGCGAGGTCGTCCGGCGCGATCGGCAGCCCGAGATCGGAAGCGTCCTGCTCATCGGTGACAGCGATAATCACCCGCTCCGACGGCAGCCCGACGGTTACCGCATGGCTGTCAGTGGTGACTACGGCGACAGTCCCTTCGGCAGCCCGCCGCAGTCGCTCCGCTGGGAAGGCGGGATCCAGCAGCGTGTAGCCAGCACCGGTCTTGAGTACGGCGAGCAACGCCGTGACCAGCTCGGTACTGCGGTCCAGCAGCACGCCGACCAGGCCGCCCGGCTGGATTCCGTTGTTCCGCAGGTGACGAGCCATCTGGTTCGCAGCGGCGTTGAGTTCGGCGTACCGGATGCGGCGGTCACCGTCGACCAAAGCGATCGCGTCCGGCGTCTCCCGGGCGCGCTGCTCGAACACCTCGTGCGCAGGCAGTTCGGGGACGTCGACGGCGGTGTCGTTCCAGCCGTGCAGGACCTGGTCCCGCTCGGCGTCGGACATCACCTGGATGCTCGCGATCGACGCCTTGGGATCAGCAGCGACAGCAGTCAGTACGGCGGTGAGCCGGCCGGCCAGTTGCTCGATCGTCGCCTCGTCGAACAGGTCCTCGGCGTACTCGAGCCAGACGTTGATCCCGCCCGGCGTACCGTCGGCAGCCCGCTCTTCCTCCAGCGTGACGGTGAGGTCGAACTTCGCGACACCGAGGTCGACCGGCTCATCGGTGACGGTCAGCCGGGGGAGCTCCATGCTCGCCGCAGCGTTGTTCTGCAGCACGAGCATGACCTGGAACAACGGCTGGCGCGACGACGAGCGGACCGGGTTGAGGATCTCGACGAGGCGCTCGAACGGCATGTCCTGATGCGCGTACGCCGCCAGGTCCTCGTCCCGGATCCGGAGCAGCAATTCGGTGAAGGTCGGGTCGCCGGAGGTGTCGGTTCGCAGTACCAAAGTGTTGACGAAGAAGCCGACCAGGTCATCGAGCGCCTCGTCGGTTCGGCCGGCGACCGGCGTACCGAGGGGGATGTCGGTGCCTGCGCCGGATCGGGTCAGCATCAGCGCGAGAGCGGCCTGGGCGACCATGAACAAGGTGGCCCGGTTGCGCCGGGCGAGAGCCGCGAGCTCGGCATGCACGGCCGGCTCGACGCGGGACTCGACCAGGCCACCGCGGTAGCTCAAGACCGACGGGCGGGGCCGGTCGTAGGGCAGACGGAGTTCTTCCGGCACGTCGGCCAAAGCCTCCTTCCAGTAGGCCAATTGGCCGGCGGCGAGACTGTTCGGGTCGGTCTCGTCGCTGAGCAACTCGTGCTGCCAAGCGGCGTAGTCGGCGTACTGAACAGGCAGCGGCTCCCACTCGGGTCCGCGACCACCAAGCCTTGCCCGGTACGCCGTGGAGAAGTCGCGCATGAGCGGGCCGAGGGACCAGCCGTCGCTGACGATGTGGTGCAGAACGAGCGCGAACACGTGCTCGGTCGGGCTGATCCGCAGCAGCGTCACTCGGACGGGAAGCTCACCGGTCAGGCTGAACCGGTAGCGAGCCGCCTCGGAGACCGCCAACAGCACCTCGTCCGGTGCACAGTCATGCAGCTCGAAGTCCACCGAGGCGTCGGCGGCTTCCACGATGTGCTGGTAGGGCACGCCGTCGACCGACGGGAACATGGTCCGCAGGGCCTCGTGCCGAGTGACCACGTCACCGACGGCGGCCCGCAGTGCGGCGTGGTCGAGCTCGCCGCTCAGCCGGAGGACGAGCGGTGCGTTGTAGGTGTGGGTGGAGCCTTCCAGCTGGTCCAGGAACCAGAGGCGCTGTTGGGCGAACGAAAGCGGAATCATCGGATCTCCTCCGGAGCGGAGCGGGGACGAAGTGGCGGGCGCGCCTGCTGCGCATCGGCCAGCCGTCGGGTCAGATCGGCCACCGTGGGGGCCTCGAACAAGGTGGCCATGTCGATCTCGACGCCCAGCGCCGAGCGGACCTGGCTGATCAGCCGGGTGGCGAGCAGCGAGTGCCCGCCGAGGTCGAAGAAACTGTCGTGGTCGCCGACCGTGCTGACCCCGAGTACGTGGGCGAAGATCCTGCGCAGGACCTTCTGCTCACGGCTCGGGCCGGTCGGCCGGCGTTGCCACGGGGCCGTGCCGCCGACGGCGAATGGATGCGTGGCGGCCGGCTTCGGTCGCAGCGCGCCGAGCCTGATCGTCGGCTCGGCGACGATCGTGGCAAGGAGTTTCGCGAACTGGTCGGCCAGCCGGCGCGCTGTCGCTTCGTCGTACCGGTCGGCGGCGTACTCGAGCCAGCCGGTCAGTCCGGCGGGATCGCCGGCCGGGTTGAGCGTCTCGGTCAGGTCGACGGTCAGGTCGAACTGCGCGGTCCCGGTGTGCCGACGTTCCAGCTTTGTGTCGAGACCGGGTAGGTCCAGCCCATCCGTGGCGGCATGGACAGCGAGCATGACCTGGAACAGCGGATGGCGACCGGCTTTCCGCTCGGGGTTGACCGCGGCCACGACCCGGTCGAACGGCACCGACTGGTGGTCGAAGGCTGCCACATCGCTGTTCCGCGCTCGGTCCAGGAACTCGGTGAAGGCAGGGTCGCCGGTGGTGTCCAGACGGAGCACCACGGTGTTGACGAAGAACCCGATCACCTCGTCCAGGGCCTCGTCGGGCCGGTTGGCTACCGGCGTACCGATGGCTAGATCTGTCGCCTGGCAAGAGGGCGGCGAGGGCGGCGTGCAACACCATGAAGACGGTGCTGTCCGTCGTGCGGGCCAACTCCGTCAGCCTCTGATGCATCGAGGCGTCGAGGGTCAGCGGCACGATGCCGCCGGTGGGGGAGCGCCGCGCCGGATAGGGACGCGCGCCGGGGAGATCTGTCTCGCTGGGCAGGTCGGCCAGCGTCTCTGTCCAGTACTGGAGATCTTCCGCGTCGGGGAGTCGCTCCCGCCAGAGGGTGTAGTCCGCGTACTGAACCGGGAGCGCGGGCAGGTCGGCCGGGTGCCCGGCTCGGCGCGCGGCGTACGCGGTCGAGAGGTCCCGCAGAAACGGTGTCAGCGACCAACCGTCGAAGGCGATGTGGTGCAGGACGAGGACCAGAACCGCCTCACCCGTGGACGGCACCAGCAGGCTGGCGTGCAGCGGCGGTTCGACGGTCAGGTCGATGGTCCAGCGCGACGCGTCGGCGACCGCTTGCTCCAGCTCGTCCGGCTTTGTGGCGATTACCGGCAGCGCAACCTGTACCGCGTCGAGCACCCGCTGGACCGGCTCGTCCTCCGCATCGGCCGGGAACACCGTGCGCAGGATCTCGTGCCGCGCGACGACGTCGTTCAAAGCCGCCTGCAGCGCCTGCTGATCCAGGTCGCCGGACATTCGCACGGCCAGTGCGACGTGATACGCCGGACCGCCCCCGGTGGTGCGGTCGAGGAACCACAGCCGCTTTTGCCCCGCGGACAGCGTGATCCGCTCCGGCCGGTCGACCACTCGTTGCAGAGCGGGAGTTGCAGCGGGTGCCGCGTCGATCCGCTCATCGAGCCGGCGTACGGTCCGGGCGTCGAGCAACGTGCTCAGGTCCAGTTCGCGGCCGAGCGTGCTGCGGATCCGGTTCGCCAACCGCGCGGCCAGCAGGGAGTGCCCGCCGAGCGCGAGGAAGTCGTCGTCCAGCCGGATCCGGTCGGTGCTGGTGCCGAGCACATCGGCGTACAGCCCACGCAGTATCTCCTGCCTCGGCGTTCCGATGCCGTCGGCAACTATCTCGATCGGGGCCGGCGCGGGCAATGCGGTACGGTCGACCTTGCCGCGATCGTTGCGGGGCAGGTCGGCGAGCAGCACGACGGCAGCCGGTACGGCGTGGCGCGGCAGCACCTGCTCTGCGTGCTCTTGGACGGTTGCCGGATCGAGGTCACCGCCGGGAGCCGGTACGACGTACGCGACCAGCCCCGGACCGCCCGGTGCGTCGTCGCGGAGAACCACGACGGCATGGGCGATCGCGGGATGGCGTTCGAGCGCGAACTGGAGCTCACCGGGTTCGAGCCGGAAGCCGCGCACCTTGACCTGCTGGTCCGCGCGGCCGCACGTACTCGAGCAGCCCGTCCGGCCGCCACCGGCCGAGGTCGCCGGTGCGATACATGCGCTCACCGGGCGGCCCGAACGGGTTGGCGACGAACCTTGTTGCGGTCGTGCCGGGCTGGTTCAGGTAGCCATGGGCCAGGCCGATCCCGGCGATGTAGATCTCGCCGGTCTCTCCCGGCGGGACCTTGCTGAGCGTCGCATCGAGGACATGCACCTGCTTGCCCTCGATCGGTACGCCGATCGGGACGACTTGATCGGCGGTGTCTGCCACGGTCAGCATCTGTGCGGTGGCGACGATCATCGTCTCGACCGGGCCATAGCCGTGCACGATGCGGAGACTCGGATGACGACGCTGCAGCTCGGCGAGATGGGATGCGGAAGCGGTTTCGCCACCGGTCAGGACCTGGCGCAATCCGGTGAAGGTCTGCGGCTGCTCGTCGATCAGATGGTCGAGCAGCCGCGCCGAGGCGAACAGCGTGGTCACGTGATGCGCCGCGATCAGCTTCGCAATCGCTGCCGGATCCGGCGAGGAGCCGGCCTGCAGGACCGCCGTACCGCCGAACAGCAACGTGCCGAGAAGCTCCAGAACGAACCCGTCCCAAGAGACCGGCGCAGATTGCAGCACAACCTCACCCGGCCCGAACCCACCGAACTGCTGCGTCACCAGGGAACCGACGATCGCCCGATGCGGTGCAAGCACCCCTTTCGGCCGCCCGGTCGAACCCGACGTGAACATCACACACGCGGTGTCACCAGCGCCGCCTGCACTTGCGGGCTGCACGGTTTCAAAGCCTGTTTCTTTGTTGAGATCCAGTGTTGGCCAGTCGCCCACCGCATCTACTGACGCGATCACCAGGGCCGGCCGGACCTCCGCCAGTTCGGCGTCCCGGCGCGCGGCCGGGTACGCCGGGTCGAGTACGAAGTACGCGGCTCCGGTCTTCAGTACGCCGAGGAGTCCGGCCACGAGTTCGACCGAGCGCTCCAGGTGAATCCCGATCAGCTGGCCCGGCCGGACCCCGCGATCACGCAGCCGGCGCGCGATCCGCTCGGCCCGGGCGTCCAGCTCGGTGTAGGTCAGTCGCTGGTCACCGGCGATCAGCGCCGGCGCCTCGGGCTGCTCGGAGACCCGCAGCTCGAACAACTCGTGGACGGTCAGCGAGGTGAGGTCGGGCCGGGTCGTTGAGGCCACACTCATCCCGCACCGCCGGTCGCGTCCCGGCTCGCCACGGCGGGCCGCAGGTCGGTCCAGTTCGCCTCGACGTGATCGAGGCAGCTCTGCCGGGAATCCGGGCCGTGCGCCGCCGACCAACCGGCCGGTACTGCGAGCGAGGTCGGCCACAGACTGTGCTGACCGAGCTCGTTCACCACCACGAGGTACGTCGCATCGGTGTCCTCGAACGGGTTCGTCCGTTGGGCGCTCATCGGTCCGCTCCATCGGTCTTGACGGGAGCAGCCTCGACCTCGGCAGCAGCTTCGACCTCTACTTCAGCCTTAGCCTCGGCCGGGTAGTCCGGGTGCTCGGTCGGCAGGTCGCGGGTGCTCTTCAGCGGGCCGATCAGCAGGATCAGCTTGCCGACGACTCCGAGGCCCAGGACGATGAACAGCGCCTCGCGGACGCCGATCGCCTGGCCGAGGAAACCGCCGCCCAGCGCGCCGAGCGGGATCAGGCTGAAGCTCACGAAGCTGCCGCTGGTGGCGACCCGGCCGAGCATCTCCGGCGGGCAGTACGCCTGCCGGAACGAGCCGCCGATGATGTTGTTGGCGACGATGCCGATCGACGGGATCAGCAGGCCGGCGGCGAACAGCGCGACGCCGGTTCCGCCGGTGGCCAGCGGGATGAGCAGGCCGAACGGGGTGGTGACCAGCGACCAGGTGAGCAGCGCCCGCGCAGTACCGATCTTCTTGGCCAGCCGGTTCGCGACCGTCGCGCCGAGCACGCCACCGAGGCAGTCGAACGCCATCAGGATGCCGACCACCGTCGGGTGCAGGTCCAGGGTGCGGACCAGGAAGACGACCAGCAGTGCATGTCCGCCGGCGAGCAGCAGGTTGTCCACCGCGGCGCCACCGGTGAGGACGCGGAGGTAGGGGTCCCGGACGACGAAGCGGAATCCTTCGGCGATCTCCTGCCGCAGCGTGGTGGTGCGCGGCTCGGGCTTCGTGGTCTCTCGCGGCTCGCGCTTCTTGATCCCCAGCAGGCAGAGGAAGGACACCACGAATGTGGCGGCGTCGAGCACCATGCCGACGATCGGTCCGAAGACCTGGATCAGGCCACCGCCCGCACTGCTACCGGCGACGACAGCCGCCTGCGAACTGCCCTGCAGCTTGGCATTTCCTTCGCCCAGATCCTCCTTCTCGATCAGCGAGGGAGATAGGCCCCGTACGCCGGGCTGAAGAACACGCTGACCACGCCGCCGAGCAGACAGACCACGACCAGTTGGGTGAGCGTGAGCAGGTCGAGCCAGGCCGCGATCGGCACACTGCCGACCAGCACGATGAAGGCGATGTCGCAGGCCGAGCATGCGTGCGGCGGCGGGGCAGCCGGTCGATCCAGGCGCCCGCCGGCAGACCGACCAGCAGCCACGGCAGCCAGGAGGCGGCGTTGATCAGACCGACGGCGGACGGAGCCGGCGCTCGAGCACCTCCAGCGCGATCACGGGGACCGCGATCCGCGGAGATCGCGCTGCCGAACGTGCTGGCGGTCTCGCCGATCCAGAGCCGGCGGAAGTCGCCGTTCTTGAGCAGCCCCAGCGGGACTTCGGTGGGTCGGCCGGCGGGGGAGCGTCGGTGAGTACTTCGTTCAGCGGAGCAACGTCGGTGCGCTCCGATGCGATCTCTGCGGTCATGCCGATGTCGCCTTCCGTGAAGTAGGGATGTGCTGATGGCCGGTGACGACCGGCATCGAGAAATCGGCGGGCGCCCAGACGTCGTCGCGGTCCAGGGCAGGCCGGGTGGTAGCTGCCGAGCGCGCTGATCAGCAGCTCCAGCTCGGCGGTCAGGCAGGCGACGAGCCGGATCAGCCCTGACTCGCGATCCTCATCGACCGCCAGCAGCGCGGCCCGGCCCAGCCCCGCCGCGGTGGCGCCCAGCGCCAGGCACTTCGCGACCCGGGCGCCCTCCCAGATCCGGCCAGTGGCCAGCAGACAGCGCCGGGCGCGGCGTCGCTGTGCCGCCGATGCCGGCGATCCGGTCCAGGCACTCGGCCAGCGGCAGCCCGACGTGGTCCAGGAAGGCCAGCGGGGCCCAGCCGGTGCCGCCCTCGGCGCCGTCGACGGTGACCGCGTCGGCGCCGGCCGCCCAGGCGACCGCGGCGGCGTGCGCCGACGTCGCGGCCGGGGTGCAGCTTCACCCAGACCCGGGCGCGCGGGTAGTTGTTGCGCATCAACCGGATCTGCTGGCGCAGGATCTCGTCGGTGAAGGTGCCGGGGCTCGCTGCACCGCAGCCGGTGCACCGTGCCGCGCCGAGAACGTCGTCGATCGCGTACGCGGTCGGCCAGCCGGTCGGCCGTCGGCAGTCGGCCAGCACGGTCATTCCGCCGAGGCCGGGCTTGGCGCCCTGGCCGACCTTGAGCTCGAAGGCGAGCCGGCCGGAGTCCAGCAGCGGCTGTCGCCGACCGGGTCGCTGTAGACCAGGTTCCACACCTCGGCGTCGGCGTCCTCGGTGCTCTGCTGCACCGACCACGCCGCCGAGCCCGTCGGGCACCTCGTCGGCGTACGCCGCTGATCCGCGCCAGCAGCGACCGCTGGGCAGGCGGCGTCCGAGTCGCGGCCGTAGCCGCTGACCGGCACGACGTTCTCGCCGATCACCATCGGGATGCCGAGCCGACCGGCCTGGCGGCTGAGCGCCGGCTCCGAGATCGCCGCCGGCGACCTGGGTCGAGCCGAAGCGCCGAGCAGGTACACGCGGCAGCGGCGAGCGGAAGCCACCGATCGCGGTCGCGAGCTCGACGTCGCCAGGCATCGGTTCGCGGCCCAGGTCGATCAGCTTCTCCAGCCGCTCGGGCATGAACACCGGCGGCACGATCCGCATCCGATCGAGCGGGTCGGTGCTGCGCGCCGAGCACCGGATCGGCACCGAACAGGGCCTGCCCGTACGACGCGACCGGCGGGAAGAGCTGCCGCCGTGCCGCGTGCGGGCGCGATGGCCCGGACGGCTGCCTCGCGGGAAAGCCCGCTGCAGAGAGCGGTCATGCGCGAGAACACCCCCGGCAGCTTCGGGAAGGCGCTGGCCTGCCAGACGCGAGTCCAGGCCGGCGAGGTAGCGGGTCAGCCGCTGCACGCCGAGGCCGAAGCCGGCGCTCGGCGGGGATGCCCGTCCCGCGCCATCGGCAGGTACCACGTCGTACTTCGCGGGGTTCTCGCCGGTCTCCCGGATCCGGGCGACGATCCGGCGGTAGTCGTATTCGCGCTCGCTGCCGCTGACCAGCTCGCCGTAACCCGTCCGGGGCGATCAGGTCGAAGTTGCGCAGCGTCCCGGGGATCGGTCCGGCTCTCCCGGTCGTAGAAGCCGCGCGAACCCTTCGGGTAGTCGGTGATGAAGAACGGCCGGACGGCTGGCCTTGGAGAGCAGCCTTCTCGGCGTCCCAGTCGATCTCGGCGTCCGGGCTCTGCGCGTGTCCGTCGGCGCGCGCAGGCGGCTCGACCGCGTCGGCGTGGCTCATCCGGTCGAAGGGCCGTCGAGCAGAGCGGTCGAAGGCGGCCGGGTCGCGGCCGAGGGTCGGCGAGGTCGGTCGGGCAGCTCGGTGACGCACCCGCGCGTACGGACGCTGTCGACTACGCTCTGCAGCGACCTCCATCGCGTCGTCGCGGGAGGCGCCGGCGATCTCGACGTCGATCTGGTGGAACTCGGCCAGGTGCCGGCCGGTCCAGCGGGTCTCCGGGGGCTCGAGGCGCACGTTCGGCGCGACGCAGAAGATCTTGTCGAACGCGGTCAGCGCCGCCTGCTTGTAGAGGATCGCGCTCGTCATCAGCTTGTAGCGGTGGCCGTAGTAGTCGATGTCGACCTGCTTGGAGCCGCGGCCGCCGGGGTCGGTGACCGGCCCGATGATCGGCGGCAGCAGCTCGACGAAGCCGCAGCTCACGCAGACTGCTGCCGGGCGGCGTCGAGCATCCGGTCCTGGATCCGAACGGCGGCCTCTGGTCGCCGGGTCGGCCAGATGCTCGACTGGGAGGGCGGGAAGGTGCGGCCTCGGATCGGGGCGCGGTGCGGTCATGATCTGCTGGGTCATCTGGTCTCCTGGTGGGCGGTCGTACTGCGGCTGGTCGTAGGTCCGGCGGATCGTAGCTGAGTCGAGTCGAGAAGGTCGGGTGCAGGTGGTCCGGCGCTCCGCGGGCGGTCGGCGGTCGGCCGGATCGGCATCGAGCCGGTCCGCGACCAGCGCAGCCGCCCGTCGGCGTCCAGCCGGCTCGGTGACCGGCCGGCGTTGTCGGGGTGCAGGCAGTACGGCACGTCCAGGTGGCCGCGCTCGAACGCGCTGCACCAGGGCCGCGCCGAGGTCGTCGTCGAGGTCGAGTACGGCCGTCGACGAGGGCCCGCGCCTCGGCGTACGTCTCGGGTCGAGGTGCGGGTCGGGCGTCGCGACGCCGGTCGCCGCGGCGCCGGCGGCGCGTCTCCAGGGCGGTCACGTTCTCGGCGACGGTCGGGATGCGGAGCGCCTCGGCGGTGGTCTTGACGATCAGCCGGGCGGCTCCGGTGCCGGACGGCCAGCCGGGCTGCCTCTGCCAGCAGCCGGTCGCGCCGTGCCGGTCACCGGGAGACGCCCATGTAGGCGTAGACGACGACGTGCGAGTCGGACGTCGGGCAGCAGCTCCGCGGCCAGCCGGCGCAGCGCCAGCACGGCCTCGCGCGTCCTGCTCGGCGCTGTGTCTGCTGGGCGTAGCTGAGCGAGATCGCTCGCAGTCCGTGCTGCGCGGAAGAACAGCGCCTCGAGGACGCTCGAGGCGACCAGCAGGCTGGGCGGGCAGAGCTGGCCCATCATGCAGCCGCCGAACGTCTCCAGGTGCGGCTCTTGTCCGTGGTCGCGGCAGAGCTCGGCCAGCAGTTCGCGCACTGCGCTGCCCAGTTGTGCACCGAGTCCCGGACCGGAACCCGGCCGTAGGGAAGGCAGTACGAGACCGGGCCGCCCTCGGTGGCGTGCATCCCGGCGGCGGCGAGTGCCCGGATGATGTGCTCGCGGCCGGGCGGAGCCGTGCCGGACCTGGACCGGGAAGCCGGCGTCCGCGACCCCGGGCAGCTCGGGTGGTCGTGGCGGTGGTGGGCTGACGATCGGGTAGCCGTTGAGGGCGGCTCCTGCGTCGAGCGCCTGGTCGGGCCGCGGTGTGGTCGCCGAGCCGGGTGTAGCTGTCGACGGTGATCGTGCCGACGGTGGTGGCCGCGGCGTCACGCACCGAGGTCAGGCCCGCGTGCATGGTCTGCGGATCGCCGAAACCCATCCGCGGCTGCACCACGATCTGCCCTGCCGCCCGCGCCTGCGCGACGACCTCACCGAACGACCACGGTGGCCGGCTGGTCACCCCACGACCGCGTAGGGCCGGCCCGCGCCCCGAGCGGCCGGAGCCGCCCGGTCGGCGCGGTGTGGCTCGATCGACGCGACGAACCGGACGAACCGGTCCAGGTCGGCGTCGTCACCGAACACGGCGTCGAACCCCGCGGCCAGCAGGTCGTCCGCGGCGGCAGCAGAGTCGCCCTCGACGCCGAGCTTGCCGCCGATGACGATCGGCGTACCGGTCAGTTCTGGCTGGTCGCGCAGCAACCTGACCACCCGGGCACCGTCCTGGGCGCCGTGCCCGTTGACGGTGCTGATCACGACGAGATCCGGGCGGTCGGTGCGGCAGCGGTCCAGCAGGAGCTGATCCGGGACACACGCGCCGAGGTTGCCGACCTGGTGCCCGAGGTCCTCGAGCACGAGTTGCAGGTACACCAGGTTCCAGGTGTGCGCGTCGGACGAGACGGTGGTGAGCAGGACATTCAGGCCGGGCGAAGCGGCGATGAACACAGGTATTCCCCCCAATTAATAGCAGCCGGCGGCCGCTCGGCCGGGCATGACAAAAACCGGCCGTGCGAAAATGGCTGAATTCTGTGGTTAATGCCGTAAAGTTCCCTGGATAGGCACCTCGGAACCAAGAGAAATGATTCCGATCGACCCCCGACGGTGCCCGGTAATGCGCTCAGGGTGACGGCCGAGAAACAGTAAACCCGCATCTGACCTGGGAAGTCAACGCCTCCCACGAATTATCTCGGTTCCGCAACGGGTTACCCATAATTACAATCAAGGACCCCCATGTTCGCAATCCGGAATACGTAGGTTCCATCGGAAACAGAATCAGCCGAATGGTCGTAGGCAAGTTTCTGAATGGTCGTATTCGTTGATTCAAACGCTTTATGCGCCTATCGTGAGACGTCGCCGCGCTCTGAAGACCGCCCCCTTTGGAGGAATGCCATGCACCGTCGTACCGTCCCCGGCTCCCTGGCCGCCGCCCCCGCTCGCGGCGTACGACGCGGCCGCGCGCAAGCTCGGCACATGATCCAGAGCTTCGAGGTAAAGGGCGTCACAATTTGATCGGCCGATCGGAGTAGTAGCCCCCGGCCCCGACTTAGTGTTCTGACGGCGGCCGAGCAACGCAGGAGGCAGAGTGGACGACCGGGTCGAACGGTCGCGGGAGCTGTACGAGCGGGCGATCTTCAACGGGAC
Organism: uncultured Actinomycetota bacterium; assembly: GCA_963740725.1. Classification (GTDB taxonomy): domain Bacteria; phylum Actinomycetota; class Actinomycetes; order Propionibacteriales; family Kribbellaceae; genus Kribbella. The sequence continues at coordinate 108,753 of CAVUFT010000019.1, forward strand.
AGAAGGGGTTCTGGCGAAGGCGGATGCGGAACTGGACGCCGTCGAGGCAGATCTCGCACTGGCCCGCGGCCGGGTGTTGCACGGCCGGTTCGTTGCCTGCGACAAGGAAGATCCGGCCGAGCTACCGCTGTTCCAGCGCGCCGCCGAGCTCTACCGCAGACTCGGCGACCGGCACGGCGAGGCCGAGGCCCTGTTCTGGATCGGCTGCTTCTACCAGGTGGTCTGGAAGGACACCGACGGCGCCGTCGAAGCCCTGACCCGATCAGCCGACCTGGCCCGCGAACTGGGCGACAAGCTCACCTTGTCCTACGCCCTCCGCCACCTGGGCATCGCCGCCCACCAGTCCGGCCACCTGGACACCGCCCGAGCCCACCTCGAGGAGTCCACCGCCCTCCGCCGAGCCCTCGACTTCCGCCCCGGCGTCGCCGCCAACCTGGTCGGCCTCATCTACCTGGCCATCGCCCAAGGTCGCCCGGACGATGCCCGCACCCTGGCCGACGAAGCAACCGCCCTGGCCGAATCCACCGGTGCCACCAACATCGCCGACCAGATCACCGAAGCCCGCCGGCACTTCTGAGCAAACCTCAACCAGGCACCCCGCGTACGCCGTACCGTCAGCTCGCCTCTGGTGGGACGAGGCGGCGGATCGTGCCGTCGAAGCCTGTGCTGTAGAGGCTCTTCGGATCCCAGCCCGGTCCGGCGCCGAACCGCACGGACGAGCCGAGGAAGACGCCGGTCGCGATCGCGCAGGTCGCACCGGATTCCGGATCGACCCGGTAGACGATGCCCTGCTCACCGGCGGTGTAGAGCTGTCCGTCGGCTCCGATGGTGAGGTCATCGATGATGTTCAACGGCCAGGGCGCGTCGAGGCGGATCTTCCGGGACGACGCGGACGGATCTGCGAGATCGATCGCCGCGATCTGGAACGTGGGGTCACCCGTGTTCGCGACGTACAAGGTCCGCTGGTCGTTGCTGACCACCATCCCGTTCGGGCCGAGCAGGTCCGGCCCGTAGCGCTCCGGTGCCGACGGAGCGTCCCGGCGTACCAGCCAGAGTCCACGCTGCGGCCCGATCAACGTGCTGATCACCGCATCGCCGTTCGGCAACACCGTTCCGCCGTCAGGCATGGTCAGGTTGCTGGCCCACGTCCTCCGCCGCCCGGTGTCGAAGTCATAGACATCGATCGTCCCGGTCCGCAACCCGAGCAACCCATCCGTGCTGACGTGTCCGGTGTTGAGATACAGCTCGTTCCCGCGCACGTTCAACGCACCAGGGCCGCGCACCGTGAGCAGCGTGCCGACCGAGCCGCTCGGAGTCACTCGCTCGACGGAGCCGTTGCCGGCGAAGAGTGTCTTCGACACCAGCAACCCACCGCGCCCGTCGAACGCGAGGTTCTCCAGTGGCAGCCCGAGCCCACTCGCGACCGTCTGGACCTCCCACGGCTGACAGGTCGGCGCAGCAGTCGACGCACTCGGTACTGCGAGGCTCGCTGCCGCCACGACCAGTCCCATCACGACTGCTCGACGGATCCTCATCGCGTGCTCCTAGGGGCGTAGGGCGTACGGGTTCACCAGCCGCGTTCGCGCCACTCTCCGAGGTGCGGGCGCTCGGTGCCGAGGGTGGTGTCGGCGCCGTGGCCGGGGTAGACCCAGGTTTCGTCGGGGAGGCGGGCGAAGAGTTTGGTCTCGACGTCGTGGATGAGGGACTCGAAGTTCTTCTTGTCGCCGCGGGTGTTGCCGACGCCGCCGGGGAAGAGGGAGTCGCCGGTGAACAGGTGCGGGGCGCCGGTCGGGTCGTCGTACAGGAGGGCGATCGAGCCGGGGGTGTGGCCGACGAGGTGGATGACCTCGAGGCTGTGTTCGCCGACCTTGATCTGGTCGCCGTCGCCGACGGCCTCGTCGATCTTCACCGGGATGGCCTCGGCATCCTCGCTTCCCGCGATCGTGGTCGCGCCCGTCTTCGCGACCACCTCGGCGAGCGCCTGCCAGTGGTCGCCGTGCTGGTGCGTCGTGATGACCCGGGTGAGGCCGCCGGAGCCGATCACGGTGAGCAGCGTCTCGGCGTCGTTGGCCGCGTCGATCAGCACCTGCTCGTCGGTCTGCCGGCAACGCAGGAGATAGGCGTTGTTGTCCATCGGCCCCACTGCGACCTTGGTGATCATCAGCTGAGCCAGTTCGTGCGTCTGCACGGGCCCACCGACGTGGACGTTCCCGTGGTACTCCGTCATTTCATCTCCCATGTCATCCCCACCTCGGTACGTCGGGGAGCCCGCCGTCCGCCGAGAGCGCGCTCCCGGCGTCCCGGCCCAGCACCCAGCTCAGCAAGGCAGCGTTGCCGCCAGTGACGATCCTTGCATCACCCGGACGCTCAGGCGACGTCCACTCGCTGTCGGTGCTGCGCAGTACGACCGGTACGTCGTCCGGCCACCGCGTCGTCACGTAGGTCAGCAGCACCTCGCGAGACTCCGCCGGTACGTCGTCGAAGGTGTACCCGAGTCCCAGATCAACGTGGTGCACCTCCAACTCGTTCAGCCGCGCCACGACGATCTGGTCCGCAGTACGGACCACGCCGCTCGGCCAGGAGATCTTTGTGAGCCACGCCACCTCGGGCAGATCCTCGAACCGCTCCCGCAACCGTGCCTCGGCCGCTTTGAGGTCATCGACCTGTACTGCGAGCGGCCGCGGCGCGCCTTCCTCGATGTCGGCCGTGCGCGCCTCGAGCGACGCGTACATCGGCTTGCGAACCCCGGTCTGCGCCCAGTCGCACAAGTTCACGAGCGCGTCGGCGTTGCGGGCCAGGTGGGTCAGCACGTGCCCGATGCTCCAGCCGGGCAGCAGCGACGGCCGCTCGACGTCGGCGTCCGACAGCCGGGCGAGGGTGTCCTGCAGGCGGCCACTGGCGGACGGTAACTCCGCGAGCAGCCGGTTCGTTGGCTCCGATGCGACCATGGCCTGAGACTATCGAATATGCTTTCGAAAGAGGTCGTGGATCCGGTCCGGATCGTCGGCGGAAGTTTTTGTCGGTGGGCCTCGTTAGCATGACCGGGCATGTCCCAGGTGTCGGTTCCGGACCTGTCCGGGTCGCCCCAGAAACCCTCGAGAACGGCTGAGAGTGCGCTTGTGTCTGACCGTCTGATCGTGCGTGGAGCGCGTGAGCACAACCTGAAGGACGTCTCGCTCGACCTGCCGCGCGACGCCATGATCGTCTTCACCGGGCTGTCCGGGTCGGGCAAGTCCAGCCTGGCCTTCGACACCATCTTCGCGGAGGGCCAGCGGCGCTACGTGGAGTCACTGTCGGCGTACGCGCGGCAGTTCCTCGGCCAGATGGACAAACCGGACGTCGACTTCATCGAGGGGCTGTCGCCGGCCGTCTCGATCGACCAGAAGTCGACCTCGAAGAACCCGCGCTCCACCGTCGGCACGATCACCGAGGTGTACGACTACCTCCGGCTGCTGTTCGCCCGCGCGGGCCGGCCGCACTGCCCGGAGTGTGGCGAGCCGATCGCCAAGCAGACCCCACAGCAGATCGTCGACCGGATCCTCGACCTGGACGAGGGCACCCGGTTCCAGGTGCTCGCGCCGGTGATCCGCGGCCGCAAGGGGGAGTACCTCGACCTCTTCCGGCAGCTGACCGGCCAGGGCTTCAGCCGTGCCCGGGTCGACGGCGAGACGATCCAGCTGACCGAGCCACCGAAGCTGGACAAGCAGAAGAAGCACACCATCGACGTGGTGGTCGACCGGCTCGCGGTGAAGGGCTCCGCGAAGCAGCGGCTGACCGACTCGATCGAGACCGCACTCGGTCTGTCCAGCGGCATCGTCACCCTCGACTTCGTCGATCTGGACGAGAAGGACCCGCTGCGCGAGCGCCGGTTCTCCGAGAAGCTCGCCTGCCCGAACGATCACCCGCTGGCGATCGACGAGCTGGAGCCACGCTCGTTCTCGTTCAACTCGCCGTACGGCGCCTGCCCGGTCTGCTCGGGTCTCGGCACCCGGATGGAGGTCGACCCGGAGCTGCTCGTCCCGGACCCGTCGAAGTCACTCGACGAGGGCGCGATCCAGCCCTGGGCCGGAGCGAACGTCACGCAGTACTTCGAACGGCTGCTCGGCGCGCTCGCCAAGGACCTGAAGATCAAGACCAGTACGCCGTTCGGCGAGCTGCCGGCGAAGGCGAAGCAGTCGCTGCTCACCGGCCACGACCGCCAGGTGCACGTCTCGTACAAGAACCGCTACGGCCGCGAACGCTCGTACTACACCACCTTCGAAGGCGTCATCCCGTACGTCGAGCGCCGGCACGCCGAGGCGTCCAGCGACACCAGCCGGGACCGCTTCGAGGGCTACATGCGCGAAGTTCCCTGCCTGGCCTGCAACGGCGCCCGGCTGAAGCCGATCTCGCTCGCGGTGACGATGGGCGGCAAGAACATCGCCGAGATCGGCGCGATGTCGATCGACGAGGTGCACGCGTTCCTCGCCGACATGGAGCTGTCCCCGCGGGAGAAGCAGATCGCCGAGCGGGTGGTGAAGGAGATCGGCGAGCGGCTGCAGTTCCTGCTCGACGTCGGCCTGGACTACCTGGCGCTGAACCGGCCGGCGGGTTCGCTGTCCGGCGGTGAGGCGCAGCGGATCCGGCTCGCGACGCAGATCGGCTCCGGCCTGGTCGGCGTGCTGTACGTGCTGGACGAGCCATCGATCGGTCTGCACCAGCGGGACAACCGGCGGCTGATCGACACCCTGGTCCGGCTGAAGGACCTGGGCAACACGCTGATCGTGGTCGAGCACGACGAGGACACCATCGACCACGCCGACTGGGTGGTCGACATCGGCCCGGGCGCCGGCGAGCACGGCGGCCAGGTCGTCGTCTCCGGCACGGTCGAGGACCTGCGCAACCACCCGGACTCGATCACCGGCGCGTACATCTCGGGTCGCAAGGAGATCCCGATCCCGGCCGTCCGCCGGCCGCTCACCGAGGGCCGCGAGCTCACCGTGTACGGCGCGCGCGAGCACAACCTGCAGGACATCGACGTGACGATCCCGCTCGGCGTCTTCGTCGCGGTCACCGGGGTCTCGGGCTCGGGCAAGTCCACGCTGGTGAACGACATCCTCTACACCTCGCTGGCCCGGCAGATCTACGGTGCCCGGACGATCCCCGGCCGGCACACGAAGATCTCCGGGATGGAGCACGTCGACAAGGTCATCCACGTCGACCAGTCGCCGATCGGCCGGACCCCGCGGTCCAACCCCGCGACGTACACGGGAGTCTGGGACCACGTCCGCAAGCTGTTCGCGGAGACGCCCGAGGCGAAGGTCCGCGGGTACCAGCAGGGTCGCTTCTCCTTCAACGTGAAGGGCGGTCGCTGCGAGGCCTGCTCCGGCGACGGCACGCTGAAGATCGAGATGAACTTCCTGCCGGACGTCTATGTGCCGTGTGAGGTCTGCCACGGCGCCCGGTACAACCGCGAGACGCTCGAGGTGCACTACAAGGGCAAGACGGTCGCGGACATCCTGGACATGCCGATCGAGGAGGCGGCGGACTTCTTCGCCGCGATCCCGGCGATCGCCCGGCACCTGACCACGCTGAACGAGGTCGGCCTCGGGTATGTCCGGCTGGGTCAGCCGGCTCCCACGCTGTCCGGTGGTGAGGCGCAGCGGGTGAAGCTGGCGTCGGAGCTGCAGAAGCGGTCGACCGGCCGGACGGTGTACGTACTGGACGAGCCGACCACCGGGTTGCACTTCGAGGACATCCGCAAGCTGCTCGGCGTACTGGGCAGTTTGGTTGACAAGGGCAACTCGGTGCTGGTGATCGAGCACAACCTCGACGTGATCAAGACCGCCGACTGGATCGTCGACCTCGGTCCCGACGGCGGCCGGCGCGGCGGCACATTGGTTGCCGAGGGCACCCCTGAGGAAGTGGCGGCCAACCCGGCGTCGTACACGGGGGAGTTCCTGGCCGAGATCCTGCACGGCCGGGCCGCCAAGCCGAGCGCGCGGAAGGCAGCCGAGTCTGCCGCGAAGTCGCCGGTGAAGAAGGCGAGCGCGAAGAAGGCCGCGCCGGTCAAGAAGGCAGTAGCTGCCAAGACGACCGCCGCCAAAACGACCGCTGCCAAGGCGACCGGTGCGAAGACGGCTGGTGCGAAGAAGACGGCTGCGAAGAAGGCGCCGGCCAAGAAGGTCGCCGCGAGGCGTGCTGCCGGCTAGGACGCAAGCCTTTCAACACACATGCAAGGGGTGGGCGGAAGCGAACCCCCGAGCGTTTAGATTAGGCGCGTTGTTCGTTCCGGACCTGAAGGGGTGCATGTGGCGCGCCAGTACGACACCCAGCTGATCGAGTCGGTGGCGGTTCGCCGGCGACGGCTGCGGGAGGCCTGGTTGTTCGGTTCGGCGCGCTCGCGGAACACCCTCGACGAAGGGGTGACCAAGCTCTTCGCGAGCGCGGCCGTCGCGGCCGTGGTCTGCGCGGGCTGCGTCGGCTACTCCTTCATCCAGGACCAACGGGGCAAAGGCCCGGGTGGTCCGGTCGAACCCAGCGCGAGCGTCTCGGGCCCGACTTCGCCCGGTACGCCGGTGCCCAGCGGCGCGCCGACCGGCGTACCGACCGGCACGTCGACGAACGTACCCAAAGGCCCTGTTTCCAAGACGTCCTGAGCCCGAAATGGCGGGAACCGGGAGCGACCCCGGCCGCGTCTATCGTGGGGAACGTCGAGAGCAGGCAACAAAAATCTTCGGAGGACTCTGCTGTGACCAATCGTTGGGACATGGGTAAAGACACCCTGAGCACCCTGGCCAAGAAGACCGGGACCGGTACGCAGGACCTCGGTGGTCTGGTCAAGCAGCTCGCCGCGGCCGCCGAGCCGCTGGAAGGCAAGCTGCAGGGTGGCGGTCACGACGCGTTCATGGCCTTCAAGGGCCGGGTCGACAAGATCGCCGCGGACCTGAACGCCGGGATGGCCGCGATCGCGGCCGGCCAGCAGGGCATGGACAAGGCGGTCCGGACGGCCGAGACCGACATGTCCCAGGCTGCCAAGAAGGCAGAAGGCGCGGCGAACTTCGACGCCGCCAAATTCGGCAACCGCTGAGACGGGGAGTTACTGACATGGGTGGACGTACCGGATTCGACAGCGGTGCCAGCGGCGACACGCAGGGCAAGATCACCAGCCTCTCGGGCCAGATCGAGTCATTGCTCTCGCAGCACAAGGCGAACGTGAAGGCGATGCGCGCCGACGCGAGCATGAGCAAGGTGATGGACGACTACGACGCGGTCGAGGCGAAGTTCAACGCCGCGGCGACCGAGGTGCAGAGCATCATCAAGTCGCTGTCCTCGACCCTGAAGGAGTTCGACGGCATCGGCGAGACCGCGCACGGCGCGGCATCCACCGCGGTCCGGGGGATGACCGGCGGCTGATCTGCCGCCCGTACCGGGAGCGAACGACCAGCGCGCACCGCGCGCTGGTCTTGCCCCGTGCTGTCCAGATACACATCGTTGAGCCCGGGTCGCGGGCGTCGAGAGGTCGAGAATGGTCAAGTGGAGCATCGAAGGTGCTGCCGCGATGGAGAGTCTGAAGGGTGTTCAGACCCGCGCGGGTGACTTCCAGGGCATCAGTGAAACGCTGGGCACGTCTTTGCAGGACGCGGCCACGAACGCCTCGATGAACGGCAAGGGTGGCGTGATCGCGCAGGCGATCAGCGAGTTCGCCGACAAGTGGAAGAACTCGCTGCCCGGCATGGTCAAGCGGACCAGCGATGTCCTGACCGGGACGGTGAACGCCGTGACCGCGCTCGAGAACGGGCAGACCGAGATGGCCCGGGCCGCCCAGCGCGGGATCCAACTGGCCGAGGGCGTCGATCCGCACGCGATCATCAACTCGGCCGCTGCGGCGTACCAGGCCGAGGTCGCCGCCGCCCAGCCCAAGCCGCCGCACGGCGCGGTCTGAGACGGGAGCCGACAATGATCAAGGTCGAAGGAATCCCGCGGTTCGAGGGCAACCTCGAGACGGTGATCACCGCCGCCAAGAACCTGGTGACAACGGGCAACAACATCGTCTCGATCGCCCAGGACCTGGACTCCAAGTTCCGCAACGGGATGGACGCGCACTACACCGACGGGCCCGAGAAGGCTCTGCTGGTGAACGCGATGTTCCCGGTGAAGTCCGAGGGCGAGAAGTTCGGACCCGAGCTGAACAAGGTCTCGGCCGCGCTGACCACCTTCGTCAACGAGGTCCGCGACCAGGTCGACAAGCTGAACGGCGTCAAGGGCCGGGCCGAGGCGTGGAAGCGGATGGTCGGCAACACGCCCGAGGACGAGATCGACGACAACGAGGACTGGGTCAAGCAGGAGAACCAGCTCCACAAGGACATCTCGGACTCGATGCAGGCCATCACCGAGGCCGAGAACCGCTGCGCGAACAAGATCGCCACCCTGTACGGCGGGCGCAAGTGGGACGAGAAGAGCGGTCACCGCGACGGCGATCCCGAGCCGCCGGCCTCCGACGAGGAGAAAGACCCGCCGTGGGGTAAGCCGCTGGAGTACGACGCCCCGTGGTACGAGGACGTCGGCAACTTCGCGGTCGGCGTACTGAAGGGTGTCTTCGTCGACGGCATCCTCGGCACCCTGGATGCGCTGACGACGCTGATCCCGATCCAGCCGCTGCTGAAGTCGATGGGCGTGGACAGCATCTTCGGGCACGAACTGCCCGACTGGAACAAGTGCGGCGAAGCCTGGAAGGGCGTCGGCCTGACGCTCGCGGCCGCCGCCATGTACGCCACACCTGGTGCGGCCGCGTTCATGCACATGGTCTTCCCGGAGACTGCGGCGTACCTGGACAACGTGGGCGTCACCGTGCTGAAGGGCATGGTGGCCTGGGACATGTGGGGCGAGGACCCGGGCCGTGCACTCGGCCAGGTCGGCTTCAACGTGATCACCACGGTCGGTACCGGTGGTGCCGGTGGCGCGGTGCGGGCCACCGCGATGGCCGGCAAGTACGGCGCGGTGGCGGCGAAGGTTGCCAAGGGCGCCGAAATCGCCGTGAACGTGACCGGCAAGTTCGTCCGGCCGGGGCAGGCCGCCTTCGATCTCGCGATGAAGCTGCCGAAGGTGAGCGATCTCGCGATCAAGGTCGGCAGCAACCCGGTGCTCGGCGGGCTGGCCAAGTTCGGCGGCCTGGATATCCCGAAGGCTGGCAAGGGCATCGATCTGCCCAGCGCGCATGTCGGCGTCGACGCGCCACACGTGCCGGAGCACACGCCTGTCACAGTCGGCGGCGGGGACACGACCCCGGCGTACCACGGCGGCGACAGTACGCCGAGCACGCCGACCCACACCGGCGGGGGAGACAACACCCCGGCGTCCCCAGGCGACTCCACCCCCTCCCACTCGGACACCCCCGCACCACATTCCGATACTCCGGCTGCGCATTCAGACGCTCCGGCACCACACTCGGACGCCCCTGCGCCGCACTCGGACACTCCTGCTGCGCACACGGACGCACCGAACACCGACGCACCCGCGCACTCCGATGCACCCGCGCACTCCGACACCCCGACGTCACCGTCGGACGGCCCCGCCGCCCACACCGACGCCCCGGCCCACACCGACGCCCCGGCCCACTCGGACACCCCCGGCACGCACTCGGACACCCCGGCGTCGCACGACCCGAGCACCCCGAGCCACGCCGACAGCCAGACCACCCCCGGCACCCACTCGCCAGACAGCCCGACCACGCACAGCCCGGACTCTCCGACGAGCCATTCGCCGGACAGCCCGACCACGCACTCGCCGGACTCGTCGACCACGCACAGCCCGGACTCTCCGACGAGCCATTCGCCGGACTCACCGACGACCCACTCGCCGGACTCACCGACGACGCACTCGCCGGATTCACCGACGACGCACAGCCCGGACTCTCCGACGACGCACTCGCCGGATCACCCGACGACGCACTCGCCGGATTCTCCGACCACGCATTCGCCGGACAACCCGACGACCCATACGCCGGATCACCCGGCTACGCATCCGGATACGCCGGCGGCTCATCACGATCCGAGTGGGCAGCCGAGTCACATCGACTCGCGGCTGCACCCGGACGGTCCGCCGCGTCCGCACGATCCGAACCGGATCGGCGATCGGTTGAACCCGGATGGTTCCGGGCGTCCGCACGAGCCGAGCACCATCGACTCGCGGCTGCACCCCGATGGTCCGCCGACCCCGCACGATCCCAACCGGATCGGCGATCGGTTGAACCCGGATGGTCCCGGGCGTCCGCACGAGCCGAGCACCATCGACTCGCGCCTGCACCCCGACGGCCCGCCGACCCCGCACGACCCGAACCGGATCGGCGACCGGCTCAACCCGGACAGCCCGAACGCACCGCATCAACCCGACGCGATGACGCACGCCCCGGATGCGCCGACGGCGCCGCACGGCGCCGACACGCCTCCGATGGCGCCGCCGATGATGCCCGGCATGCACGCTCCTGGCCACGCGCCGGGCACCCACCCCGGCGGCGGCCACGCCCCGGAGCGCCCGCACAGCCCGGACCGTACGCCGAACGACCCGCGCCGCGACCCGGCGGACCGTACGCCGGACCAGCCGCGTCGCGACCCGGCGGACCAGCCGCGCGACCCTGCGCGGCGACCCGACGCGGATCAGCCGCACACCGGTGCCGGCGAGCCGCACGGCACGACGCCGCACCCCAACCAGCCGCACCCCAACCAGCCGCACCCGAACCAGCCGCACCCGAACCAGCCGACCGCGCCTCCGCCGGTACCGCCGCACCACCTCCCGCCGTGGAGCGCGGGGCACCAGCACGGTGCTCCGGGGCAGCCGCGGCACGAGGTGGAGCCGAACCGGTACCACAACGAGGACCACGACGGCTCGCTGACCAACAGGCATCAGCGCGCCGTCGGCGATCCGCCGATCTCGAACGTGAAGAAGTGGATCAAGTCCGTCAACCCGTTCTTCAAGAGCGGGAAGCCGCGATTCACCAACAACTGTGGTGATTCCAGCCGGACGTTCGCCGACACCTTGCAGGGTCGCGAGCCGCGGTTGGCGCACGCCGACCACAAGATTCCGCCGGGCGAGCGGATGGAGATGTACGAGAACACGGGGATCCGCCCGGAGGCGATCCAGGTGCCCGGGGCGAAGAACTCCCGGGAGTACACCGACGGCGCGCTGAAGGCGATCGAGGACAGCCTGAAGGGCCAGCCGCCGGGCACGGTCGCGATCGTCGGTGGTTCGTGGCACAAGGGTGTGCTGCCCGACGGCACCCGTCCGCCTGGTGGTGGGCACTGGTTCAACGCGTTCGTCGACCAGAAGGGACGGGTCCGCTGGGCCGACGCCCAGAGCGGGAAGACGGGTCCGTGGCCGCCGAAGTACGGCAACGGCAAGTCGACCTTCAACGAGCTCGAGGTAATGACCCGCCAGCCCGGTGGCAAGTGGGAATCGCCGCTGGCACCCGGTCACCCGATCGACGCCACCCCGCCCCCGATCCCCCCGACCCCCACCCCGCAGCACCCCTTCGGCCCCCAGTCCCACACCCCCAACCAGCCGGGCCCCTACAACCCCCCGGCCCCGCAACAGCCGGTCGCGAACAACCCGTACCAGCCCGGCCCCCATAACCCGGCCCCGCAACAGCCGGTCGCGAACAACCCGTACCAGCCGGGCCCGCACAACCCGACCCCGCAGCAGCCGGTCGCGAACAACCCGTACCAGCCGGGCCCGCACAACCCGACCCCGCAGCAGCCGGTTACGAACAACCCGTACAACCCGCCGGCCACACCGCACCAGCCCACGCCGGCACAGCCGACGCAACATGCACCGACTCAGCCGACGCAACATGCACCGACTCAGCCGACGCAGCACGCGCCGACTCAGCCGACCACGGCTGCGCCCCACCCGCATCAGGACGGTCACGTCCCTGGTGAGGGTGAGATCGGTCAGCGGTTGAACCCGGAGACCACACCGCACCCGCATCAGGATGGTCATGTGCCTGGTGAGGGTGAGATCGGGCAGCGGTTGAACCCGGAGGCACGGGCGCCGCACGCTGATCCTGCGCACCCGCAGGCCGACCCGGCTCATCCGCACGCGGACCCGGCACATCCGGAGGCCGACCCGGCGCATCCGTTGGCGGATCCTGCGCACCCGGCTGCCGATCCGGCGCATCCGCAGTCGCACCAGCCGGCTGACGGCGTACCGGCGCACGACCGCGCACCGGACCCGTCGACCCGGCGCGACACACCCGCGCCGAAGGACACCCCGTCCCCGCACGACCCGAACCACATCGAGTCGCGCCTCAACCCGGATGGTCCGCCCACGCATGCGCCGCATGATCCGAACCGGATCGACAACGCGTTGCACCCGGATGGTCCGCCCACGCATGCGCCGCATGATCCGAACCGGATCGACAACGCGTTGCACCCGGACGGTCCGCCCACGCATGCGCCGCATGATCCGAACCGGATCGACAACGCGTTGCACCCGGACGGTCCGCCGACCCATGCGCCGCATGATCCGAACCGGATCGACAACGCGTTGCACCCGGACGGTCCGCCCACGCATGCGCCGCATGATCCGAACCGGATCGACAACGCGTTGCACCCGGACGGTCCGCCCACGCATGCGCCGCATGATCCGAACCGGATCGACAACGCGTTGCACCCGGACGGTCCGCCGACCCATGCGCCGCATGATCCGAACCGGATCGACAACGCGTTGCACCCGGACGGTCCGCCCACGCATGCGCCGCATGATCCGAACCGGATCGACAACGCGTTGCACCCGGACGGTCCGCCGACCCATGCGCCGCATGATCCGAACCGGATCGACAACGCGTTGCACCCGGACGGTCCGCCGACCCATGCGCCGCATGATCCGAACCGGATCGACAACGCGTTGCACCCGGACGGTCCGCCGACCCATGCGCCGCATGATCCCAACGGGATCGGGGAGCGGTTGAATCCGGAGCGGCCGGTGGATCCTCGGGAGAACTATCGGGTTGAGCAGCGTCCGGGCGATCCGCTGGACGGGCCGCCCGCGCCGCCCCGTTCGCCGGACGGGCATGCCCCGAACGACCCGCGTGCCGACCACCAAAGCAACCACCAGGGCGACCACCGAGGCGATCGCCAGAGCGACCACCAGGGCGACCACCAGGGCGACCACCGAGGCGATCGGCAGAGCGACCATCAAGGTGATCGTCAAGGTGAACGCTCGGGCGATCACCAGGGTGATGCCGGGGCGCACGGTGACGACGCGTTCGGTTCCAGCGAGCCTTCGCACCATGACGAGGCGCTGGATCAGGTCAGGCGGGATGCTGATGCGACGCTGCACGATCACCCCGAGACGGCGTCCGTCGTCAAGAAGCTCACCGCGGACACCCACAATGCGTTGAACATGACGGACCGGCTGCGCAATCCGGTGACGCGGCAGGCCACGCTCGACACGATCAAGGAGTTGGCCGACAGCCGGCTGCTCGACGACAAGTCGCTGCTTGACTTCCTGCACGAGAACCCGGCGAGCGGGACGCTGCACGAGAAGATCCCGGACAGCGTCAACTTCCGCGAGGACGGCGGCAACCGCAAGGACGAGTTCGTCAAGGAGTCACAGGCCGCCGACCCGCCGCGGTCGATCGGCCTGGACGACTCGCCGTCGGCGGTCGCCGCAGTCGACGAGTACGCGCGCCGGCTGGCCGAGGCCGAACCGGTGGTGAAGGCCGAGGTCCGGCGGCTGGCCGAGGAGGTAGGCGGCGAGCTCAACGTCCGCACCAAGTCCGGTGCAGGTATCCGCGACAAGGTGATGCGGATGGTGACCGGTGACGAGGGCCGCGCACCCCGCCCGAACTACAAGGTCGGCGACGCGATCGACGCGATCGGTGCCCGGATCACGGTGCAGAACACCGCGGATCTCGGCCGGTTGATCGAGAAGGTCCGCGATCACTTCGGGTTCGGCGATGAGGGGCGCATCCTCGAGGTCGAGAACATGTACGCCACGCCGAAGGGCCGCAACCCTGCCTACCGGGTGGTGCCGATGATCATCAAGGTCGAGCATGGTGGTCACACATACACGTTCGAGCTGCAACTGACCACCCGGCGGGCGTCGATCGCCGCGGACCTGAATCACAACACGGTCTACAAACCGCACATCCCCGCCACCGACGCCGAGAAGGCCAAGGTGACCAGGATGTTCGAGGAAGCGGCCGCGCTGGAACAGATCGAGAGCCGAGGGCTGAACAATGGCTGATCCCGTAGAGATGACCGTCGTCCAGGTACGCGGCGACGACCGGTGGCTGACGGTGGCTGCCCTCGACGGCCGTCGCTACCCGGACCGGGAGAGTTTCGACCGAGCGGTCTGGGATGCCCGCGACACCTTGGCCGAGTACCGGGTGCCGGCGCAGTTCACGACCCGGGACGTGGCGGCGGAGGAACCGCCGTCACCGCTGCCGAGCTGGGAGGAGTACCGGGCCGGGCTGGTCGCGAAAGGAGCCGGGGGTACCGCGTGAGGCTGTTCGAGTCGTGGCGGACCTGGACGGACGCCGAGCCGGTACTGCGGGAGCGGCTGCCGGCCGAGGTCGTCGACCGCCTCGTCCCGGCTCATCGGTTCGCGGCGGACTGGCACGCTGATCAAGTGCGCCCGGCCGGTGAGCCGTACGTCGAACATCTCCTGCAGGCACTCGAGGTCGCGATCGAGGTCGGTGGCGCGACCTCGGCGGAGGTCCTGACGGCGACCCTGCTGCACGATGTGGTCGAGGACACCCCGTGCACGATCGACCAGGTCCGCGACGAGTTCGGCGAGCAGGTCGCCGAGCTCGTCGCCTGGCTGACGAAACCCGAGCCGGGCCCGGGCGAAGACAAAACAGCCGTCCGTACGGCGTACCTGGACTCGTTCCTGGATGCGCCGCCGGATGTCCTGGTGGTGAAGCTGTCGGACCGGTACAGCAATGTGCAGCGGCTGGACACCCATCCGCGACCGGAGAAGCAGGCGAGCTACTACGCGGAAACGCTGCGCTGGATCGTGCCGTTGACCGCGAAGGCGCCGCAGTTCGTGGCAGTGTTCACGCAATGGCAGGACAAGTTCGCCTATCTCGGTAGGGAAGAAAGGACGGGCCATGCCTGAGGGCATCGACCAGGAGACGCTGGAGCGCGCGTACGTGCGGCTGGCCGAGTTCCACAACGAGGACCTGCCGGAGGGAGTCCCCGCGACCCCACCGGAGGCGTTCGCGGGTTTTCAGGTCACGCCGTACGAGGAGTGGCTGATCTTCAACGCTCCGGACGGTTTCACCAACCAGACCTTCCTGGTCAGCGATCAGATGGTCTACGAGTCGCCGGGCTGGGAGTCGTACGAGGACGCGCTGGCCGAGGCACGGGCGCTGAAGGCCGCCGGCGCCACCCGTCGCCCGGAGGAACCGGACGACGATGACGACGACGATGACGACGACGAGGATGACGACTGACCGCAGGTTCAGCGGTTCAGCCAGCGGCGCCAGGCCGGGGTCCGCAAGGGCTTCGGCAGGGTGACGGCAGGGGAGCGGTCGAGGTCGACCGGGAGTTCGGCGAGCAGTTCGCCGACGAGCCAGTAAACCCCTGCTGTGCAAGGGTCCGCGGCATCCGCGTTGGCCTTCGCGACCCAGCGGGCGAACTCGTCGGCCCTGGTCTGCATGTCTTCGCGCCGGTCGATCGGACAGGCGGCGAGCAGATCAGTAGCCGGTACTGCGAGCAGCGTGCCGCGTCCGTTGCCGGCTCGTGGCAGCAGGCGGTCGTGGTCCACCAGAGCCATCCCGACGCTCTGATCGCCGGCCCGGTGCAGAACCGACCAAGGAGCTCCGGGAATGGACTGGAAAGTCAACCCTGTCAGGCCGTTCAGCGTCAGGTCGAGCCCGGACGGCCGGTCCGGCAGGTGCAGTCCGTGCATCACCTGGCGGACCTGGGTCAGTCGCTGCCAGTCCGAACCACTCTGGATGCCGAAGACGATCTCGAAGTACCGGCCGAACGGGACGCTCAGGCCGGCCAGGATGCTGCCGGCCGGATCGGTCCAGCCACGGGGCCGCAGGGTGACCCGTTGCCGGGCCGCGACCTCGCCGTACAGGTGTTCGTCGGTGGCGATGCCGATCTCGGCGACGACGGCGCGGAGCCAGTCGTCGACGGTACGCGGCCAGAGGTGGTTCGGTTGCTCGCGGCAAAGATCGATCAGCTCGATCAGGCCGACCTCGGCGCTGGACGACAGCCCGCCGCGACTCCAGCGCAGCTTGACGAGTGGGCCGGCCGGGTCGAGTTCGGCGTCCGGTAACAGGACCGGCAGCAGATCGGCGACCAGGTCGAGAATCTGGTGTGCGTCGAACGGTGTATCGGTCATCGTGAGTGAGCTCCGCCTCTACTAGAGTCGCGTGCAGCATGCCATCTGAGGCGTTCACACAGTTCAGTCGAGGGGCCGAGCGGCTCAGCTGAGGAGAGAAAGTGTCGACCCGACTTGTGCACCGCCCGGCGCGGAGCACCAGGAGCATCGACACCGGGCAACCGCGGGTGATCGAGACCCCACCGCCCGGCGCGCGCGGCAAGGCCGGCGGTAACGCGATGCAGGCGTTGATGCCTGCGGTCGGCGTGCTCGGTTCGGTCGGGATGATGAGCACGATGCGGACCGGTACGTCGGCAGTGATCGGTGTGGGCGTGTTGTTTCTCACGCTGGCCGGGACGATGGGGATGGCGTTCTCGTCCCGCGGCCGGGCCGGCAAGGAGAGCCGCGAGCAGCGCAACCGGTACCTGGACTATCTGGAACGGCTCCGCGAGGAGTTCGGCAAGATGGAGCGCGCCAGCCGGAAGACCGCGCTGGCGCTGAACCCGCCGGCCGACGCGCTGGTGGACTGCGTCCGCGATCCCGCGAGGCTCTGGGAGCGGCGTCGCAGCGACTCCGACTTCCTGCTGGTCCGGTGTGCGACCGGGCGGATGCCGGTGGTGCCCGCGACGCTGGCGACCTCCGGTTCGATGATGGATCCGCCGGACCCGTTCATGATGGCCGAGGCCGAGGCGCTGGCCCGCCGGTTCGCGTTGATGCCCGACATGCCGCTGACGATCCCGCTGGATCTCGCGGGCAACGTCAGCATCGTGGGCGACCGCGACGGCGTCGTACGGATCGCCAGGGCTCTGCTGCTGCAGGCCGCGGTGTTCCACGCGCCGGAGGACCTGGAGCTGGCTGCGTGCTTCCCGCCGGCGTCGCTCGATCAGTGGCAGTGGATCGGATGGTTGCCGCACGCCACTGATCCGGACCGCCGTGAAGGTCCGCACCCGTTCCGCCGGATCGCCCAGAAGCCGGAAGAGCTGGCCGGGTTGATCAGCGACGACGTGGCCTCGCGCGCGACGCTGGCCAGCGAGGCGAAGCGTGGCTCGCTCGGCAACGGCGACGCCCGCCGGATGATCCAGCGCATGCTCGTCCTGCACGACACGTACGGCGAGGTTGCCACCGAGGTGGTCACCAACGACGAGACGTTGTCGGTCGGAGATGTCGGCGTGACCGTGCTGCACCTGGTCGCCGACCGCATGCAGGAGCCGAGCAACGTCGCGATCCGGATCACCGTGCAGGAAGGTGACGTCCTGGTCGAGGACCTGCGCGGTGGCGGATACATGACGGCGCAGGGACAGTTGGACGACACCCCGTTGGCGACGGCCGAGGGTCTCGCGCGGAGCCTGGCGCCGCTGCGGTTGTCGGCGGAGTCGCTCGAAGAGGACGCCTCGCTCAAGACCGTCGACTTCATGAGCCTGCTGCAGATCGACGATCCCGGAAACGTCGACCTGCAACGGATGTGGACCCCGCGCAACGAGCGGGCGTTCCTCCGGGTGCCGCTCGGCCTCGACAGCGCGGGGCAACCCGTCGTACTGGACCTGAAGGAATCAGCGCAGCTGGGTATGGGTCCGCACGGCCTCTGCATCGGCGCCACCGGTTCCGGTAAGTCCGAGGTACTGCGGACGCTCGTGATGGGCCTGCTCGCGACGCATTCGCCGGAAGACCTGGCGATGGTGCTGATCGACTACAAGGGTGGTGCGACGTTCGCCCCCTTCGACGGCGTGCCGCACGTGGCCGGCATCATCACCAACCTGGTCGACGACCCGAGCCTCACCGAGCGGGCGTACGCCAGCCTCGCGGGCGAGGTGCAGCGGCGTCAGCAGATGCTGAAGGACGCGGGCAATGTCGCGAACATCACCGACTACCGGCTGCTTCGCAAGCAGCAGCCCGACCTGCCGGCGTACCCGCATCTGTTCGTGCTGATCGACGAGTTCGGCGAGCTGCTGACCGCACGGCCGGACTTCATCGACCTGTTCCTTTCCATCGGCCGTATCGGCCGGTCGATCGGTGTGCACCTGCTGCTGGCCAGCCAGCGTGTCGAGGGCGGCAAGCTGCGAGGCCTGGAGACCTATCTGTCGTACCGGCTCGGTCTGCGCACGTTCTCCGAGGAGGAGAGCCAGACCGTCCTGAACACGCCGGACGCGTTCCACCTGCCGCCGCTGCCGGGCTTCGGCTACCTGAAGGTCGACACGTCGGTGTACCAGCGGTTCCGCGCGGCCTACGTCTCCGGTCCGTACAAGGGCGCGGTGGCTCTGACCGAGGAGAAGGAAGACGGTCCGGCCGTACGCCCGTACCTCGTGACGCCGTACCAGCAGCCCGACATAGCTCAGCTGGCCGCCGAGGACGAGAAGGACAAGGACGAGGACGACTCGACCGAGCGGACGACCGGTCCGACGGTGCTCGGCGTCTTCGTCGATCAGGTGAAGCCGTCCTCGACCCCGGTGCCGCAGGTCTGGCTGCCGCCGCTGCCGAAGGTCTGCACGCTGGACCAGGTCGGCGGCCCGGTCGACATCGGCCCGCGCGGCCTGCAGTTCGCCGTACCGGCGCCGCCGATGTCCCCGGCGATCGGTGTCATCGACGACCCGCGCAAACAGACCCAGTCCGTACTCCGGCTCGACCTGACCCAGGCCGGTGGGCACTGCGCCCTGATCGGTGGACCGCAGTCCGGCAAGACGACCTTCATCCGGTCGCTGGTGACGTCACTGGCGCACAGCTACACGCCGCAGGAGGTCGCGGTCTACGCGATCGACCTGGCCGGTGGTGGTCTGCAACCGCTGGCCGACCTGCCGCACGTCGGTGGAGTCGCGATCCGGACCGACCGGGAGAAGATCCGCCGGACGCTGGAAGAGGTCCGCGGGATGCTGGACCAGCGCGAGCTGATCTTCCGCGACCGCGGGATCGACACGATGGAACGGCTGCGCTCGATGCACGCCGCGGGGGCCATCCCGGAGCTACCGGTCGCGGACATCGTCCTGGTGCTCGACAACTACGGCGCGATCAAGACCACGTTCGACGATCTCGAGGAGCCGATCGCCGATCTGCTCGGCCGGGGCAGCAGCTACGGCATCCACGTGGTCACCACGATGATCCGGTGGACCGACGTCCGGATGGCCTCGCAGGCACTGTTCGGCACGGTGATGGAGCTGCGGATCAACGACCCGTCCGACTCCAACATCGAGCGCCGGCTGCAGGAGACGATGCGGAACGCCGGTCCGGGCCGGGTGCTGATGCCGCGGACGAAGCTGTTCGCGCAGCTCGCGCTGCCGCGGGTCGACAGCCTGCTGCAGGACGACGACCTGACCGAGGCGATGCAGGGCCAGGCGCTGGCTCTCGCGTCGGCCTGGCAGGGTCCGATCGCGCCCAAGGTCCGGGTGCTGCCGCTGCGGCTCGAGCGCAAGACGCTGCCGAACCCGCAGCAGGAGGCGGCGCTGGTGCCGATCGGGATGGACGAGACCCGGATGGCGCCGGTGCTCCTCGACCTGTTCGACCGCGACGGCAACCTGGTGATCTTCGGCGACACCAAGTCCGGCAAGACCAACCTGCTGAAGCTGATCCTGCAGCAGCTGGTCGACCGGTACAGCTCGGACGAGGTGGTCTTCGCGGTGATGGATCCGCGGCGCGGCCTGCGCGGCTTCCTGCCGGAGAAGTACCTCGGCGGGTATGCCACCAGCGGCCGGGTCGGTGCCGGACTGGCCGCCGGTGTCGCCGGTGAGCTGGAGAAGCGGGTGCCGGACGACTCGAACTCGGGCGCGCCGGTAGCGGTCGCCGGGCCGAAGGTGATCGTGGTCGCGGACGACTACGACCTGCTGACCACCGGTGGCCAGGCCCCGATGGACCCGTTCCTGCCCTACATCGCGTCGGGCCGGGACATCAACCTGCACTTCCTGATCGCCCGCCGGGCCTCGGGTGCGAGCAGGGCTTTGTACGAACCGTTCCTGACCACAGTGAACGAGTCCGGGACGGCCGGGCTGGTGCTGTCCGGCGACCGCTCCGAGGGTGCGCTGTTCACCGGCGCGACCCCGGGCAACTTCCCGGCCGGCCGAGGGCTGTTCGTACGCCGGGGTGAGCGGCCCGCCTTGATCCAGACGGCTCTGGCGGACGGCACCCCGACCGATGACGCAGATGGCGGAGGAGAGCAGTGAGCTACGACGTGGTGGCACTGATCGACGGGCGACCGTCGTACGAGGATGTCCTGGCGGGCATGCTGGCCGCCGGGCCGGACTGGCTGGTGCGTGATGTGTCCGAAGGTGCGGTCCTGCAGCTGTGCAGCCCGGAAGGGGAGCCGCTGGCCTCGCTGGAGGCGCCGATCCTGATCCAGGTGCCCGGCGAGGTCGAGCGGCTGCTCGGGCCGGAGCTGGCCGGCGTACCGACACCGGTCTGGTGGGCCGAGGTCCGCGCGATGCCGCAGGAGGGCGCGCCCGAGCTGGCCGACCGGTACGCCGCGGAGCTGGTGAAGCGGCTCGGCGGCCAGGTCTGGAAGCCCGCGCCGCCGCCGTTCAACCCATCCGTCGGCTCCGATGTTGCTGGAGGCAACAATGCCTAACCCGGTCGAGCTGAGCCCCGCGATCGACCTGCGGACCGACAAGGTCGTCGTGATCATGCAGGACCGCCCGGTGGTCGGCATGTCCGCCTGGCTGGTGGACGCGCTGGCCGCGGCCGAGGCGGCGGACCTCGGCGTCCAGCTGGTCACGCCGGCGACGACGCGACTGACCTTCGCGGTCCGGTCCACCCTGCTCGGCGGCCGCGACTCGCGCTGGGTGGTGACCGAGCCGAGCGGCGAGGGCGCGTACGACGGGCTGGGCGGCTCGAAGCTGAAGTGGGACGGCCAGATGTTCCAGGCGGTCGCCGCCGGGGAGCAGGACAAGGTCGACATGAGCCCGACCTTCGTCGCCGTCGACCTGGAGCTGCCGTTCCAGCTGCTGGTGACCGCGCGGGTGCGCTACCAGGCGCTCGAGACGACGGTCGTCGGCAAGGCGGCCGAGCAACTGTTCAAGGACCTGACCGGTGACGAGCCGGCCGGCTGGGGCACCGCCGAGCCGGTGACGCAGCCGTGGAACGTCGGCCAGCTGACGGCGTACTGTCGCCGCCGCGCGCCGAAGCCGACCTGGCTCGCCGTCGTCGGCGGCAAGGACGGCCGGAGCGCGACCGGTGCGGTCGAGATCCACCGCCGGCCCGCCGGGCTGGAGGAGATCGTCACGATGGCGGTGGCGACGCCGGACGGGTTGCCGACCACGGCCGACGTCCAGGCGGTGGCCGACAAGCTCGCCAACACTTTCACGCTGGTCTCGTTCTTCGCCCAGGGCGCTCGCGGCGGCACCGACACGAACGCGATGCCGCACTGGGTCGGCGTACCGGCACCGATGGCGATGGCCGTCGGCAACGACGCGGTGCGCGGCGACGGGATGGCGAAGGCGCTGGACATGACCGGGGTCGCGGAGATCACGCCGGTGAAGATCGGCCCGACCGCGTCGCCGGCGGTCTGGTACCCGATCGGCGACGGCAAGAGCCAGCTGGACTGGAACATCTACAGTGCCCTGCTCGGCCGGCTGCTGCCGCCGGGTGCGCCTACGGGGCGCTAGTTCTGCAATGACGATCAGAGAGGTGTAGAGGTGGCTTCGGTCTACAGCCGGGTGACCATCATCGGCCGGCAACGCCAGATGGACGCCGTCCTGCCGGTCGACGAGCCGCTGGGCCGGCTGATGCCGGACCTGTTGCGGATGCTCGGCGAACCGGTCGATCCGTCGCCCCGGCGCCGGTACCTGACCACGCCGACCGGCCAGACGGTCTCGCTCGAGCACACCCTGGGTTCGGCGCAGATCGGCGACGGATCCGTACTACGGCTCGCGGCCGAGGGCGAGGTGCCGCCACCACCGACCGTGTACGACGTGGTCGAGGAAGCGGTCGACGACCTCGAGCGGCGCGGCACCACCTTCCAGCGCAAGCACCGTCACTGGGCTGCCGGTGCGGCCCTGATCTTCGCGCTGCTCGCCGGTGCGATCGCGCTGGCCCGGGCGGTCGACGGTGACGTTGCTGCTTTCGTGCTGCTCGTCGTCGCGATCATCACCGGTCTCGGTGGCGTCGTGCTCGGCCGGGCCGGCCAGCGGACGACCGCGATCACGCTGCTGATCGTGACGCCTGTCCTGCTCGCCGTGGTGGCCTGGACCCTGGGCAGCTCCGAGGACTGGTCGACGCCTCTTCGGGCGGGTATCGCCGCATTCGGGTTGGCGCTCGGGCCGCTGCTCTTCGCCATGGCCGGGCTCGCGGGTGGTGGTCTTGTTGGTGGCGGTACGGCGATGGTCTTCGCGCTGATCTGGATCATCGGTGTGGCAGCGGGTGTGTCCAGCGAGAAGCTGGGTGCGCTGGTGGCGCTCGTGGCGGTGCTGCTGCTCGGCGTACTGCCGCGGCTCGCGCTGTCGATGTCTGGGCTGACTGCTCTGGACGATCGCCGGTCCAGTGGCAACGAGATCGGCCGTCCGGATGTCGAGTCGGCTCTGAACGCTGCGCACGTTGGTCTGGCGTTGTCTGCGACGGCCATCGCGTTGTGGTCTGCTGCTGCGGGCATCGTGCTTGCGCTGCACGGATCGGCTTGGACAGTGTCGATCGCGGCTCTGCTGGCGTTGCTGCTGTGTGCGCGGTCGCGGCTGTACCCGCTGGCTGCTGAGGTGCTCGGACTGTTCGCGGCGGCGGCGGTAATCGTCGCCGCACTGGTCCAGGATCTGTCCCAGAAGTCGGTGGGTGGCACACTTGTAGCAGTCGGGCTACTCGTGGTGGTGGCGATGGTCGGTGCATTCGGCCTGAGCTGGACACCGCAGGACCACGTACAGGTCCGGCTCGGTCAGGTCCTGGATCAGATCCAGGTGCTGGCCGTCGTAGCGCTGGTACCGCTGACCCTCGGCGCGTTCGGGGTCTTCAGCGGACTGCTCAAAGTCTTCTGATCGGATGGTATGACCGGGCCGAACTGGCAGGCGGACATGATGAACCGCCTCGACGACGATTCCGCGGCGGAACCTCAGCCGACTGCGGCCGCCCCGGTTCCCGATCAGCCTGAGCCGGTCGCGCAGCAAACTCAGCCGGTCGCGCAGCAAGGTCAGCCGGTTGCGCAGCAGCCTGCGCCGACGATGCCGCCTCCTCCGCCGGCGACGGGGGAGGGCTGGCACCAGCCGCCGGCTGGTCAGCAGTACCCGCAGCAGCCTGAGCAGTATCAGCAGCCTGCGCAGTATCAGCAGTACCCGCCGCAGCAGCCGCAGTACGAGCAGCCTGTGCAACAGCAGAATCAGCAGCCTGTGCAGCAGTACCCGGCTCAGCAGTATCCGCCGCCGCAGCAGCAGTACCCGCCCCAGCAGTACCAGCAATATCCGCAGCAGCAGCCGCAGTACGAGCAGCCGCCGTACGGACCGCCGCCGCAGGTGTCCCCACCGCCGTACCAGCAGCCGTACTACCAGGGGCAGCAGTACCAGGCGCCGCCGCCGCAGTACTACGAACCGCCGCAGCAACAGCAAGGCTGGCAGCAGCCTCCGCCACCACCGCCCCCGCAACAGCAGCAGCAGTGGGTGCAGCCGCCACCTCCGCAGCAGCCGCCACCCCAGCAATGGGAGCAGCCGCAGCAGCAGTGGGAGCAGCCCGCTGCCGGAGACGGCAGCTGGAACGCGCCGTCCGAACCAGAGACCGGTGGTTGGAACGCTCCGGCGCCTGACGGCGGCCCTAGCTCGCATGCCTATGCGCCCGCCTACCAGGACCCGCTCGCAGGTCCGTTGCCGACGGCAAGTGGTTCGGTGGGGCTGCAGCACGAGGACCCGTCCGGCGGGTTCTTCCGCAAGATCGGACGGTTCGCGGCCGAGGCGGCGTACATCGCCGGTGCGTCGGGCCGAATGCAGCGCGACGTGGAGAACATCGCGATCATCCGCCGCCCGATCGGGATCGGCCGGATGATCGGGATCATCGGTCCGGTGCCGCAGAGCGGTACGTCGACCGTCACCGCCCTGCTCGCCGACGCGATCTCCTCACAGCGCGGCGACATCGTGCTCGCCGTCGACGCCTTCCCACAGGAGGGCAAGCTCACCCACCGCCTCGACCAGGGCATCGCGAACACGCCCGGCTCGCGGATCCAGCTCGCCCGGGCCGAACCGACCGCCGACGCGATCAGTGACGTCCTCGCGGCCCGCAACGTCGGCGGCGCGAACCAGATCCCGCTCTCCCTGGTCGACTGCCCGGCCGGCCTGTTCGAAGAAGCCACCGGGTACGTCGCGGGCGCGGCCCACGCGGTCGCCCTGGTCATCCCGTCGTCGCGCGACGATGCCCTGACCAGCATCAACCAGCTCGACCAGCTCACCACGGACGGCCAGCAGATGCTGGTCGACCGCGGCCTGGTGATCATCGCCGAGAACGTTGCCGACGACCCCGAACCGGTCCGCTGGCTGCAGTCGGCGGTGACGGATCGCGGCCTCGGTTACGTCGTACTGCCGTACGACGCTCACCTCGCGCGGGCCTGGCCGCTCCAGCCCGAACGTCTCGACCCCGCCACCCGCCGCGCGGTCCTCGAACTGGCCGCCCGGCTGGTGCAACGCGCCACTCGCTGAACCGTTCGGCCGTCCCGCTCGTTCCTGGTGGTGTGGCCCGGTTTGGGGGCACCGGGTAGAAAAGCAAGTAGCAGAGCGTTCAACTACTTTTGCACCAGCTCTTGGAGGTCCAGATACATGAGCGACGACACGACGACGGAACTCGGCCGGGCGATCGACACCCTGCGGGACCGGCGAGCAGTACTCCGAGGTGCCGCGGTGGCGGGTCTCGCGGGCGTCGGGCTGCCGCTGCTCGCGGCCTGCGGTGACGACGGCGACTCCAGCGGCGCCGCCTCCGACCCGACGTCGGCACCCTCGTCGGCCCCGAGTTCGGCGCCGACCACCGGCACGTCGAGCACCCCGACGACCGGTGGCGGGGGACCGGTCCTCGGCCCGGCGTCCGACGTACCGGTCGGTGGTGGAAAGGTGTTCACCGACGCGAAGATCGTGGTCACCCAGCCGAGCGCCGGTCAGTACAAGGCGTTCACGGCGGTCTGCACGCACGCCGGCTGCCTGGTGGCGAAGGTGGAGAACAACACCATCGACTGCCCGTGCCACGGCAGCAAGTACAGCGTCACCGACGGCAGCGTGGTGGGCGGCCCGGCGCCGTCCCCGCTCGCGGCCGTCAATGTCACCGTGCAAGGTGGCAACATCGTCGGCCCTGCGGCCTGACGTAGACAGCGCGGAAGGCCCCAGTCAGGTGGTGGCTGGGGCCTTCTGTACGTGCTACTTGGCTGGGTCGACCTTGCCGACGAAGAGCAGCTTGTTCGGGGAACCGGTGCCCGGGTCGCCGACCTTGTCCGGGGTCGCCGTACCGACCAGCGCCTTGGCCACGTCGGCCGGCTTCGCGTCCGGGTGCTCGCTCAGGTAAAGCGCGATTCCGCCGGCGACATGCGGGGTCGCCATCGACGTACCGCTCATCTTGGCGGTGGAATCCGGTGCGGTGATGCCGACCGAGGTGATGTCGACGCCCGGTGCGAACACGTCCACGCAGCGGCCGAAGTTGGAGAAGGTTGCCTTGGCATCCTTGTCGTCCGTGGCGCCGACGGTGATCGCGTCCGGCTGATCGGCCGGCGAGGCGCTGCAGGCGTCCGAGCTGTCGTTGCCGGCAGCAACGGCGTACGTGATGCCCGCGTCGATCGACGCCTTCACCGCCGCGTCGAGGGCGAGGTCGGTGCCACCGCCGAGGCTCATGTTGGCGACCGGCGGGCTTCTTGGCGTTCTTCGTCACCCAGTCGATGCCGCCGACAACACTCTCGGTCGTCCCGGAGCCGTTGCAGTCGAGCACCCGGACCGCGATGATCTTGGCGCCCTTGGCCAGACCGTACGTCGTACCGGCGATGGTGCCGGCGACATGGCTGCCGTGGCCCATGCAGTCGACCCCGTTCTGCCCGTCGCCCACCGTGTCGGTGCCGACCGAGGCGCGGCCGCCGAAGTCCTTATGCTGGGCGTAGATCCCGGTGTCGATCACATAGACGTTGACGTTGTCGGCGGTCGCGGACGGCTCGAACTTCTTGTCCAGCGGGAGATCGCGCTGGTCGGTCCGGTCGAGGCCCCACGGCGGGTCGTCCTGGTTCGCGGTCAGCTTCTGGTTCTGCTGGACGAACGCGACCCGGGTGTCACCGGCCACCTTCTTCGCCTGCTCCTCGGACATGCTCGCCGAGAAGCCCCTGATCGAGGAATCGAACTGCCGCCGCACCTTCACGTCGTACGACGCCGCCAGGCTCTGCGTGGTCACCCGCGTCTCGGCGGCCGACTTGTTGCCGGCCAGCACGACCACGTAGCTACCTGGGATTGCCGTCGCGCTGTTCGCACCTTGGATGCTTGGTGTGGACGGGTTCGACGGGGCCTCGCTGGCCGATGCGGTAGATGCCAGGCCGGCCGCAGCAAGGCCGACAGCGACGGTCGTGCCCAGCACGGCACGCACGATTGGGTTCATGGGCGGAACTCCCTCAGAGTCTGCGCGGGCCCGGTTGCCTCACGCTCGGTCCTGTTCAACCACCCTGAGTGACACCCTAGGGACGCCGCTCATCCCAACCCGAGGTCAACCCAGCACTATGACCCAACCCGCAACAAGACCTCCGCAAGACCGCAAAGTCCCACCCACCAGCCCCACCCCGACGGTGTTGGCCCCACGCCATCGCCTAGGGACGCTCCTACGTCGCCCGCTGAAGTGGGCGCCTGGCTGGGGCCGTCGGGCGGCTGAGCGGATAATTGTGGTTGGTGTTCCGATCGACAGGACCAATTGGCGCGGGACGCGGATGTTCAGGCTCGGCTTGACTGCAGTGGAGGGCAACGTGGCGCATTGATCCTGTCGATCGGGACACCAGCCTGGGGGTCGGCGTACCGACGGACATGAGGTGTCCGTGGCTGTGTGTGGCGGTCAGGCTCAGCGAAGGCTGAATTGGGGCTCGAGCGGGCGATACCTCATGTCGGTCAGTACGCGCGCACCCCAACGGAATGGTGCCTGGTTCAGGACGACAAGCCGGTCGAGCGTGGCTCGGACGTCAGCCACGTCGTCGTACAGGTCGAGTCGATCGGCGAGACGATCGGCGTACTGGCCGGCCACGGGATCGAGCCGGACGCTCCGGCACACGAACACGATGGCGGCATGACGACGGCGTTGATCGCCGACCCGGACGGTCGCCGGATCGAACTCGTCCAGTGGCCCGCGGGGCATGCCGCCGGTCTGAGCGCCGCCGACTGGCCGGTGACGGAGGACCGCTCGTAGGCGATGGCGTGGGGGCGTAACAGCCCCGGGTGGGGTTGTCGGTGGGGCGAACTAGGGTTGGGGGGTGGCTGATCCTTCGTCCTATCGCCCGGCGCCGGGCTCTATTCCTGACTCGCCTGGGGTGTATCGCTTCAGTGATGCTGCCGGGCGGGTGATCTATGTCGGGAAGGCGAAGAACCTGCGGGCGCGGCTGTCGTCGTACTTCCAGGATCTGGTGAACCTGCACCCGCGGACGCAGTCGATGGTGACGACGGCCGCGAAGGTCGACTGGACCGTGGTGGCGAACGAGGTGGAGTCGCTGCAGCTGGAGTATTCCTGGATCAAGGAGTACGACCCGCGCTTCAACGTGAAGTACCGCGACGACAAGTCCTACCCCTGGCTCGCGATCTCGATGAACGAGGAGTATCCGCGGGTGATGGTCGGCCGCGGCCCGAAGAAGAAGGGCGTCCGGTACTTCGGTCCGTACAGCCACGCCTGGGCAATTCGCGAAACCGTCGACCTGCTGCTCCGCGTCTTCCCGATGCGCTCGTGCAGCAAGGGCGTCTTCAACCGGCATCGCCAGATGGGCCGCCCCTGTCTCCTCGGATACATCGGCAAGTGCGCCGCGCCCTGCACCGGCCAGGTGACCCAGGAGGAGCACCTCAAGATCGTCGAGGACTTCTCCGCCTTCCTGTCCGGCCAGACCGCGACCTACGTGCGCCGCCTGGAGAAGGAGATGAAGGCAGCCGCGGCCGAGCTCGAGTACGAACGGGCCGCGAAAATCCGCGACGACCTCGGCGCCCTGGAGAAGGCACTCGCGAAGAACGCGGTCGTCCTGGGCGACGGCACCGACACCGACGTGGTCGCGCTCTCGGAGGACCCGCTCGAAGTCGCAGTACAGATCTTCTATGTGCGCGGCGGACGAATCCGCGGTCAACGCGGCTGGATCGCCGACAAAGCAGACGGTACGGCGACGACTGCCGATCTGGTCGAGCGATTCATCCAGCAGATGTACGCCGGGGAGTCCACCGACACCATCCCGCGCGAGATCCTGGTGCCGACCCTCCCGGAGGACCTGGAAGCGTTGATCGCCTGGCTCTCGGGCCTGCGCGGTTCGAACGTCGCGATCCGGGTCCCGCAGCGCGGCGACAAGAAGGCGCTGATGGAGACCGTCGAGCGCAACGCGCTGCAGACCCTCACCATGCACAAGACCAAGCGGGCCAGCGATCTGACCACCCGCAACCTGGCGCTGGAGGAGATCCAGGCCGCGCTCGACCTGCCCGAGGCGCCGCTGCGACTGGAGTGCTACGACGTCTCGAACCTGCAGGGCACCGAGGTCGTCGCGTCGATGGTCGTCTTCGAGGACGGGCTGCCGCGCAAGTCGGAGTACCGGCGGTTCGTCATCAAGGGCGTCGAGGGGCAGAACGATGTCGCCTCGATCGCGGAAGTGCTGACCCGGCGGTTCAAGCGGCTCCTGGACGAGCGGGCCTCGACGCCGGAAGGCGAGGACCCGACCGCGAACCTGATCGATCCCGAGACCGGCCGGGCGAAGAAGTTCGTCTACGCGCCGGGGCTGGTCGTCGTCGACGGTGGTCCGCCGCAGGTCGCGGCCGCGCGACAGGCGATGGACGAGCTCGGCCTCGGCGACATCCCGGTCTGCGGCCTGGCCAAACGACTGGAAGAAGTCTGGCTCCCCGACGACGAGGACCCGGTGATCTTCTCCCGTACGTCGGAAGGTCTCTACCTGCTGCAGCGCCTTCGTGACGAGGCGCACCGATTCGCGATCACCCATCACCGTAACCGCAGGTCGAAGTCGATGGTTGAGAGTGTGCTGGACGAAGTACCGGGGCTCGGCGAGGTTCGGCGCAAGACGCTGATCCGGCATTTCGGCTCGTTGCGGAAGCTCCGGCAGGCTTCGGTCGACGAGGTCGCCGAGCTGCCCGGATTCGGGCGCCGGACGGCCGAGTCCGTCGTACTGGCGGTGAACTCGGCGGCAACACTGTCCCAACCTGTTGGTTCTGAGGCCGACACCGGGCGCGCACCTTCGGTGAATACGGCGACCGGCGAGATACTGGACGATGACGTCACGCCGGCCGGCGGGACTGACGGGGATCTGGCCACGGCCGATCGCCCGGACGGGGATTGAACTCGGGGAGAACTGAGAACTGATGGACGAGTCGAGCGGCAACCTCATCATCGTGTCCGGCATGTCCGGCGCGGGACGGAGTTCGGTCGCGGACGTACTGGAGGACCTCGGCTGGTTCGTGGTCGACAACCTGCCGCCGATGTTCCTGACCACCATCGTCGAACAAGTGGTCGGCACCGGCGCCTCGCCCCGGCTGGCGATCGTCGTCGATGTCCGGACCGGGTCGTTCTTCGACGAGCTCGGCTCGGCGCTGGAGGACCTCAGGACCAAGGGATACCGGCCGCTGACCTTGTTCCTGGAGGCGTCCGACGACGTGATCGTGCGCCGGCAGGAGAGCGTGCGCAGGCCGCACCCGTTGCAGGGTGACGGCCGGCTGCTGACCGGGATCGAGCGTGAACGCGAGCTGCTCGGTGACATCCGGGCCGGCGCCGACCTGGTGATCGACACCTCGAACCTGAACATCCACCAGCTCGCCGCGCGGATCGTGAACGCCTTCGGCGACGAGGAGAAGATCGAGCTGCGGGCCACCGTGGTGTCGTTCGGATTCAAGTACGGCATCCCGGTCGATGCCGACGTGGTGGCCGACATGCGGTTCGTGCCGAACCCGTTCTGGCAGCCCGACCTGCGCCCGATGACCGGCCAGGACAAGCCTGTGTCAGACTTCGTGCTCGGTCATCCGCTGGCCCAGCAGTTCCTGCAGAACTATGTGGACGTGCTGGACACGCTGCGGACCGGTTATCTGAACGAGGGCAAGCGGTTCGTCACGGTCGCGATCGGCTGCACCGGTGGGAAACACCGGAGCGTCGCGATGGCCGAGGAGATCGCGAAGAGGCTGCGGGAGAAGGGTTCACCGACCTTGGTCGTGCACAGGGATCTGGGGCGGGAGTGACTTCTTAGTGTCGCGAGCTCCACGGGTCGTCGCGCTGGGCGGTGGACACGGCCTGGCCGCGTCCCTGTCGGCGCTGCGCCACGTCACCGACCAGCTGACCGCGGTCGTCACGGTGGCCGACAACGGCGGCTCCTCGGGGCGGCTGCGGCGCGAACTCGGCGTCCTGCCACCCGGTGATCTCCGGATGGCGCTGGCCGCGCTGTGCCGCGACGACGAGTGGGGCCGAACCTGGGCGAGCGTGCTCCAGCACCGGTTCCGCAGCGACGGTGAACTGCACGACCACGCGGTCGGCAACCTGCTGATCGTCGCGTTGTGGGAGTTGCTCGGCGAGGCCGTCGACGGACTCGACTGGGTGGCCAGACTCCTTGGCGCACAAGGGCGCGTGCTGCCGATGTCGGCGGTGCCGCTGGACATCACCGCGCGCGTGATCGGCCTCGATCCGCTCTATCCCGATGTCATCACCGAGATCCGCGGCCAGGCCGAGGTGGCGACGACCGAAGGCAAGGTGGTCGACGTCGCCCTCGACCCGGCCGACCCACCGGCCTGCCCCGAAGCATTGGTCGCGATCGCCGAAGCCGACTGGGTCGTCGTCGGCCCCGGCTCCTGGTTCACCTCGGTCATCCCCAACTTGCTCGTCCCGGCGTTGGCCCACGGCCTTCAGATGACGAACGCCCGACGGCTGGTGACCCTCAACCTCGGTGAGCAGAAGGGCGAGACCGACGGCTTCTCCCCAGAAACCCACCTCGAGGTCCTCGCCGCCCACGCCCCAGAACTCCGCATCGACGTCGTCCTCGCCGACGCCGGCCACGTCCCCGACCCAGCCTCACTACGCCGTACGGCGGCATCGCTCGGCGCGGAGCTGGTCATCGCCGACATCGCCGCCGACGACCGCCAGCTCCACCATGACCCCACCAAACTGGCCAAGGTCTACCGCGAGGTCTTCGAGTAGAGAGCCCTCGGCGGATCGCCGTGCTGGTTCGTGTCGAACCGGGCGAGTTCGCGACCGTGGGCGTCGTAGAAGATCGCCCAGATGGGCTTCCCGTGCACCTGGCTGGTCGGGAGATTCGCCTTCCACAGAAAGAACCCTCCCTTGACAGTCGCGTCGGAGGTCCAACCGTCCGGCTCCACGAAGCTCACCCGGGCAACGTTTGCCGGAAGCTCACCCTTGGACCCGTCGCGGTCCGACCAGACCTCGTACGGCTTGTCCAGACCGACGGCCTGCCGGTAGTAGTCGTCGTACGGCGCGCCCGCGGCGGTGTTGTCCTGGCAGTACGCGTACCGCTTGCCGTCGGGGGAGCGGAGGATCGCCCGGAACCAGGTGCTCTCGCCCTGGGTGACAACGACCTTCCACTGGTCGAGCTCGTCGGACCCGCCGCCGGCCTTGTTGCTCGACACCCTCCGAAAGACTTCGTCCTGCGGCCGGCATCGGGCGATGATCTGCGCTCCGGTGAGGGTGCTGGCAGGTGGTTGCACGACTTTGCCTGTCTTGGTGTCGACCGTGACCGTGGTCGTCATGGTCGGGCTGCCGGCAGGTTGGGTGCCCTCGTCCTTCGGTGCGCCGGCGCCGGTCCACACGGTCACCCCGGCGATGACCGCACCCGCCGTCAACGCACTTGCAGCGACAGCTCCTGACCGCTGGAGGCGCTGGCTGCGGC
This sequence comes from uncultured Actinomycetota bacterium, assembly GCA_963740725.1. Taxonomy (GTDB): domain Bacteria; phylum Actinomycetota; class Actinomycetes; order Propionibacteriales; family Kribbellaceae; genus Kribbella. The sequence continues at coordinate 141,022 of CAVUFT010000019.1, forward strand.
GACCTCGGCGTACGGCGTCTTCGACAGTGTGGAGCAGCGGCTGGTCGGTGTCGTCGGCTGCGCGGGCGAGCAAGGTTTCGAGGTCGGTGCTCATGAGGGGATCCTCTCTTCGGTATCGGCTCGGGAGCCGAGGAGTTCGCGGAGCCGGACGAGACCGCGGGAGGCTTGGCTCTTGACCGTGCCGGTGCTGATGCCGAGGACCTCGGCGGTGTCTTCGAGGCTGAGATCGGCGTAGTGGCGCAGTACGACGCAGGCTCGCTGCCGGGCCGGCAACTCGGCGAGAGCACGCGATCACCAGCAAGCGATCGTCGACGACGCCGTGTTCGTCGGACGACGGCTGTTCCTGCACGATGTCGGTGGTGTGCTCGCGCCGCCAGGGGCGTTTCGCCTGGTCGAGCACGACCGACACCACGGCCTTGTGGGCGTAGGTGCTCAGGCCGTCCTGGTGGTTCAGCTTGTCCCAGCGGCGGTAGACCCGGACCAAGGCGTCCTGGGCCGCGTCCTCGGCTCGGTGCCAGTCGCCGCACATCAGGTACGCCGTACGCCGTAACCGCCGGACGGCCGCGGTGGCGAACTCGGTGAAGTCCGGCTCGTCCCGTCTTCGCATTCGGCAACTCCTCTCGTCGGGGCAAGGAACGACGCCGATCACCCGAAAGGTTGCAACGAGCCGTAACGGGGGACGTGTGCGGTCAGTTGGACCCACAGGCGGACCCGAGGGTCTTTGACAGCTCTCTCCGCACCGCGTTTTGTTTTTGCTTGATGATGCAGCGACGAGGGTCTTTGACAGCAGTGGGAGGATTCATCTCATGGCGATGACAGCACAGGTGAAGTCCGAGTTGACCAGCATTCAGGTCACGAAACCCTGCTGCCGCAAGGCTGAAGTGTCTTCGGTACTACGGTTCGCCGGCGGGCTGCATCTCGTCTCCGGCCGGATCGTGGTCGAGGCGGAGCTGGACAGCGGTGCCGCGGCGCGACGGCTTCGCAAGGACATCGCCGAGATCTTCGGGCACCCGTCGGACGTCGTGGTGATCTCCCCGTCCGGTATTCGCAAGCAGACGAAGTACGTCGTACGGGTTGTTCGTGACGGTGATGCGTTGGCGCGTCAGACCGGTCTGGTGGACAACCGTGGCCGTCCGGTGCGCGGACTGCCGCCGGCTGTCGTTTCGGGCGCGTCCTGCGATGCGGTGGCTGCGTGGCGCGGTGCCTTCCTGGCGCACGGTTCGCTGACCGAGCCCGGCCGCTCGTCGTCGCTCGAGGTGACCTGCCCCGGTCCGGAGGCGGCGCTGGCTCTCGTTGGAGCTGCCCGCCGTCTAGGAATCGGTTCGAAGGCGCGTGAGGTCCGGAATGTGGATCGGGTGGTGATCCGCGACGGCGACGCGATCGGTGCGCTGCTGACGCGGCTCGGCGCCCATGAGTCGGTGCTGGCCTGGGAAGAGCGCCGGATGCGCCGCGAAGTACGGGCGACCGCGAACCGGCTGGCGAACTTCGACGACGCGAACCTGCGCCGCTCCGCCCGCGCTGCTGTCGCGGCCGGTGCGAGGGTCGAGCGCGCCCTGGAGATCCTCGGCGACGACGTCCCGGACCACCTGCAGGTGGCGGGCAAGCTGCGCCTGGAGCACAAGCAGGCCAGCCTCGAGGAGCTCGGCCAGCTGCACGAACCGGCCCTGACTAAGGACGCGGTAGCCGGCCGGATCCGCCGCCTGCTCGCGATGGCCGACAAGCGCGCCAGCGACCTCGGCATCCCGAACACCGAGGCGAACCTCACCCCCGACATGCTCGACCCTGCCTGAGGATCCCGAGCCGGAAGTTACCTGCTGGACAACTGGTATTCGCGCTGCGGCCCCGGGAGCTTTCCCGGGGCCGCGCTGCGTTGAGGTGGTCCGGTCGGGGGCTACTCGCCGGTGTAGGTGGTCTGCTGTGGATAGCACCAGTGGGCCGGGTGGGCACTTGGGCTAGTGTTTCGGGTGTAGCGGCAGTGCTCGAAAGCTAGTTTGAGGAGACGTAGTCCCGTGACCGTTCGCGTAGGTATCAACGGCTTCGGCCGGATCGGCCGTAACTTCTTCCGCGCCGTTCAGGCGTCCGGTGCCGACATCGAGGTCGTCGCCGTCAACGATTTGACCGACAACCAGACCCTCGCCCACCTGCTGAAGTACGACTCGATCCTGGGCCGTTTCCCCGGCGACGTGAGCGCGACCGAGGACGACATCACGGTCTCCGGCCACACCTTCAAGGCGTTCGCCGAGCGGGACCCCGCCAACCTCAAGTGGTCTGATGTGGGCGCCGACGTGGTGATCGAGTCCACCGGCTTCTTCACCGACGCCACCAAGGCCAAGACGCACGCCGACAACGGCGCCAAGAAGGTCATCATCTCCGCCCCGGCGAAGAACGAGGACCTGACCGTCGTGATGGGTGTGAACCACGAGCTGTACGACGCGGACAAGCACACCGTCATCTCGAACGCGTCCTGCACCACGAACTGCCTCGCCCCGATGGCCAAGGCCATCCACGACGAGTTCGTGATCCAGCAGGGCCTGATGACCACGATCCACGCGTACACCCAGGACCAGAACCTGCAGGACGGCCCGCACAGCGACCTGCGTCGCGCCCGCGCCGCCGCGCTGAACATCGTGCCGACCTCGACCGGTGCCGCCAAGGCGATCGGCCTGGTCCTGCCGGAGCTCAAGGGCAAGCTGGACGGCTATGCGCTGCGCGTCCCGGTCCCGACCGGCTCGGCCACCGACCTGACCATCACCGTCGGCCGCGAGACCTCGGTCGAAGAGGTCAACGCCGCCGTCAAGGCAGCTGCCGAGGGTGCGCTCAAGGGCTACCTGAAGTACACCGAGGACCCGATCGTGTCGAGCGACATCGTCACCGACCCGGCCTCCTGCATCTTCGACGCGGGCCTGACCAAGGTGCTCGGCAACCAGGTCAAGGTCGTCGGCTGGTACGACAACGAGTGGGGTTACTCCAACCGTCTCGTCGACCTGGTCAACTACGTCGGCGCCTCGCTCTGACGTTCCACCCCTGACGTCCGCGTCCGGAGAATCTCGGCCTGGTGAGCGAGGTTCCCCGGACGCTGGCGATTTCAGCCGAAGGAAGCAGCAACTGTGAAGACCATCGAAGACCTCGGTGACGTCGCGGGCCGCCGGGTGCTGGTGCGCTCGGACCTGAACGTGCCGATCAAGGATGACGAGATCGGCGACGACGGCCGGATCCGGGCCAGCCTGCCGACCCTGACCAAGCTCGCCAAGGCCGGCGCCAAGGTGATCGTCACCGCGCACCTCGGCCGCCCCAAGGGCAAGCCAAACCCGGAGTTCACCCTCGCCCCGGTCGCCAAGCGGCTCGGCGAGCTGCTGGAGCCTGCGGGCATCACGGTGCGGTTCGCCACCGACGTCACCGGCGACAGCGCGCAGGAAGCCGTCCAGGAGCTCGACGAAGGCGAGGTCCTGCTGCTCGAGAACGTCCGGTACGACCCGCGCGAGGAGAGCAAGGACGAGGCCGAGCGCGGCGCCCTCGCCGACGAGCTGGCCGGCCTGGCCGACGTGTTCGTCAGCGACGGCTTCGGCGTCGTCCACCGCAAGCAGGCCAGCGTGTACGACGTGGCGCGCAAGCTCCCGCACGCGGCCGGCGGCCTGGTGCTCGCCGAGGTCGAGGTGCTGAAGAAGCTCACCGAGGACCCGGCCCGCCCGTACGTCGTAGTACTGGGTGGCGCGAAGGTCTCCGACAAGCTCGCGGTGATCGACAACCTGATCGCCAAGGCGGACAAGCTGCTGATCGGCGGCGGCATGGTCTTCACCTTCCTCAAGGCCCAGGGCCACGAGGTCGGCAAGAGCCTGCTCGAGGACGACCAGCTCGACGCGGTCAAGGGGTACCTCGAGGCCGCGAAGGCCAAGGGTGTCGAGATCGTGCTGCCGACCGACATCGTGGTCGCGCCCGAATTCAAGGCCGATTCACCGGCGACGGTGGTGGCGGCGGACGCGATTCCGGCCGACCAGCTCGGCCTCGACATCGGCCCGGACTCCGGCAAAGGCCTTCGCCGCGGAGATCGCCGCCGCCAAGACAGTGTTCTGGAACGGCCCGATGGGCGTCTTCGAGATGGAGGCGTTCGCCGGTGGAACCAAGGCCGTCGCGCAGGCGTTGACCGAGGTGGACGGGCTCAGCGTCGTGGGTGGTGGCGATTCGGCCGCCGCCGTACGGCAGCTGGGCTTCGCCGACGATCAGTTCGGGCACATCTCCACCGGTGGTGGCGCGTCGCTCGAATACCTGGAGGGCAAAGAGCTCCCGGGTCTTGCTGTGCTGGAAGAGGACTGACACCAAATGGCTGAAAACGCTGCCCGTACGCCGTTGATGGCGGGCAACTGGAAGATGAACGTCAACCACGTCGAGGCCGTGCACCTGCTGCAGAAGCTGAGCTGGACGCTGCAGGACAAGAAGCACGACTTCGAGCGGGTCGAGGTGGCCGTGCTGCCACCGTTCACCGACATCCGCAGCGTGCAGACGCTCGTCGACGGCGACCGGATGAAGATCGTGTACGGCGCGCAGGACATCTCCGAGCACGACGAGGGCGCCTACACCGGTGAGATCTCGGCGGCGATGCTGTCGAAGCTCGGCTGCAGCTACGTGCTGGCCGGGCACTCGGAGCGCCGGCAGTACCACAACGAGGACGACGCCACCGTGAACGCCAAGGCCACGAAGGCGCTGGCGGCCGGGATCACCCCGATCGTCTGCGTCGGCGAGGGCCTGGAGGTCCGCAAGGCCGAGGGTCATGTCGAGCACTGCCTGGCGCCAGGTCGAGGGCGCGATCGCCGGGCTGAAGCCGGACGACGTCCGCAAGATCGTGATCGCCTACGAGCCGGTCTGGGCGATCGGCACCGGCGAGGTGGCGACACCGGAGGACGCGCAGGAGGTCTGTGCGGCGATCCGGGGCCGGCTGGAGGAGATTTCACCGGCTGTGGCCGATTCGGTACGGATTCTGTACGGGGGATCGGTGAAGATGGCCAGTGCAGGTGGCATCATGGCCCAGCCGGATGTCGACGGCTGCCTGGTGGGCGGTGCAAGCCTTAAGGTGGACGAGTTCGCCGGTATCTGCCGTTACCTGGACCTTCAGTTAGGCTACTCCTCGTGATTCTCGCTTTTCAGATCGTTGTCGTCATCTGCAGCCTGATCCTGACGCTGCTCGTGCTGCTGCACAAAGGCCGCGGTGGTGGCCTTTCCGACCTGTTCGGTGGTGGGGTGTCGTCCAGCCTGGGCGGGTCCTCGGTCGCCGAGCGGAACCTCGACCGGATCACGATCGGCGTCGGTCTGATCTGGTTCGCGGCCATCGTCGCGCTCGGCCTGCTGTACAAGCTCGGCTGAGAGGGAGTAGCTCGCATGCCTGGTGGTGGCAGTGCTATTCGAGGTAGCCGGGTCGGTGCCGGACCGATGGGCGAGGCGGAGCGCGGCGACACCGCGCCCCGGCAGCGCGTCGTGTTCTTCTGTGCCAACGGCCACGAGACCGCGACGGTGTTCGCGGTCGAGGCAGCGGTTCCGGAGGCCTGGGACTGTCCGAGGTGCGGTCTGCCGACCAGCACCGACGTCAACAACCCACCGCCGCCCACCAAGATCGAGCCGTACAAGACGCACCTCGCCTATGTGAAGGAGCGTCGCAGCGAGTCCGAAGCCGCCGAGATCCTCGAAGAGGCCCTCGAAAAGCTCCGCGCCCGCCGAGCCCGCGGCGAAGTCATCTTCTGAGCACGCTCCAAAGCCCGGGCTGTCCACCGCAGGACGGCCCGGGCTTTGACGTGCTCTCAGTCGGAGTAGCGCGCGAACAGTTGGTTGAGCTCGCCCTGAGGGATCTGGTCCTTGGCGAAGCTCAGCGTGCCTTGGGTCAGGAGCTCTTCTGCACTCCGGCGGACAAAACCAAGAGCAGCTCGGGCGATTGAGCCTCCGAGGCTGATTCGGGTGACGCCGGCGTTCAGGAGGTCGTTGGTGGTGAGGGTCGAGGTGCCTAGGCCGAGTACTACGTTGAGCGGGCCGTCGATCTCTTTCACCAAGGTCTTGATGGCGTCCAGGTCGTTCACACCGGGGACGTAGAGGCAGTCGGCGCCGGCTTCGCGGTAGCGGTTCGCCCGGTCGATGGAGTCGGTGAGTGACGTGGGCGTGCTGAGGAGTTGCCCGTCGGTCCGCGCGGTCAGCACGAAATCCTGGCCGGCGGCTTCCCGGGCGGCGACGATTCGCTCGACCGACAGCTCCACGTCGTACAGGGCGCGGCCGTCGTAGTCCTCGATGTTGCCGCCTGCGAGCCCCGCAGTACGGGCAAGGTTCGATTGTCTCGGCGACGCGTTCGGGGTCGGCGCCGTAGCCGTCCTCGAGGTCGCCGTTCACCGGGAGGCCGGTCGCCGCGGTGATCTGCTGGACCCGCTCGAACATCTGCTCCCGGGAGACCGCAGGCGCGCCGTCGGGCAGCGTGTGGTCGCCTTTGCCGAGCGAGAACGCGATCCCCGCGCTGGTCGTCGCCAGCGCCGCGAAGCCCGCCTCGGCGAGAATCACGGCGCTGCCCGCGTCCCAAGCATTCGGCATCACGAATCCGGTCGTAGCGGTATGCAGTTCGCGGAAAGTCGTCATGCCGAACATCCTGCCCTTCAAAGGCTCAGGACAGCTTGCGAACCGCGGCGTCGTCGATCAGCCAGAGCGTGCGGTCGAGACCCTTCGGGGTCGCGGCCGGCACCGACGTATCGCCGGCGACGCCCTTGGCGACTGCCTCGGCCTTGTCCTCGCCGGAGACGACGAACCACACCTCACGCGACCGTCCCAGCGTCGGGAACGTCAGCGAAACACGCGTCGGCGGCGGCTTGGGGGAGTCGTGAACCGCGACCGCCCACGCATCCTCCGCAGCCAGCTCCGGATACCCCGGGAACAGCGAGGCCACATGCCCATCCGGCCCAACACCCAGCATCAGTACGTCGAACGTCCGTACTCCACTGGCCGCCAACGCAGCGGCATAAGCCTCAGCCGCCGCCTCAGCCCCTTGACCGCTGTCGGCAGCCATCGGGTGCACCAGCGCCGGATCGACGTCGACATGGGACAGCAACGCGTCCCACGCCTGCGTCTCGTTCCGCTCCGGGTCACCCGCCGGCAGGAACCGCTCGTCGCCCCACCAGAACTCCACCCGCCGCCAGTCGATGGCGTGCCGGGCCGGCGACTCCGCGACGGCCCGGTACACGACAGCAGCGACGCGACCGCCGGTGAGCACCACCTGCGCGACCCCACCGCCAGCCTGTACGTCGATCAGCCGGGTGATCAGCCTGGCCGCGACGGCGTGGGCCAGGCCCTCGGCGTCGCGGTTCCGGAGGATCTCAGGCGAACTCATGACCGCCCTGCCACCCGCTTGCCGGTCGCCTTCTTGGCGACCGCCTTCTTCGCCGCAGGAGCAGCCTTCTTGGCGGCGACCGACTTGCGCGCCGACTTCGCCGCCGCACTCGCCTTCTTCGCCACCGGCTTCTTGGCCGCAGCCTTCTTCCCAGCGGCAGCCGTCTTCCGGGCACCGCTCCGCCCGGCCGCCTTGGCCTCGAGCGACGGCGACGCCGCCTTGCCGACGACCTTCGTCGTACGGGCGGCAGCCTTCTCGGCCGCGGTCTGCGCGGAACGACGGTCCACGTCGCTCACGACCTTCGCCGAGGCAGGCATCTTCTCCCGCCCGACCAAGCACGCCAGCGTCTGCGCGTACACGTCGTCCGGGTCGAGCCGCCGCAGCTCTTCGCTCAGCAGCTCGGAGGTGTTCCGCCGCTTCAGCGCTACCGGCCGGTCAGGCTGACCAGGAATGCTGAACGTCGCCACCGCGCCATCGGGCCGCGTCAACGCGATCGGCCCAGCAGGAGTGAACATCCGTACGGCGGTAATGCCCGGCCCGCGCGAGTTCCGCTGCTCCACCGGCACGCCGAGTCGGCACTGCAGCCAGGCAGCCATCAGATCCGCGCTGGCGTTGCCCTTGGCCGACACCACCTCGGCGCCGCTCACCTTCGTCGGGTACTGGTCGAGTGCCGCGGCCATCAAGGCACGCCACGGCGTCAACCGGCTCCACGCGAAGTCCGTATCGCCCGGCGCATACCCCTCGGCCCGGGCAGTGAAGTCCACCGCCGCACGCCGAGTCGCCGCCGCGTCGGTCACCCGGCGACGGCCCAAGGCACCCAGCGGGTCCTCGTGCGGCACCTTCGGCCCGCCACCCGGCCACCAGACGATGACGGGGGAGTCGGGCAGCAGCAGGGGAGTGATGACGGACTCGGGCACCTTGGCGAGCTCGCCGTGCAGCCGCAGCAGCACAGCCTCGCCAGGGATCCCTTCACCGACCCGTACTTCGGCGTCGAGGCCACCCGTTCCGCGGCCGGGCCGCAGGATCGCCACGAGCACCCGCGAGGGGTGTTCGCGTCCGGCCTCGTTCGCGGCCTTCATCGCGTCGTGGTGGGACGCCTCGTCGACGACCACCACGATGGTGCCGACCATGCCCATCGCCGGGGAGCCGGCGTTACGCCGTGCCTTCAGCAGCGCCGACGCGATCTCGCTCGACGTGGTGCTGGTGAGGTCGATGATCATGGCCGCCTCCAGGCGCGTCCGTCGCGGGCGAGCATCTCGTGGGCGGAGTCGGGTCCCCAGGCACCGGAGGCGTACTGCTCCGGCTTGCCGTGCTCGGCCCAGTAGTTGATCACCGGGTCGAGGATCTTCCAGCCGAGCTCCACCTCGGTGTGCTGCGGGAACAGCGGCGGGTCGCCGAGCAGTACGTCGAGGATGAGCCGCTCGTACGCCTCGGGAGAAGACTCGGTGAAGGACCCGCCGTACGCGAAGTCCATGTTCACGTCGCGGATCTCCATCATCGTGCCGGGCACCTTCGCCCCGAACCGCATCGTGATGCCCTCGTCCGGCTGGATCCGCATCACCAGGGCGTTCTGGCCGAGTTCCTCGGTCTCCGTCTTGGTGAACGGCAGGTGCGGCGCGCGCTTGAACATCACGGCCACCTCGGTGACGCGCCGGCCGAGTCGCTTGCCGGTCCGCAGGTAGAACGGGACGCCGGCCCAGCGACGGGTGTCCACGTCCACGCGCAGCGCGGCGAAGGTCTCGGTCGCGGAGTCTTGCGGGATGCCGTCTTCCTGCAGGTAGCCCTTGACCTTCGTGCCGCCGGCCCAGCCCGCGGCGTACTGGCCACGAGCCGTGTGCAGGTCCAGGCGCTCCGGCAGCTTGACGGCCGCCAGCACCTTCTTCTTCTCCTGGCGCAGTGACCAGGCGTCGAAGCTGACCGGCTCTTCCATCGCGATCAGCGCGAGCAGCTGGAGCAGGTGGTTCTGGATCACGTCGCGGGCGGCGCCGATGCCGTCGTAGTACCCGGCGCGGCCACCGATGCCGATGTCCTCGGCCATCGTGATCTGCACGTGGTCGACGTAGTGGCTGTTCCAGACCGGCTCGAACATGGCGTTGGCGAACCGCAGCGCCAGCATGTTCTGGACGGTCTCCTTGCCCAGGTAGTGGTCGATCCGGAAGACCGCCTCGGGCGGGAAGACCGACTCGACCACCTGGTTCAGTTCCCGAGCGCTCTTCAGGTCGTGCCCGAACGGCTTCTCGATCACCACCCGGCGCCACGAACCCGGGTTCTCCTTGGTCAGGCCGTGCTCGTTCAGCTGCTGCACGACCTGCGGGAAGAGACCCGGCGGGATGGACAGGTAGAACGCGTGGTTGCCACCCGTCCCGCGGTTGACGTCGAGCTCGTCGACGGTCTCCTTGAGCCGCTTGAAGGCCTCGTCGTCGGTCAGGTCACCCGGGACGAACCGGAAGCCTTCGGCGAGCTGCTGCCAGACCTCCTCGCGGAACGGCGTCCGGGCGTGCTCCTTGACGGAGTCGTGCACGATCTGCGCGAAGTCCTGGTTGGTGAAGTCCCGCCGGGCGAAGCCGACCAGCGCGAAACCGGGCGGCAACAGGCCCCGGTTCGCCAGGTCGTACACCGCGGGCATCAGCTTCTTGCGGGCCAGGTCGCCGGTGACGCCGAAGATCACCAGGCTGCACGGCCCGGCGATCCGGGGGAGCCGCCGGTCCTGGGGATCCCGCAGCGGGTTCACCGGACCGGTCTGCTCCTCGTCGAAATCTGCGGTCATGCGCCGCTTGCCTCCGATTTGTCAGATGCGTTGAGTAGAGAGATCAGCTGCTCGACACCGGCGGCGGGATCGGTGAGGTGCAGCCGTAGTACGGGACGGCCACGGTCGGCCAGTACGCCGGCGTCGCCCGCGGCCTGGGCCGAGATCAGCGTGCCGAAGGAGAACGGGCGGTCCGGGATCTCGACGTCGGTGGACTCCGACGAGGTGATCTGCAGGAAGACGCCCTGCGGGTGGCCGCCCTTGTGGTACTGACCGGTGGAGTGCAGGAACCGCGGTCCCCAGCCGAAGGTCACCGGCCGGCCCGTACGGCTGCTCAGCGCAGGCCGGATGGCCATCAGGTTCTCGTCGCGCTCGGAGTCCAGGTACGCCATGACTGCGAGGTACCCGTCTTCGCCGAGCTTGCCCAGCAGCGACTCCAGAGCTCCTGCCACGGTGTCGATGCCGTCGAGCAGACCGTCGGTCCCACGGACCTCCACAACACCGTCTGTGAAGGCAGCTGGCTCCGGCTCGGGCTGCGCGTCCAGCAGACCACGTGCTGCCTTCTTGGCGCTCTCCACGTCAGGTTGGTCGAACGGGTTGATCCCGAGCAGGTAGCCGGCCACAGCAGTGGCGGTCTCCCACAGCAGCATCTGCCCACCGAGTGAACCGGACGTCAGAGCAGTCGGTACGTCGCTTGTCGCCTTGTCGGCGAGCAGCGCGTTGACGATGTCCGCCGCGTTGCTGTGCAGCTCCGGAGCGTGCAGCCCCTTCACCGCGACCGGCAGCACACCAGTGCCGTTCTTACCGGTGCTCTCGGCGATCAACTGCTCCGCCCAGTCCGGGAACCCGACGATGTCCGTGCCGTCGGCCGTGATGATCGCCTTGTCGCGACCCTCACTAGCAGCCAGTACTGCGCCCAGCAGGAGCGCCGGGTTGTCCGCAGAGTCAGCCTGCAGCGCAGGAGCCGCCTCGGCAGCCTGGTCGAGCAGCTCGGCCACGTCAGCACCGGCAAGACCAGAAGGCACCAGCCCGAAGGCGGTGAGCGCGCTGTAGCGTCCACCGACGTTCGGGTCGGCCAGGAAGGTCTTGCGGTAGCCCTCGTCGGCCGAGAGCTTCTCGAACGGCGAACCCGGGTCGGTCACGACGACCACTCGCGACGACGCGTCGATCCCGGCGTCGGTGAACGCCTTGACGAACACCCGGCGCTGGCTGTCGGTCTCCACGGTGCCGCCGGACTTGCTCGACACGACGATCACCGTGCGCTGCAGGTCACCGGCCAGCGCCCGGGCGATCACGCTCGGGTTGGTCGAGTCGAGCACCACCAGCTCGACGCCCGCAGTACGAGTGATGACCTCGGGCGCGAGCGACGAACCGCCCATGCCGGCGAGCACGATCCGGTCCAGGCCCTCGGACCGCAGGTCGGCCAGCAGGGCCTCGATCTCGGCCAGCAGCGGCCGCGAGGTGTCGTGCAGGTCGACCCAGTTCAGCCGGATCGCCGACTCGGACTCGGCCTCCGGACCCCAGATGGTGGCGTCCTTGGCCGCGATCCGGGAGGCGATCTTCTCCGCGACGAGCCGCTCGATCGTCGCGGCGTACTCGCCGTTGACTGCGGATACGGTCGGAGTGCTCACTTGGCGGCCGCCTTGAGGGCCGCCGTCACGGTGTTCTCCAGCTCGCTCCAGGAGACGTCGAACTTGCTGACGCCCTCGTCCTCGAGCAGCTGCACGACCTCGTCGTACGAGATGCCCAGCTTCTCCAGGTCGGCGATCACCTTGCGGGCGTCGTCGTAGGTGCCGGTGACGGTGTCGCCGCGCACCTCGCCGTGGTCGGCGAACGCGTCCATCGTTGCCTGCGGCATCGTGTTGACGACGTTGGCGACCACCAGCTCCTCGACGTACAGGGTGTCCTTGTACGCCGGGTCCTTGACGCCCGTGGACGCCCAGAGCGGCCGCTGCACCTTGGCGCCGGCGGTCTCGATCTCGCGCCAGCGGTCGGAGGCGAAGACCTCCTCGAAGACCTCGTAGGCGAGCCGCGCGTTGGCGATCGCCGCCTTGCCCTTCAGGGCCTTCGCCTCGTCGGTGCCGATCGCATCGAGTCGCTTGTCGATCTCGGTGTCGACCCGGCTGACGAAGAAGGAAGCGACGCTGGCGAGCTTCGTCACGTCGTGACCGTTGTCGATCGCCTTCTCCAGGCCGGACAGGAAGGCGGTGGTGACTGCCTTGTACCGCTCGAGCGAGAAGATCAGCGTGACGTTGACACTGATGCCGTTGGCAAGTGCCTGCTCGATCGCCGGGATGCCTTCCTTGGTGGCCGGGATCTTGACGAAGATGTTCTCCCGGCCGACGGTCTCCCACAGTTCCTTGGCCTGGGCAACGGTCTTCGCGGTGTCCTTGGCCAGCCCGGGCTCGACCTCGATCGAGACCCGGCCGTCCACACCCTCGGTGTCGTCGTAGACCGGCTTGAACAGGTCCGCGGCGTCCCGGACGTCGTCGGTGGTGATCACCCGGATCGCCTGCGCGGTCGAGACACCCTCGGAGCCGAGCCGGGTCACCTGCTCGGCGTACGCGCCGGCGTCGGAGATGGCCTTGGCGAAGATCGTCGGGTTGGTGGTCACCCCGCTGACGTGCTGGTCGTGGATCAGGTTCGCCAGGCTGCCGCTGGTCAGCCGCTGCCGGGAGAGGTCGTCGAGCCAGATGGAAACGCCGGCGTCGGCGAGGTCTTTCAAACGATCGGTCATGTCCGAAGCCCTCCGAAATGTTCTGTTGTGGATGTTCAGTTGGTGGCGTGGGAGTCGGCCGGTCCGACCGGCCCGGCTGCGGCACGGACTGGCGCAACCCCGGTGCCACCGAGTTCGGTGGCTGCGGCGATGCTGTCCTTGGCTGCCTGTACGACGGCGTCGGTGGTGATCCCGAACTCCGTGTACAGCTTCTGGTAGTCGGCCGAGGCACCGTAGTGCTCGAGGCTGACGCTGCGCCCGGCGTCGCCGACGATCTCGCGCCAGCCGAGCTTGATCCCGGCCTCGACCGAGACGCGGGCCCGTACTCCGGCCGGGATGACCGATTCGCGGTAGGCGTCGTCCTGCTCGTCGAACCACTCGCGCGACACCAGCGAGACGACCCGGGCCTTGATGCCCTCGTCGGCCAGCTTGGCCCGAGCCTCGACGGCGAGCTGCAGCTCGGAGCCGGTACCGATCAGGATCACGTCCGGCGTGCCCTCGGTGTCGAGCAGCGTGTAGCCACCCTTGTGCACGTTCTCGGTGGTCGCGTAGCCGTCCGTACCGCGCGGGTAGGTCGGCACGTTCTGCCGGGTCAGCACCAGGCCGGCCGGGCGATCGGTGTGCTCGAGGATCTGCGCCCAGGCGGCCGCCGTCTCGTTCGCGTCGGCCGGGCGGACCACGTCCAGGCCCGGGATCGCCCGCAGCGAGGCCAGGTGCTCGACCGGCTGGTGGGTCGGGCCGTCCTCGCCGAGACCGATCGAGTCGTGCGTCCAGACGTAGGTGACCGGCAGCTTCATCAACGCGGCCAGCCGGACGGACGGCCGCATGTAGTCGCTGAAGACCAGGAACGTTCCGCCGTACGGGCGGGTCCGGCCGTGCAGGGCGATGCCGTTCAGGATCGAGCCCATGCCGTGCTCGCGGATGCCGAAGTGCAGGACGCGGCCGTACTCGTTGCCCTGGAACTCCTTGGTGGCGTGCTCGGCCGGGATGAAGGACGGCTGGCCCTTCGGGGTGGTGTTGTTCGAGCCGGCCAGGTCGGCCGAGCCGCCCCAGAGCTCGGGAGCTCCGGCGCGATCTTGGTCAGCACTTCACCGGAGGCGGCGCGGGTGGCGACACCCTTCGCGTCGGCGTCCCAGCTCGGCAGCGCGTCCTTCCAGCCCTCGGGCAGCTCACGCTTGCCCAGCCGGTCGAACAGCTCGGCGGCCTCGGGGGCCGAGGTCTTCCACGCGTCGAACTTGGTGGTCCACTCGTCCTGCAGCGCCTGGCCGCGCTCAACGGCCTTGCGGGTGTGCTCGATGACGTCCGCGGCGACCTCGAAGTTCTGCTCCGGGTCGAAGCCGAGGATCTGCTTGGTCGCGGCCACCTCGGCTGCGCCCGCGGCCGAGCCGTGGATCTTGCCGGTGTTCTGCGCGTTCGGGGCGGGCCAGCCGATGATCGTGTGCAGCCGGATGAAGGTCGGCTTGTCGGTGACCGCGTGGCCGGCCTCGATCGCGTCGTACAGGGCCTGCACGTCTTCTTCGTAGCCGGTGCCGCCGTTGGTCCAGTCGACGTCATGGACATCCCAGCCGTACGCCGCGTAGCGCGCCGCCACGTCCTCGGAGAACGCGATGTTCGTGTCGTCCTCGATCGAGATCTTGTTGGCGTCGTAGATCACCGTCAGGTTCCCGAGCTGCTGGTGACCGGCGAGCGAGGAGGCCTCGGACGAGACGCCCTCCTCCAGGTCGCCGTCCGACGCGATCACGTAGACGCGGTGGTCGAACAGGCTCTGGCCGGCGGCCGTGTCCGGGTCGAACAGGCCACGCTCGCGGCGGGCGGCCATCGCCATCCCGACCGCGTTGCCGACGCCCTGGCCGAGCGGACCGGTGGTCGTCTCGACGCCGGGGGTGTGGCTGTACTCCGGGTGGCCCGGCGTCGCGCTGCCCCAGGTGCGCAGCGACTTCAGGTCGTCGAGCTCCAGACCGAAGCCGGCCAGGTAGAGCTGGATGTAAAGGGTCAGGCTCGAGTGCCCGGCGGAGAGCACGAACCGGTCGCGACCCTCCCAGTGCGGGGCGGCCGGGTTGTGCCGCATCACCTTCTGGAACAGCAGGTACGCGGCCGGCGCGAGGCTCATCGCCGTACCGGGGTGGCCGTTGCCGACCTTCTCCACAGCGTCCAGCGCGAGCACCCGTACGGTGTCTACCGCACGCTTGTCGAGCTCGGTCCAGTCAAGCTTGGGGCTGGTCTTCTCCGTCACGCCGGCGGCGCTCCTCTCAATGGCTGCGAACACTCCGTCTGGTCGGTGTCCGAGGGGCCGGCCGGGACCGTTGGCCGCCCGCCGTGCGCGCCCCCGCGCTGCACCGTGAGCGAGCCTACTCGCCCGGCTGTCTCCAGCCCTTCATACCTCGCCAACCGGTCCGGCAGGTTGCTTGTTCCCGAACGTCTCGGAGCTCACACACCTGGCCTCGGGTGGGTCGGTTAGGGGACTCCTACGGCCCGTCGTAGACTGTCGAACCGTCAGCGCCGTACCCGGCGTCAACCCACTCAGTTCGAGGTGTTCGTGACGGCCGTCGACCCGCGTCCAGCCGCGACGACGTCGTACCCGGCGCCGCTACCGACCGACCCAGCTCTGGAGATCGAGCAGTCTCCGGCGACCGTGGGCGTGTCCGTGCGCGACGTGATCAAGGCGTACGTCGGTCTGACCAAGCCGCGCATCATCGAGCTCCTGCTGATCACGACCGTGCCGGTGATGTTCCTGGCGGCGGGTGGCGTGCCGGGGCTCGGGGTGGTCGCGGCGACCCTGCTCGGCGGCATCCTGGCCGCCGGGAGCGCGAACACGATCAACTGCGTGCTGGATCGCGACATCGACGAGCAGATGCGCCGGACCCGGCGCCGCCCGTTGCCGCGGCACGCGGTCAGCCCGCGCTCGGCGACCGTCTTCGGCGTCGTGCTGGGGATCCTGGCGACGCTCGAGCTCGGGCTGCTGGTCAACTGGCTGTCCTCGCTGCTGGCGCTCG
The DNA here is from genome assembly GCA_963740725.1 of uncultured Actinomycetota bacterium. GTDB lineage: Bacteria > Actinomycetota > Actinomycetes > Propionibacteriales > Kribbellaceae > Kribbella. The sequence goes on from CAVUFT010000019.1 coordinate 156,825, forward strand.
CGGCGAACGCGTTCTACGTCTTCGGCTACACGATGGTGCTGAAGCGCCGGACCGTGCAGAACATCGTCTGGGGCGGGATCGCAGGTTGCTTCCCGACCTTGATCGGCTGGACCTCGGTCACCAACGAGCTGGCCTGGACCCCGTTGGTGCTGTTCGGCGTGGTGTTCTTCTGGACGCCGCCGCACACCTGGGCCCTGGCGATGCGCTACCGCGAGGACTACGCCTCGGTGGACGTCCCGATGCTCCCGGTCGTCGCGACCCCGGTCCAGACGGCCCGCCAGATCCTTGCTTACAGCATCGTCATGGTGATCACCTCGATCGCGCTCTGGCCCGTCGGCGGCACCGGCTTCGTCTACCCGCTGGCGGCCGTAGTACTGGGTGTCGTCTTCCTGCGTGAGGCTTTCGCCCTCCTGGCCCGAGCCAACACCGGCGCCGAAGGCCCAGCCCTCCGCCCCATGCGCCTCTTCCACTTCTCCAACATTTACCTGGCTCTTCTCTTCATCGCCGCGGCAATCGACCTCCGGCTCGCTCCACTGAGCCTGGCTGCCCGGAAGGGTAGTAATTGCTGGGTTTTCGCGCTGTGAGCGGTTGGTGGCGGGGAGTTCTCTGGTTGACCTGTTCGTCTGCTGGTGTTGCCATGAAGTGTCCTCGAAGGACTCTTCGGGCTGGGGAGGACGGAGGCTAGGGGGAAGTAGTGGGGGTAGGAAAAGCACGCATAGCAGCGGTATCGGTGGTGGCGTTGCTTGGTACTGCGTTGGGTGCCGGGCCGGCGGCGGCGGGGCACAGCAGCCTCCAGCCGGTGGTGACTGGGCTGGACGGGCCTCGCGGAGTGGCGGTCAGCGCCGACGGGGCGAAGGTCGTCTACAGCGTGACCGACGGTTCGGTCTACGAGGCGTCCGCGAACGGGCTGAACAAGCACATCCGGAAGCTCGGGCAGGTGCCGGGAGGTTTCCCGCCGGCGATCGACACCAACGCCTGGGGCGTGACGTACGCGCTCACCGGTGGTGGCGGACCCGAGGGTGATGCCCCGCCTGGTGGTGCGACGCTCTTCAAGCTGCGGCCGGGCAAGTCGGCGCAGGTGGTCGCGGACATCGCGGCGTACCAGGCGCACGATCCGGACCCGTACGACCAGGAGAACCTGCCGACCGAGTCGAACCCGTTCGGAGTGGCTGCGCTGCGTGACGGCACGGTGCTCGTGTCGGATGCGGCCGGCAACGACCTGCTCCGGGTCTGGCCGAACGGGCACATCAAGACGGTGGCCCGGATCAAGCCGCGCCTGGTGAAGGTCCCGGCCGGTCTGCCCGCCACGGATCCGGAGGGCAACCCGCTACCGCCGGCCGGTACGCCGATCCTCGCCGAAGGTGTCGCCACGTCGGTCACGGTCGGCTCGGACGGCTACTACTACCTCGGCGAGCTCCGGGGCTTCCCGGCCACACCTGGTACGTCGGAGATCTGGCGGATCAAGCCGGGATCCAGCCAACGCGGTCTGCGACCCGGAGCACCCGTACAAGGGCGACTGCCAGCGCTACGCGGACGGCTACACGTCGATCGTCGACCTGGGCGCAGGTCCGGGCAACAAGATCTACGTCGTCGAGCTGGCGAGGGCGAGCTGGCTGCAGTTCGAGCTCAACGGAGCGACCGAGGGCGCGCTGTTCGTGCAGTACCGCGGCGGGCACCAGCGGGGCGGCTTCCGGCATGAACTCGCCAAGGGTCAGCTCAACCTCCCCGGCGGTGTCGGGGTCAGCAAGAGCGGCCTCGTGTACGTCGCGTCGCCGGTCTTCGGCCCGGGTTCCGTGGCGAGAGTCAGGTACTAACCGAAAGGCACCGAGGCGTCCGGCTTAACCAACTGGGCTGGGCGCCTCGGGTCCTCCTAGGTCGCAGGAGTGCCGCGTTCGCCGTACACGGCAGTGACCAGAGCGATCAGTACGCCGGCGAAGAACATGTGGACGAGCACGAGTCCCCAGGGCAGTCCCGTGAAGTACTGCGTGAAGCCGACGGCTCCCTGCAGCAGCTCCATCGCCAGCAACCAGGCAGCGAGCTTCCGCAAAGCCCTGGAAGTCGCAGTGACGCGCGTAGCGATCACCAGACCGATCGTCACGCCCAGTAGCCCGAAGACAACGTCAGAGTGCAACTGACTGATCACTGCCTCGTCGAAGCCGTTCCGCCCGGTGTCAGGATCACCCGAGTGCGGACCGGCGCCCGTGACAAGGGTGCCCAGGGCAACGGACAACCAGACCGCCACTACAGAAGCCGTCGCGAGTGCGCGGACCACCGGGGGAGTGTGCGGGTAGGGGCTCGTCCGCGAGCGCCGCATCATCGACACGGTCAGCGTGATGATGATCGGCGAGACCAGGAAGTGCGCCGAGACGATCCACGGGTTCAGCCCGGTGAGCACACTCACACCACCGATGACCGCCTGCAACGGGATCCCGAGCGCGGCCGCGGTCGCCAGCCGGCGGAGGTCCGTACGCCGGGGGCGGTACCGCATCACCACCAGCCAGGTGAGGATCGCGATCACCCCGACCACGAACCCGAGCATCCGGTTGCCGAACTCGATCGCGCCGTGGATCCCGAGCGCACTGTGCGGCACATACGACGCGTCGGTACACGACGGCCACGTCGGGCAGCCGAGCCCCGACCCCGTCAGCCGGACCAGCCCACCGGTCACCACGATGCCGATGTTGGCCACGATGGACGCCCAGCCCCAGCGCCGAACGACGTCCAGGTTGGGCTCAGGCACCAGCCGCCAGAAGCCGGTCACTTCCTCGTCCTCGCGCACTGTGGTCTCCGTGGTCACCGGCACACTCTAGAGATAGCCTTGTCGGCCCTCAAAAGCACCGTGCTCGTCAGTCCCACCGGAAGGTCCGGGAGACCAGGTAGCCGAGCACCGCGGACCACAACGCCAGGGAGAGCGCGGCGGCCCATGGGATCACACCTTCGATAGTGGAGTTCGCGAGGCCGTTGGCCAAAGCAGCACTAGGTAGTAGCCGTACTACGGACTGCATGCCGTCCGGGTATTCGTCGACTGGCGTCATGAGCCCGCCGCCGACCAGCAGCAGAAGGTACAGAAGGTTCGCTGCAGCCAGAGTTGCTTCAGCTCGCAGCACTCCAGCCATGAGGAGCCCGAGCGAAGCGAAGGCCGCAGTACCGCAGACAACCATCAGGACAACACCGATGACTGCCGATGCACCGCCGACGGGCTTCCAGCCGAGAGCGAAGCCAGTGCCGATCAGTACGACGAGCTGGATCACCTGGATGACCAGGACTGACCCGATCTTTCCCGCGAGCAGACCAGTGCGCGACAGGGGAGAGGCGCCCAGGCGCTTGATCACGCCGTACCGGCGCTCGAACCCGGTAGCGATCGCCAATGAGGTGAAGGAGGTCGACAGCACGGCCAGCGCGAGCACCCGCGGTACTGCGAGGTCCACAGCTCGCCCCTCACCGAGTGGCAACCTGTCACCTAGCCCAGTGCCACCCAGCAAGAGCAGCAGCCCCAGCGGGATCACCAAAGCCAGCAGCAACTGCTCCCCGTTGCGCACAAGCAGCCGGAACTCCATCCGCGCATGCGACAACACCTTGCGCGTCCACGGCGCGGAACCCGGCTGCGGAGCATACGTAGTACTCATCGAGTCTCCTTGGCGGTGAGCTCCAGGTAGACATCCTCGAGCGACTTCGCCCCGTGCTCGGTCAGTACGTCGGGTGTCCCGGAGGCGATCAGCTTGCCCGCGGACACGACATGCACCTGATCGGACAGCTGCTCGGCCTCATCCATCGCGTGCGTGGTCATCACGACAGTCACCCCGTCGTCGCGCAGATCGCGGATCAACTGCCAGATCTCGCGCCGCCCGTGCGGGTCCAGCCCGGTCGTCGGCTCGTCGAGGAACACGATCTCCGGCCGCCCGACGATCGCCAGCGCCAGCGACAACCGCTGCTTCTGCCCGCCGGACAACCTCCGGTACGGCGTACGTCCGCACGTCCCGAGGTCCAGCCGCTCCACCAAAGCAGGCAGCTCCAGCGGATGCGCGTGCAGGCCGGCGACGTACCGGAGCATCTCCATCGCGCGGACACCGGACCAGCTCCCGCCCTCCTGGAGCATCACCCCGATCCGCGGCATCAGCTCGTCGTGGTCGGCGATCGGGTCGAGCCCGAGCACCCGGACCTGACCGGAATCCGGCCGGCGGAACCCCTCGCAGCTCTCCACCGTGGTGGTCTTACCCGCCCCGTTGGGGCCGAGGACGGACGTCACTGTTCCGCCGGTTACGGTGAGAGTGAGGCCGTCGACCGCGGTCTTCTCGCCGTACCGGACGACGAGGTTCTCGATCTCGACTGCGACTGGCACAGGTGCAGACTAGTCAACGCCTTGACGTGACCCTGCTCACGGTCACCCGAACAGCGAGGCGGAACGGCGTGAACCGGTTAGGGCAGCCTTATTTGAAGCGCCCTGGCAATTAGGTGACACTGATGTTGTGAAAACTTCCGCAGCGGCCGGTCAGGTGCCTTCGGGCACGGCTGTCGCGCGGGACGAGTCCACCCGGGACCGGGTCGCCCGCTCGATCCTGACCAACGGCCCGTCGAGCGCGGCGGTGCTCGCGGAGCGGCTCGAGCTGACCCCGGCGGCGGTTCGCCGGCACCTCGACCACCTCCTGGAAGAGGGGCTGGCCGAGGCTCGCGAAGAGCGGGTCTACGGCCCGCGCGGCCGTGGCCGCCCCGCCAAGGTCTTCGTGCTGACCGACTCCGGCCGGCACGCGTTCCACCAGGCGTACGACGACCTGGCGACCACCGCGCTGCAGTTCATCGCCGAAGCCGGCGGAGAGGCAGCGGTCACGGAGTTCGCCCGCCGCCGCGTCGCCGAGGTGGAGGTGCGGTACCGCGAGCTGCTCGCCGCGGCTCCGGAGGACCAGAAGGTCGAGGTCCTGGCCCAGGCGCTGAGCGCCGACGGTTACGCGGCCTCTACCCTGCAAGCCGGTGCCGGTGAGCAGCTCTGCCAGCACCACTGCCCGGTCGCGCACGTGGCCGAGCAGTTCCCCCAGTTGTGCGAGGCCGAGACCGAGGTCTTCTCGCGGTTGCTCGGCAAGCACGTCCAGCGACTCGCCACCATCGCTCACGGTGACGGTGTCTGCACGACACACATTCCCGGCCACGCCCTGAAAAGCGAGCCGGTTTCCCCTGTATCCGACAGCGAATCTGCGAGGACTGCACGATGACGCAAACCGCTCACCCGGAGCTCGATGGGCTCGGTACGTACAAGTTCGGCTGGTCCGACAGTGACGCTGCCGGTTCCGTCGCCAAGCGCGGCCTCAGCGCCGAGGTGGTGCAAGGCATCTCCACGCTGAAGAGTGAGCCGGAGTGGATGCTCGACCTGCGGATGAAGGGCCTGAAGCTCTTCGACCGCAAGCCGATGCCGTCGTGGGGTGCGGACCTGTCCGGCATCGACTTCGACAACATCAAGTACTTCGTCCGCTCGACGGAGAAGCAGGCCACCAGCTGGGAAGAGCTTCCCGAGGACATCAAGAACACCTACGACAAGCTCGGCATCCCCGAGGCGGAGAAGCAGCGCCTCGTCGCCGGCGTCGCCGCGCAGTACGAGTCCGAGGTCGTCTACCACCAGATCCGTGAGGACCTGGAGGAGCAGGGCGTCATCTTCCTGGACACCGACACCGGCCTGCGCGAGCACCCGGAGCTGTTCAAGGAGTACTTCGGCACCGTGATCCCGGTCGGCGACAACAAGTTCGCCGCGCTGAACACGGCCGTCTGGTCCGGCGGCTCGTTCATCTACGTGCCCAAGGGCGTCAAGGTGGACATCCCGCTGCAGGCCTACTTCCGGATCAACACCGAGAACATGGGTCAGTTCGAGCGGACCCTGATCATCGTCGACGAAGGCGCCTACGTGCACTACGTCGAGGGCTGCACCGCGCCGATCTACAAGTCGGACTCGCTGCACTCCGCGGTCGTCGAGATCATCGTGAAGAAGGGCGCCCGCTGCCGCTACACGACGATCCAGAACTGGTCGAACAACGTCTACAACCTGGTCACCAAGCGCGCCACCTGCGAAGAGGGCGCGACGATGGAGTGGATCGACGGCAACATCGGTTCCAAGGTGACGATGAAGTACCCGGCCGTCTACCTGATGGGCGAGCACGCCAAGGGCGAGACGCTGTCGATCGCGTTCGCCGGCGAGGGCCAGCACCAGGACGCCGGCTCGAAGATGGTGCACAACGCGCCGTACACGTCGAGCTCGATCATCTCCAAGTCGGTCGCCCGCGGCGGTGGGCGTACGTCGTACCGGGGTCTGGTCGAGGTCGCGCCGGGGTCGCACCACAGCAAGTCCACGGTCCGTTGTGACGCGCTGCTGATCGACACGATCAGCCGCTCCGACACCTACCCGTACGTCGACGTCCGCGAGGACGACGTCGCGATGGGGCACGAGGCGACCGTGTCCAAGGTCAGCGACGACCAGCTCTTCTACCTGATGAGCCGCGGGATGGCCGAGGACGAGGCAATGGCGATGATCGTCCGCGGCTTCATCGAGCCGATCGCCCGCGAGCTCCCGATGGAGTACGCGCTGGAACTCAACCGGCTCATCGAGCTGCAGATGGAAGGGGCCGTCGGCTGATGTCAGCCACCGAAACCCTGGTTGCGACTGGTAACCAGGGCCACTCTCACGGGCCAGGATCGCCGGTGCCGTTGCAGGCCCGCAGCGAGCGCACGACGTCGTACGACGTGGCCGACTTCCCGGTGCCCAACGGGCGCGAGGAGGAGTGGCGCTTCACCCCGATCAAGGCCCTCAAGGCGCTGTTCGAGGACGCGGCCGGCACCGAGACCGTCAAGGTCGACGCGCACGGCCCCGAAGGTGTCGTGATCGAGACGATCGCCGCCGACGCGGTCAAGGCGCTGACCCCGCAGGACCGGATCGCGGCCGTCGCGTGGAACCATGCCGGCCAGACGCTGGCCGTGCGGATCCCGAACGAGGCCGAGCTGACCGAGCCGGTGCACGTGAACATCGCGGGCCTCGGCGGCCGCGGCTTCGGCCACCTGGTGATCGAGGCCGGCCGGCACAGCCGCGGCACCGTGATCGTCGACCACACCGGCGCGGGTGAGTACGCCGCCAACGTCGAGATCGTCGTCGGCGACGGCGCCGACCTGCGGGTCGTCTCGATCCAGCAGGGCGACACCGAGTCGATCCACGTCGGTCAGCACGACGCCGTGGTCGGCCGCGACGCGAAGCTCAACCATGTCGCCGTCACACTCGGCGGCAAGGTCGTCCGGCTCTCCACCAACGTCCGGTACGCCGGTCCGGGTGGCGACGCCGAACTCCTCGGGGTCTACTTCGCCGAGTCCGGTCAGCACCACGAGAACCGGCTCTTCGTCGACCACGAGGCGATCAACTGCAAGAGCAACGTGCTCTACAAGGGCGCGCTCGCCGGTGACCACGCCCGTTCGGTGTGGATCGGTGACGTGCTGATCCGGGCCGCGGCCGAGGGCACCAACACCTTCGAGCTGAACCGGAACCTGGTCCTGACCGACGGCGCCCGCGCCGACTCGGTGCCGAACCTGGAGATCGAGACCGGCGAGATCGAGGGGGCCGGGCACGCCTCGGCGACCGGCCGGTTCGACGACGAGCAGCTGTTCTACCTGCAGGCGCGCGGGATTCCCGAGGACGAGGCGCGCCGGCTGGTGGTGTCGGGGTTCTTCAACGACATCATCGGGCGGATCGGCGTACCGGAGGTGGCCGAGAAGCTGCACGAGGTGATCGAGGAGAAGCTGGCCCGCACGGCAGCCCTGACCGAGTCGCTCAAGGCCTGACCATGAGTGACACGTTCGAACGCGCGTGCGCGGTGAGCGACGTCCCCGACGAAGGGGTCATCGCCACCGAGGTCGGCGGCGTGGAGGTGGCCGTCGTGAAGAGCGAGGGCCAGTACTTCGCGGTCCGCGACGAGTGCTCGCACGCGCAGATCCAGCTGTCCGAGGGTGATGTCGCCAACTGCGAGATCGAGTGCTGGCTGCACGGCTCGCGGTTCAGCCTGAAGACCGGCGAACCGCTCAGCCTGCCGGCGTACGACCCGGTGCCGATCTACCCGGTGCGAGTCGACGGCGAGGACCTCCTGGTCGACGTCAAGAACCCCCTGAACCAAGCTTCCTAGTAAAGACGGAGATAGAAGACCCCATGGCGACACTCGAGATCCGCGACCTGCACGTGTCGGTCGACACCGAGAACGGCCCGAAGGAGATCCTGCGCGGCGTCGACCTGACCATCGCCGGTGGTCAGACGCACGCGATCATGGGCCCGAACGGTTCCGGCAAGTCCACGCTGGCGTACTCGATCGCCGGCCACCCGAAGTACAACGTCACCAGCGGCACCGTGACGCTGGACGGCGAGGACGTGCTCGACATGACTGTCGACGAGCGCGCCCGGGCCGGCCTGTTCCTGGCCATGCAGTACCCGGTCGAGGTCCCCGGCGTGTCCGTGTCGAACTTCCTGCGGACCGCCAAGACCGCCATCGACGGCGAGGCGCCGAAGCTGCGGACCTGGGTCAAGGACGTCAACAAGGCGCTCGCCGACCTGGACATGGACCCCGACTTCGGCACCCGGAACGTGAACGAGGGCTTCTCCGGTGGTGAGAAGAAGCGGCACGAGATCGTCCAGCTCGAGCTGCTCGACCCGAAGATCGCGATCCTCGACGAGACCGACTCCGGCCTCGACATCGACGCGCTGAAGGTCGTCTCGACCGGCGTCAACCGGTTCGCGGAGAAGGGTGACAAGGGCGTTCTGCTGATCACCCACTACACCCGGATCCTGCGCTACATCACGCCGGACTTCGTGCACGTGTTCGTCGACGGCAAGGTCGCCGAAGAGGGTGGCCCGGAGCTGGCCGACGAGCTCGAGGCCAACGGCTACGAGCGGTTCCTGAAGACAGGCGCCAAGGCATGAGTGACGCCCGGACCTTCAGCAGTCCGCTGGACCTGCAATCGGTCCGGGCGGACTTCCCCATCTTGTCGCGCGTCTTGGCCAACGACTTCCCGTTGGTCTACCTGGACTCGGCGAACTCTTCGCAGAAGCCGGTCCAGGTGGTCAAGGCGATCGAGGATCACTACCTGATCCACAACGCGAACGTGGCGCGCGCGATGCACCAGCTCGGTGCGGAGGCGACCGCGGCGTACGAGGGCGGCCGGGACAAGGTCGCGGCCTTCATCGGCGCGACCAATCGCGACGAGATCGTCTTCACCAAGAACGCCTCCGAGGCGCTCAACCTGGCCGCGCACACGCTCGGCGCGTCGCTGAAGCCGGGGGACGAGGTGGTGATCTCCGAGATGGAGCACCACAGCAACATCGTCCCGTGGCAGCTCGCGTGTGAGCGCAGCGGCGCGACACTGCGCTGGTTCGGCGTCACCGACGAGGGCCGGCTGGACCTCAGCAACATCGAGGAGCTGATCAACGAGCGCACCAAGGTCGTCTCGCTGACCTGGGTCTCGAATGCTCTGGGCACGATCAACCCGATCTCCGAGATCGCCGCGAAGGCGCATGCTTTCGACGCGGTCGTGGTCGTCGATGCTTCGCAGGCCGTGCCGCAGTTCCCGGTCGATGTCTCGACTCTGGGCGCCGACCTGCTCGCCTTCACCGGTCACAAGGTCGTCGGGCCGACCGGGATCGGCGTGCTCTGGGGCCGGTACGACCTGCTCGCGTCGCTGCCGCCGTTCCTCGGTGGTGGCGAGATGATCGAGGTCGTCCGGATGACCGGCTCGACGTACGCGCCGCCGCCGGCCCGGTTCGAGGCCGGTACGCCGCCGATCGCGCAGTCCGTGGGACTCGGTGCGGCGCTGGACTACCTGGCCGGCATCGGGATGGACAAGGTCGCGGCGCACGAGCAAGCGATCACGGCGTACGCGCTGGAAGGCTTGAAGACGGTTCCTGGGCTGAAGATCCTCGGGCCTTCGGACATCGCGGACCGGGGTGGAGCCATCAGCTTCGAGCTGGCCGGCGTTCACCCGCATGACGTGTCGACCGTTCTGGACACCCGCGGCATCGCCGTACGGGCCGGCCACCACTGCGCGCGTCCGGTGCACGAGCGGTTCGGAATGCAATCGTCGACCAGAGCGTCTTTCTACCTGTACACGACGCCCGAGGAGATCGACGCCCTCGTCGACGGCCTCGGCTTCGTCCGGTCATTCTTCAAGGTGGACTGATATGCAGCTCGACAGCTTGTACCAGGAGATCATCCTGGATCACTACCGGAGCCCGCATCATGCAGGGCTTTCGGACCCGTACGACGTGGAGGTGCACCACGTGAACCCGTCCTGCGGGGACGAGGTCACCCTGCGCGTCGAACTCGACGGCGACGTCGTGACCGGCGTGACGCATCAGAGCGTCGGCTGCTCGATCAGCCAGGCGGCGACGTCGGTGATGAGCGACCTGGTGATCGGCAAGCCGGTCACCGAGGGCATGGCGACGTACGAGAAGTTCCTGGAACTCATGCAGGGCCGCGGGAATGTCGAACCCGACGAAGAAGTTCTGGAAGACGGCGTCGCCTTCGCGGGTGTCGCGCAGTTCCCGGCCCGGGTGAAGTGCGCACTGCTGGGCTGGTCGGCCTGGCGCGACGCGACCGCCCAGGCACTCGCGAAGAAAGAAGGAGCAAGCAATGTCTGACCAGACCGACGAGAAGATCGAGCTGCCCGAGGTCGACCTCGAAGCGGCGGCGAAGCCGGCCGGCTCGACGGTTGCCGTCGACGATGTGACCGAGGCGCTGAAGGACGTCGTCGACCCCGAACTCGGGATCAACGTCGTCGACCTCGGCCTGATCTACGGCGTCACGGTGGACGACACCAACACCGCGATCATCGACATGACGCTGACCTCGGCCGCCTGCCCGCTCACCGACGTGATCGAGGACCAGACCCGGATGTCCCTCGACGGCCTGGTCAACGACTTCCGGATCAACTGGGTCTGGATGCCGCCGTGGGGCCCCGAGAAGATCACCGACGACGGCCGGGACCAGCTCCGGGCCCTCGGCTTCAACGTCTAAATCCCGTACTGCGAAACCCCGGGTCAGGTGGCCCGGGGTTTTTGCATGTCCAGGCCTGCGATCAGCAGGTCGAGGCCGTAGTCGAACTGGTCGTCGCCGCCTGTGGTGCGGGCCAGCTCGGGGGCCAGGTCTACGACGGTGGGGAACTCGGTGGCGGAGAGGGACTCCATGGTGGTGCGGAGGCGGCGCCAGGCTTCGGGGTCCCGGCGTTCGGCGGCCATCTGGATCTCCCAAGAGGTTGATCCGAGGACGTAGGTGAAGAGGGTGGTGTGGGTTCGGGCCGCCGTCTCCTTGGCGAAGCCGGCGGAGCGCAGTACGCCGAGGAGGCCCTCCGCGACGCGTGCCGTTTCCTGACCACTCAGCGGCCGCCCGGCGAGTAGTTGCGCTAGGCAAGGGTGTTGAAGCATCAGGGACCGCAGGCTCCGGCAGACGGCGCGGACCTGGTCCTGCCACGGGACATCCTCAGGCACCGGGGGGAGTAGGCCCATCAGGTGGTTCCGCACGGCGTCGTACAGGTCGTCCTTGTTGCGGAAATAGGTGTAGATCGCCATCGGTCCGACACCCAGCGATGCGGCCACACCGCGCAGGCTGAAGGCGCTGGTGCCATCGGTTTCCATCAGCTCGAGGGCGGTCCGCACGATCAGCTCGGGGTTGAGCGTGTTCCGCGGCGTCCTGGCCATCGATCTGTCTCCCATCTCACAACGACATCTATAACGTACGGTGTATAGTACACCGTAGAGAAGGAAAACGATCCGAAGGGAAGATCAGCGTGCGAGCCGTACAGATCACCGAGTTCGGTGGCCCGGAAGTCCTCAAGGTCAGCGACGTCGACGAGCCGGTCGCGGGTGACGGACAGGTTCTGATCACCGTCGACCGGGCCGGCGTGAACTACGCCGACACCCACCAGGTGGAGAACAGCTACCTGTCGAAGGCGCAGCTGCCGCTGATCCCTGGCGGTGAGGTCGTCGGTCACACGTCGGACGGTCGCCGCGTCGTCGCGCTGGTCGGCTCGGGCGGGTATGCGGAGAAGGCTGTCGCCCACGCGCCGTACGCGTTCGACGTGCCGGAAGGCGTCAGCGACGGGGACGCGCTCGCCCTGGTTCTGCAGGGAACGACCGCCTGGCACCTACTGAAGACCTCGACCCACCTGCAACAGGGTGAGTCGGTGCTCGTGCACGCCGGTGCCGGCGGCGTCGGAACGCTGGCCATCCAGCTCGCGAAGCTCTGGGGCGCCGGTCGCGTCATCGCCACCGCGTCGTCGGACGAGAAGCGCAAGCTGGCCCTGGAGCTCGGTGCGGACGCCGCGATCGACGGCGACCCCGAGGGTCTGAAGGACCGCATCATCGAAGCGAACGACGGCAAGCCGGTCGACATCGTGCTCGAGATGGTCGGCGGCCCGACGTTCGACGAGTCGTTCGACGCGCTGGGCCGGTTCGGCCGGCTGGTGACCTTCGGCGCGGCGTCGCGTCAGGCCGCGAAGCCGCTCGAGTCGGGCCGGCTGATGAAGGGATCGAAGACGGTCGCCGGCTTCTGGCTGGCCGACTGCTTCCACAACCCGGCGCTGCTGGGCGATCCGCTGAAGGAACTGTTCGAGCTCGCCGTTGACGGCAAGCTCCGCCCGGTCGTCGGCGGCGACTACGCACTCACCGACATCGCCACCGCCCACGAGGACATGCGCGCCCGCCGTACGGTCGGCAAGCTCACCCTCGACCCCACCCGCTGAAAAGGACACCAGCTATGACCATCGCAGTAGAGAAGGTTCTGTACACGGCTCGCGCGACCGCCGAAGGCGGCCGGGACGGGCACACCGCGACCGACGACTACAAGCTCGATGTGATCGTCGCGCCGCCGAAGGAGCTGGGCGGCACCGGCGAAGGCACCAACCCGGAGCAGCTGTTCGCCGCGGGTTTCGCGTCCTGCTTCCACAGCGCGCTGAAGACCGTCGCGCGCAAGACCCGGCAGGATGTCGACGGCTCGACCGTCACCGCTGAGGTCGGCCTCGGCCCGATCAACGGTGGCACCGGCTACGGCCTCGAGGTCGCCCTGGTCGTCAGCCTACCGACGCTGGAGCGTGCGGCCGCCGAGGAGCTCGTCGCCAAGGCCCACCAGGTCTGCCCGTACTCCAACGCCACCCGCGGCAACATCAAGTTCACCCTGAACGTCGCCTGACCGGTCGCCCCCTCCGGCCAGTCGGCCATCGGACCCCCGTAGCTGTCCCGCGACGGGGGTTCAGCACATCTCGGCCAGCGCGTCCTGCAGGATCCGCGGCGTATCGCTCACCGGCGCCGCCGCGATCGTCAGCGCTTCCATGATCGCGGCGTACTCGTCCAGGTCCTCGAGCTTGTCCAGGAACAACGCACTGGCCGCGTGCTCGATGTAGACGACGTCCGGCAGATCGCCTTCCGGGAACCGCATGATCGTGAACGCGCCACCCGCGCCCGGATACCCGACGCTGCTGAACGGCATCACCTGCAGTGTCACGTTCGGCTGCTGGGAGACCTTGATCAGTTGCTCGATCTGCTCGCACATCGCGTCCCGCCCGCCGATCGGGCGGTGCAGTACGGACTCGTCGATGACGACCCACAGCCGGGCCGGGTTCGCCCGGGTCAGGATCTGCTGCCGGGTCACCCGCAGCGCGACCCGCTGGTCGATCTCCTCCGGCGGCAGGAAGGTCTTGCCGAACTGGACGACGGCGCGCGCGTACGTCCTCGGTCTGCAACAGCCCCGGGACGAACAGCACCTCGTACGTGCGGATCAGCTTCGCGGCGACCTCGAGGCCGACGTAGTTGGCGAACCAGTTCGGCATCACGTCGCCGTACCGGGACCACCAGCCGGGGTTGTTCGCGGCCCGGGCCAGCTCCATCAGCCGGACCCGCTCGGTCTCGTCGGTCAGCCCGTACAGCTCGAGCAGGTCGCTGACGTCGCGCTCCTTGAACCCGACCCGGCCGAGCTCCATCCGGCTGACCTTGGACTCGGACGCGCGGATCTGCCAGCCCGCGTCGGCGCGGCTGATCTTCGCGGACTCGCGCATCCGGCGCAGCTGCCCGCCGAGCATGATCCGCAGCGCGGTCGGCCCACCCTCGCCGCCGGCGACCGTCATGACGTCATCCAGCACAAAACCCGCATCTCCTGCTCGCCTCGAGTCAGACCTGATGTTATCCGGAACTCAGGCAGGAGAGGCCAGCTCCAGCACTGTGGCGTTGGGGAGTTTCGCCAGTTCGGCGCCGTCGAGCAGGAGCTTCGACGCGCGGATGCCGCTGCCGATCACCACGAGACCCGCATCGGCGACCGCCTGGTCGACCAGGACCGGCCAGGCGGCCGGCAACCCGATCGGCGTGATGCCGCCGTACTCCATCCCGGTCGAGCTCGACCGCGTCGTCCTGCGCAGCGAAAGAAATCTTCCGTACGCCGAGATGCTTGCGGATCACGCCGTTCACGTCGGCCCGGTGCGTGGCCAGCACCATCACCGCGGCGTACGTCGACTCGCCGGCGCGTTTGCCGTGCACGATCACGCAGTTCGCCGACGCGGCCATCGGTACGTCGTACTCCGCGCAGAACGCCGCCGTGTCGGCGAGGACGGGTCGATCGCGACCGCGTACGCCGGGAAGGTCGCCCAGCGCGGCGCGCACCGGCTCGGCCAGCAGTTCCGGTACATCGGCCGCCGGCTGCCAGTCGAGCTTGCCGAGCTCCGGCGCACTCACTCGCGCGTCCACCAGGTCGGCGTACTCGGGGTGCTTCTCAGGTACTGCTGATAGTACGGGCAGGCGGGCTTGACCCGCAACCCGGCCTCGCGGGCGTCGTCGAGCGACTTGACCGCGATCTTGCCCGGCCACCCCGCGGCCCGGAACTCCGGCAGTCGTCTCGGCGTGCAGGAAGGCGATCACCGGACCCACGAGCTTGTAGTCGACGAATCCCATCAGGTTGCCGTCGGCATCGCGCGCCTCGTACCGGCTGTTCCCAGGCGCGTCCGCGACGCTGATCTCGTTCTCCATGCAGCCACTTTAGCCAGCCCCGGTTTTGGGTCGCGCGACTCGCGGGGTACGGGTTAGTCGGGTACCGGCCCGGACGCGGGAGGAGCGGCGGATGAGTACAGAGCACGCGTTGGAAGAAGGCAAGGCGATACCGAGTCTGGTACCGGCCCGGATGGACCGGTTGCCGTGGACGCAGGTTCCACTGGATGATCGTCGTCGGCCTCGGCGTCTCCTGGATCCTCGACGGTCTGGAGATCCAGCTGGTCTCGCTGGTCGGCAACGTCCTGAAAGAAGAGGCGACGCTGCATCTGACCACCGCCAAGGTCGGGCTGCTGGCGTCGATCTATCTGGCCGGCGAGGTGGTCGGTGCGCTGGTCTTCGGCCGGCTGACCGACAAATGGGGCCGCCGGAGCCTGTTCATCATCACCTTGATGGTCTACCTGATCGCCTCCGGCGCAGCGGGTCTGACCTGGGACTTCTGGTCGCTGGCGGTCTGCCGGTTCGTGGCCGGGATGGGCATCGGCGGTGAGTACGCCGCGATCAACTCCGCGATCGACGAGCTGATCCCGTCGAAGTACCGCGGCCGCGTCGACATCGGCGTCAACGGCACCTACTGGGCCGGTGCGCTGATCGGGTCCGCGGTCGGCCTGGTCTTCCTGAACGAGGACATCATCCCGATCGAGTGGGGCTGGCGGCTGTGCTTCCTGGTCGGTCCGGTGATGGGCCTGATGATCATCTACCTGCGCCGGCACATCCCGGAGAGCCCGCGCTGGCTGATGACGCACGGCAAGGTCGAGGAGGCCGAGCGGACCGTCGACGAGATCGAGGAGACCGTCCGCCGCCAGGGTGGCCAGCTGCGCGAGGTCACCGACGACGAGGCGATCAACCTGGTCGACTACCCACCGGTGACGTACCGCGAGATCGCCCGGGTGATGCTGCGGGACTACCGCAGCCGGTCGTTCCTCGGGTTCTCGATGATGGTCACCCAGGCGTTCCTCTACAACGCGATCTTCTTCACCTACGCGCTCGTGCTGAAGTCGTACTTCGGGTTGAACGACTCCAGCATCGCGCTGTACTTCTTCCCGTTCGCGATCGGCAACCTGGCCGGACCGCTGCTGCTCGGGCACTTCTTCGACACCATCGGCCGGCGCAAGATGATCCTCGGGACGTACTCGATCTCGGCGGTCGTGCTGTTCATCACCGCGCTGCTGTTCAACGCGGGGTCGCTGAACGCGGCATCGCTGACCGGGCTGTGGTGCGTGGTGTTCTTCTTCGCCTCGGCCGGCGCCTCGTCGGCGTACCTGACGGTGAGCGAGATCTTCCCGATCGAGCTCCGTGGTCAGGCGATCTCGTTCTTCTTCGCGATCTCGCAGCTCACTGGTGGAGTTGTGGCACCGTTCCTGTTCGCGTCGCTGATCGGTGAGGGCGACAACCCGGCCCGCGGTCCGTTGACCGTCGGCTACATCATCGGCGCCGCAGTCATGCTCGCCGGCGGCGTGATCGCCTGGTTCTTCGGCGTCGACGCCGAGGGGCAGTCGCTGGAGAACGTCGCGAAACCGCTCTCCGCCGCCGATCGCGCAGGCTCCACCCGCTTCCAGGGCACCACTCCGCGCCTCCCCAGCACCGATGCCCAGGGCCGCCGCATCACCCCGGTCCTCCCACCGGACGAACAGGGCCACGACGATCCACCGCCAACCAGTTAAGTACTTCGTTAGCATCGAGCCCGTGGGCTCACTCATGGTTGCCGGTACGACGTCCGACGCGGGCAAGACGACGGTCGTGACCGGGCTCTGCCGATGGCTGGCGCGACAGGGAGTCCGCGTCGCGCCGTACAAGGCGCAGAACATGTCGAACAACTCGATGGTCTGCGCCGACGGAGCCGAGATCGGGCGGGCCCAGTGGATCCAGGCGATCGCCGCCGGCGCCGAGCCCGAGGCAGCGATGAACCCGGTGCTGCTGAAACCCGGGAGCGACCAGCGAAGTCACGTAGTACTGATGGGGGAGCCGTGGGGTGAGTTGAGTGCTCGCGGGTTTCTCACCGAGCGGGCGGAGTTGGCGAAGGCGGCGTTCGCGGCGTACGACGACTTGGCCTCGCGGTACGACGTGGTGATCAGCGAGGGTGCGGGGAGTCCGACCGAGATCAACCTGCGGCAGTCCGACTACGTCAACATGGGGCTCGCGCAGCACACCCGGGCGCCGGTCGTGGTCGTCGGGGACATCGATCGGGGCGGGTTGTTCGCGTCGATGTTCGGCACCGTCGCGTTGCTGTCGGCGGAGGACCAGGCGCTGGTCAGCGGGTTCGTCGTGAACAAGTTCCGCGGCGACGTGTCGCTGCTGCAGCCGGGGATCGACATGCTCGGCTCGGTGACCGGACGTCCGACGTACGGCGTGTTGCCGTGGTTGCCCGAGTTGTGGCTCGATTCCGAGGACGCGCTGGACATTCCGGCCCGGCGTACGGCGCACGACTCCGACGTGCTGTCGATCGCGGTGGTCCGGTTTCCGCGGATCAGCAACTTCACCGATCTCGACGCGCTGGCGGTGGAGCCGACGACGAGTGTGTTCTTCACGGCGAGCCCGGCCGAGGTTCGCGATGCCGATCTGGTGGTGCTGCCGGGGTCGCGGGCGACGACCTCCGATCTGGCGTGGCTGCGGTCGAACGGGCTGGCGGATGCCGTCGCGGCGCGGGTCGCGGCCGGGCGGCCGGTGCTCGGGATCTGTGGTGGGTATCAGCTGCTCGGCGGGGCGATCGAGGATCCGCTCGGGGTCGAGGGCGGCGGGAGTCATACCGGTCTCGGGTTGTTGCCGGTGGCAACATCATTTGCGGCGGAGAAGACGTTGGCGCGACCGGCGCCGACGGCGTACGAGATCCATCACGGGGTGGTGCGCGTGGTCGCTGACGCGGGGGAGTTCCCGGGCGGCTGCCGGTCGGGCGTGGTGTGGGGGACGATCTGGCACGGGCTGCTGGACGACGACTCCGCTCGGCATGCGTTTCTCGGCGAGGTCGCCGCGATGGTCGGGAAGTCGGCGCCGGACGGGACCGTGTCGTTTTCGGCGCTGCGTGAGGCGCGGCTGGATCGACTGGCGGACGCTGTCGAGGAGCATCTGGACACGAATGCGTTGCTGGAGCTCATCTCCGGTGGTGCGCCTGCCCGGCTGCCGTTCGTCGCGCCGGGTGCGCCGGAGACTGTCTGAGGGATGGGTTAGCGTCCGGGGCATGACGGATCTCAAAGCCGAACTGCACGAGAAGCTGCGGGAGAGCCGCGCGCTTCTGCTGTCGAAGCTCGACGGACTGAGTGAGTACGACCTGCGCCGGCCGCTCGTGCCTTCCGGGACGAACCTGCTCGGCCTGGTGAAGCATCTCATCGGGGTCGAGTACGTCTACCTGACCACGAGCCTCGGCCGACCGAAGGCGGACGTCCTCGCCTGGGAAGAGGACGGCTCGACCTGGGAGGGCGCTGACATGTGGGCGCTGCCGTCGGAGTCCAGCGAGTACCTGATCAACCTCTACAAGCGAGCCTGCGCCAGCGGCGACGAGACCATCGCCGCACTGGACCTCGATGCCCCCGCCGAGGTCCCGCACTGGCAGGAAGGCCACCGGGCCACCACCCTCGGCGTCCTCCTCATCCGCATGGTCGACGAAACCGCCCACCACGCAGGCCACGCCGACATCGTCCGCGAACTCATCGACGGCCAAGGCGGCTCCGACCACCACCTCATGGACGAACCCGCCTGGCACGCCTTCACCACCAAAATCCAGGAAGCCGCCAACACCTTCAAGTAGGTACGCTAACCCGGTTGCCGAGCGGGCGGAGCCCGAAATGTGTCGTGCGGTGAAGTGCCGTCAATGCAGCAAAACAACCTGGTCCGGCTGCGGCCAACACGTAGCCCAAGTAAAACTCTCCGTCCCCGACGACCAGTGGTGCGAGGGTCATCCGAAGGCCGAGGGCGGGCCCGGCTTCTTCGCCCGGCTGCTAGGCCGCTGACCTCCGGAGCCAACCCGGGGCCACTGTCGCGATGTTCGTCCGCTGACGGGTTATCAGCCTGTCAGCGGACGAAAAAACAGTGTTCGGCGGGCTGGGGTTTACCAGCCGAGGGGAGTCAGCTCGGCGGCGGTGGTCCAGGGGCCTCGGGATCCTGCCTCGGTGAGGGCTTTTAGGCGGAGGTAGCGGGCGGGGGTGGGCCAGCAGCGGATGGTTTTTGAGGTGGGTGTGTCTGGGAAGGTGCCGGTGGTGGTGGGGTTGCCCCAGGTGGTGCCGTCGGTGCTGAGGTAGAGCTCGTACTGGCCGATTCGGCCGTTCGCGCTGCCGTCCTGGCGGGGTAGGTAGGTCAGACCGGTGACGGTGCGCGTCGTACCGAGGTCTAGCTG
Organism: uncultured Actinomycetota bacterium; assembly: GCA_963740725.1. Taxonomy (GTDB): domain Bacteria; phylum Actinomycetota; class Actinomycetes; order Propionibacteriales; family Kribbellaceae; genus Kribbella. The sequence continues at coordinate 176,180 of CAVUFT010000019.1, forward strand.
GAGTTCGTGGGGGAGTGGGTCGGCGGGCGAGGTCCACCTGGTGTGCCAGAAGGTGGCGGGGTTGCCGTCGACGGCTCTGGTGGCGGGGGCGGATTCGCCGATGGTCTCCTGGCTGTCGACGGAGCGCACGGTGGCGGGGAGTCGGCCTGATCCCATCACGGGATCGCTGGTGCTGGGGGCGCCGTTCTCCAGGTGGCCGGCGAAGCGGCGTACGAAGCCGTCGGTGGTGTTGGCGGTTGCGGTGAGGTCGTACCAGCCGTTCGCGCCGTTTCCAGTGCTGAACCAGTCTTCGGTGCTGGCGCCCGCGGCGAGTTGGTAGGTCCACGGTCCGCCGGAGCGGTTGTTCGGCTGGATGGTGATCGTGCACGCCGCTGTGCCGCTGTTCGTCATCTTGAGCCAGACGAGGTTGTCGGCCGGCGCATAGCGGAGAGTTACCTCAGGGTTGGCCTTGCCGCTGGTGGTCGCGGTGACGCGGTTGCCGGCGAAGCGGCGTACGAATCCGTTCGGGCCGTTGACCGTCAGGTCGTAGGCGCCTGTCGGCGTACCGGCCGCCCAATAGTCCGACACGGAAGCTCCGGCACCGACGGTGTAGCGCCAAGGGCCGTCGGTGCGGAAGGCGTTGGCCGACACGTAGAAGTGCGCACCGGCAGCACCGGCGTTGGTGAAGTCGATCCAGAACTTGTCGCTGGCGACCCGGCCGGACACCGTGAGTGTGTAGGGGAGCGCTCGTGCGACACGCGTGCCCGATTCCTGCGCCGGTAGGACCTGGGTGCTCGGCGGTGCCGGATACGTCGTATCCCACCCCGGCGTAGGTGGCGTCGAAGGAAGCGACGGATAGGTGACGTTGCTGGTCGTCAGATCGAGCGCGGTCGTCAGATCGCCGCAGACCGCCCGTCGCCAAGGCGAGATGTTGGGCTCGGCGACGCCGCTCCACTTCTCCAGGAACTGCAGCACCGACGTGTGATCGAAGACCTGCGAACAGACATTCCCACCGCGGGTCCAAGGCGACACGACAAGCATCGGCACCCGCGCGCCGAGCCCGATCGGCACACCGTCGACGATCTCGTCCGTGATGGCGACCGTGGACTGCCCGTCGTTCGCGGTCACCGGCGGCGCGGGCGACGGGATGTGGTCGAAGTAGCCGTCGTTCTCGTCGTACGTGATCAGCACGAGCGTCTTGTTCCAGACCTGCGGGTTGGACGCGAGTTTGTCGAGGATGTCCTTGGTGAAGTTGGCGCCCTCGGCCGGACCCCACGACGGGTGCTCGCACTTCGGCTCGGGCGCCACGATCCACGAGACCGCAGGCAATCGACCGGCCGCGACGTCATCTCCGAAGGTGGTGACGAGTTGATCGGCGGCGACGCGTTGGAGCCCGCGGTCGTAGAGACGGCGTTCCGCGGGCGTCAGCGTCGCGACCCCAGCAGCAAGCTGCGACAGCAAGGTGTCTCGCGCTGAGCCAGTGGCCTTTCGTACGCCGTTGTCGTAGAAGAACTCCAGCTTCGTGTACGACGTCTTGGCGAGCGCCTTCTTCCCGACATCGAGGAACGTCTTGAAGAAGTCCAGCGAGTTGTCGCCGTAGTTGTCCCACTCCTGGTACACCCGCCAGCTCTTGTTCGCCGCTTCGAGCCTCTCGGCGTACGTCGTCCAGGTGTAGCCAGGATGCGCCTGGTTCTGCCAAGCATCGTTGCCGATCGCCCGACGAGTCGTGCCTGGCTCGTAGCCGAGCTTGCCGGTGAACAGGTAGAACCGGTTCGGGTTCGTCGGCCCGAGCTCTGAGCAGTGGTACGAGTCGCAGATCGTGAACGCATCAGCAAGCGCGTAGTAGAACGGCAGCTCGCTCCGGAGATGCGTAGCCATCGTGTACTTCGTCTTCTGCGGAACCCACTGGTCATACCGGCCCGCATTCCAAGCACCGTGACTGCTGCCCCAGTCGTGCGGCGTACCGGTCATGTACTGGCTCGCCACCGGATACGGCAGCACATAACCGGCACCATCGGGCTGGTAGAACACGGACCGGCCGGTGGACAACGTCCGGGCAGTCGGGTCGTTGAACCCACGGACCCCGCGCAGCGAGCCGAAGTAGTGATCGAAGGACCGGTTCTCCTGCATCAGGATCACCACGTGCTCGATCATCTCGAGGCCGCCGGTCGGCGCAGGCGCCGCAAGCGCCCGCTGCAGACTCGCCGGCAGTACGGCGAACGCCGCCGCCGTGAGCCCCGCGGACCGAAGAAAGTCCCGCCTGTCCATCGTCATGTGACCACCGTCCTGTCGGCAGATCAAGCGCAGCAGAATCGTCCGGTAACGGTGTAGGTGCAGGCAGTGAACTCCGTCAAGATCTCAATGCCCAAAACTGTCAAAAAACCCTCGTTTCGCTCACTTAAGATCGTTCAAGCGCGGCCGGAGCACCTCCTCGCACCAGGCGCGGAAGGTGGTCGGGGTCGAGTTCTCCGGCGTACGACGAACGCCGTTGTCGAGGCCCTCGTCCTTCGCGCGCATCATGTCGACCATGCCCTGGACGAACGCTGCGCCGAGGCCGAATCCCGTCATCCGCGCCGCGAGAGCCTCGAGCGGTTCGCGTTCGTAACGGACCGGCCGCCCGAGAACTTCGGACATGATCTGCGCCATGTCGTCGGGCGAGAGGTCCTCGGGGCCGAGCACCGGCACGCTGTCCGTACCCGTCCACGACCGGTCGAGGAGCAGCCGGGCGGCGACGGCGGCGATGTCGCGGGTGGCCGCGATCGGGGCCCGTCGATCGGCGAGGGACGGTGTCGGTGAACACGCCGTCGTCGCGGATCGAGGCGACCTGTCGCAGCAGGTTGTCCATGAACGACGGGTTTGCCAGCGCACGATAGGCGACGCCGGCTCGAAGCGATCAGGTCGTCCATCTCCAGCGATGCCGTGACGAGTCCGGCGCGTGCCTGCAACCGGCGTACCGCGACCGAGCGCCGAGACGCCGACGACATGGCTCGACGCCGTACGCCGTGAACGCGTCCGCCGCCGGCCGGGTGAACCCGGAGTACGCGGCCTCCAGGCTTGGCTGCCTGACTGTCCGGCGGGACGACCCAGAACACGGCGTCGGCGCCGGCGAAGGCCTTGCCGACGACCTCGGGTCGCCATGCGATCCGGTCACGACGTCACGCGATCGCGGACCGCGGCGAGGGAGCTTGGCGGGGTCGCGCACGATGACGCGGAGTTCTCGCCGACGGGGCCGAGAAGGAGGTCGAGGACTTGGCTGCCGATGGCGCCGGTGGGCGTGGTGATGACGATCATGAGCTTCACTCTGCGTGCCGAAATTGGTCAGGTCCAATACCTCTCTGTGACCATTGATACGATCAAGGTATGGATCTCGACCTGCGCAAGCTCCGGTACTTCGTCGCGGTCGCCGAGCATCGCCACTTCGGCCGGGCCGCCGAGGAGCTCTACATCGCGCAGCCCGTGCTCAGCCGCCAGATCCGTGCGCTGGAGCGCGAACTGGGCTGCGACCTGTTCGTCCGGACCACCCGGAGCGTGCAACTCACGGCCGCGGGGGAGCAGCTCCGCCAAGAGGCGGCCGGAGTGCTCGCGAGCGTCGACTCAGTCGTCCGGCGCGTCCACGAGATCGATCGCGGGGTCCAGCGTCTCGTTGTCGCCTTCGCCTCCGGGTTGCACGTCGCCGATGCGGTCGTCGCGTTCAAGGCGAAGTATCCCGAGGTCGAGGTCGACCTGATGGGCCTGCGATGGTGGGAGCAGGACGCCCCGCTGCGCGACGGCCGCGCCGACGTCGGATTCCTCCGCCGCCCGTTCGACGACAGCGGGATGCAGGTCGTCCCGATCGGTAGCGAGCGGAGGGTCGCGTGTCTGCCGCTGAACCATCGGCTGGCCGCCCGCGAGAGCCTGGTGATGGCGGATCTCGAGGGCGAGTCGATCATGAACACCCAGACCCGGCTGCGCTCCTCGATCGAGGAGAAGTTCGAACTGATTGCCTCCGGCCACGACATCGCCCTGGTCCCGGAATCGGTCGCCCGCTCGTACCCGCGGGCCGACCTCGCCTACCTGCCGATCGCGGACGGCCCCCGCTCCGAAACCTGCCTGGTCACCACCGGCGGCCGCCGTACCGACCACCTCGTCGGCTTCCTGGATATCGCCACGGAGTCCCTCCGGGCTTGACCTTGACACTGTGTCAACGTCTTCACTGGGGATCATGAATGCACAGGAGACCCAGCTGCTCAATGCGGAGAATCCGTCGACCCGGCTGCAGGCGGTGTTGCGGGTCGGGACGGTCGCGGATCCGGCGGTGATCGACGAGCTGGTGGCGCGGTGCGCGGTGGAACCGGACTTCTTCGTCCGCGACATGCTCACCTGGGCGCTGGTCCGTCTCCCGGCCGAGCTGACCGTCCCCAGACTCCGCGCGGAACTCGACTCCGAGCGGGCCCAGGCCCGGAGCCAGGCGTTGCACACGCTCTCCAAGATCAAGGACAGCACCACGTGGTCGGCGGTCAAGGGGCTGCTGCGCGACACCGATGACGACGTGGCGCGGACTGCCTGGCGGACGGCGGTCATCCTCGTGCCGGACCAGGAGAAGCCATGGCTCGCCCAAGAGCTTGCGGCGGAGTTGGGGCGCGGCGACCGGTCGCTGCAGCTCAGTCTCAGCCGGGTCCTGGTCGACCTCGGCGAGGTCGTCGAGCCGGTACTGCGAACCGCCGCCGCGGGCGGCAACCCGAAGATCAGGGCGCACGCTCGCGCGACTGAGATACTGCTCCGCGACCCCGATGCCGCGTTCGACCTCGCTGTCGGCGAAGCCAAGCGCGTCATCGCCCTCGACCCGGAACAGTGGCGACCGTGTGGAGAAGCCAGCGTGCTGATCGGTGAGGTGGCGCGCCGCTCGGGGGTGAGCAGCCGGATGCTCCGGCACTACGACACCCTCGGGCTGGTGCGCCCGACCGGCCGGACCGTCGGCGGCTACCGCGAGTACTCCGCGGACGACATCCGCCGGATCTTCCACGTGGAGAGCCTGCGATCCCTCGGCCTCTCGCTCCGCCAGATCGGCCGCGCGCTGGACGATCCGGCCTTCGCCCCGGCCGACCTGGTCGGCGACCTGATCCGGCGGACCGAAGAACGCCTGCAACGGGATCAGGAGCTCCTCGACCGGCTCCGTTCGGTCGATGCCTCGGCGCCGTTCGGCTGGCAGGACGCCTTGCGGATCATCGAACTCCTGCACGGCCTCAGCTCGCCCGACGCCGCCCGGCGGCAGCAGACCGTCCTGGCCCCGCCGAAGACGTGCCGGCGCCGGCCGACGTACTGGCCCGCGCGGTCCTCACCGAGGCCGATCCGAACGTCGCCGGCGCGCTCCGCTGGGCCCTCGCCCGATCAGGAGACGACAGCGTCGCGAGTCTCACGGACGGCCTGCGGGCCGACGATGTGGAGATCCGGCGACGCGCAGTACAAGCGATCGCGGGCCTCCCCGGCACCGATGCGGTCCTCGGCGAAGCTCTCGCGGACGAGGACCCGACCGTACGCAAGTACGCCGCGCTCGCACTGGGCAAACGTGGCGAAGCGGCCGCGGTGCCGGCCCTGGTCGAACTGATCGTCGAGGGCACGAATGACGTCGAAGCATCCGAAGCCCTCGGTGCAATCGCACAGGACCCTGATCGGTCGGACCAGATCATGGCCGCCCTGAACACCGAACTGTCCTCGGCCGACTCCCCGGTCCGGATCCGCCTCGTCCAGGCGCTCGCCGAGATGCCGCCGCTCGTCGCCCTGCCCGTACTGCGCGAGCTGACCCACGACGACGACAAGGTCATCGCGATGATCGCCGCCGCTTTCGTGAACGTCCTCGAAGGCGCCGGCAACTGAGGATGTGAAGATGGCCTGGTGACGGCTGAGTCCTTGGCGGAGTTCGAACGGCATCGCGGCCGGATGTTCGGGATCGCCTACCGGATGCTCGGCTCCGTCACCGAAGCGGACGACATCCTCCAGGAGGCTTGGCTCCGCTGGCAGTCCGTAGACCCCAGCACCGTGGACGTACCAGGTGCCTTCCTCGCCAAGACCGTCACGAACCTCTGCCTGACCCACCTCACGAGCGCTCGTGCGCGCCGCGAGACGTACGTCGGCGAATGGCTGCCGGAGCCGATCCTCACCGGACCGGACCTCGGCGACCTGGCCGAGCAACGCGAGTCGGTCTCGTTCGCCTTGCTCACGATCCTCGAGCAACTCACGCCGGCCGAGCGCGCGGCGTACGTACTCCGGGAAGCCTTCGCCTACAGCCACCGCGACGTCGGCGACTTGATCGGTACGACGGAAGCCAACGCCCGCCAACTCCACTCGCGTGCCCGCAAGCGGGTCGCCACCGCGGAGCAGAAGCGGCCGGTCGACCCCAACCACTGGCGTGCCCTCGTCGAACGCTTCATCGCGGCCGCCCAACTGGGTGACGTCAACCGCCTCACGGACCTGCTCGCGGCCGACGTCATGTCCCGCGCGGACGGCGGCGGCAAGGTCAACGCAGCCCGCAACCCGGTGATCGGCCGGGACCGGGTCGCCCGCTACCTGATCGGCGTCCTGGAGCGCTTCGGCGCCGGCTTCACCTTCAGCTTCGGCGAGGCCAACGGTGAACCGGTGGTCGTCGCGGTCGCCGACGACGGGATCCGGGCGGTCTGCTTCTTCACCTTCGACGGCGAGCTGCTGACCGGCATGGACATCGCGATGAACCCCGACAAGCTGGCGTACGCCGGGGAGCAGTTGTCACGAATCAGAGGGCTGTCCAGTCCAGGCTGGTGAACCGAAAGGACACCACTCTGATGAAGACGATCCTCGTCACCGGCGGCACCGGCTCCCTGGGCCGCCCCACCGTGCAGGCCCTCCGCGCGGCCGGCCACACCCAGCTCCGCATCCTCAGCCGTCGACCCGGCATCGACCACGTCCACGGCGACCTGACCACCGGCGAAGGCATCGCCGAGGCGGTCGAGGGCGTGAGCACCGTGATCCACCTCGCGACCAGTCGCAAACGCGGCGACGTCCAGCAGACCGAGAACCTGATCAAGCGCGCTAAACACGTCGAGCACCTGATCGTCATCTCGATCGTCGGCGTAGACCGCATCCCCTTGCCGTACTACGCCGACAAGCTCGCCCTTGAACACCTCGTCGCGGAATCCTCGATCCCGTTCACGCTGTTGCGCGCGACCCAGTTCCACAACCTGGTCGACGAGGTGATCACCGCGCAACGTTTCCTCCCGTTCCTGCTGGCGCCGTCATTCAAGCTCCAGCCGGTCGCCGTCGAGGACGTCGCCGATCGCCTCACGGAACTCGCCGCGGGCGCACCGTCGGGACGGGTGAAGGATCTCGCCGGTCCCGAACAACTCGCCGTCCCCGCGATGGCCCGCGCCTGGAAACACGCGAAGCACTCCCGTCGCCCGGTCGTCCCGATCCGCCTGCCCGGCAAGATCATGCGCGCCTTCTCCGAAGGCGCAGCCATGTCCGATCCGATCCAGCCGACAACCCGCACCTTCGCCGACTACCTCAGCCAGCACTACGGAGTACGGGCATGAAAACAACCATCCGTACTGCGCTGTCGGCGCTCGCCGCGTTGCAGATCTGGCTCTCCTGGCGGGTGCTCGGGCGGTCGGTGACTTGACGACTGTGACAGTACTACTGTCACAATGCGGGGTATGGGTCCACTCAGTGGGGTGAAGGTCGTCGAGTTGGCGGGGATCGGGCCGGCGCCGTTCGCGTGCATGCTGCTGGCCGAGCTCGGCGCCGAGGTGCTGCGGATCGACCGGCCGGGCGGTGGACTCGCGATGGGGCCGCCCGAGCTGGAGCTGCTGAATCGCGGCCGGCGGAGTGTGGCGCTGAACCTGAAGGACCCGGCGGCGGTGCGCGCAGTACTGGAGATGGTTGCGGGCGCCGACGTGCTGATCGAGGGGTTCCGGCCGGGCGTCGCGGAGCGGTTGGGGCTCGGGCCTGAGGAGTGCCAGGCGGTCAATCCGAAGCTTGTGTATGCGCGGATGACTGGCTGGGGGCAGGACGGGCCGCTGGCGCAGTCGGCCGGGCACGACATCGGGTACCTCGGCCTGTCGGGTGCGTTGCACGCGATCGGCCGGGCCGGTGGACCTCCGCAGGTGCCGGTGAATCTCCTCGGCGACTTCGCCGGCGGGTCGCTGTATCTCGTGGTCGGTGTGCTCGCGGCTCTCGTCGAGGCTCGGGGGAGTGGGCAGGGTCAGGTGGTGGATGCCGCGATCGTTGATGGTGCGGCTCACCTGACGACGGCACTGTTCGGAGCGCTTGCCGGGGGCAACTGGAAGCAGGAACGCGGGACGAACCTGCTGGACACCGGGGCACCGTTCTATGACGTGTACGAGACCTCGGACGGCGAGTACATGGCGGTCGGGGCGATCGAGCCGCAGTTCTACGACGAGCTGATCAGGCTGCTCGACATCACCGCGCCCGATCGCTACGACCTCGCGAACTGGCCGGAGCTGCACAAGACGCTTGCCGAAGCCTTTGCGCTGCGGACCCAGGCCGAGTGGATCGCGGTGTTCGACGGAACCGACGCCTGCGTCGCCCCGGTGCTGCCGATGGCCGGTGAGCATCCGCATCTCGTTGCCCGTGGCACCTTTGTGGACAAGGACGGGGTGCGGCAGCCGGCTCCGGCTCCGCGATTCTCCCGGACGCCTTCCGCGCTCGGGATGCCACCGGCGCGACCTGGTGAGCACACGAGGGAGGCATTGACCGACTGGGGAGTCAGCGGCGTCGACGAGTTGCTCGCGGGCGGAGGCGCGGTACAAGCCTGAGCCCGGAGCCGGCCGGGCGAGCGTAGTACGGACAGTTATCGCTTTGCAGACAAGGAGAATCGCCCGTGAAACGTCACCTCTTCGATGCCGATCATGATGCGTTCCGCGAGACCGCGCGCGCCTTCTGCGACAAGGAGATCCTGCCGCATCACGAGAGCTGGGAAGAGGCCGGCATCGTGCCGCGCGAGGTGTGGACCGCCGCCGGTGCCGCGGGGTTGCTCGGGTTCATGGCGCCGGAGGAGTACGGCGGGGGTGGGGTGCGCGACTTCCGGTTCAACGCTGTCGTCAGCGAGGAGATCACCAAGGCGCGGGCGAGTGGGCCGGGGTTCGCCATCCACATCGACATCGTCTCGGCGTACCTGCTGGACTATGCGAACGATGAGCAGAAGGCGCGCTGGCTGCCGAAGTTCTGCAGTGGCGAGCTGATCACGGCGATCGCGATGACCGAGCCGGGGGCCGGGAGTGATCTGCAGGGGATCGAGACGACCGCGATCCGCGACGGTGACGAGTATGTGCTGAACGGTTCGAAGACCTTCATCTCCAACGGCATCCTTGCCGATCTGGTGATCGTGGTGGCCAAGACCGATCCGACGGCCGGTTATCAGGGCATCTCGCTGCTGGTGGTGGAGCGCGGGATGCCTGGGTTCGACCGTGGGCGGAACCTGGACAAGATCGGGCTGAAGGCGCAGGACACGGCCGAGCTGTTCTTCGACGACGTCCGGGTGCCGGCCGCGAACCTGCTCGGCGAGGAGGGCAAGGGCTTCATCTACCTGATGGAGAAGCTCCCGCAGGAGCGTCTCGCGATTGCTGTCGTGGCCGCCGCTGCGTGCGAGTCGATGATCGCCGACGACCTTGGAGTACGTGAAGGACCGCAAGGCCTTCGGGCGCCCGATCGGGTCCTTCCAGAACAGCCGCTTCGTGATGGCCGAACTCGCCACCGAGACCCAGATCGCCCGCGTCTTCGTCGACCGCTGCATCGAGGAACTCAACGCCGGCACCCTCACCGTCTCCGAGGCCGCGATGGCGAAATGGTGGACCACCGAACTCCAGAAGAAGGTCGCCGACCGCTGCCTCCAACTCCACGGCGGCTACGGCTTCATGACCGAGTACCCGATCGCCAAGGCCTACCTCGACACCCGCATCCAGACCATCTACGGCGGCACCACCGAGATCATGAAGGAGATCATCGGCCGCACCATGGGCATCTGACCACTCAGGTAGACCCGGTCTCCGGAGAGGGGATCTACCTGACGAGGCGACGATCAGACTTCCGGATGGGGCGGGGTCCGGAGTCTGTGGTGGTCAGTGGGCTGCGGCGTGGAGGGCGGTTTGCGGCGTGCGGGTGGATGCGACGCGGCGGGAGCTGCGGAGGATGCTGATGCTGACGGCCAGGGTCCACAGGCTCCAGAGCATGCCCATGCTGGCGGTCGTGCCCCAGCCCTGGACTGCGTAGAAGTTCGACGGGTTGTCACCGAAGTAGATCGCCGGGACGAACGCGAGGTTGATCGCGGCGAGCACGAACGCCGAGCGCCCGACCCACTTCGGGAGCAGCCGCAGCCGGAGTACGACGATGCCGAGTGCGATCAGGAACAGCCCCATCAGCAGGCGTGAGATCAGGCCCTGCATCAGGTACTGCGCGGCCGCGAACGGTCCTTCCTTCGTGGTGTCGATGTCGTGGTCCACCGAGATGGCGGCGCCGGCCTCCATCGACTGCGGCACGAACACCATCGCCACCCAGAGCAGCCCGGCCGCCTGGATCACGCCGGAGATCCAGTCCGAGGCGATGTCGACCTGATGGATCAGCTGCCGCAGGCCGGTGAAGAACAGGATGTAGAAGATGCAGCCGACGATGCCGATCAGGCTGCGGGTCAGGATGTTCCAGTCCGGTGGAGCACCGGAGTAGAGGAAGTACAGCGGCACCTGGACGACGATCAGCGCGCTCGCGACGATCCCGAACAGGCCTGCATACCTGCGAACGGCGGTTTCCGACACGATTCTCTCCCTCGGTCTTTGACGAGACGTCTCGTCTCATGACGAGACGCTAAGTCTCGGTCTAGGCCACTGTCAAGACACAACGTCTCGTCTTGTTGTAAGCTCGTCACCATGACCCCTCCGAACCCCGACCGCCGGAGCGAGCGCGCCCGGCAGGCGATCCTGGACGCGGCTCTCGAGCTCTGCCAGGAGCAGTCGTTCGCCGGCCTGACGATGGAGGGCATCGCGAAACGGGCCGGGGTCGGCAAGCAGACGATCTACCGCTGGTGGCCGTCGAAGGCCGCGATCCTGCTCGAGGCGCTCACCGAACGGGCCGCCGCCACCCTCGAGTTCCCCGACACCGGTGACATCGTCGCCGATCTGCGCGACCAGATGTCGACGGTCGTCGGTGCCTTCAACGATCCGATGTTCTCCGCCTACAGCCGCGGCCTGATCGCCGCCGCCCAGAGCGATCCCGAGATCGCCGCGGCTGTCGTGAAGACGGTCATCCAGCCCCGCGTCGACCTCTGCGTCGAACGCCTGGAGAAGGCCCAGCAAGCAGGCGCAGTACGCGACGATCTCGACCCCCGCGACATCGTCGAGCTCCTCTACGCCCCCTCTACTACCGCCTCCTCCTCCACACCCGCCCAGTCACCACCGACCAGGTGGACACCGTCCTCAAGCTCTCGTTCGCAGGCATCGCGGGCTGACTCGTGGTTGACTTCGGGGAGCGGGTTTTGAGTTGAGGAGGTTCCCTGATGGGCATTGTGTCGCCGGGGTTCACCGGGCGTCGGCGGGGCGGCGAAGAATTGCCGCCTGGGCAGTACGTGACTCACGAGTTTCCGGTGTTGTCGGCCGGGCCGACTCCGCAGATCCGGACTGAGCACTGGGAGTTCACGGTCGCTACCGAGACCGGTGAACCAGCCGCTGGGACTGGGCCGCGTTGATGTCGTTGCCGGCCGAGACGATCACCCGGGACCTGCACTGCGTCACCAGATGGTCCAAGTTCGGCACGGAGTGGAAGGGTGTCTCGCTCGACACCCTGCTGGCCGACGTCGAGACCGCGGCCGACTTCGTGATGGTGCACAGCTACGGCGGCTACACCACGAACCTGCCGCTGGAGGACCTGCTCGACGGCCAGGCATGGATCGCCTACCAGTACGACGGGGAGCCGCTCGACCCCGAGCACGGTGGCCCGGCCCGCCTGCTGGTGCCGCACCTGTACCTGTGGAAGAGCGCCAAGTGGGTCCGCGGCCTGGTCCTGTCCGACACCAACGACCTCGGATTCTGGGAGAGCGTCGGGTATCACGAGTACGGAGACCCATGGAAAGAACAGCGTTACGCAGGCGACTGACCTGGCAGGTCGGCACCGTCACCGAGGTCCGGGAGGAGACGGCGACCGCCCGGACGCTGGTCCTCGACGTCCCCGACTGGCCCGGTCACCTGGCCGGCCAGCATCTCGACGTACGGCTGACCGCGGAGGACGGCTATCGCGCCTCCCGGTCGTACTCGATCGCGTCAGCCTGGACCGGTACGACGATCGAGCTGACCGTCGAGCAGGTGCCCGACGGCGAGGTCTCGCCGTACCTGGTCGAGGTCGTCAAGCCCGGTGACCAGCTCGAGGTCCGCGGCCCGGTCGGCGGCTGGTTCGTCTGGCAGCCGGAACAGCCCGGCCCGATCCAGCTCATCGCCGGCGGCTCCGGCGTCGTACCGCTGATGGCGATCCTGCGCGCCCGCGTCGGCAGCACGACCAAGGCCAAGCTCCTGTACTCCGTACGCAGGCCGACGTCGGTGATCTATGCGAGCGACCTGAAGGAGATCGCGGCGTCCGACGACGTCGACATCACCTTCGCCTACACCCGCGAAGCGCCGCCGGGGGAGCCGCGCGTCGGCCGGGTCGACGCCGACCTGCTCGACGCGGTCGCCTTCGCGCCCGAAGAGAACCTCACGACGTACGTCTGCGGCCCGACCCCGTTCGTCGAGGCGGTCGCCGATCTGCTCGTCGCCGCCGGCCACGACCCGGCACGGGTGAAAACCGAACGCTTCGGACCCACAGGAGGACCGCGATGACGACCTATCTCGACGGCAACGCGGCAGCCGGCGTACTCAGCGAGGTCTTCGCTGCTGACGTCACGGCCGCCATCGGCCAGTGCAACGGCTGCGGCCGGACCGGTGTCTTCGCCGAGACCCGCGTCTTCGTCGACGCCCCCGGCATGGTCGCCCGCTGCAGCGGCTGCGACGAAGTCCTCCTCCGCGTCGTCACCACCCCCACCGACACCTACCTGGACCTCCGCGGCCTCACGTACCTCCGCCTCTCCAACAGTTAGGCAGAGCCGGTCTGGTGCGGTCGGGCATGACCGCACCAGGCCGGCGTACTACGGCAGGTCCTTCCGGATGTCGATGGTCGCGAACGAACGGAGCGGCTGGATCGCCCCGGTGAGGATCGGGTCGGCCGTCCGGTCGCCCAGCAGGTATCGCCGGAAGAACGCTGACAGGTAGGTAGATGCCACCAGACGCTGCTGAGTTTCCGACAGCTGCTTGTCAGCCCTGTGAGGATCGTCATCCGAGGTGCAGTAGCCCGGCTTCGGCGGGTTGTCCGTGGCCGCGTCGTCGTACGCGCCGACCTGGCCGCTCGACGGCGACCACTGGGTGTTGTAGAAGTCGTGGTTCGCGCCATGCACGTAGTACTCGAAGACCGGGGCTTTGTTGTGGGCGTTCAGGTAGCGAAGATGCCCGTCGACCGCGCGATCGCAGCTACCGACGAAGTTCGCGACCGGGATGTTCGTGATCCGGTACGGCGTGTACTCGGGATTGTCCGGGTTGTCATCGGGCGCATAAGGCTCGGCCGGTGCGAGCGGCGCGACCGCCCGAACCTTCACCCCGGCCGGCCATTGCGCCTGGTTCACGTCGGCGGAGAAGAGCAAGGTGCCACGGCCGCCGCGCGAGTGACCCATCAGCCCGACGTTCATGAGATCGGCATGCCCGCGGAAGTCGACCGCCTTGCCGTGATCGAGCACTTTGCCGGCGAGCGGTCCCGTGCCCTTGGCGGACAGCTCCTGCCACATCGTCAGGTGTTTGCTGATCAGGGCGGCGCGTGCCCGGTCCTGGTCTTCGCCGAGATAATTCGGCTCGGCGCCCTTCGCGCTGATCGAGATCGCGATCATGCCCTGCGACGCGAGCTTCTCGCCGAGGTAGTCATAGCCCCGCTGACTCGGCAGCGGCGGTGTCCCCTTCGCGCACGGCCAAGAGACCAGCTTCTCGTAGTCCTGCTCGTCCCAGGCCTTCGGATCGGCACAGGTGATCCAGGATCCGTGCGACATCAGTACTACGGGATAGCGGTGGTGGGACAGATCCTTCGGGTAGTGGACGACCGCGGTCAGTTCGGCCAGGTCGGTCCGCCCGTCCTGGTTCGCGGGGAGTTCGAAGACGGCGTCGCCGAGGTTGTAGGTGGCGGTTCCGACGGGATGGAGTGCTGAAGCTTGGGCGTTAGTTGCCGTCGGCACCAACAGCGCGAGTGCGGTGACGACGGTCAGCAGTTTCCTCATACTGCACCGACGCGTCGCCGAGATCCCCGGTTGTCAGGGAAGTGTCATGGTCTTGTCAGCGTCGCGGGGGCTTGGTGCGGGTGCGGCGGATGGTGTCGCGCTGGGTCTCGCCGACGGCGCGCTCGTACGCGAGCACGAGACCCTGGATGGTGACCGGCTTGAAGCGCTCGACGAGTTGCTGGATGTGTTCCGGCGGCCCGCCCGAGGCGCGGTAGTGCGGCCAGACCTTGGCCCGGAAGACGTCGGTCAGCTCCTCGGCCAGGGCGCGTCCGTGCTCGTGGAAGATCCGGGTGATGTCCAGGACCGCGTCGACCGGCAGATCGAGATCGAGCAACTCGACCCCGAGGCTCAGGTGCGCAGTCGCCACCTGGAAGACATCCTCGTCCGGCGTCGGCTCGACCACTCCCAGCGCGACCAGCATCTCGATGTCGTCGTCCGACAGCTCCCGCCCGGTACGCCGTACGAGTGCCGTCCGATCGAGCGTCTCGGGCAGGTCCCGCATCCACGGCGTGAGTAGCGTCCGGTGCAGCGCGATGTCCTGCGGCGTCGCGTCCACCGGGATCCGGTCGAGATACCCCTCGATCGCGGACAGCGTGAACCCGTGCGCCTGCAGCTCCCGGACGAGGTCGAGACGCGCGATGTGCTCGGGACCGTAGTACCCGACGCGCCCCCGGCGTACCGGCGGTGGGATCAGCCCGCGACCCGCGTAGAACCGCAGCGTCCGCACGGTCATGCCGACCCGGGCGGAGAGCTCGTCGACGGTCAGCGTCGCCTCGCTCGGCGGGGGATCGGCGGGGACCGGCGACAAGGGCCGTGACACTGGCATGGCGGAGATCATAGTGGGCCCCGCTTGACGACTGTGACACCATCACTGTCACAATCGACCTGACCGATCCATCACGGCATGACGACGGGATCAGCATGACCAGTGAAGCCTTCCTGTACGACGCGTTCCGGACACCACGAGGCCGGGGCAAGGCCACCGGCGCCCTGCACGAGGTCAAGCCGATCCAGCTCATCACCGGCCTGCTGACCGAGCTGCGCACCCGGCACCCCGAGCTGGACCCGACCGTGATCGACGACGTCGTGCTCGGCGTGGTCACCCCGATCGGCGACCAGGGCATGGACATCGCCCGGACTGCGGTGCTCGCCGCGGGCTACCCGGAGACCACCGGCGGCGTCCAGCTCAGCCGGTTCTGCGCCTCCGGCCTCGAAGCGGTGAACCAGGCCGCGCAGCGGATCCGCTCCGGCTGGGAGGACTTCATCCTCGCCGGTGGCGTCGAATCCATGTCGCGGGTCCCGATGGGCTCCGACGGCGGCGCCTGGGCGATGGATCCGGAGACCGCGCTCAACACCAACTTCATCCCGCAGGGCATCAGCGCGGACCTGATCGCGACCATCGACGGCTTCTCGCGGACCGACGTCGATGCGTACGCCGCGGAGTCGCACGCGCGGGCCGCGAAGGCCTGGGCCAACGGGTACTTCGCCCGCTCGGTCGTCCCGGTTGCGGACCGGAACGGACTGCCGATCCTGGACAACGACCAGCTGGTCCGGCCGGGCACCACCGTCGAGACGCTCGCGGGTCTGCCGCCGTCGTTCGCCGCGATCGGCGAGCACGGTGGCTTCGACTCGGTCGCGCTGGAGAAGTACGTGAAGGTCGAGCGGATCAACCACGTGCACCACGCGGGCAACTCGTCCGGCATCGTCGACGGTGCCGCGCTGGTTGCCATCGGCAACGAGAAGGCCGGCGAGGCGCTCGGTCAGGCCCCCCGCGGCCGGGTGGTCGCGGCGGCGGTCAGTGGCGCGGATCCGACCATCATGCTGACCGGCCCGGCGCCGGCGGCCCGCAAGGCGCTCGCCAAGGCCGGGCTCGAGGTGAGCGACATCGACCTGTTCGAGATGAACGAGGCGTTCGCCGCGGCGGTCATGCACTTCATGGCCGATCTCGGCGTACCGCACGAGAAGGTGAACGTGAACGGCGGCGCGATCGCGCTCGGCCACCCGCTCGGCGCCACCGGCGCCATGTTGATCGGCACCCTGCTGGACGAGCTGGAGCGCCGGGAGCTCCGCTACGGCCTGGCCACCCTGTGCGTCGGCGGCGGCATGGGTGTCGCGACCATCATCGAGAGGCTTGCGGCATGATCGACTGGAAGAACGAAGACGGTGTCGTCACGCTCACGATGAACGACCCCGACGCGTCGGCGAACACGATGAACGACGCGTACGTCGCGGCGATGGGCAAGACCGTGGAGCGCCTGCAGGCCGAGAAGGACTCGCTCAAAGGTGTCGTGATCACCAGCGCCAAGAAGACCTTCTTCGCCGGCGGCAACCTCGAGATGCTGTCGCAGATCCAGCCGGAACACGCGAGCCAGGTCTTCGACACCATCGAGGAGGTCAAGCGCCAGCTCCGCGTGCTGGAGACCCTCGGCGTACCGGTCGTTGCCGCGATCAACGGTGCGGCGCTCGGCGGCGGTCTGGAGATCGCGCTCGCGTGTCACCACCGGATCGTTGCCGATGACAACCGGATCGAGATCGGCGTTCCCGAGGTGACGCTCGGCCTGCTGCCCGGCGGTGGCGGCGTCACCCGTGCGGTTCGGATGCTCGGCCTCCAGGACGCCCTGATGAAGGTGCTCCTGCAGGGTCAGCGGATGAAGCCCGCGCATGCCAAGTCCGTCGGCATCGTCGACGAGGTGGTCCCCGCCGATGAGCTGCTCGCCACGGCGTACAAGTGGATCGAGGACTTCGAAGGCGAAGCCAAGCAGCCCTGGGATCGCGACGGCTACAAGATCCCGGGCGGTACGCCGGCCTCGCCGAAGCTGGCCGCCTTCCTCCCGGCCTTCCCGGCCAACCTGCGCAAGCAGCTCAAGGGCGCCCCGTATCCGGCGCCACGCGCGATCATGAGCGCGGCCGTCGAGGGCAGCCAGGTCGACTTCGCCACCGCCTCGCGGATCGAGTCCCGGTACTTCGTCTCGCTGGCGACCGGCCAGATCGCGAAGAACATGATCAACGCGTTCTTCTTCGAGCTCCAGGCCATCAATGCCGGTGCCTCGCGGCCGGCCGACGTTCCGCAGTACCGGGCCCGGAAGGTCGGTGTCCTCGGGGCCGGGATGATGGGCGCGGGCATCGCCTATGTCTGCGCGAAGGTGGGCATCGAGGTCGTTCTGAAGGATGTCACGCTGGAGGCCGCGGAGAAGGGCAAGGCGTACTCCGAGAAGCTGCTCGCCAAGCAGCTCCAGAAGGGCCGGACGACGGCCGGGAAGGTCGAGGAGTTCCTCAGCCTGATCACGCCGACCGCCGACCCGAACGACCTGGCCGGGTGCGATCTGGTGATCGAGGCGGTGTTCGAGAGCGAGGAGCTCAAGCAGAAGGTCTTCGCCGAGATCGCCGGTGTGGTCGAGCCCGACGCATTGCTCTGCTCGAACACCTCGACGCTGCCGATCACCTCGCTTGCCGACGGGATCGACCGGCCGGACGACTTCATCGGGATGCACTTCTTCTCGCCGGTCGACCGGATGCCGCTGGTCGAGCTGATCGTGGGGGAGAAGACCTCGGAGCGCGCGCTGGCCCAGGCGTACGACGTGGTCCGGCAGATCAAGAAGACGCCGATCGTAGTCAACGACAGCCGCGGCTTCTTCACCTCGCGGGTCTTCGGCACGCTGGTGATGGAGGGCGCCGCGATGATCGCCGAGGGCGTGAACCCGGTGACGATCGAGCGGGCCGCGACCCAGATGGGCTTCCCGGCGCCGCCGCTGGCGATGATCGACGAGGTGACCCTGACACTGCCGATGAAGATCCGCGACGCTGCTCGCGCGGCCGGTGGCAGTGCGGGCGCCTTCGACGATCACCCGGGCATGGCGGTTGCCGAGCGGCTGGTGACGGAGTTCGACCGGAAGGGGAAGGCATCCGGCGCCGGCTTCTACGACTATCCGGCGGACGGGCCGAAGCACCTGTGGCCGGGGCTGTGGGAGCACTTCGTCAAGGACGAGGTCGACCCGCCGCTGATCGATCTGCAGGAGCGGATGGCGTTCGCGATGTCGCTGGAGACGGTGAAGTGCGTCGAGGAGGGCGTGTTGCGCTCGACGGCTGACGCGAACATCGGCTCGATCTTCGGCATCGGCTTCCCGCCGCTGCACGGTGGCGCCTTGCAGTACATCAACGCGTACGCCGGTGGGCTCGCTGGTTTTGCCGAGCGCGCACGGGCACTCGCATCGGAGTACGGGGAGCGCTTCAATCCGCCGGCGTTGCTGGTGCAGAAGGCCGAGGCGGGGGAGAAGTTCTCCTAGAACTCACGACGGCTGGGATTGGCGAAGCTGCCCAGGTAGGTGAGCGCCGCGTCGAGGGAGTTGCGGAGTGGATCGACGCGGCGCAGGGTCTGGCTGAGCAACAGGCCGCCCTGGAGCGCGGCGAGCAGTGATTGGGCGAGGGCGCCGGGATCGGCGTCCTCGCGCAGGTCTCCGCGCGCCCGCATCGTCTCCAGCCCGTGCCGGAACACCTCGAGCCACCGCTCGAACCCGGTGGCCAGATCACGTCGCGTCTCGTCGTCGGATTCGACCAACTGCCCCGCCAGCGACCCGAAGTCACAGCCGCCCTGGAAACCACGGGCGGTCTGACGCTCGACGACCATCGCCGCCCACCGTTGCAAGGCACTGAAAGAGTCGAGCTCGCTGCCCTCGTGGAGCTCCAGCATCTTGTCCGCCTGCCAGGCGATGACGTCCTTGATCAGCGTCCGCTTGTCGTGGAAATAGTGCGTCATCTGTGACCCGCTGACACCAGCGGCCTTCCGCACATCCTCGATCTGCGTGCCGGCCACCCCGTTCGCCAGGATCAGGTCAGCGGCTACGGCCAGTATCCGGGCCCGCGTCGCTCGTCCTTTGGCCGTCAGCTCTGGCATTCGTCCACTCTAGCTCGGAGTGGGATCGCGATCCCATAAATGCCTCGCGAATGATCAAAGGTGTTCGAATCTGAGGCTTGGTGTGCGTCTATGGCGGATTTGTTGTAAAGCCTTGATCGCTCGATCTTGCGGACGGCAGGATTTTGGGTCAGGGTGAAGCCGCTTCTCCAACGATTCACCTGACTGACATGTCGCTGCAATGGCGCGATCCGGTGGGAGTCGTAGTCGAACTGTCACCCGATCGGCCCTGTTGCGATGTTTGAGTTAGTTGTAACGTGTCCGAAACCGGAGATGCTTAACACAGTTAAGTAACTCTCCGGAACCGCTAGCGCCGCAGGGCCGCGGCGCCGCTTTCGGAGGTGTAATTCATGCCTGCTCACATGCCGTCCGCCGGAATGTCCCGGCGCGATCTGCTCAAGCGCACGGGTGGCCTGGCCGCTCTCGCCGCTTTCACCGCTGCCTGCGGGGGCAATACCGGCCGACCATCCAGCTCCGGGGGCGGCGGGGACAAGGTCAACCTGTCGCAGTGGTACCACCAGTACGGCGAGGCCGGCACCCAGCAGGCCGCCACGAAGTACGCGAAGGCGTACACCGACGCGAACGTCTCCGTGCAGTGGACGCCTGGTGACTACGGCAGCAAGCTCGCCTCGGGGCTGCTGTCCAGCAGCGGTCCGGACGTGTTCGAGAGCCAGCTCAACATCGCGATGGTGAAGAGCAACCAGGTGGTGCCGCTGGACGACATCATCGCGGATGTGAAGGACGACTTCACCCCGGGCGACCTGGCCACCAACACCGTCGACGGCAAGGTCTACGGGATCCGGATGATCGTGGATCCCCAGGTCATCTACTACCGCAAGAGCCTGTTGGACAAGGCCGGCATCAAGCCGCCGGAGACCGTCGACGACCTGATCAGCGCCGCGAAGGCGCTCACCACGAACAAGGTGAAGGGCATCTTCGTCGGCAACGACGGCGGCCTGGCGCTCGGCGGACCGGCGCTGTGGTCGTCCGGTGGTGCCTACCTGACCGAGGACAACAAGGCCGGCTTCACCGGGGAGCGGGCGGCGCAGGCCTTCGGCAAGCTGCACGAGCTGTACGCCAGCAAGAGCGTCCTGCTCGGCGCGCCGACCGACTGGACCGACCCGAGCGCGATCGTGCAGGGCCTGGTCGCGATGCAGTGGATCGGCATGTGGGCGCTGCCGGCGATGCAGAAGGCGCTCGGCGACGACCTCGGCGTCTTCGCCTTCCCGAAGCTCGACGCGCAGGGCACGCCCGCGGTGTACTCCGGCGGCTGGACCCAGTTCGTCTCCGCGAAGAGCAAGAACGTGGACGCGGCGAAGAAGTTCGTGAAGTGGCTGTGGATCGATCAGTCCGCCGACCAGGAGGACTGGTGCCTGAACTACGGCTTCCACATCCCGCCGCGCAAGAGCCTCGCCGCCAAGGCCGCGAAGCTGCAGGCAGGTGCCGCGGCCGAGACCGTCAAGCTCACCCAGCAGTACGGTCACACCGACAACCCGGCATGGACCCCGAAGATGGGGACGGCCTTCGGCGACATGCTGACCAACATCATCCGGAAGGGATCCGACCCGGCCGGTGAGATCAGCAAGGCTGAGAAGACCGTGAACGCCGAGCTGCAGCGGCTGTTCGGATGAGCACGCGCACCGTGCCGGCTCCTGCCACCAGGGAGCCGGCACGGAAGAGCGCCCGCAAGACCAAAGGGATCGCGGGCAACGCGCTGTGGTTCTGGATCTTCGTCGGCCCGTTCGTCATCGGGCTGCTGATCTTCTCCTACCTGCCGATCATCTGGAGCCTGGTCCTCAGCTTCTTCGAGGCGCAGAACACGGTCACACCCTCGAAATTCGTCGGTCTCCGCAACTACGTCGACATGCTGACCGACCACAACTTCCTGTCCAGCCTGGGCACGTTCACGGTCTTCGCGATCTTCATCGTGCCGCTGACCTTCGTGCTGTCGCTGGCGATGGCCCTGCTGGTGAACCAGGTGAAGATCGCGCGCGCCTTCTTCCGCTCGGTGTTCTTCCTGCCGACCGCCTGCTCGTACGTCGTGGCGTCGCTGATCTGGAAGTTGTCGATCTTCAACGGTGTCCGGTTCGGCCTGGCCAACACGGTGCTCGGCTGGTTCGGCCACGACGGGATCGCCTGGCTGTCCACGATCGACCCACCGTGGTACTGGATCCCGATCGTCACGGTCCGGCTCTGGCTGCAGCTCGGCTTCTACATGATCCTGTTCATCGCCGGCCTGCAACGGATCTCGCCGACGCTCTACGAGGCGGCGTACGTCGACGGGGCCAAGCCCGGCTGGCAGACCTTCCGCTACATCACGTTGCCGCAGCTGCGAGCGACCTCGGTCGCGGTGCTGATCCTGAACCTGATCGCGGCCTACCAGGCCTTCGACGAGTTCTACAACCTGATCGGCAACGCCAGCTTCGCCCGGCCGCCGCTGGTCTACCTCTACGGCATCTCGCTCGGCTCGATCCAGGACCTCGGCCACGGTTCGGCCGGCGCGCTGATCCTGGCCGTGATCATCATGGTGGTCACCCTCCTGCAGAACAAGATCTTCGGCTTCGGAAAGGCGGGCGACTGATGGCCGCCATCGAACGCACGACGGGCGCACCACAACCGATCGGCTACTCCCGCAGCGCGATCGGCCAGGTCGCGCTGGTACTGCGCTGGATCGCATTGCTGATCGCGGTGATCCTGTTCCTGCTGCCGTTCTACCTGATCCTGCGCAACGCCTTGTCGACCGAGGCCGACATCACCGCACCTTCGTGGACGTTGTTCCCCAAGCACCTGCAGTGGAGCAACATCTCGGAACTGTTCAACGACTCCACGGTGCCGATGGGCCGGGCGCTCTACAACTCCGCGGTGGTCGGCATCGTCGGGACCGGTGGGCAGTTGCTGCTGGCCTCGATGGCGGGCTACGGACTGGCCAGGATCCCTTACCGGCATGCGGACAAGGTGTTCTACGCGATCGTGGCGACGCTGATGATCCCGGGCGCGGTGACGTTCATCCCGAGCTTCATCGTGGTCTCGTCGCTCGGCTGGGTCTCGACGTTGCGCGGGTTGATCATCCCGACGCTGTTCAGCGGGTTCGCGGCGTTCCTGTTCCGGCAGTACTTCCTGAACTTCCCCAGGGAGCTCGAGGAAGCGGCCCGGGTGGACGGGGCCGGGCATTTCGGGACGTTCTGGCGGATCGTCGTACCGAACTCGCTGCCGTTCTTCGCGGCGATCGCGGCGATCACCTTCATCGGCAACTGGAACTCGTTCCTGTGGCCGCTGGTGATCGGGCAGGACTCGTCGTCCTGGACGATTCAGGTCGCGATGTCCACCTTCGTGACGGCCCAGACGATCAACATCCATGAACTCTTCATGGCGGTCGCCGTCTCGATCCTCCCGCTGGTCCTGATCTTCGCCTTCCTCCAGCGCTACCTGATCCAGGGCGTGACCCAGTCCGGCATCAAAGACTGATTGAGCTGCGGCGGGGTCCCTCTGAGCGGGCCCCCGCCGCGTTCTTGCTATTCGGCGACCTGGTACGTCGGGGTGATGATGGCGCGGGCGAGGGTGTGGAAGGCGAGGTTGAAGCTGACCACGGCCGGGCTGACGTCGGCGTCGACGTCCAGGGCCTCGATGTCGATCGCGTGCACCACGAAGTAGTAGCGGTGCACCTGGTCGCCGGCCGGCGGGGCAGCACCGCCGTACGACTTGATGCTGTAGTCGTTGCGGACGTGGAAGGCGCCGTTCTCGAGCCGCTCGGTGGCGCCCGCACCGGTCGGCAGCTCGGTCACGGTGGCCGGCAGGCCGACCAGGATCCAGTGCCAGAAACCGGACGGTGTCGGTGCGTCCGGGTCGTAGCAGGTGACGACGAAGCCCTTGGTCTCCGCCGGGAAGCCGGACCAGCTGAGCTGCGGCGACTTGTTGCCACCGGCAAACGAGAAGTCGTCGCCGAGCGGCTCGCCGTCCGTGACGTCGGTGCTGGTGACGGTGAAGGAACCGGTCTTCGGGAGCAGTTCGTACGGGTCCGGCTTGACTGGCCGATCGAGCGACATCCGTGATCCTCCGTAGCAGTGGGCCGATGTGGTGATTCCGACATTACTGTCCATTGCACGGGGGCAGTAATTTCTGGGATGGGGGCCGGGGCCGGTGCGGCAAAGTGCGAAGATCGTCCTGGTCGCGTCCAGGCGGCCGCGCGCCGGGGCGACTTCCGGCGGCGACAGGTGTCGCGTGCGCGCTGCGGTCCGGGGCTGTGAACCCGGACCTGAGCGGTACGGGACCTGATGAGGAGGACCTGCGGTGGAGGAGTTTGTGGCCGGGATCGGCCCGGCGGACGAGGCGGCGATGCGGGCGGCGACGGAGCGTCAGCTCAGCCTGACCAAGCCGGCCGGCTCCCTCGGCGTACTGGAGGAGCTGTCGATCCGGATCGCCGGGATGACCGGGGTCTGCCCGCCGGCGGTGCCCGCGCCTGCCGTCGTCACGGTGTTCGCGGCCGATCACGGTGTGCATGCGCAGGGAGTGTCCCCTTGGCCGCAGGAGGTGACCGCAGCGATGCTGGCGAACTTCGCGGGTGGCGGCGCCGCGGTGAACGCGTTCGCGGCGAACAACCGGGTTGACGTCCGGGTGGTCGACGTCGGCGTCGCTTCTGATGTCGAGGCGCTGGACATCGTGCACGCGAAGGTGCGCACCGGTACCCGCGACCTCTCGGTCGGCAAGGCGCTGACTGCGGACGAGGTCCAGGCCGCGGTGGAGATCGGCTTCGAGCTGGCCGGCAAGCTGGTCGGCGACGGCTACCGCTGCTTGCTCACCGGCGACATGGGAATCGCGAACACCACGGCCTCCGCGGCCCTGATCGCGACCTTCACCGGCGCCACCGCCGCCGAGGTCACCGGTCGAGGCACCGGCATCGACGACGCAACGCTCGCCCACAAGACCGAAATCGTCGCCGCGGCCCTCGCCCTGCACGACGTACCGGCCTCTGACCCCCTGGGCGCGTTGGCGGCGTACGGCGGCCTGGAGCACGCCGCTCTCGCCGGCTACATCCTCGGCGGAGCCACCCACAAGGTCCCGGTCATTCTCGACGGTGTCATCGCCGGTGCCGCAGCACTGGCTGCCCAGGCCCTCCATCCCTCATCCATGGACTACTGCGTAGCCGGCCACCGCTCAGCCGAGCCGGGCCACGCCATCGCGTTGAAGACCCTAGGCCTCCAGCCCTTGGTCGACCTGGATCTCCGGTTGGGCGAGGGGACCGGAGCGGTCCTGGCTTACCCGATCCTCACCTGCGCCGTCCGGGCCCTCGCCGAAATGGCCACCTTCGAATCCGCCGGCATCACCTCCGGCGACGACGGATCCGCGCCCGCGGACGCGGCTGATGGGCGCGGCACCTCCGGCTCGGCGGATGACGGCCCTTCCTCCTCCGCCTCTGGCGGGGACGCGGCTGGTGCGGGAGCTGAAGCGTGAGCGAGCAGGCGCCTTATCTGTCCGGCTTGGTGTTGACCGGGCGGCGGGTGGTTGTGGTTGGTGGTGGGGGAGTCGCTCAGCGGCGGTTGCCTCGGTTGCTGGAGACGGGGGCGCAGATCGATCTGATCTCGCCGTCGATCACGCCGACGATCGAAGGGCTGCTGACCAACCCGGATCTGCGGTGGGTCGAGCGGGGGTATGCGCCGGGCGACCTGGACGGCGCCTGGTACGTCGTGGTGGCGACTGATGATGCCGCGGTCAACGACCAGGTGTCGACTGAGGCCGAGGAGCGCCGGATCTTCTGTGTCCGCTCCGATGATCGGTCGCGCGCGACGGCTTGGACACCTGCTTCCGGGCAGCACGATCATGTGACGATCGGCGTACTGGGTGGTGGGGACCACCGGCGGTCGGCTGCGGTGCGGGACGCGATTCTCGAGGAGTTGCGGACGGGTGCGCTCGGGGCTCGTGACTCGCTGGACAAGAAGCCTGGGGTGTATCTGGTCGGTGGGGGACCGGGGGATCCTGATCTGATCACCGTGCGCGGGCGGCGGTTGCTGGCCGAGGCGGATGTGGTGGTCGCCGACCGGTTGGCGCCACAGCCGTTGCTGGAGGAGTTGCATCCGGATGTCGAACTGATCGACGCGGCGAAACTGCCCCGCGGGCGGTCGGCTCAGCAGGAGGAGATCAACCGGATCCTGGTCGATCGAGCCCAGCAGGGGAAGGTCGTCGTACGGCTGAAGGGCGGCGATTCGTACGTCTTCGGCCGCGGCTTCGAGGAAGCGATCGCGTGCGCCGAGGCCGGCGTCCCCTGGACCGTCGTCCCAGGCATCACCAGCTCGATCTCCGTGCCCGCGGTCTCCGGGATTCCGGTCACACATCGCGGCGTCACCCACGAATTCACCGTTGTCTCGGGACACATCCCGCCAGGCCACCCGGACTCGCTGATCAACTGGCCGGCCCTCGCCCAACTCCAGGGCACGCTGGTCCTGCTGATGGCGGTCGAGAACCTCCCGAAGATCGCCGAAACGCTGATCCAGCACGGCCGCTCCGGTGCAACCCCCGCCGCCGCGATCGCCGACGGCACCCTCCCCGGCCAGCGCATGGTCACCTCGGACCTCGCCGGCATCGCCGCCGCCATGTCCGCCGAGGGCATCGGCGCCCCCGCGATCGTTGTCATAGGCAACGTCGTAGAAATAGCCAAACTGGTCCGCGGATGACGCGGGCTCGCTTCGGCCGGGATGTCGCCGGCGGGGCGGCGGCGGTGGGGTCGAGGGGCACCCGCCGACGAAGCAGGTGCGTGGAGCTGGTCCGCGGATGACGCTTGTGCCGGTGGAGGACGCGGGGGACGAGCGGCTGGCGGATTATGTGCAGTTGCGGGAGGTGAATCTGCGGCGGTTGCTCGAGGAGGAGCACGGGCTGTTCATCGCCGAGGGCGACAAAGTGATCCGGCGCGCGGCCGATGCCGGCTACGAACCGCGGTCGTTCCTGCTGGCACCTCGATGGCTCGATTCGCTGTCCGACGTACTGGAGAAATGGCCCACGACACCCGTGTACGTCGTGTCGGAGGAGCTGGCCGAGCAAGTCACCGGATTCCACGTCCACCGCGGCGCACTGGCGTCGTACCGGCGTCGTCCTCCTGCGTCCCTGGAGGCGCTGCTGGACGCCTTGCCTGTGCATTCGCGAGTCGCGATCCTCGACGACATCGTCGATCACACGAACGTGGGTGCCGGGTTCCGCGCCGCCGCCGCGATGGGCGTCGACGCAGTACTGGTCACGCCCACCTGCGCCGACCCTCTCTACCGCCGCTCAGTGAAGGTCTCCATGGGCACGGTCTTCCAGGTCCCCTGGACGCGACTCACCTCCTGGCCTGGCGACCTGCAGGTGTTGCACGATCGCGGCTTCGTGGCGGCGGCGTTCGCGCTGTCCGACGACTCGATCAGCCTCGACGAGCTCGCGGCCGCGCACCACGACCGCCTCGCCCTCATCTTCGGCACCGAAGGCCACGGTCTCAAGCACCACGTGCTCAAGCGGGCAGACTTCATCGTGCGCATCCCGATGGCCGGCGGCGTAGATTCGTTGAATGTCGCCTCGTCGGCGGCAGTAGCCTTCTACGCAACCAGGGGAGCGCACTAGTGCGTACTACGGAACGCCTGCTGCTCAGGCCTTATCGCGAAGAGGATCGCCCGGCCTTCGCCGCGATCAACGCCGACCCCGAGGTGATGAAGTATCTCGGCGGAGTGCCGCTGACCCGGCAACAATCCGACGAGATCACCGAAGGCGTCAACCGCCAAGCTGTTGCTGAAGGCATCGGATTCCAGGCGATCGAGCGTCGCTCCGACGGAGTACTCCTCGGCGCCTGCGGCCTGATGCGCCACGGCGCCTGGTACCCCGACGACCTGGAGATCGGCTGGCGCCTGGGCCGCCAGTACTGGGGCCACGGCTACGCCACCGAAGCAGCCCGCTCCTGGCTGACCCACGCCTTCGAAGAACGCTCAGAAGCCCGCGTCATCTCCATCACCGACACCCCCAACCTCAACAGCATCGCCGTCATGAAACGCCTAGGCATGACCTTCGACCACCAAGCCGAACTACTGGACGAAGGCATCCCCTTCGACGCCACCATCTACTCCATCACCGCCCCCGCCTGGCAGTCCACCAACCCCTAACCACCTACGCAGCACCCAGGCCTCATCCCTTCGGAGGGACATTGTGGCGAAGAAGCAAGTTGACCCATTGCCGCAGTACACGGTCGACGAGGTCCGGGCTGCGTGCGAGGCTCCTCTTCCGGCGGGCGTGACGATGGTCTGATGAAGAAGACCGTCACCGGACTGCACGTCCAGGAGGGCGGCGTCTCGGTGCTCGAGCGCCCCGACCGTCCATGGCGTCAACTGCCACGCGGTGACGAAGGTGTCTCGCGGCCTGTTCATCCGTAGCCGCATCAGGCTCCGGTTCGCTGACGGGAGCAAGGCGACGGTGCGCCCGTACAAGGCGAAAATTTCGGTGTCTCCTCGAGACGGGCAAGCGCGACAGCCTGAACTTCTCCGCACCGAGCAGCGGCGACGCCCGCAGCAACGACTCGCCCCTGGACAGCCTCGCCGCCATCTTCGTGATCCTGGCAGCGGTCGTCTTGTTCCCGATCTCGCTGGTCATGCTGGCTCGCGAGATCTTCGGTATATCCGCGCGGGCGAAGCAGGCGGCACTGCTGCTGCCGCAATTGCAGGCCGTCGCCCAGCCCAAGTAGCCGACGGGCGCTCGCACCTGCGGCAGAGGTCCGTTGTCTGAACGCGTCAGCGAGCAACCGCCCAGTAGAGCCGGTGGCGTGCCGGGGCGGCTTCGGCGAGGGCATGCGGGTGGTTGAGAATTTGATGTCCCGACCGACAGGTAGTGCACCTTGAGACGGTGTACACGCGGGAGCGGCTTACGCTCAGGTGCACTAGTTGGCCCCGGATATCTCCTGTCCATCGGCACGCCGGCGCCCCGCACAGCTCGGCCGACTGGTTATCTCCTGTTCTGGGTCTGTCGGTGACTCACAGTAGTCAGACGACTGCTTGGTTGAGTCTTGACCAGGGAATGGGAATGCGCAATCCTTCGGGAAAGCGCATTCCGGATTGAGTGAGTGGGAGGTCTGCCGATGGCGGTTCCGGCGAGTGGGTTACGGGACTACGAGGCACAGGTGTGGATCGACGGATGGTGTGAGCCGCCGGCCTCGGAGTGGGTTCCGGTGCTGGACAAGGCGACGGGCCAACCGTTCGCGCGGTACGGGAGTGCGTCAGCGGAGCAGGTCGACCGGGCGGTGCGGTCGGCACGACGTGCGCAGGCCGAGTGGGCCGACGTGGATGCGAACACGAAAAGCGAGATCCTGCGGGCGTTCGCGCGGGAGTTGGAGAACCGGCATGACGAGTTGATCACGCTGATCATTCGCGAGACCGGAGGTACCACCGAGAAGGCCGAGGAGGAGCTCGGCCAGTCGATCAACCAGCTGCTGAACTCCGCGACCCAGCTGACCGAGAACGCCGGCGCGATCCTCCCGCCGTACAAGAGCGGCAAGATCTCGCTCTCGCGGACGGTTCCGCTCGGCGTCATCGGCCTGATCGTGCCGTGGAACTACCCGATGAGCCTGGCGATGCGCGCCCTCGCGCCCGGCCTCGCCTATGGCAACGCGGTGGTCCTCAAGCCGGCCGAGCTGACCCCGATCGCCGGTGGTCAGGTCCTCGCCGAAGCAGCGAAGGCAGCCGGCGTACCGGCAGGTGTCTTCAACGTCGTTCCGGGAGACGGCCCGGAAACGGGGAGAACGCTCTCTGAGCACCCCGATCTGGATCTCATCCACTTCACCGGCTCGTTCGAGGTCGGCCAGCAGATCGCGTCCTTCGCGGGCAAGAATTTCCGCGCCGCCGCGACCGAGCTCGGCGGCGACAACGCGTTCGTCGTACTGGATGACGCGGATCTCGACCAAGCCGTCAGCTGCGCGCTCTGGTCGTCCCTCTGGTACCAGGGCCAGACCTGCATCACCTCCGGCCGGCACATCGTGATGCGCCAGGTCGCCGAGGAGTTCACCGCGGCCGTCGTCGAGCGCGTCTCCAAGCTCCGGGTCGGCGACCCACTCCGGGACGACGTCGACCTCGGCCCGATCATCAGCGAGACCCAGCTCAAGCGATTCGACGAGGGACTCGTCAAGCCTTCGATCGCCGCGGGCGCCAAGCTCGCGACGGGTGGCACGTACGACGGGCTGTTCTACCAGCCCGCCGTACTGACCGGCGTCACCCCGCAGATGCCGGTGTTCACCGAGGAGATCTTCGGCCCGGTGATGCCGATCACCGTCGTCGACAGCGAGGCCGAAGCGCTCGACCTCGTCAACAGGCATCGCACGTTGATGAACTCGGTCTTCACCGGCGACCCGATGCGCGGTCTCGCCTTCGCCCAGAAGGTGAAGAGCAACGAGGTCCACGTGAACGACGGCTATGCAAGGCACGGGGGCGAAGGACAACTGGCCGGCTACACCCATCGCCAGTGGATCGGTATCCAGACCACCCCCACCACTTACCCGTCCTGGGCATCACAGTGAGCACGCGAGGAGTTCGGAAGATGAAGGCACGTAAGAGCGCTACCGCTGTCGGCGTACTGGTCGCGGCGGCACTCGCACTCACCGGTTGTTCAGGCAATGACGACAAGCCCACCGCCGGTACGCCGAGCAGCAGCACCAACGAGAAGGTGACGCTGACGTTCGTGAACTGGGACGGCGGCATGGACAAGGTCGTCGACGAGTGGAACAAGCTCAACCCGAACATCCAGGTGAAACTCAGCAAGCCGTCCGGCACCGGCTACACGCTCTACAACAAGCTGATCACCAACAACAAGGCCGGCACGAACCCGGACGTCACCGAGGTCGAGTACCAGGCGTTGCCGGCGCTGATCGCCAACCAGGTGGTCGCTCCGATCGACGACTACGTGAAGGACCTGGCTTCGAAGTACGACAAGAGCGCGCTCTCCCAGGTGCAGTTCGAGGGCAAGACGTACGGCGTACCGCAGAATGTCTGCCCGATGGTGTTCTTCTACCGCAAGGACGTCTTCGACAAGCTCGGGATCAAGCCGCCGAAGACCTGGGACGAGTACGCCGCCGCGGCGGCCGCGATCCACAAGGCGGACCCGAAGAAGTACATCGGAAACTTCACCGCCGCCGACCCCGGCTGGTTCGCCGGGCTCGCGCAGCAAGCCGGGGCCAACTGGTGGAAGGCCGACGGCGACACCTGGACCGTGAA
This sequence comes from uncultured Actinomycetota bacterium, assembly GCA_963740725.1. Taxonomy (GTDB): domain Bacteria; phylum Actinomycetota; class Actinomycetes; order Propionibacteriales; family Kribbellaceae; genus Kribbella. The sequence continues at coordinate 206,571 of CAVUFT010000019.1, forward strand.
CATCAACGATGCCGCGAGTAAGAAGGTCGCGGACTACTGGGACGGCCTGATCAAGAAGGGCCTGGTGAGCCCACAGCCGAACTGGTCGGCCCAGTGGAACACAGACATGAACAACGGCACGATCGTCGGCTGGGTCGGCGCCCAATGGGGACCGAACCAGCTGCCCTCGATCGCGAAGGACACGGCCGGCAAGTGGGCCGCGGTACAGCTCCCGGCCTGGACGGCCGGTGACAACACGGTCGGGATCTGGGGCGGTGAGACCGAGGCGGTCACCACGAACTCCAAGCACCCCGCCGAGGCCGCCAAGTTCGTCGAGTGGATGAACTCGTCCGACGCCGGCATGACCTCGCTGATCACCAACGTGCAGGCGTTCCCCGCCTCCGCGCAGGGCCAGGCACTGCCCGTGCTGAAGACGCCGCCGCCGTTCATGTCGACGCAGCCCGACTACAACACGCTGATGGCGACCGTCTCCAAGGGTGTCCGGACCTTCGACATCTGGGGCCCGAACGCGAACGTCACCTTCGACTCCTTCTCGAACGCCTTCGGCGCGGCGCTGCAGAAGAAGACAGCGCTCTCCGGCGCTCTCGACACGATGCAGGAGGCCACCGTCAGCGACATGAAGAAGCTGGGCTTCCAGGTGGCCGGCTGAGATGAGCCAATCCCGTGCTCTGGGCGGGAGCACCGGCGCCACGTCCGCGACGAAAGTCCGCGGGCGTGGCGGCCTGCTCCCGATCGTGCTGATCGCGCCGGCGGTCATCCTGCTGGCGCTGTTCACGATCGCCCCGGCGGTGTACGCGATCTTCCTCAGCTTCCGCCGGATGAAGGTCGGCAAAGGCCTGCTCGGCGGCGGCAAGCCGACCGAGGTCTGGGCCGGTCTCACCAACTACACCGCGACCCTGAGCGATCACGAGTTCTGGGGGAGCCTCGGCCGGATGCTGCTGATCGCGGCCTTCGGCGTACCGATGACGGTGGTCCTGGCGGTCGTGTTCGCACTCTGCCTCGACGCGAAACGGGCCCGGCTGGTCGGGTTCGCGCGGTTGGCGATCTTCCTTCCGTACGCCGTACCGGGTGTCGTCGCTTCGCTCCTCTGGGGCTTCATGTACCTGCCCGCGACCAGCCCGATCGGCGGTGACGTGGTCGACTACTTCGGCACCAAAGGCATCTTCTTCTCGGTCGCGAACGTCGCGGTCTGGGGCGTCGTCGGCTTCAACATGGTGATCCTCTACACCGCAGTACGGAGTCTGCCGAAGGAGTTGTTCGAGGCGGCCGAGCTGGACGGCGCCTCGGAGTTCCAGATCGCGGTCCGGGTGAAGTTGCCGATGATCGGGCCGGCGGTGGCGATGGTCGCGTTGTTCTCGGTGATCGGCGCGCTGCAGCTCTTCAACGAGCCGACGACGCTGAAGCCGCTGGCGAACGCGATCTCGTCGACCTGGGTGCCGTCTGATGCGGGTCTACACCGATGCCTTCGTCAACAATTCCATCTACGAGGGCGCCGCGACGTCGTTCATCCTGATCACGATGACGGTCGCCGCGACCGTGCTGGTCAACGTCGCCGGCCGTCGACTCACCCGGAGGCAGGGCCGATGACCACGCTCGAGTTGACCCGGCCGGCCGTAGTACACGACCGCGCGTCGCGTAAGCAGGGGACCCGCTGGGTGCCCACGATCATCCTCGCGATCGGTGCCCTGTACTGCGTATTGCCGGTGCTCTGGATCGTCATAGCGTCGACCAAGTCGAACGATGAGCTGTTCTCGTCCGCCCCGTTCATGCCGGCGTTCACCGGGGGATTCTGGACGAACATGCATGCCCTGTTCACCTACAACCACGGCATCTTCGGCCGCTGGGTGGTGAACTCGGTGATCTACGCGATCGGCGGCGGACTGCTGTCCACGGCGATCGCGGGCGCGGCCGGTTACGCGTTGGGGAAGTACCGGTTCGTCGGCAGCACGGTGTTGTTCCGGACGATCGTGGCCGCGGTGTTGCTGCCGCAGATCATGCTGGCGATTCCGCAGTTCCTGTTGCTGGCGAAGTTCGGAATGACGAACAACTACGCATCGGTGTTGCTGCCGCAGCTGGTCAGCCCGTTCGCGATCTACCTGTGCAAGATCTACGCGGAGGCTTCGGTCCCGGACGAGATCATGGAGGCGGCCCGGATCGACGGCGGGAGTGAGTGGCGGATCTTCCGGTCGGTCGGGGCGCCGCTGATGCTGCCGGCGCTGGTGACCGTGTTCCTGCTGCAGTTCATCGGGATCTGGAACAACTTCCTGCTCCCATTCGTGATGATCAACGACGATCACCTGTATCCGCTGACGCTCGGGCTCTACGGTCTGATGATCATCACGGGTGGACAGGCCGCGCAGTACTCGATCGTGATCGCGGGCGTGCTGGTGTCGATCGTGCCGCTGGCGATCCTGTTCCTGAGCCTGCAGCGCTACTGGAAGATCGATCTGGTCAGCGGCGGCGTGAAGTTCTAGCTGATCGGCGGCGTGCTGGCCCGTAGTACGGGATAGGCCGGCACCGTCCTGCGGGTGAGGGCGGTGTCGGTCGTCGTCGCGCGGTAGACCGCCTCCTGGGCGACGGCGTTGAGCGCCACATGCACGGTGGTCAGCTTCGGTACTACGTCGCGCAAGGTCGTGATGTCGTCGAAGCCGGCGACGCCGATGTCCTCCGGGATCCGCAGACCGCGCTCTCTCAACCCAGCAAGGGCTCCCAGCGCCATGTCGTCGGTGACGGCGAACACCAGCTGAAGACTCTGCAGCTCCTCGTCGCTGAGCCCCAGCACGAATTCGCGGGCGCCGGCCCAGCTGAAGCCAGGGTGGTGAACGCGGCTCGGAGCATCGGCGACCCCGGACTCGACCAGCCCGGTGACGAAACCCTCGACGCGTCGCTGCATGGAGAGCAGGGGAGTACCACTGCCGAGCACCAAGCAGCGTTGATAGCCGAGCGCGGCGAGCTCTCGCGCAAGTTGGCGGGACCCCTCGTGGTTGTCGAAGTCAACGGTCTCGAAGGGGAGATCGGAACGGCTGATCAGTACGACGCGGCCGCCGGTCTCCTCGTAGCGATGCAGCTCGTCGATCAGCTGCTGCTCCGACGGCGGGTCGACGTACCCGGTGCCGGCCAGGATGATCGCGCGCGGCTGCTGCCCACGGAGCTCGCGAACCAGGTCGAGCTCGCGATCTGCCTGTCGCTCCGTCACCGCGATCGACACGTGCAACCCGAGCGCCTCGGCCTGCTTCATGATCTCGGCCGCCATCGCGGAGAAGTACGGGTCGGAGATCAGGCTGATCACCAGCGCGATCGTTCGCGACGTACCGCGGGCCATCGCCTGGGCCGGCAGGTTCGGTGTGTAGCCGAGCTCCCGCGCCGCCTGGAGAACGCGCTCCCGATAGCTCTCGGCAACCTTCCGGGCGCTCCCGTTGAGCACCCGCGACGCGGTCGGCTGCGACACCCCCGCCTGGCGCGCGACGTCATCAAGCGTCACAGGCCGCCGCGGCCCCGACTCACTCGACAACCCACTCATCCCCGAAGCTTATCGGCGAAATCCGCTGGACGGCCGTGATGGGATAGCCGTCGTGCAGAAAGTCGTGCTGATCACCGGAATGCAGGCCGCCGGCAAGTCCACCATCGCGCCGCTGTTGGCGAGCCGCCTCGGCCCACCAGCCGCCACCGTCGACGGCGACGTCTACTACCACGCGGTGGTCGCAGGCGCCGTCGGTATGACCCCCGACCCGTCCCCGGAGGCGCTCCGCCAACTACAACTCCGGTACGACGCGAGCGCCCTCGTGGCCCGCCACTACCTCGAGGCCGGCTTCGACTTCGTCTGCTCCGACATCATCCTCGGCGACCACGTCACCCGCTGGCTCGACTCCTTCAAGGGCATCGCGGACGCCCACCTGGTAGTCCTCAACCCATCAATCGACTCGATCGTCGAACGCGAACTAGCCCGAGGCTCCAACTCCTACCGCGACTGGCAGGGCCCCGGCATGACGCTGGCCGACGCCGTCGCCTCCCTCCGAGAGGGGCTCCGCGACACCCCCCAACGAGGACTCTGGCTGGACACGACTGGTCAGACGGCGGAGGAGTCAGCGGTCGCGATCCTGGAGCAACTCGAGGGCGCCAGATGGTGAGTCACCGGGGGTCAGGCGTTGAGGCCTTCGTCTGAGTGTTCTTCCTGGTTGAGCATGGGGGAGACGGGCCAGTCGGCGGGGTAGTCCGGGGCTAGTTCCTCGGCTTCGGCGTACAGGCGCTTCTTGTACTTGCGGGAGAGGCGGTCGCCGAAGACGGTGCCTTGGGTGTGGTCCGTTTCGTGCTGGAGGCAACGGGCCAGCAGGCCGTCGCCTTCGTAGGTGACGGGCTCGCCGTTCTGGTCGACGCCGGTGACGCGGGCCCAGTCGGGGCGGACGCACTTGGTGAAGGCGCCGGGGAGGGACAGGCAGCCTTCCTCGCCCTCGTCGAGTTTGCGGTCGTTGCCTTCGGGGAGTTCGATCACCGGGTTGCAGACGACGCCCTGGTGCCGGTTGCCTTCTTTGTCGGGGCAGTCGAAGACGAACAGTTGCAGGTCGACGCCCACCTGGTTCGCGGCCAGCCCGACGCCCTCGGCCGCGTTCATCGTCGCGACCATGTCGGCGATCAGCTTCTGCAGTTCCTCGCCGAAGTCGGTCACGGGCTTGTTCACGTGATGCATCGGCTCCTCACCCCACCGGGTGATCGGCAACACGGAACCAGGCGTTGGCAGCGTAGACATGCCGGAAATCCTATCGAGCGCGGGTCCTACCCCAAGCCTCCACCCCGGCCGGTGTCGCGGATTTCGCCCGCTGACGGGTAACAAACCTGTCAGCGGGCGAAATAACGGTGTTCGACGGCCGGACCGGGTCAGGCGTTGTTGATCTCGTCGCGCCAGGCTACCCAGTCGCGGAGGAGGGCGAGGTCGTAGTCGGGGCCGGAGACGCTGACGGTGAAGAGGCGGGTGCCGACGTCGAGGAGGGACTTGCCGATCTCGTCGGGGCACTTGCCGCCGACGCCGGTGGAGCGCTCGATCTCGCCCGGGTCGCGGCCGATGGTGGCGCAGTGCGCGTCCAGTACGGCGTGCTTGTGGGCGATCGTCTCGGCGTCACCGAAGCCGTGCCAGATGTTCGCGTGCTGGGCGACGAGCTTCAGCGTCTTCTTCTCGCCGCCGCCGCCGATCAGCACCGGGATGTCGCGGGTCGGCGCCGGGTTGAGCTTCGCCCAGCGCGCCTCGATCCGCGGCAACGCCTCGCCGAGGGCGTCCAGCCGGCCGCCCGCAGTACCGAACTCGTAGCCGTACTCGTCGTAGTCGCGCTCGAACCAGCCCGACCCGATCCCGAGGATCAGCCGGCCGTTGCTGATGTGGTCGACGGTGCGCGCCATGTCGGCGAGCAGGTCGGCGTTGCGGTAGGAGTTGCAGGTGACCAGCGCGCCGATCTCGACCCGCTCGGTCGCTTCGGCCCAGGCGCCGAGCATCGTCCAGCACTCGAAGTGCAGGCCGTCCGGCTCACCCGACAGCGGGTAGAAGTGGTCCCAGTTGAAGGCGATGTCGACGCCGATCTCCTCGGCCTCGGCGACGGTACGCCGGATGTCGGCGTACGACGCGTGCTGGGGCTGGACCTGGATGCCGATCCGGACCGGGAAGGCGCTGTACGGACGGGGCGTGGAATCGGTCGATGTCATGGCCAGAGCCTATCCGCAGTTTCGGAGGACCCTCCGGTACGGGTCATCATCCGGGCGCCCGGCCGGATGTTGCGGTTCTCGTAACGGCCAGGCGCTACGGTCGATGTAGCTGTCGAGGGGGAGGGGCCTTCAGCATGCGCATGCAACGAAGGGGTGGCCGGGTTCTGCCTGTCCGGCCGTGGGCGGACCGGGCGAGGCTGGCAGTGTTCTTCAGCCGGCTCGCGATCAAAGAACATCTCCGGCCGGCTTTGCACGTCAAGCCACTGGCAGCGGAGTTGTTCCTCACGGACAACTGCAATCTGAAGTGCGTCAGCTGCGCCTGCTGGCGAACGGTCACCCGCAAGGAGCTCGACGGCGCCGAGTGGCGCGACGTGATCGACCAGCTCGCCGCGCTCGGCATCGTCAAGGCCAACTTCACCGGCGGCGAACCGCTGCTCCGCCGCGACGCGCCCGAGTTGATGGCCTACGCCTACAGCCGCGGCATCCGCAACCTGCACGTCAACACCAACGCGGTGCTGCTGGACGAACGCCGCCGTACTGCGGTGCTCGACGCGGGCGTCCGGAGTTTCAACATCTCGGTCGACGGACCGGATGCCGAGATCCACGAGCGAGTGCGCGGCGTCGAAGGCTCGTTCGACAAGACCATCGGCCGGCTGACCGAGCTCGTCGAGCAGCGCGACCGGCTCAAGCTCCGCGTCCGGATGAACTTCACCGTGATGCGGTCGAACATCGAGTCCCTGCCGGACATGATGCGGCTGGCGCAACGACTCAAGGTCCAGCTCTACCTCAACCTCGCGACCGACCAGACGTTCCTGTTCCGCGCCGGGCAGGTCACGCTCGAGACCCGGATCGGCACCGAGCAGATCAACGCCGTACTGGCCGAGGTCGAGCAGCTGCTCCGCGCCGACGGTCGCTACCTGCCGCACTTCTCCGAGCTCAGCTACCTGCGACGCCACTTCAGCGACGTCCTGCAGCACGATCTACCGTGCGCCGAGTCCCAGCTCAAGCTGATGGTCCACTCGACCGGCGAGGTCGGTGGCTGCTGGGCCCATGATGCCCATGACAACGTTCGGGAGAAGTCGATCGCCGACATCATCGACAGCCAGCGCTACCGCGAGGACCACGACAACTTCTTCAAGAAGGACTGCAAGGGCTGCGGCAGCAACTACGCCCTGAACCTCGCCTGGCGGCCGAGCAGCCACGTCGATAACCTGCTCTGGCACGTGGGCCGTCGAAGCCTCGTTGCTTCATGAGGTCTTCCGCCAACCTGTACGACGCACTCGCGGCGACGTACGAGGATCACTTCGCGGCGCCGCATCGCAAGGCGTACGACGACCTGGCCTGGGAAGCGTGCATCGAAGCCATCGGTACGACGCCTGCTCTGGTGATCGATGTCGGCTGCGGAGTCGGCCGCTGGTCGCGCCGGTTCCTCGAGCAGGGCCACCAGGTGATCGGCATCGAGCCGGCACCGGGGATGTCGTCCCGAGCGGCGGACCTCCAGGACGACAACTTCACCCTGATCCGTGATCGCGTCGAGGATGTCACCCTGCCGACCGCATCCGCCGATGCGGTCATCGCGATGGGATCCCTGCAATACACAGCTGATCCGGCCGCGACGATCGCCCGGTGCGCCACCTGGTTGAAACCAGGTGGCGTGATGTGCGTCCTCGTCGACTCGCTCTTCGGCCTCGTGGTCGAACTCGTCCGCGCCGACCGCACCGACGAGGCGATGGAACGACTCTGCACCCGACGAGGCGTCTGGCGCATCGACGACCAGGAAGCCGACCTCCATCTTCTCGACGCCGCAGCCCTGCAGGACGCCTTCAAGCAGGCAGGCCTAGAAGTCACCAGTACTGCGGGGTTGCTGGTCGGTGCGAGTTTCATCGGCCGCGACGACCTGGTGACCGCGCTGACTGCTGACTACGAGCGCCAACTCGATCAGGAACGCGCCATGGCCGACCATGCCGAGCTGGCCGACCTGGGCAAGCAGTTGCTGGTCATCGGCCGCCGGACTGCATGATCCCCAGCACTGCGCAGACCACCTTCTCCGCATCGGCAGGGTTCATCTCCGACGACATCGGCAGCGCGAGCACCTCGTCGGCCAACACATCGGTCACTGGCAACGCGCCGGAAGGTTCGGCGAGACCCTGCCAGTCCTGGCGATGCAGCACGGGCGCGTAGTACGGCTTCGTCCCTACGCCGAGCCGACCGAGTTCCGAAGCCAGCCGGTCGCGATCGGGGAATCTGGCAACCCAGTGAACCCACGCATGCTCATCGCCAGGCAGGACCTGTTGAGCGACAGCCGGCAGCTCCGCATAGGCAGCGGCCACTTGCCGACGACGGTTGACGAGAACGTCCAGGTGCTCCACCAGATCAACCGCGGCTGCGGCATGGACCTCGCCGAGCATCGAGGATCGAGTCCAGTCGACCGGTGCCTGAAGCGATGACAGTCGATCGGACGGGATGACGACGAAACCGCCGGCTCCGGCCGCCGAGACCACCTTGGCGAAGCTCATCGAGAACGAGTGCGCATCCGCCTGAGTGCCGACCGGCCGTCCATTGGTGGTGCTGCCGAGCGCAGGGGCCGAGTCGGCGACCAGCGATACGCCGTACCGGCTGCAGATCGCCTTGATTGCTGGGTAGTTCGCGGGAGCGCCAAGGGTGTCGACGGCAACGACCAGGCTGACATCACCTGGTAGCAAAGCCTCTTCGAGGCGCGATGGATCGAGCGTCCAGGTCTTCAGGTCGACATCACAGAAGCGAAGTTTGTACCCCAACTGCGCCAAAGCCTCAGCAGTCGCCACAAACGTGAACGAGGGCAGCACGGCGACCTGCCCAGGCTTCGCAGGCCCCGCGACAGCCAGTACTGCGAGCCGCAGCGCCGCCGTACCGGATGCCGTGGCCAGCAAAGTGTGTTCGTCGGTCAGCTCCAGCCGCTCACTCAGCAACTCGGTCAGTCTCGTGGTCAGCGGACCACCACTCTTCAGTACGCCGGATTGCAGCGCCGAGGCGGATCGGGCTGCCACGAGATCCGGGGCGAAGGGGAGCGGCGGGATGACCACGGGCAGCGGCGGGTGGAACTCGGGCACGACCTCGAGTTCGCGGACGAAGGTGCGCAGAGTGTCGTCCAGGTGCTGATCCTCGACCAGATCGAGCAGGCGGAGGAAGGGCTTGATCTCGAGATCGCCGCTGCTGTCGTCGGGCGGTGACGGCAGTACCTCCACCGGCACGTCGAGCTGGAGCTCATCAAGGACGAGCTTGGCGAGATCGGTGAGCCGAAGCTTCCCAGTGCCTGCGTTGAAGAGGCCCGTGACGTCTTCTCGCAGTACGGCGTTGGCCAGGTCGTCGGCGGCGATGAAGGTTCGCACGCTGTCGGTGATGCGGATCGGCAGGCCGACCAACGCGCGTCGGGCGACGCGGGCGACGACCCGGTCCTGCCCGTGGCCGAACAGGTTGGCCGTGCGGAAGATCGTCAGCCGGTTGGCGGGGACGACCGAGGCGACGAGCAGCTCCTGGGCGCGCTTCGCCATGCCGTAGACCCAGCGGCCGGACGGATCGGCTTCGGCGAGCTCACGACACAGTGGTGCTGCAAGCCATGATGGGCAAGGGTTCTTGGCTAGTTGGATCGCCTTCTCGCACCAGGCTGTAAGAGCTTCGTCGTCGAGCGGAAGTTCGCAGTGGTCGGCCAGGGGAGCGGTGCCGTAGACCTCGGCTGATGAGATCAAGGTGACTGTTCGGTCGGCGAGGGCCGGTAGCAGGCGCGCTGTCGCCAAGGCGTTGTCGAGCACGAGTTGCCATGGATGCGCAGTCCGCGGATCGCTGTTGCCGGCCAGGAGAACCACACGACCATCCGGAAGAACCGGTACGCCGGTCAGCAGGTCGAGCTGCTGGAACTCGCTGTCGTCCGCAGGTGGTCGCCGATCGACCACGGTCACCTGGCGACCCGTAGTACGGGCGTGGGCTCGCACCACCGATCCGACGAATCCCGATCCGCCGACCAGCACCACCGAACGCCCCTTGGCCATGACGGTTCCCCCCATCAGCGGCTCCCCCCGGATCTGCGAACTCTAACTCTTGCGCTGCAGGAATACCATGAGCGAATGACGCAGGGGGGCCGGCGGACTTTATTGGTGTCGAGCAGCGGGGGAGTGCTGCTCGACGTGCTTGCGTTGCGCCCGTGGTGGCGCAAACACGATGTGTCGTGGGTGTCGGTGCAGGCGCCGGATACGGCGGAACTACTGGCTCCGTACGCCGTTCGCTGGGAGTCCGAGCTTCGCCCGCGTCAGGTGCGGGAGCTGGTCCGAGCTGTGGTGCGGGCGCGGCGGACGTTGCGTAGTACGGGAATCGAGCTGGTGGTGTCGGCCGGGAGCGGGGTCGCGGTGCCCTACTTCTTGGCCGCGCGGCTGGCCGGCGTACCGGCTGTTTGGGTGGAGACGTTCAACGTGATCGGCAAGCCGGGGCTCGCGGCGCGGCTCTGTGCTGCGCTGGCGAGTCAGGTGGTGGTTCAGCACCCAGAGTTGCTGGCGCGTCACAAGCGGGCCGTGAACGTTGGTGAACTCTATTGAGCCGCCTCAAAGTCTTCGTCACGGTCGGGATGGGGCCGTGGCCGTTCGATCGGCTGATCGCCGCCTGCTCCGCGTTGTGCGCCGATCATGACGTCTTCATCCAGACCGGTACGTCGGCGCTGGTGCCGCCGTGTCCGCATGAGCCGTTCATCGGTTACGACGAGACCATGCGGCGGCTCGCCGAGGCGGATATCGTGATCACCCATGCGGGCAACACGGTGCGGCTGGTGGAGCGGATGGGCAAGGTGCCGATCGCCGTTGCCCGCGAGGCCGCGCGTGGTGAGATGCGCAACGATCACCAGGTCGAGTTTCTCCGCGCCGAAGAGCCGCGGGGGCGAGTGATTGCCTTGTGGGGCTCGCTGTCGTCGTTGACCCGCGCAGTGGCCGATCATCCGGCACTCGAGGAGAAGTTGCTGGCAGCAATGAACCCGCTCGCCGCGGTGGACGAAGCCTCGCTGGAATCCGTGATGGACGGCGTGGCGAGATCTGTTGCCGAGGACAACCCGTTCGCGAAGCACCCGACCGCACGCTATGCCTGGGCCTTCGAGCAACTGCGTGAGCGCACCGGGCGTCATCTCGACCTCGGCATCGGCGACGGAACCTTCCTGTCAGCACTGACAGCCCGTACTGCGTTGCGCGTCGTCGGCGCGGATCCGCATCCCGGCTACCTCAGCTCGTTTCCCGGCAATCAGCCGCTCGTGCGGGTGGGGGAGAACCTGCCGTTCGCCGACGCGTCCTTCGACTCGGCCACCATGCTGGACGTGCTCGAACACACGCGCGACGAGCAGTCCACGCTTTCGGAGGTCCATCGCGTACTCCGGCCAGGTGCTCTGCTGGTACTGACAGTGCCGGCGCGCCACGTGTTCTCGTTCCTCGATCCGGACAACGCGAAACTGCGGTTGCCCCGGCTGCATCGCGCGGTCTATGCGGCGCGGTTCGGGCGCGAGGTCTACCGCCAGCGCTTCGAGGATTCGTCGGACGGGCTGCGCGGTGACATGGCCTGGGATCGCTCCGAGCACACCAACTATCGACCCGAAGACCTGCTCGGAATGCTCAGCCAGGCAGGGTTTCAGCCGCAGTCGCGGGACGGCGCCAACCTGTTCTGGCGGTTCCTGCAGGTCCCGGCGCTACTGGCTCCGGCCCGAGCGCGCGCTCTCTTCGACGCTCCACTGCGGATCGACGGATCGCTCTTCAAGTCGGCCAATCTCTTCCTGACTGCCGTCCGCCGCTAGCACCTCTCGGAACCAGGTGATCGTCCTGAGCGATCCCTTCGTCGAACGAAACCTGCGGCTCCCAGCCCAGGACCTTGGTCGCCAGGCTGATGTCCGGGCGACGGACCATCGGATCGTCCTCGGGCTTCGGGATCGTGGTCAGTCCGGATGACGATCCCACCAGCTCACGGATCCTGGTCGCGATCTCGTGCACGGTCAGTTCGTCCGGGTTGCCCAGATTCATCGGTCCCGGGTGATCGGAGGCGGCGAAGCGGGTCACCCCTTCGACCAGGTCGCTGACGTACTGCACCGATCGGGTCTGGCTCCCGTCGCCGGCGATGGTCAACGGGACGCCGCGAATCGCCTGGGTGACGAAGGCTGGGATCGCTCTACCGTCGTGCGGGCGCATGCGTTCGCCGTACGTGTTGAAGATCCGCGCGATCCCGGTGTTGACGCCATGCGTCCGCCGGTAGGCCATCGTCAGCGCCTCGGCGTACCGCTTGGCCTCGTCGTACACGCCGCGCGGGCCGACCGGGTTCACGTGACCCCAGTAGTCCTCGCGCTGCGGGTGCTCGCGCGGATCGCCGTATGTCTCCGAACTCGACGCGAGGATGAACCGCGCGCCCTTCTCTCTAGCGAGTCCGAGCGCGTGCAAGGTGCCGATCGCCCCGACGGTCAGCGTCTCGATCGGCAGCTGCAGATAGTCGACCGGGCTCGCCGGGGAGGCGAAATGCAGGACGAGATCGACCGGTCCTGGAACATGGATGTAGTCGACCAGGTCGCACCGCACGAGCCGGAAGTCCGGCGACTCGAGCAGATGCTGGACGTTGGCCGGACTCCCGGTGACGAAGTTGTCCAGGCAGACGACCTGATAGCCGTCAGCCAGCAGGCGTTCACACAGATGCGACCCGAGAAACCCGGCCCCACCCGTCACGACAGCACGTTGCATCAGATCCCCCTCTGTCCGCGAGTCCCCCCGGACCCTTTCTCCACCTTAAGCCCATCGCAACTTCCGCGGTCCGGTCTGCATCGAGCCAGGTAGTCGTGTTCTAGCTAAAGGGAATCTCATGCGCAGATTGTTGGTCGCAGCGGTGGCAGCGGCTCTGGTGGTCGTTCCAGGCACCACGCGCGTACGCCGGTACGCCGTCGCCCGGTGGCCGCATCCTGTACGTCGCCGTCGATGACGCGGCCGGTGGATCAGGCAACATCCAGAGCGTTCAGCCGAACGGCCAGAGCGTTCAAGACACTGGGAAGACAGTGGTACTGGTACGCGTCCCCGGACTACTCGCCGGACGGTTCGCAGATCGCCTATATCGACAGCTGGAGTATCAGGGCGATGGCAGTCCGACGGATCGAACGACCGGTGGCTGGTCGACGGGGGATTCGCGCCGGCGTACCCGCGCTGGTCGCCGGACGGCCAATGGATCGTCGCCGAGTCCGGTGGTGACATCTGGCGGGTGAGCAAGGACGGGTTCCCGGGTGGCTGGAGTGATCTGACCGGGACGCATGACAGCAACGATCTGGTGCCGTCCTGGGCGCCGAACGGGCATCGGTTCGCGGTCGCAACTTTCAACGATGTGCGGGTCTACAGCGCGGATGGCTCGCAGCTTCGCAAGATCATTCCGTTGGAGGGTGCCTACCGGCTGGACTGGAATCCGAAGGGGGACCAGCTCGCGGTCGAGGCGCAGGGCGACCTCTGGCTGGTCGACGTCGGGAGCGGCGCAGTGCAGCGGCTGACGAACACGCCGAATGTCCAGGAGCTGAGTCCGGTCTGGTCTCCGGACGGGCGCTGGCTCGCTTACGGTCGCGGGGCCGGCGTCTACAACCCCGACATCCCGGGCCTGGGCGTCAATCCGGTGATCTGGCTGATGGACAAGTCCGGCGGCCACCGCCACTCCCTCGACACCACCGGCGTCCCCTCCAGCTGGCGCCCCCAAAGCTGACCCTTCGGACGAGGAAGCTTGGCCCCGGGTGGTGGTATCCATCCGGGGCCGAGCGAGGGGAACGGGGATGGACGAGCCGGACGAGGTGGCGGAGTTCGCGAGGCTGTTCAACGGGTTTCTGGAGCGGATGCAGTTGCCGCCGGCCGAGAACGCGCGCGAGAGCCTGCGAGAGCGCTTGCTGGCGCATCTCGGCGTCGATCCCGAAGACCTTCCGGTGGTGTCGGCGAAGTTCTCCTCCTACGACCTGCCGAACGTCCAGCTTGCGGTCGAGGCGTGGTTCGACGAGTTCGAGGTGATCGGGCTGGCCGGTTCCGATCGCAATCACCACTCGTTCTCCGAGTTGCTCGAGCTCTCGGCGCATCGCCGGTACGGGATCGGCTCGGTGGACTACCAGCGGCTCTCGATCGCGGTCGACCAGGAGATGGACTGCGTCGCCTTCGGGTTCTATCTCGGGAGTCAGGGCGACGACCGGTTCGTCGCGCTGCTACGCGCCGCCAACCCGCAGTACGGGCGTGGTGCGGTGGAGCTGGAGATCATTGCCGTCAGCAAGGAAGCTGGTGAGCGGTTCCTCGGGGAGCTGCCGGCGTTGATGCTGGAGCACAACGTGTTCCGCGGGCAGGTGGTGTCGTTCGAGGGGCACGAGTTCGGTCATGGGGTCGGGCCGTTCCGGCTGCATGCGCGGCCGGGGATCTCGCGCGACGACGTGGTGCTGCCGGCCGGCGTACTGGAACGCGTCGAGCGTGAGGTGATCGGTATCGCGGAGCACCGCGAGGCGCTGCTCTCTGCTGGGCAGCATCTGCGGCGTGGTGTGCTGCTGTACGGGCCGCCTGGGACCGGGAAGACGCACACGGTTCGGTATCTGCTGTCGCGACTGCCTGAGTTCACGGTGGTGCTGCTGGCGGGGACGAGTATCGGCTATATCGCAGAGGCTTGTGGGCTGGCGCGCATGCTGCAGCCGGCGCTCGTCGTACTGGAGGACTGCGATCTGGTGGCGGAGTCACGGGATCACGCGTATGGGGGAGGGCCGCTGCTCTTCCAGGTGCTGAACGAGATGGACGGGCTGACCGAGGAGGCGGACGTCGCCTTCCTGCTCACCACGAACCGCGCTGACCTGCTGGAGCCGGCACTGAGCCAGCGTCCTGGTCGGGTCGATCTTGCTGTCGAGATTCCGCTGCCTGACGCGGCTGGTCGGGCGCGATTGCTGTCGCTCTACGGACCGGCTCTGTCGCTGAGCCCTGCGGTCGTCGACGAGGTGGTGGCGATGACGGAGGGTACGACGGCGTCGTTCGCCAAGGAGCTCGTACGCCGGGCAGTGCTCGGCGGCGCCGAGAACGACTCGCCTCCCGGTGACGCCGAACTCCGCGCCGCCGCCGAAGACCTCCTCTCCGACCGAGACGCCCTCACCCGCCGCCTCCTCGGCGCCACCAACCCCGTCCCCTACACCGCCCCACCCGAAGCAACTCCCGGCGTGGCCCCCATGTCCTAACCGCGTCCTCCGCTGGGCGGAGATTGTCGGCGCGGCCCGATAGGTTGCGGGCATGGAGTTGCATGGACGACCCGACCCACCCACTGAAGTTGGCGAGAAGGAGACGCTGGTCGCGTTCCTCGATTTCCAGCGCGCCACCCTCCGCTGGAAATGCGAGGGCCTGACACCTGCGCAACTGGGCACCGCCGTACTGGCGCCGTCCACGCTGACCCTGCACGGGCTGGTCCGGCACGTCACCGAGGACGAGCTCGGCTGGTTCGTCGGCACCTTCACCGACCAGCCCGCCGGCTACCCGTACTACACGCCCGAGACTCCCGACCGCGCCTGGACCGACCTCGATCCGGCCGCGTACGCCGACGACCTCCGCCGGTACGACGAAGCTGTCACCGCTGCGCGTGCTGCCATTGCCGACCTTGACCCCAGCACCGTCGGCTCAGACGGCGGCGAACGCTTCTCCCTGCGCTGGGTTCTCACCCACATGATCGAGGAATACGCCCGCCACAACGGCCATGCCGACCTCCTCCGAGAACATCTGGACGGCTCCACCGGCGAATAGGCCCCGAATGTCGGATGCCTTCAGTCCTTGCTGCGAAGGGGGTCGCGGCCGATGAAGGCAAGGAGGCGGGTTTGTACGTCGGCGTCGGGTGGGACCGGGACCGCGGGGCCGTACTGGCCAGAGGAGCGGAGCAGGTCTTCGATCGGGGTCATTCCGGCGAGCAGGTCGGCGCAGTGTTCCTCGTCGAGGTGCTCGTCCTGGCCGGTGGCGCGGGCAAGGTCCCAGGTGTGGAGGAAGACGTCGGTGGTGTAGAAGCGGTCGACGGCGTCCGGGAGTGGCATTTCGCCGATCATTGGGTGCTTGAACGGGGTGGTCGACTCAGGGCCGTCGAGGAGTCGCTGTACTGCGTTGGCGTGTACCTGCCAGGCGGCGACCGGGTCCTTTTCGGGCGACGGGCCGCTCTCGAGTACCAGCCCGGTCGCGCTCTTCAGGAATCCCGGGAACCACTCGACCAGGTGACCGACGACGTCGCGGGCCCGCCAATCCGGTACCGGCGCCGGCGCATCCCAGTCGGTTGCGCCAAGCACCCGTTCGGTGAACCCGGCAACCACCACGCGATGCCGCTCGCTCGGCTCGACAGGAAGGCTCATCTCTCCACCCCTGCAGCAATCCCGGCGCTCTCACCCGCGGCGGCTTCCGCGCTCTCGCCGACGGCCGCGTCCGCGCTCTCGCCCGCGGCGGCTTGCGCGCTCTCACCTGCGCCGCCACCGGCGCTCCCGCCGGTGGCGAGTAGTGCGTCTAGTTTCGCGTAGCCCTGGTTGAGGCCGGTTTCCATTCCGCTTCGGAGCCAGGCGTCGCGGCTCTCGAAGCTGTCGCACAGCGACTGGGTGTGCAACCGCGTGCGCCCGTCGCCGAGGTCTTCGAACTCGAGCGTCTCCAATGCGACCCCATCCGGCTCGCCCTCCCACGTGAAGGTCTGCACGATCCGATCCGCCCGGACCTCGTGGAAGCACCCGTGGAACGCGAACTCCATCCCATCCCGGGCCGACACATAACGCCAACTGCCGCCCGTGCTCGCATCCCACCGATCAACGGTCGTCGTCATCCCATCCGGACCGACCCACCGAACGAACACCTCCGGATCGGTATGCGCCCGGAACACCTGCGCCGGCGTACCCGCGAAGTCGCGGGTGAGCCGAATGATCGGAACCTTCGGGTCCGCCTCGATCGCCGTCTTCAAAGTCTCGTTCATGCCGTCTCCTCGCGCGCCGGACGTTGCCCGGCCGCCTCGTCGTCCATCTCCGCCAGTACCGCATCCAGTCGCCGGTACCGGTCCTCGGCCCGTTGCCGATACCGCTCGATCCATTTCGTCATCAGGTCGAAGACCTCCGCCTCCAGATGCACGGGACTCCGATGCCCCTCCTCGGAACGGCTGACCAGCCCAGCCTGCTCAAGCACCTTCAGATGCTTGGAGATCGCCTGCACACTCACGTCGTACGGCGCCGCCAACTGACCGACACTCGCGTCCCCATCGGTCAGTCGCGCCACCAGATCCCGCCTGGTCGGATCAGCCAACGCCGCAAACACCTGCGACAACGGATCGCTCATCCCCAACTCCCCAACCTCAACCATTCGGTTGACAATGACCGTAAGTCCCCGCCGGTCCATTGTCAACCAACTGATTGACGATGCCGCGAGATCACCGACGAATGCACTCGAGTGATGACAAGATCCGGTCTCATGAACTCCGCGCGACGCCAACGAGAAGCCGACCTGGTCACCTACTACGACGCTGAGGTCCGTGACCGCGTCGACCGGCCTCTTCCGCCTCACCGACTGGCCCAGCGGGACGCGTTCCTGAGCCACTTGAAAGAGGAGGGGCTCGAGTCTGTGCTGGAGATCGGCTCAGGGCCAGGTCGAGACGGCGAAGCATTCGTTGCCGCTGGCCTCACCTACACCGGCGTGGACCTTGCCCCCGAAAGCGTCAACACCTGCCGGGCACTTGGCCTGGACGCCCACGTAGCTTCTGTCCTGCAGTTGCCTTTCGAGGACGCTGCCTTCGACGCAGCCTGGACGATGAGCACCCTGCTGCACGTCGCCAACGAAGACCTCCCAGCAGCTCTGGCGGAGATCGTGAGAGTCCTCCGCCCCGGCTCACCCCTCGCCATCGGCCTCTGGGGAGACCAGACCGTCCGCGAGAGCACCTGGGACGGCGATCACGACTTCGGCCCTCCAAGATTCTTCAGCATCCGCACCGACGACGCCCTACGCGAAGAGCTCCAAAAGCACGCAACAATCGAGAACTGGACAACCTGGGCCGCCCCCGGCCCCATGCACTACCAGTGGGCCCTACTACGCACACCCGCCTGACTTGCCGCCGTCGGGCGTACCGATGGACATGAGGTATGCGCTGGGCGAGGGCTTGCCGACCAGGCGGTGAGCGTGAGGCAGGAGCGATCGGGCGGACACCTCCTGTCCGTCGGCACGCCACTGGTGCGGAATCCAGCCGAGTGAGTTGCGGTTGCGCGCCGACAACTGGCTCGCCGTGTAGAGCAGCGAGGGGCGACGGAAGAGTCCGCGTCTGACGGGAGCGCCGAGAGACAAGGTCCATCGGGCTGAGACATGACCGGGTGTAGGGATCGGGTGATGCCGCGATGAGGGTGCTGTTGTCAGCGGCGACCGAGGAGCCGCGTCCTGGGGTGGGTGGGAATCGGCGACGGGGTGGGCTTTCTCTTGAGGTGGTTGCGGATTGGGCTGGAGTGGTTACTGTCTGGGCATGGGTGTGAAGTCGAGGATTGTGCCGGTTCGTTGGGATCCGCCGGCGGCTGGGGCGGAGCGGCAACCGCGGCCGTTGCAGGTGGAGGTTGTGGCGTTGCCGGGGGAGGGGCCGGAGGATGCGCTGATTGATGAGGACGGGAGTGTGATCACCGGGCTTGTCGACGGGCGGATTCTCAAGGTCAGTGCTGATGGGCGGCAGATCACGACGCTCGCCGATACTGGCGGGCGGCCGTTGGGGCTCGAGTGGTTGCCGGACGGGAAGATGCTGATCTGCGACGCCGATCGCGGTCTGCTGACGCTCGACAAGGATCATCACCTCGAGACCCTGCTGAGTGAAGTCGGCGGCCGGCCGATGAAGTTCTGCAACAACGCGGACGTACTTCCGGACGGCACGATCTACTTCACCGACTCGTCGACCAGGTTCGGCGTCTCCGAGTGGATGGCCGACCTGCTGGAGCACTCCAGCACCGGCAGCGTCTACCGGCTGACCCCCGACGGCGAGCTCACCACGCTGGCCACCGGCCGCCCGTTCCCCAACGGCGTCGCCCTCAGCGGCGACCGCAACACCCTCTTCTTCGCCGAGACCGCCAGCTACGGCCTCTACAAACTCGACCTCACCAACCCCGACGCCGAGCCGGTCCTCGTCGCGCAGATCCCCGGCCTGCCGGACAACATCGCGCGCGGCTCGGACGGCCTGATCTGGGTCGCCATCGGTTCGCCCCGCAACGCCCTCCTCGACCTGCTCCTGCCAAAGCCGCCCGTACTACGGAAGCTCGTCTGGGCCCTCCCCGACGCGGTCAAACCCAAGGCGGCCGACATCATCGAGATCCAGGCGTACGACGATGACGGCAACCTGGTTCACGACCTCCGCGGCAAGCACCCGAATTTCCACATGCCCACCGGCGTCCGGGAACGCGACGGCAAGGTCTGGCTCAGCAGCATCGGCACCACCACCCTCGCCACGTTCCCGACGCCGCCCCGCTAGCCGATCTGCCAGGACCGCTTCGACAGCCCGTACCAGAACCCGTCCACGACGGTAGATGCCGTGCCGAGCGAGTTCTCCGCCGCGCCCAAAGACACGAACAGCGGCGCGAAGTGCTCCGTCCGCGGATGCGCGATCCCGGCCGCCGGTGCCTTGTGCAGGAAGTCGATCAGCGAATCCAAGTCCTGCGCAGCCAACGCCCGCTGAGCCCAGTCATCGAACTCGATCGACCACGAAGGCGCCGGCCCATCCGGCCCACCACTCATGCTCATCGCGCTGAGGTTGTGCGTCGTGAACCCACTCCCGACGATCAGCACGCCCTGCTCCCGCAGCGGCGCCAGCTTCCGCCCGATCTCGAACAACGCAGCAGGATCGAGAGTCGGCATCGACACCTGCAACACCGGTACGTCGGCGTCGGGATACATCTCCTTCAGCGGCACATAGGCGCCGTGGTCCAACCCACGCGACGGATCGTCGTACACAGGAGTGCCAGGAGCCGAGAGCAGCTTCCGGACCTGGGCAGCGAGCGAAGGAGCGCCCGGTGCGGCGTACTGCACTTCGTAGTACCGGTCGGGGAAGCCCCAGAAGTCGTAGAACAGCGGCACGGTCTCCGTCGCCGCGAGGGTGAGCGGAGCCGCCTCCCAGTGCGCCGACACGATCAGGATCGCGGTCGGTTTGGCGATGCCGGCCGAGACCGCGGCGAGTTCCGCGGTCCAGACGCGGTCGTCGGCCAGCGGTGGCGCGCCGTGGCTCAGGTAAAGCACCGGGGTTGTCATGGCTCCCTGCCTCTCAGAACACGTTGGTACCTCTTCCAATGTAGTTGAACACTCAATCTATTCCCAGTGTCAGGACCGCGAAACCGACCGGATACTGTGCGGATCATGCGATTCGGAATCACGATCCTGCCCGAGTACCGCTGGTCGGAGGCCGCGCCGAAATGGCGCCGCGCGGAGGAGTTCGGCTTCGACCACGCCTGGACCTACGACCACCTCACCTGGGGCGGCCTGCAGGACTCACCGTGGTACGGGACGACGCCCACCCTGACCGCGGCCGCGCTGGTCACCGAGACGATCAAGCTCGGCACCTTCGTCACCAGCCCGAACTTCCGGCACCCGCTGGCGCTGACCCGCGAGATCCTCGCGCTGGACGACATCTCCGACGGCCGGTTCCTCTGCGGGATCGGCGCCGGCGGCGGGATCGACACCACCATCCTCGGCGGCGAGGACCTGAGCCCGCGGCAGAAGGTCGACCGGCTGACCGAGTTCGTCGAGCTGCTCGACACGCTGCTGACCACCGACAAGGTCGACTACAAGGGCGAGTACTTCGAGACGCGCAACGGCCGCACGTTGCCGGGTTGCATCCAGCAACCACGTGTCCCGTTCATCATGGCTGCGAACGGCCCGCGATCGCTCCGGCTCGCTGCCCGGTACGGCGCCGGCTGGGTCACCACCGGCAAGAAGGCCGACGGGTACGACGACTGGTTCCGCGGCGTCGCCGAGCTCGCGAGCCGGCTCGACGACGTACTGGACGGGAAGCCGATCGACCGCTACCTCTCGATCGACAACTCCCGCTTCGCGCTGAGCAGCGTGGCCGCTTTCGAGGACGCGACCGGCCGGGCCGCCGAGCTCGGTTTCAGCGACGTCATCACCCACTGGCCCCGAGCCGAAGGCGTGTACGCCGGGACCGAAGACGTGCTCGAGGAGGTAGCCGCCGAAGTCATTCCCCGTTGGAAGGGGTAACGCGGCGGATCCAGAGCGGTACGACGTACCAGAAGAAGACGAACCAGGCGAGGACGATCCCGACCACGATGAACGCGGCGGTCCGGGAGAGCACGACGTCGATGGCCAGCAGGACACCGCTGCTGATCGCCAGGATGAGGAAGAACAGGCCACCGGCGGCCATCCGGCCGGCGATCGGGATCATCCGGTCGCGCATCTTCTTCCGGAACAGGATCCGGTGGAACGACACCGGCGCCAGGAACAGGCCGACCGCCAGCGCGCTGGTGATCAGGGTGCCGGCGAAGACGTCGTGGGTGAACGCGTCCGCCTCCTGGAACCGGTTGCTGAACGGGATGCTGAGCAGGAACGCGAAGAGGATCTGGGTGCCGGTCTGGGCCAGCCGCAGTTCCTGCAGCAGTTCGTTCCACTGCCGGTCCAGCCGTTCGCCGGCGTCCTCCTCCTCGCGGAGGTAATGGGCGTGCGGGTCGGTCATTCGGGTCCTCCTCGCGGGTCGCGAAGCAATGTACCCGGCCGCGAAACGCTGAAGAGGGCCACACACCGATCGGTGTGTGGCCCTCTCTTTTTCAGTTCTTAGAAGGCTGATCCGAAGATCAGATCGGGCGGATGTTCTCCGCCTGAAGGCCCTTCTGGCCCTGGGTGATCTCGAACTCGACGCGCTGGTTCTCGTCCAGCGAGCGGAAGCCCGAGGTCTGGATGGCCGAGTAGTGCGCGAACACGTCCGCGCCACCGTCATCCGGGGTGATGAAGCCGAAGCCCTTGTCAGCGTTGAACCACTTGACAGTACCGACAGCCATTGTTGTCTATCTCCTTGATGGCTTGTAACAAGACGCGATCCACACCTCATGAACCGCGTGTCGCCGAAAGGCCCCAGACGACGAAACCGGCCGTACAGCACAGCAAAAGTCAGTGGGAGTCCAAAACTGCAACGCGATAACTGTAGCCGATCCTGGGCTCTGTGTGGGGGGTGATCGGGAACACGTGTCGCGGATAGTTGCCGGTCGCCACGCTCCGTGTCCGGGTCGTGGCAGCGATGACGGGCAGCACCGGGCCCGGCCTGGCCCGGGCCCGCGACAACGAAACCCACGCCGACCTGCTGTTTCTCCGCCGGCCCCGCTCCCGCAAGCGATTCCGTCGGCAGACAAGGAAGGACAACGGGCTCTGTACGCCGGGTAATGGCGACCCGGATCTGTCGGCGTGTCGCACACCTGGACAACTGCTGGGCAGCAGGTCAAGGTGTGCCGTACGACGTGAGACGGAGGCGGGACTTGATCCTCAAAGTGGTACGCAGCGGCGGATTCGCCGGATTGGTTGCCCAGGGGGAGCTCGACACGACGGCCGAACCGGACAGCGAGCGGCTCGAACAGGCCGTCCAGGCGCTCGATCCGGAGCAGCTCGGATCGGGTCGTCCACACCCCGATCGGTATGTCTACCGACTGGAGGTGCGCGAGCACGCAGACGCGGAGCCCACCCAGCTCACCGTCGCGGAGCAGGACCTCGATCACGACACCGCCTGGCTAGTCGACCGCGTCCTGCGCCGGGAATAGCAAAGGGGGAGCTCCCGAAGGAGCTCCCCCAACTCTTAGTGCCAGTCGATCTCCGGCGCCCGGTAGAAGTTCACGCTGAGCGCGTCCCAGCGTGAGCCCTGAGCGCCCAGACGGACCTTGTAGGTGTCCCAGTTGTGCGAGGACGCCTGCGACCAGCCCAGCTCGGCGATACCCGGCAGCCGCGGGAACGCCATGTATTCGAGCTTGTCGAGGTTGTCCAGCGTCTCGGTCCAGATCGGCGCCTCGACACCCGCCACGGCCTTCTCCGGCAGGTTCGGGACCAGCGTCGCCGGGTTCCAGTCGTAGGCGGTCTTCACGTCGACCAGACCGGCCCAGTCCTGCCCGTACGGCGTGCTCTCGTCGTACTTCATGTCCAGGTACGCCCGGTTCGCCGGCGACATCACGACCGTTGCGCCCTTCGCTGCGGCCTTCCGGGCGAGCTCCTGCGAGCCCTCGTCGTCAGTACCCCAGTACTGCGCGATGCTGCCCGGCGGCAGATCGGTGTCGCCGATCTCCTGCCAGCCCATCACGCGCTTGTGCTGCTTGGTGATGGACGAAGCCGCCTTCGGCACGAACGTCTGGTAGTCCGTGTGCGGAGTCGAGTGCGCCTCGTCGCCACCGAGGTGGACGACATCGCCAGGGGTCTGCTGCGAGACCTCCCGGAACACGTCGTCCAGGAACTTGTAGGTGAGGTCCTTGGCGACACAGAGCGAGCTGAAGCCGACGTCGGTACCGGTGTAGAGCGGCGGCGCCACCCCGTCACAGTTCAGATCCGCGTACGACGCCAGTGCGGCGTTCGTGTGCCCAGGAGTGTCGATCTCGGGGATCACCTGCAGGTAGTGGTCCGCGGCGTACTGAACGATCTCCTTGTACTGCGCCTTCGTGTACGACCCACCCGGCGTTCCATCGACCTCCAGGCTGCCGCCGTACGTCGTGAGCCGCGGCCAGCTGTCCACCTGGATCCGCCAGCCCTGGTCGTCGGACAGGTGCAGGTGCAGCTTGTTCAGCTTGTAGAGCGAGATGAGATCGATGTAGCGCTTCACCTCGGCCACGGAGAAGAAGTGCCGGGACACGTCGAGCATCGCGCCTCGGTACGCGTACCGCGGCGAGTCGGAGATCGTCGTACCGGCGATCTTCCACGGGCCGGACTGACGGGTCCGAGCGTCCGCCTTGGCGGGCAGGAGTTGCCGCAGGGTGGTCACACCGCGGTACAGGCCTTCAGGCGTCGCAGCGGTGACCGTGATCCGTCGAGCGGTCGGCTCGCAGCTGGTAGCCCTCGGCGCCGAGCGAGGCCGGGCCGTTGGTGGACAGCCGGATGTCGGCGAAGCCGGGCAGCACCGGCAGTACGGGCAGCTTGTAGCCGGTCGAGCGGCGCAGCTGTGCAGTGAGCTGGTCGGCGACCTTCTTGGCCGCACGCCTCTCCTTGGCGGACGAGTCGACCCCCACGATGCTCCACGGCTGCAGCGTGAAGGTCTGGTTCGGCAGCGCGTGCTGCGAGGTCGGTTGGGGAATCAAGGCGGGCGCTCCCTGGGCCGATGGCTGGGCTGCGGCAGGCGTGGTGACGGCGATCAGGGGAGTCGCTAGCAGGGCGGCCGTGAGGAGGCCGGCCAGCGAGACCCGACGATTGAGGCGGGGATGTCGGTCCATGACCGGAAGTGAACGACGGCTCACAGCCGGAGTCAAGATCAATTGGCAAACTCCTTAACTATTTCAGCGGTACTTGCGCGCCATGGCCAGCGCCGGCGCGACGTACGCCGAGCCGAACATCACCACGTGGGTCAGCAGCGGGTGCAGCCGGTGCAATCCGACCCGGTCGCGCCAGCCCTCCGTCAGCGGGTGCGCCTCGTCGTACGCCCGCAGTACGCGCTCCAACTGAGGCATCCCGAACAGGCCGAGCATGGCGAGGTCCGTCTCCCGGTGCCCGCCGTGAGCCGCCGGGTCGATCAGGTGGACGCCGTCGTCGGACCAGAACACATTGCCGGACCACAGGTCGCCGTGAATGCGGGACGGGCGCTCCGCCGGGTCGTCGTACTTGCCGGCCGCCAGAGTCCGGCACAGCTTCTCGAAGACGTCTACGTGATGGCTGTCGATCGTGCCCTGGTCGTACGCCGTCCGCACGTACGGCTGGATGCGGTAGGTCGCGTAGAACTCGCCCCAGGAGTCGACGGGCTGCAGGGCATGCGGCAGTTCGATCGTGCCGATGAACCCATCGGTTTCCCACCCATCAGGCGGTACGCCGAAGTGGTGGGCGCCGGCGTCGTGAGTCACCGCCAGTCGCCGCCCGAGTTCGTCGGCCGCGGCACCGGTCGGCGGGACGGGCAACAGCCGTCGGGGTGGCCAGCCGGCCGGGGGAGACCTCCAATGGTTCGACCACCGGCACGCCGCCGGGGACCGCAAGCCAGCGCAGGCCGGCAGCCTCGACTTCGAAGAACCCGGGCGGGGCATCGTGCCGTTCCTTCACGAACGCGGGCTGGGCGGTCATGAACGGAACTCTGCCAGGTCAGGGACTGATCCTGCTGAAGTGTCAACCGATCGGGGCGTGGGGTGGGGAAGGAATCCAGCACCGCGTGTCGAAAGATGCGCAGGGGGTGGTCGACCTGTCATCGTAGGCGGCCGGGCCTTCTGACCAGGACGGGCCTGGCCGCATGAATCACGAAGCTGGAGGACAGATGACGCAGGTGGCAGAGCAGCCGGGCAGTACTGCCGGGCGGCTCGGCTCGGTGGTACTGGAGTGCCCGGATCCACTCGAGCTCGCCCAGTTCTACTCAGCTCTCTTCGGTCTGGAGATCGATGAGCACGGCGACGGCGATTGGCGGAGCCTGACCGGCCCCGGCTCGTCGCTCGCGTTCCGGCGTTCGGAGGACTACGTACCCGCCACCTGGCCGGGTATCGAAGCGCAACAACTCCACCTCGACCTGATCGTCGAGGACCTGGCCAGTGGTCACGCCACGGTCGTCGCCCTCGGCGCCGAACCGCTTGACCCGGTCGATGCTCCACCGGCGGAGAACGAGCGCGGCTGGCGGGTCTACGCGGACCCGGCCGGCCACCCGTTCCGGATCTGCCTGGAGTAACGCAATAGCGGCAACCGGCGCCGGCCGATCCTTCGGGATCGGCCGGCGCTTTTCGTTTCCGGCCCCGCGGACCTGGGCAACGGACTGCCGGAGGTGCCGTCGTGTTCGAGGGTTTCGAGGAATTCGAACTGCAGACATCCGGTACGACGATCCGCGGCCGGCGCGGCGGGTCCGGCCCGCCGGTGCTGCTGCTGCACGGATTCCCGCAGACCCATCTCATGTGGCACCGGGTGGCGCCCCGGCTGGCCCGGCGCTTCACGGTGGTGGCGACCGATCTCCGCGGGTTCGGCGACAGCGGGAAGCCGGCCGGACCGCCGGACCATTCGGCGTACAGCATGCGGGAGCTTGCCCGGGATCAGGTCGAGGTGATGGCTGCGCTCGGCCATCGCACCTTCCGGGTGGTCGGCCATGATCGCGGCGCGCGGTGCGGCTACCGGATGGCGCTCGATCAGCCGGATCGGGTCGAGCGGCTGGCCGTGCTCGACATCGTGCCGACCGCCGAGGCGTTCGAGCGGGCCGGCAAGGAGTTCAGCCTCGGCTACTGGGTCTGGTCGTTCCTCGCCGCGCCGGAGCCGATCCCGGAGACGCTGATCGCGGGCGCTCCGGAGGTCTTTGTCGGGCGGCTGCTCGACAGTTGGTCCGCGACACCGGATGCGTTTCCCGCGGAGGTGCGCGCGCAGTACGTCGAGAAGTTCCGCGATCCGGCGACGGTGCATGCGATCTGCGAGGAGTACCGGGCGGCGGCGACGCTCGACCATGACCACGATCGCGCCGACCGGGACGCCGGGCGGCGGATCGGCTGTCCCGTGCTCGCGTTGTGGGATCCGGGCGGCGCGGTCGCGAGCTGGTACGACCCGCTCGAGATCTGGCGGGAGTGGGCCGACGTCGTGACCGGGGCGGCCGTGGGCGCCGGTCACTTCCTGCCCGAGGAGGCACCGGACGAGACCTCCGAGCAACTGCTGGCCTTCCTCTGAGCGCTTGACAACACGTTGTCAAAACGACAAGATGTTGTCATGACTGAGAACACCGCCACCGCCGTTGTCCACCTCGCCGTCTACGACACGCTCGCCGACTGGGAGGCCGGTTTCGCGACCGCGCACCTCAACAAGCCGCTGTGGCACAAGACGCCCGGCAGGTTCGCCGTGCAGACGGTCGGGCAGAGCCTCGAGCCGATCACCACGATGGGCGGCATGCGCATCACGCCGGATCGCGCTCTCGCGGATCTCACGCCGGCGGAAAGCGCGATGCTGATCCTGCCCGGCAACGACATCTTCGCGACCGAGGCCTTCGTGCCGTTCGCCGACAAGGCCCGGGACTTCCTGGCGGCCGGCGTCCCCGTGGCGGCGATCTGTGGCGCGACCGGCGGGCTCGCGCTGGCCGGCCTGCTCGACGATCGGGCGCACACCAGCAACGCGGCGGCGTTCCTGGACAGCCTGGGCTACAAGGGCGGTGAGCTGTACCGCGAGGAGCCGGCTGTGACGGACGGCGATCTGATCACCGCTGCTGCGATGGCGCCGGTCGAGTTCGCGCGCGAGATCCTGGCGCGTCTCGACGTGATGGAGCCGCAGGTGCTGGCGTCCTGGTACAAGCTGTACGGCAAGCAGGACCCGGCCGGGTTCTACGAACTGATGTCCGCCTGACCCAGCAGGGAACACGATGACGAAACGCGAACAAGAACTGCTCAGCGCCGCCGCGTTGACGGCGTTCAAGCTGAACGGGCAGTTCCTCGAGTTGGCCGAGCATCTCGCTCGGCCAACCGGCCTGACTGCCACCTGGTGGCAGGTGCTCGGCGCCGTCCGCGATGAGCCGCTGTCGGTGTCGGGCGTCGCGCGGGAGATGGGCATCACCCGCCAAGCCGTGCAGCGGACCGCAGACCTCCTCGTGGATCGCGGCCTGGCCGAGTACCACGACAATCCCGCGCATCGTCGCGCCAAACTGGTGGCGCTGACGCCCGACGGCCGCGCCGCGATGATGGCGATCGGCCCCCATCACGCGCATCACGCCCGCGAGCTCTCCGCGGTACTGGGTGCGGACCCGCTGGCCGACGCGGTAGCCGCGCTCGCGAAGCTTTCCGAGGCCCTCGATGCCTTGGATCTCACCGACTGAGAAGTTCCGGAACCAAGACTCAGGGAACGTTCCCTTGACAGGTGGGTGAAGACGGCTCAATCTCTGAGAGAGCGCTCTCTCAGCCTGCAGGACGATGTCGCCCATCCGTCTCCTGATTGGTTCCGCCATGTCGAAATCCCCACCCGTCCTCCGCCGATTGCTGCTTCTGGTGACAGCAGCGGTCCTGATCGCCACAGCCCTCGTAGCCGGCAGAGCTCAGGCTGCCGTCACCCTGCTGTCCCAAGGCAAGCCAGTCACCAGCTCCTCCAGCGAAGGCGCCGGTACGCCGGCTGCGGCCGCCGTCGACGGCAACACCGGCACCCGGTGGTCGAGTGCCTTCAGCGACCCGCAGTGGCTCCAGGTCGACCTCGGCGCCACCGCGACCGTGACCCGCGTAGTACTGAACTGGGAGACGGCCGCCGGGAAGGCTTTCAAGCTCCAGGTCTCCAGCAGTCCGACAGGTCCCTGGACGGATATCTACTCGACCACGACCGGCACCGGCGGAACCCAGACCCTCGATGTCACCGGCAGCGGCCGCTACGTCCGCATGTACGGCACCCAGCGCACGACCGGCTACGGCTACTCGCTGTGGGAGTTCCAGGTCTACGGCGACACCGGCGGTGGCACCGGCCCGGTGATCCCGCCGACCGACCCGATGAACCCAGACTTCGGCCCGAACGTCGACGTCTTCACCCCGGCCACTCCGCAAGCCCAGATGCAGGCTCGACTGGACCAGGTCGCTGCCCAGCAGCACACCAACCAGTTCGGCACCCAGCGGAACGCACTGCTCTTCAAGCCAGGCACCTACACCGCTGACGTGAATCTCGGCTTCAACACCCAGGTGGCCGGCCTCGGCCGTCTCCCGGACGACGTGAACATCAACGGTCACGTCCGGGTCGAGGCGGACTGGCTGCAGCAGGGCGACAACCCGAACAACAAGCAGAACGCCACCCAGAACTTCTGGCGCTCGGCCGAGAACCTGGCGGTCACCCCACCGAACGGCCAGATCGAGCGCTGGGCAGCAGCCCAAGCCGCGCCGTACCGGCGGATGCACCTCAAGGGCGCACCGGAGATCCAGCTCTGGAGCGGTGGTGACGGCTGGGCCAGCGGTGGTCTGTTCGCCGACACCAAGATCGACGGCCGGGTCGTGTCGGGTTCGCAGCAGCAGTGGCTGTCGCGCAACTCGGAGATCGGCAGCTGGGCCGGATCGGTCTGGAACATGGTCTTCGTCGGTACTGCGGGCGCTCCGCCGCAGCACTTCCCGGACCCGTCCCACACGGTCGTCGGCACGACGCCGGTGATCCGCGAGAAGCCGTTCCTGTACGTCGACAACGCCGGCAGCTACAACGTGTTCGTCCCGGCGCTGCGGCAGAACTCGTCCGGCACCAGCTGGTCGAACGGGAACCCGGCCGGTACGTCGATCTCGCTCAGCCAGTTCCTGGTCGCCAAGCCGGACACCCCGATCGCGACGATCAACGCGGCCCTCGACCAGGGCAAGCACCTGCTGCTCACCCCCGGCATCTACCACCTGACCGACGCGATCAAGGTGACCAAGCCGAACACCGTCGTCCTCGGGCTCGGGATGGCCACCCTGCAACCCGACACCGGTCAGAGCGCGATCACGGTCGCGGACGTGGACGGGGTCAAGCTCGGCGGTCTGCTGATCGACGCCGGCGCGGTGAACTCGCCGGTGCTGGTCCAGATCGGCACTCCCGGTTCAACGGCCAACCACGCAGCCAACCCGACTTCACTGCACGACGTGTTCGTTCGCATCGGCGGCGGTTCGCACCTCGGCAAGGCAACGGTCAGCATGCAGGTCAACAGCAACAACGTGATCGGCGACCACATGTGGCTGTGGCGTGCGGACCACGGCGACCAGGTCGGCTGGAACGTGAACACCGCGGCCAACGGATTGGTGGTCAACGGCAACGATGTGACGATGTACGGCTTGTTCGTCGAGCACTACCAGCAGTACGAGACGCTCTGGAACGGCAACGGCGGAAAGACGTACTTCTACCAGAACGAGATGCCGTACGACGTACCGAATCAGGCCTCGTGGACGAGCGGCGGCGGGACGCAGGGCTGGGCGGCGTACAAGGTGGCGAACAACGTCACCAGCCATGAGGCGTGGGGCGTCGGCAGCTACTGTCTCTTCCTCACGGATCCGTCCATCGTCGCGAGCCACTCCTTCGAGGTCCCGGACACCCCGGGCGTCCGGTTCCACGACCTGGTCTCGGTCTCCCTCGGCGGCGTCGGCACCATCGCCAACGTCATCAACAACACCGGCGGCACCGCCAATCTCGCCACCCAGCAACGCTACGTGGTCAGCTATCCCTAGTCAGGAGGTCAGAGCCTTCCGGATGCGCTTCTCCGAGACGGGGTAAGGCGTCCCGAGGGTCTGGGCGAACAGACTGATCCGGAGTTCCTCGAGCATCCACCGGACCTCGAGGAGCTCCGGACTCGGGTATTTGCCGGTCGGAACCGCCTTGAGCCGCTTCTCGTACTCCGCGGTCAGGGTCTGCACGATCGCCATCCCGGACCGGTCGCGCATCGCGTTCGCGCCGATCTTGTCGAGGCGTTGCTCGATGCCGCGCAGGTAGCGGACCAGGTCGGGCAGGCGTTGCGCGCCGGCTTCGGTGATGAAGCCGCGGTGGACGAGCGCTTCCAGCTGGCCTCGTACGTCGGACAGCGCGGCGAGCAGGGCGGGGCTGGATGCGCGGGAGATCGCTTTGTCGACCGTTCGCGCGTGGGCCAGCACCTGTTCGACCTGTTGCAGGATGGTGAGCACGGTGTCGGCCAGGTCGGAGCGGACGGCGTCCCGTAGTACGGAGAAGGCCGTGAGGTTCCAGCCGGGGCCGCCTGCCTTGGTCATCAGCTGGTCGACGGCTGCGGAGATCGCGTCGTCGAGCAGGTCACCGACGTTGCGATGCGGGCCGGCCAGCAGTGTCATCTTCTGCTGGTTGGTCAGGTTGCGCTGGACGACGTCGATCACGGACGGCATCGTCAGCAACAGGAGCCGGCGGGTGCCGGTCCACATCGCCGCGGCCTGGTCGCGTTCGGTCTCCTGCAAGCGGATCGCGACGCTCTTGCCCTCGTCAACGAGCGCCGGGTAGCCCGCGACAGTCAGCCCGTTGCGGTGTTCGGAGAAGCTGCGCGGGAGATCGCCGAAGGTCCAGTCGGTCAGCCCGGAACGCTCCAGGCCGCTGACCGCCTTCTGCGCGACCTGCGAGATCGCCGCCTTCGTCTTCGGCTTCAGCCGTTCCTTCAGCGCGGCGAGATCCTTGCCCTCGGCCACTGTCTTGCCCTGGTCGTCGACCACCCGGAACGTCATCCGCAGATGCTCGGGAACGCGGCTCCAGTCCCAGTCCTCGGTCTCGATCTGTACATCGCGCAGCTGCCGGAACTCGCGGGCCAGCGCGTCCGTGAGCGGTCCCGACGCCGGGTCCAGCAACGGCAGCACCTGCCGGGCGTTGTCGGGAGCGGGCACGATGTTGCGCCTGATTGCCTTGGGCAAGGACTTGATCAGCGTCGTGACGAGCTCCTCGCGGAACCCGGGCACGCTCCACTCGAATCCGTCCGCCGTGACCTGGTTGAGCACGAGCAACGGGAGGTGCACGGTGACGCCGTCCGCATCCGTGCCGGGCTCGAACGCATAGGTGAGATCGAACGTCATCCCGTTCTGCGACCAGGTCAGCGGGAAGTCGTTCTCCTGGATCTCCGCGCCTTCGCGGACCACCAGCGAGCGCTCGAAGTCGAGCAGGTCGGGATCGCGTTGCCGCGCCTTCTTCCACCAGGTGTCGAAGTGCCGCCCGGTGACGACCTCCGCGCCGAGCCGCTCGTCGTAGAAGGCGAACAGCGTCTCGTCGTCGACCAGCAGGTCGCGCCGGCGGGTCCGCTCCTCGAGCTCCTCGACCTCTTCGATCAGCTTGCGGTTCTCGTGGAAGAACTTGTGATGGGTGTCCCAGTCGCCCTCGACCAGCGCGTGCCGGATGAAGAGTTCGCGGGAGACCTCGGCGTCGACCTTCCCGTAGTTGACCTTGCGCCGGGCAACGATCGGTACGCCGTACAGGGTGACCTTCTCGTACGCCATCACCGCGCCGGCCTTGCGCTCCCAGTGCGGCTCGGAGTAGCTGCGCTTGATCAGGTGACCGGCGAGATCCTCGGCCCACTCGGGCTCGATCTTGGCGTTCACGCGCGCCCAGAGGCGGGAGGTCTCGACGAGTTCGGCGGCCATCACGAACTGCGGTGGTTTCTTGAACAGACCAGAGCCGGGGAAGATCGCGAACTTGGCGCCGCGGGCGCCGAGGTACTGGTGCTGGTTGGCCGGGTCTTTCATGCCGAGGTGGGAGAGCAGTCCGGCCATCAGCGAGATGTGCACGTTCTGCGGGTCTGCGGCTGCGCTGCCCGAGTTCAGGGTGACACCGACCTGGGAAGCGACCTGGCGGAGCTGGGCGAAGATGTCCTGCCACTCGCGGACCCGGAGGTAGTTCAGGTATTCGTTGCGGCACATCCGGCGGAACTGGTTGCCGGAGAGCTCGTTCTGCTGCTTCTTGAGGTAGTTCCAGAGGTTGAGGAAGCCGAGGAAGTCCGAGTTCGGATCGCGGAAGCGGGCGTGCTGCTGGGTGGCCTGGGCTTCCGCGTCGGTCGGTCGTTCGCGCGGGTCCTGGATCGAGAGCGCGGCCGCGATCACCATGACTTCGCGGACACAGCCGTGTTTGTCGGCCTCGACGATCATCCGGGCGAGCCGCGGGTCGAGCGGGATCTGGGCGAGCTGGCGGCCGACGTCGGTGAGCCGGCGGTTGCGGTCGGACTGGCTCTTGCCGTCGATCGCGCCGAGTTCGGTGAGCAGTTGCAGGCCGTCGGTGATGCTGCGCTTGTCCGGCTCGTCGATGAACGGGAACGCGGCGATGTCGCCGAGCCCGATCGACGTCATCTGCAGGATGACCGAGGCGAGGTTGGTGCGCAGGATTTCTGGGTCGGTGAACTCCGGCCGTGCTTCGAAATGCTCCTCGGAGTACAGGCGGATGCAGATCCCGTCGCTGGTTCGGCCGCAGCGGCCCTTGCGCTGGTTGGCGCTGGCCTGCGAGACCGGCTCGATCGGCAGGTGCTGGACCTTGGTGCGATGCGAGTAGCGCGAGATCCGCGCCGTACCGGGGTCGATGACGTACTTGATCCCGGGAACGGTGAGCGAGGTCTCGGCGACGTTGGTGGCGAGCACGATGCGACGGCTGGAGCCGTGGGACGAGAAGACGCGGTGCTGCTCGGCGTTGGAGAGTCGTGCGTAGAGGGGGAGGACCTCGACTCCGCCGCCGGGCCGGCTGCGCTGTGCGGCGTACTTCTCGTTCAGCGCGTCGGCGGTGTCGCGGATCTCCCGCTCGCCGCTGAGGAAGACGAGGATGTCGCCGGATGCCTCGTACTCGAGTTCGTCGACCGCATCGAGGATCGCCTGGGTCTGGTCCCGGTCGATCGTGGTCGGGTCGTCAGGATCGTTGATCGGGCGGTACCTGGTCTCGACCGGGTAGGTGCGGCCGGAGACCTCGACGATCGGCGCCGGTTGGCCGTTGGCGTCGGCGAAGTGCTCGGCGAAGCGCTCGGGGTCGATGGTCGCCGAGGTGATGATCACCTTGAGGTCCGGACGGCGGGGGAGGAGCTGGCGCAGGTAGCCGAGGATGAAGTCGATGTTCAGGCTGCGCTCGTGCGCCTCGTCGATGATGAGGGTGTCGTAGCGGGTGAGTTCGCGGTCGCGCTGCAGCTCGGCGAGCAGGATGCCGTCGGTCATCAGCTTCACGAGCGAGCGGTCGCTGACCTTGTCGGTGAACCGTACGGCGTACCCGATGGTCTCGCCGAGCTCGGTGCCGAGCTCCTCGGCGATCCGCTCGGCAACCGTGCGCGCCGCGAGCCGGCGCGGTTGGGTGTGCCCGATCATCCCGTGCAGACCCCGGCCGAGCTCCAGGCAGATCTTCGGAATCTGCGTGGTCTTCCCGGACCCGGTCTCACCCGCGATCACGACAACCTGGTGGTCCCGAATCGCCGCGGCAATATCGTCCTTGAGCTGACTGACAGGCAACTCTTCGGGATAGCTGATCTCCGGTACGGCGACCCGCCGCCGCTCCACCTTCTCCTCAGCCTGCTCAATCGCGTGCGCAACCCCCTGCAACGCCTGAGCCCGCTTCTCAGCCTCTTTAACCCCCCGAACCCGCTCCAACCGCCGCCCCAACTGCTCCCGGTCAGCAGTCATCACCCCGTCAAGCCGCTTCACCAGGTCAGTTCAGCTGGGAGCTCACCCTCGACTGGTACGAGCGGGCTGTAGAGGGCTTGCTACCGCGGCGGCGGGGAGGACGCCGACGACGCGCGCGCCGGACCCTGCGCGGGGTCCGGGGTGGAGGTGGGAGCTGGGGAAGGACGCGGTGGTTCGGTCCGGGCATCAGGCATGTCAGGAGCCAGTTTAGGCGGCCGAACCCAGCCGCTCACGCGGTTTAACGTGCTCAGTCGTCGCGGGAGGTGGGGACCTTGACGGCGAGGACCGGGACGGGGGCCTCGAGGAGGACTCGTTGGGCGGTGCTGCCGAGGATGAGTTTGCCGACCGGGCTGCGGCGGCGGAGACCCAGGACGATCAGGCCGACCTCTTCTTCGGCGGCTGCTTTGAGGAGCTCTCCGGCGACGTCACCGCTGGCGACGGCCTGCTGGATCGTCACCTCGACGCCCTGCTCCCGGAGCTTCGCCTCGGCCGCGGCCAGCTCGTCGGAGTTGGCGTAGCGGGAGTCGACGTACGCGTCACCGCGGCTGGTGTTGAGCAGCAGGATGGACGCGCCACGCAGTACGGCCTCTTTGCCTGCGGCCTCGAGTGCGGCCTCGCCTTCGGGGGTCGGGAACGTATCCGACCAGGATCTTCATGAGGTCACTCTCCCATCAGTCGTCTTCGCCGAAGGTCAGCCGGTCCCTGGTCGGCTGGGTGCCGCGGATCTTGGCGACCAGCTTCGGCAGGTACGGCACGAACAGCGCGAGCACGGTCAGGATGATGATGATCAGGCTCAGCGGCCGGGTGAAGAACACGCTGCGCGTCGCCGTTGGAGATCACCAGCGAGCGCCGGAACTGCTCCTCCATCGTCGGCCCGAGGATGACGCCGAGGATCACCGGCGCGATCGGGAAGTCGAGCTTGCGCATGAAGAACCCGACGACACCGATCAGCAGCGCCATCAGTACTTCGTACCCCGAACCGGACAGCGAGTAGACACCGAGGCACGCGAAGACCAGGATCCCGGCGTACAGGAGCGGCCGCGGCACCTTGAGGACCTGCACCCAGATCTGGATCAGCGGCACGTTCATGATCAGCAGGATCAGGTTGCCGACGTACAGGGAAGCGATCAGCGTCCAGACCAGCGTGCCCTGGTCCTCGAAGAGTTGCGGACCGGGCTGGACGTTGAAGATCTGGAACGCCGCGAGCATCACGGCCGCGGTCGCCGAGGTCGGCAGCCCGAGGGTGAGGAGCGGCACGAGTACGCCGGAGAAGGACGCGTTGTTCGCAGCTTCCGGACCAGCGACGCCTTCGATCGCGCCATCGCCGAACTCGTCCGGGTGCTTACGCCCCGCCTTCTTGGCGCGACTCCGCTCGATCGTGTACGAGAGGAACGTCGGTACTTCGGCGCCGCCGGACGGGATCGCCCCGAACGGGAAGCCCAACGCCGTACCGCGCAACCAAGGTGCCCACGACCGAGCCCAGTCGGACTTGCTCAGGTAACCGGTCCGCAGCCTGCCCTTCTCCAGTACTGCGGGGCGCTCGGGCGTGCTGCGGAGTTTCGATGCCACATGCAACGTTTCCCCGATCGCGAACAACCCGACGATCACGATCACCACGTCCACGCCGTCGAGGAGCCTGAGCGTTCCGAAGGTGAACCGCTGGGCGCCGGACAGGCTGTCCAATCCGATCAGCCCGATGAACAGGCCGACTGTGAGCGACAGCAGACCGCGGACGAGGGAGTGGCCGACGAGCGCGGTGACCGCGACCATCGCGAGCAGCGTGATCGAGAAGTAGTCGGTCGACTGGAACTTGCTGGCCAGACTGCCGATCGGCTTCGCGACGAAGGTCAGCAGGACGGTCGAGATCGTGCCTGCGACGAAGGATCCGATCGCGGCTGTCGCCAGGGCCGCCCTTGCCCGGCCTTTGAGGGCCATCTTGTGGCCTTCGATCGCGGTGGCGACCGATGCTGACTCGCCGGGGGTGTTGATCAGGATCGACGTGGTCGAACCGCCGTACATCGCGCCGTAGTAGATCCCGGCGAACATGATGAACGCGCCGATCGGGTCGGAGAAGTTGAAGGTGATCGGCAGCAGCAGCGCGATCGTCAGCGCCGGGCCGATCCCCGGCAGGATGCCGACGAGCATGCCGAGGGTGACGCCGAGGACGGCCCAGAGCAGGTTCATCGGGTCCAGGACGGTGCCGAACCCGTGCAGCAGGTCACCGAAGACAGCTTGGGAGATCACAGGCCCAGCACCCCTTCCGGCAGCGAGATGTCGAGGAACTGGGTGAAGGCGATGTAGACCACCACCGAGAGCACGACCGCGACGATGATGTCGCGCACCAGTTGCCGGCTACCGAGTACGCGGGCCGCGACGAAGAACAGCAGCGCGGTCGCGATCAGGTAGCCGAGCGGTACGACGAGAAACGCGTAGAGCAGCAGGAGACCGCTCACTGCGACCGGCTCGAACCAGCTGCGCTCGGAAGACTTCGCCGTACGAGGGGAACGCAGGCCTTCGACGAGATAGCCGAGCGACAACAACAACCAGGCAACCGTCACCAGCAGCGGGAAGAACCGCGGCCCCGCCGGATCGAGTCCCTTCGGACTGCGAATGTCGAACACGCCCACCAGAAACGTGCCGGCCAACACGACGAGAACGATCGCCGCAATGATCCTGACCAGCCGCGACGCCTCCACCTCAACATCAGAAGCCTTGACCCCGGGGGCCTTGTCCTCGGATTCGCCGACCTTCAGGCGTTCAGTTTCGAGGTGCTCGCTCATTTGTGTTGTCGCGATGTGTCTCGTCCAGCAACGAGAAACGGTGCCGCGACTCCCTCCCTTCGAACTCTGAGAAACTGTCGGTGTCGGCTGGTTGGATCGACTCCATGTCCCGCTTCCGGATGTACCCCAGTCCCGCACAGCAACGCGCGCTGGAGGAGAGCTGTAGACACGCCCGGTATGTGTGGAACCTGGCTGTTGAGCAGTGGTCGATGTTCACGCGCGACAAGGGGCCAGCACCCGGGTATGTCGAGCAGGCAAGGCAATTGACGGAGGCGCGAGGAGCTTCCGATTGGCTGAAGGCAGGTTCGCAGACCGTTCAACAGCAGGCGCTCCGCGATTTCGACCAAGCTCTCAAGAACTTCTACCGCGGCACCCGAGGGCGGCCGACGTGGCGCAAAGCCGGGCAGCACGAAGGCTTCCGGATCGTCGGCTCTCAAGCAACCCGACTCGTGAAGCTCAGCGGCAAGTGGGCGACGGTGAATGTGCCGAAGGTCGGCTGGGTGCGGTTTCGCCTCTCCCGATCGATGCCCGCTGCAAGGTCCTACCGGATTACCCGGGACCGAGCAGGGCGGTGGCACATCGCGTTCGCTGTCCTTCCCGCCCAGATCCCGCCGCCGATGACGGGCGAGGTCGTCGGTATCGACCGCGGTGTGACTGTGTCGGCCGCCCTGAGCACCGGGGAGCTTCTGATTTGCCCGGGGTGGTCGGGCAGAGAGCGACGACGCCTGCAGGGCCTGCAACGTCGCCTCTCTCGCAGCCGACGTGGCTCCAGGCGCTACCTGCGGGTCAAGATCGCGATCGCCAGGCTTTACGCCCGTGCTGTCGACCGTCGTCGAGACTGGGTTGAGAAGACAAGCACGGAAGTCGCGCGGCGGTTTGATCTGATCCGCGTGGAAGATCTGCGGATTGGGCAGCTCACCAGGCGGCCCAAGCTCAGACCGGATCCCGACCAGCCAGGTTCGTACCTCCCGAACGGTCGCCGCGCCAAAGCAGGCCTGAATCGGGGCGTCCTGGCCAACGGTTGGGGCGCCTTGGTTCGTCGCCTGGAACAGAAGGCGTCGGGGCGGGTCGAGAGGGTGAATCCCGCATTTACTTCGCAGACCTGCAACGTCTGCGGGCATCGCACACCTGAGAACCGTGAGAGCCAAGCGGTTTTCCGGTGCGTAGCCTGCGGGTACCTGGCGAACGCGGACGTGAATGCGGCAATCAACATCGCGGCCGGGCGGGCCGTCAGCGCACGCAGAGAGACGCCCGTACGGGTCTCGTTGATGCGTGAACCTCAACTCACTACCTCCGCGTAGTAGTTGGAATCCTCGTGCTGTTGCGGCGGGGAGGACGTCAAACGATGCCCAACTCCTTCAGCAAAGCCTGTACGCGGGTGGTTTCGTCGGCGATGAACTTCTTTGCGTCGTCGCCGGTCTTGAAGAAGTCTGTCCAGCCCTGCTTCTTCCGGATCTCCGCCCACTCGGGGGAGTCGTTCACCTTGGTGATGAACTCGATCAGGCGTTGCCGGTCGGCTTCCGGGATGTCCGGTGGGGCGACGATCGCGCGCCAGTTGAGGACTTCGGCGTCGTAGCCCTCGGACTTCATGCGTCGGGAGTTGCTTGCCGTCGACCGTCATCGGCTCGGTGCCGGAGGTCGCCAGGACGCGCATCTTGCCGGCGGTGATCTGCTCCTCGAACTCGCTCAGTCCGGAGATGCCGACCGTCACGTCGCCGGACAGGATCGCCGCGGTCGCCTCGCCGCCGCCGGAGTAGCTGATGTACTTCACCTTCGACGGATCCAGGCCGGCCGTCTTCACCAGCGTTCCGGCGGTGATGTGGTCGGTGCCGCCGATCGTCCCGCCGCCCCAGCTGACCGAGGTCGGGTCGGCCTTGTACTTGTCCACCAGGTCCTTCAGGGACTTCAGCGGCGAATCGGCCTTCACCACCAGCACTTCCTGCTCGGCCGTGACGGTGGCGATCGGGGTCGTGTCGGAGATCGTGATCTTGGACTGGTTCAGGGTCAGCGCGCCGACCATCACCAGGCCGGTGATCATCAGCGTGTGCGGATCCTTGCGGTTCTTGGTGACCAGCTTCGAGATGCCGACCGCGCCGCCGGCGCCGGTCACGTTCACCACCGAGATGGACCGGCCGGGGAGGAACTTGTCCTCCTGGATCACGTGCTGCATCTGCCGGGCGGTCAGGTCCCAGCCGCCGCCCGGGGCCGCCGGGACCATGATCTCGACGTTGCGGGACGGGAAGTCGCCGGCGACGCTGCCGCCTTCGAGGGCCGAGCAACCGGTGAGCAGCAGGCTGATGCTCAACCCGGCGGCGATCGCAGTGCGCGACATGGGGGTACCTCCTCAGGTACGGCCTGGTTCGCTTGGCCGAGACCGTAGCAGCATTCCACCAGGAGGTACATAGATTCCATTGGGTGGATCGCGGAGTTATCGTCGAAGCGTTGGCTGATCGGCGAGAGGGTGGGGCATGGCGGACGTGGACGGCGAGCTGCCCGGCGTACGGAGTGTGCATCGGGCGCTGGATCTGCTCGAGCGGTTCGACGACGAGCATCCGCAGTGGACGCTGGCCGAGCTGACGGCGGCCAGTGGGTTGCCGAAGACAACGGTGCTGCGGCTGGTGATGACGCTGGAGCAGCGCGGCCTGGTCGCGGCGACCGGACCCGGGCGGTATGCGATCGGCCCTGGCTTCCTGCGCTGGTCGCGGTTGTCGAGCGCGAGCATGGAGATCCCGCCGGCCGTGCGGGCGGCGATGGCGAAACTCGCCACAGACACAGGCGAAACGGCCAACCTCTACATCAGGGTCGGCCGGACGCGGGTGTGTCTCGCGCAGGCTCAAGGCACCTTGAGCGTCCGGCACACGATCCCGCTCGGCGCGGCATTGCCACTGTGGGGTGGAGCCGCCTCGAAGGTATTGCTCAGCGATCCGCCGTTGCTGAGCGCCGATCCGTCGGTGATCGACGACGTCGCCGCCGATTCGCCGTACGGCGTGAGCTTCGCCAAGAAGCTCCGTGCGCGAAGCGACAACGGCGGGGGAGCGCGGTTTCGCGATCACGCACGGAGAGCGCGAACTCGGTGCCTCCGGACGTCTCTGCCGCCGTACGCCGATCGGACGGGCGCGTCGTCGCTGCGATCGGGATCGGAGGTCCCACTACCCGGTTCAACGACCAGCGGTTGCCGGCCTACGTGAACGCGGTTCGGCTCTGCGCGAAGACCATCATCGCCACCGGGTGGAGCGGTTTCAGTGCCGCCTGAATCTCGGACTGCTGACCTGTTGAGCGGCGTACGGGTTCTTGATCTGACGAATGTGCTCGCCGGGCCGTTCGCCGGCTACCAGCTGGGGTTGATGGGCGCGGACGTGATCAAGGTGGAGGTGCCGGGATCGGGCGACCTGGCCCGCAACCTCGGCGCGGATCCCTCGCTGAGCAAGGAGGGGCTGGGGATCTCGTTCCTGGCGCAGAACGCGGGGAAGCGCTCTCTGACTCTTGATCTCAAATCCCCTGCAGGGAAAGAGGTTTTCGAGCGGCTGGTCGGTGAGGCGGATGTGCTGCTGGAGAACTTCCGGCCTGGTGTTCTCGAGCGGCTCGGGTTCGGCTGGGATCGGCTGCATGCTCTGAACGAAGGGCTGGTGTACTGCGCGGTCTCCGGTTTCGGGCAGACCGGGCCGATGCGCGGGCGACCGGCGTACGACCAGATCATCCAAGGGTTGTCCGGGATCATGAGTGTCACCGGGATGCCGGAGTCGGCGCCGACGCGGACCGGGTTCCCGATCGCGGACACGCTCGGTGGGTACGCCGCGGCGTTCGCGATCTCGGCGGCGCTGGTGAAGCGCTCTCGCACCGGGCAGGGGAGCTTCCTCGATGTCTCGATGCTGGAGACCGCCATCGCGGCGATGGGCTGGGTGGTCTCGGACTACGTGATCGGTGGCCGCGAACCGCGTGCCATGGGCAACGAAAACGTCACCTCGGCGCCGTCGGGCACCTTCGAGACTGCTTCGGGTGCATTGAACATCGCGGCCAACAAGCAGGAGCAGTACGTCGAACTCTGTACTGCGCTGGACCGGCCGGACCTGCTGGCCGATCCTCGCTTCGCTACTCGCGAGGCGCGTAAGCACCATCGCTCGGAGCTGAAGGCGGAACTCGAGAGAACGCTCAGAGAGCGCTCTGCCGATGAATGGGACGCTCTCTTGTCGTCGACTGGCGTCCCGGTCGCGCCGGTGTTGACCGTCCCACAGGCCTTGTCCCTGGACCAGTTGGCAGAACGCGAACTCCTCCACGAACTCCCCATGCCGAACGCCTCCGCCGACCGGACACTGCGGGTCCTAGGAAGCAGCGTCCATGTGGACGGCCACCCCACCGGCCCCACCAGGCGACCTCCCACTCTCGGTGAGCACACCGATGAAGTGCTCGCCGAACTCGGCTTCACGGCTGACCAGATTGCGTCCTTACATAGCGAAGGTGCGGTATGAGTAACGCTGCGGCCGATTGGTGGGCCACGTCGATCTCCGACATCCAGCCCGGAGTGATCCGGCTGCGCGGGTATCCGATCGAGGAGTTGATCGGCGGCGTCAGCTTCTCCCAGCTGATCTGGCTGATGGTCCGCGGCGAACTCCCGACAGCGGCAGAGGCCGAGTTGCTCGAACTGACGCTGGTCGCGGCGGTCGATCATGGTCCTCAGGCACCGTCGATCGCGGCTGCGCGGATGGCTGCGTCGTGCGGGCTGGCCTTGAACAATGCGATGGCGACGGGCGTGAATCTCCTGGGGGATGTGCACGGTGGGGCCGGTCAGCAATGTCTTGAGGTCCTGCGCGAGTTGCGTACCGCAGTACAGGCGGGGGAGTCGCCTGAGTCGGCGGCGCGCGCACTCGTTGCGGCGTACAAGGATCGAAAGGCTTTTGTGCCGGGCTTCGGGCATCGCTTCCATCCGCGGGATCCGCGGCGCGATCCGCTGATCGCCGCTCTCACTGCAGCTGTGGATCAGGGTGTTGTTGATGGCGAGTATCTGCCGCTTGCGTTGGCGCTCGAAAGTGTTCTGGCCGAGGGGTCGAAGCCGATTCCGATGAATGTCGATGGGGCGACGGCGACGATCTATGCCGAGCTGGGGTTTGCGCCGGAGCTTGCTCGGGGGTTGTTCGTGCTGTCGCGCTCGGTCGGGCTGTTGGCGCATGCGCACGAGCAGCAGCAGGAGCCGACTCGGATCAAGGGTCCGCTGCCGAAGTCGATCACGCCCAGCTATATCGGCGTACCGCCGCGTTCCGTGTCGAGTTGACAGTTCGGCGTATCTGGGGCCTGCGTGGGGGAGAATGACCAGATGCCGGACGACGAGACCATGACCGAGCAGCGGGTGCGGAACCGCTGGGGCGAGGGCGATCGGCTGCGGGTGGAGATCCTCGAAGGTGCCGGACGGCTGCTGTCCGAGCTCGAGGGTGAGGACGGGCTGACGATTCGCGGCGTCGCCCGCGCGGTCGGGATCGCGCCGGCCAGCATCTACCAGCACTTCGCCGATCGCGCGGCGCTGATCGAGGGTGTCGTCGAGTACGAGTTCAGCCTGCTCGACAAGGCGATGAGCGCGGCGGACGAGGGCCAGGATCCGGCGGATGCCGTCGGGCGGCTGCGGGCGATGGTGCACGCGCATCGCGAGTTCGCGGACCTCAAGCCGGGGCATTACCGGTTGTTGTTCGGCAGCGCCGCACGACGGGCGATCAGTGGCGAGCGACCGGTCAGCGGGCCGCTCTTCGTCGTGTTCAGCCGGCTGATCGAGGCGTTCGATCGCTGCGAGGAAACCGGGCACGCGCTGCGGGTGCCGAGCCGGCGAGCCGCATCGCTGGTGTTCGTCGGGGTCTACGGCCGGGCCGCGCTGCTGGACGGCGTACGGGTCGAGAAGTTGAGCGACGAAGACTTCCTCGACGATCTGGTCTCGCTGATCTTCGTTTGATCTTCCACTACTCTCGGCGATCTGCTCGCTACCACGTGTGATCTGACTCTCACAACCTGGTCTGCTGCTGCGCGGTTACCTAACGTTTGTTCAGTAAGAAAACATTCGTTCGGTAACTCTGGGGAGACGACGATGTCCGAGATCATGGAGGACCGGGCCAGCTATCCGATGGCCCGGGGGCGCTGCCCGTTCGATCCGCCGCCGGAGCTGAATCGGCGGCAGGCTGAGGAGCCGCTGGCGCGGGTGAAGCTCTGGGACGGCAGTACGCCGTGGCTGGTCACCCGGTACGACGACTCCCGGCAGCTGCTCGCCGATCCGAGGATCAGCTCCGACATCCGGCGCGAAGGTTTCCCGTACGCCAGCGCGGCGCAGGCCCAGCGGCCGAACCAGTTCAACGCGTTCATCGTCCGCGACGATCCCGAGCACGCGGCTCAGCGCCGGCTCGTCACCGCCGACTTCATGATCAAGCGCGTCGAGGCGATGCGGCCGCGGATCCAGGAGATCACCGACGGCCTGATCGACGACCTGCTCGCCGGGCCGAAGCCCGCGGACCTGGTGGAGGCGATCGCGCTGCCGCTGCCCTCCCTGGTGATCTGCGAACTCCTCGGCGTTCCGTACGACGATCGCGCGCTCTTCCATCGGCTCGGGAAGACCCTGCTCCGGCGAGACAACACTCCCGAGCAGGCGCAGGCCGCGAGCGATGAACTGCGCGACTACCTCCGCGCCCTGGTGGACCGGAAGAACGGCGATCCCAGCGACGACCTGCTGAGCCGGCTCATCGTGGAGCAGTTGCGGACCGGGCAGATGGACATCGAGGACATCGTCAGCATGGGGTTGCTGCTGCTGATCGCCGGCCACGAGACGACCGCGAACATGATCGCCCTCGGAACGGTCGCGCTGCTGGAGAACCCGGACCAGCTCGCCGAACTGCGAGACACCGACGACCCGAAGCTGGTCGCGAATGCCGTCGAGGAGTTGCTGCGCTACCTGACGATCGTCCACAACGGGCGGCGCCGGATCGCGCTGGAGGACATCGAGATCGGCGGCGAGGTGATCCGGGCCGGCGAAGGCGTCGTGATCGCGACCGAGGTCGCCAACCGCGACGAGGCGGCGTTCCCGGATCCGGACAAACTCGACATCCACCGCGCCGCACGGCATCACGTCGCCTTCGGGTACGGCGTACACCAGTGTCTTGGTCAGCCGCTCGCACGCGTCGAACTGCAGGTCGTCTACAGCACCTTGTATCGGCGGATCCCGAGTCTCGCGCTCGCCGTACCGGTCGACGAGTTGCCGTTCAAGCACGACATGGCCATCTACGGAGTCCACGCATTGCCGGTGACCTGGTGAATTCTGTCGCGAGAGGAGAAGTGCTGTGAAGGTCGTTCTTGATCAGGACAAGTGCATCGGTTCGGGGCAGTGCGTGCTGTCGTCGCCGGAGGTTTTCGACCAGCGCGACGAGGACGGCATCGCCGTACTGCTGGAGGAAGAGCCGACCGCCGACGCGGAGAGCGGGGCCCGGGAAGCCGCGCGGATCTGCCCGGCGCTCGCGATCACCGTGGCGGAGTAGCGTGCTGCATCAGGTCATCGTCGTGGGTGCCTCGGCCGCGGGACTGACCGCGGCCGAGGCCCTGCGGCGCGAAGGTTATACGGGCGGTCTGACAATCGTCGGGGACGAAGTACGGCTGCCGTACGACCGGCCGCCGCTGTCGAAACAGATCC
The DNA here is from genome assembly GCA_963740725.1 of uncultured Actinomycetota bacterium. Taxonomy (GTDB): domain Bacteria; phylum Actinomycetota; class Actinomycetes; order Propionibacteriales; family Kribbellaceae; genus Kribbella. The sequence goes on from CAVUFT010000019.1 coordinate 250,849, forward strand.
TCCGCGGCGCCTGGGAACCGTCGCGGATCGAACTGCGATCGTCGGAGCTGCTCGCTGAGCTCGACGCCGAATGGCTACTCGGTACGGCGGCCGCTTCGCTCGACGCGGCGGCACGGAAGATCACGCTGACCGACGGACGGGTGCTCGGGTACGACGGGTTGGTGATCGCGACTGGCGCGTCACCGCGCCGGCTGCCGTTCGGCCATGAGCTGGCCGGGGTGCACCTGCTGCGGACCCTCGACGACACGCTCGCCCTTCGCGAAGGTCTTGCGCAGTCCCGGTCCGTCGCAATCATCGGCGCCGGTTTCCTCGGCGCCGAAGTCGCGGCGGTCGCTCGCGAATTCGGCCTCGAAGTCACGATGATCGATCCGCTCCCGGCTCCGATGATCCGCCAACTCGGCCCCGAGGTGGGCCGCCTACTGCTCGACCTGCACTCAGGTCACGGCGTCGACGTCCGCTGCGGCATCGGCGTCACCGGCTTCGTCGGCGCCGACGGCCGAGCCGCCGACAGTCGGGTCGCCGACGTCGAGCTCGCCGCTGGTCGAGTCGCCGGCTTCAAGCCCGCCGACGGTCGGGTCACCGGTGTCGAGCTTGCCGACGGTCGGGTCGCCGGCGTCGAGCTTGCCGATGGGACCACCGTTCCCGCGGATCTCGTGTTGGTCGCCGTCGGCGCCCAACCGGCGATCGGCTGGTTGGAGGGCAGCGGGTTGAGCCTGGGCGACGGCGTGGAGTGCGACCAGTACTGCGTTGCCGCGCCGGGCGTTGTCGCAGCGGGCGACGTGGCGTCTTGGGAGCACCCGGGCGTCGGACGCCGCCGACTCGAACATCGGATGAACGCGACCGAGCAGGCAACGGCAGCCGCCCAGAACCTGCTGGGCCAGCAGATCCCGTTCGCGCCCGTCTCCTACTTCTGGACCGACCAGTACGACGTCAAGATCCAGGTCTACGGCCGATCCGGCGACGACCTGACCTTCGAGATCGTCGCAGGCGACCCATCGGAAGGCCGCTTCGCCGCCCTCTACGGCGACGGCGACCGCGTGGTCGGCGCCCTCGCCTGGAACCTCCCACGCCAAGCCCGCCTCCTCCGCCAACACGTCGTCGACCAAACCCCCTGGCAGGAAGCCCTGACGCAACCGACCTGATCCAGCCCGAGCAGGGACACCGACCCTAGCCCGAGCGCGGCACAGCCCAAGCCGTGGCAGCAGGCTGCCGCTGGTGCTCCCGTTCGCCGGCCGATGACGGCGACTTTCGCCCACTGGACCGCTATAAACCCGGTATCGGCCGAATATCGCTGCAGCCACCAGGGAACCGGACTGCTGGAGGTACCCGCTCGGCTGCTCGTCGGCATCGGCGTCAGAGGTTTCTGAGTTGGTTGCGGAGGACTTTTCCGGTGGCGTTGCGGGGGAGGTCCTCTACCAGGACGATCTCGCGGGGCGCCTTGTAGCGGGCGAGGTTGGCGCGGACGTACTGGATCAGCTCGTCCGGGGTGACCTCGCCCGACAGTACGACGTACGCGATCAGGCGCTGGCCGAATTCCTCGTCCGGGGTGCCGACGACGGCTGCGTCGACGACCGCGGGGTGGCTCATCAGGCAGTCCTCGACCTCGACCGGGTACACGTTCTCGCCGCCCGACACGATCATGTCGTCCTCGCGGCCGTCGACGAAGAGCCGGCCGGCTTCGTCCAGGTGACCGAGGTCGCCGGTGCTCATCCGCCCGTCGACCGTCGTCTTGCTGCTGCCGTCCGAGTACCCACCGAAGACGAGCCCGCCGCCCGCGAAGATCCGCCCGGTCTCGCCGGTCGGCACGGACCTCGTCGTGTTCGCCGAGGATCCGCACCGAACTCCCGAGGCAGGGGCGGCCGACCGTGCCGGGTGCGGCGAGCAGATCCGCGGAGGTGGCGATCGTCGCGATCCCGATCTCGCTGGACCCATAGGCGTCGGTGAGGATCGGCCCGAACTGCGCGATGAACCGCTCAGCCAACGCCGGTCCGAGAGCGGATGCGCCCGAGATGACCGCCCGGAGCGAACTCAGGTCGTGCTCGGCGATCGCTGTCGGACCGAGATCGAGCATGCGTTGCAGCATCACCGGCACCGCGACGATCGGACCCGACACGGTTCCGGTCGATCGAGGCGAGGACAGCCGCCGCGTCGAAGCGACGGGCGAGCACGAGCGGGGAACCGAGGAAAAGGGCCAGCATCGAGTTGAGCAGACCGAGCCCGTGGAACAGCGGCGGGCAGATCACCATCGGTTCGCCGGAACGCAGGCCGATCCGATCCAGCGTGCTCGCGGTCAGCCCGATCAACCCGCCCGCGGTCGGCGCCCGCGGCGCAGCTTTCGGCGTACCGGTCGTTCCCGAGGTCAGGATCGTGATGTGCCCGGGTTTGTCCGGTTTGGGCGGTGGCGGTGCTTCACCTGCTGCAAGCTCGTCGAGACTTGTTCCTTCCGAGCCGTCCCTCCAGGCCAGCACGCGCGGCAGGTCGACGTCGATCGTGAACTCTTCGTCATGGATCAGCAGGTCGGGCTGATGCTTCTCCAGCACGGCCTTTCGTTGCGGCGGCGCGAATTCGGTGTTCACGAAGAGCACGTCCGCGCCCAGCCTCGACGCGGCCAACGTCGCCTCGAGGAACCCCCGATGGTTCCGGCACAGCACCGCAACCTTGCTTCCGGCAACAATCCCGTACTGCGTATGCAGCTCGGCCGCCTGTTGCGCACAGCGTCGATCGAGCTCCCGATAAGTCAGACTGCCCAACTCGTCGATCACCGCCGGCTGATCCGGATACCGAATCGCCGCGACCGCACCGAGCGCCGCCATCGACTGCCCCCACTGCCGCAACGCCCGCTCGATCGGCAACAGATGAGACGGCCGCACAGCCCGCCAAACCCCCGACCGAACCAGCCCCACCGAAACCCCGGCCGCCTCGGACGCCCCACGAACCAGCCACCGAGGCGGCCGCATCGGCCCGATCGGCCTCACCACAAGCCCACCGCCTCGCAGCGCGCACCGTCTCGCGCACGGCGTTCGTTTCGCGCACCCAGTCCGCGTCGCGCGTCCGGACCGGCCGGTGCCCGGCTCATGCTTCCCTCTTCGGTTTGTTGGTGCGGCGGTAGTACTGCTCGAACAGCCGGTCGGTCGGCACGCGGAGAAGGTTGCCTAGGGCATCGGCTGGGCGGACGAAGGGCGGCGTGATGTTGTTGGGCCGGTTGGCCACGGCCGCACAGACCTGGTCCGCCGCTTGCTCAGGACTCAACCCCGGGAGCTGATTGAGGATCGGCGTCGGTGAACTCATCCGCGTATGCACCAGTCCCATGTAGACGCTCGAGGTCGTCACCCCATCGGGCCGAATCTCCTGCGCCACGCACCGCAGCCAGACGTCGAACGCGCTCTTCGACGCCAGGTACGCCGACCAGCGCGCCATCGGCGGCGTCCGCACCCCAGCCGTCGACACGTTGACGATGTGCCCGGATCTCCGCTCCCGCATCGACGGCAGCAACTCCAGCACCAGCTTGGCCGGCCCGAGATAGTTGACCGAATTCGTCCGCTCGATGTCATGGAACCGCTGGTACGAGTCGGCGACCGACCGCCGGATCGACTTCCCCGCATTGCTCACCAGCACGTCGACCCGCCCGTGATCCGCCAGCACCTTCGCGACCAACTGCTCGATCGACCCGGTGTCCGCCAGATTCGTCGGATAGGTCTCGGCCTTGCCGCCTCCTGCACGAATCTCCTCGGCGACAACCTCCAACTGATCCGCCGTCCGCGCGACCAGCAACACGGTCGCCCCGGCGCGCGCCAGCCGCCTGGCCGTCGCCTCACCGATCCCGTACGACGAACCGGTCACCATCACGACCTTGCCCCGCACCGCGGCGGCCAGCCGGTCATCGGCGATCCGGCTCCGCCCGTTGGTCAGCGCAACAAGCAACGGCCACCCGAACGGACGCTTCCCAGTCACCATGGACCCGACATTACCGGCAAGTAGCCAATCTGGGCAGACCCCGTCAGTTCACCTCCCGGGCAATGCGTTCCAGCCAGTCGCGGAGCAACACATTCATCAACGCCGGCTGCTCGATCTGCAGATTGTGTCCAGCCAGGTCCAGTACGGCGTACGTCGCGCGCGGGTAGTGGGGGAGCAGCGCGAACTGATCCTCGAACCCGACGGACGCGTCCTGCCGCCCGCACAGCACCAGCGTCGGCCGCTCGTACGCCGGTCCGCTCTCCGGCGCAACCGTCAGCGCCCAGTTCTTCCGGATCCGCGCCATCGCCACGCTGTCGGCAGCGTCGAGCCCCGGCTGCACATCCTCGCGGTACAGCCGCAGCGTCTCGGACGTCTGGATCACCGCGATCCCGGTGAAGTCCTCGACCTCCTCCGGACTGAGCGACTCGACCAGACCCGGCTCGACCTCCAACACGACATGCTCGGGGACAGTCCGCTCAGCGTGCTCGAGGGCCGCTCCGATCGGGCACAACAGTCCAAGCCCGAGCATCTGCGACGCGCCGCTGCGCGACCAGCCCGCGCGCGAGATACCCGCCGTACGACTCTCCGATCAGTACGAAAGGTTCACCGCCGATCTCCGCGTCGATGAACTCGAGCAGCGCAGCCATGATCCCGTCGGAACTGTCGATCTCCCCGGCCGGACTCTCGCCCATCCCGGGCAGGTCCGGATAGAGCCGTCGATACCCGGGCAGGCCCGCGAAGAACGGCTCGAGCGGACCGGTCATCAGCCGGTGGTCCGGCGTCCACCCATGCAGCGCAAGCACCGGGATGCCGTCGCCATGGGACACGTAGTGAAGCGTCATAGCGGGAGTTCTAACAATTGGCTCCGACAATTTCTGAGAGCTCGCATAGTGTCGGTCCCATGTCTCGACGATCGCTGCACCTCGACGCTCCCGATGCCACTGTTCTGCGCGCTCGATTGGACCGTGCAAGAGAGGCCGCGGCCGGTACCGGGCTGCTGATCGCGCCCGGTTCGGATCTGCGCTATCTGATCGGTCAGGCCGGCGGTTCGCTCGAGCGGCTCACCACGCTCGTCATCCCCGCCGACGGCGACCCGGCGCTCGTCGTACCGAAGCTGGAGGCACCCGGGTTCGGCGACGTACCGATGGACGAGCTCGGCATCGAGGTGCTGACCTGGGTCGACGGCGACGACCCGTACGCCGTGGCGGCGACCCGGTTGGGCAAGGCGGCCCGCGTCGCGGTCAGCGACTTCACCCCGGCGCTGCATGTGCTCGCGCTGCGCGAAGCGCTGCCCGACGCCGAGCAGGTGCTGGCCGGGCCGATCGTGCGCGAGTTGCGGATGCGGAAGGATGCCGCCGAGATCGAGGCGCTGCGCGAGGCGGGAGCCGCGATCGATCGCGTTCATGCTCGCGTCGGCGATTGGCTGCGCGCCGGGCGGACCGAGGCGGAGGTCGGCGCGGACATCGCGGCGGCGATGGTCGAGGAGGGGCACGAGCGCGCGGACTTCATCATCGTCGGCAGCGGTCCGAACGGCGCGAGCCCGCATCACGACGTCTCCGATCGCGTGATCGAATCGGGCGACGTCGTGGTGGTGGACATCGGCGGACCGACTCCGGCCGGCTACAACTCGGACTCCACTCGCACGTACTCCGTCGGCGAACCGCGCGACGCGGACGTTCTGCGCGACCTACGCCGTACTGCAGGAGGCGCAGCAGGCGGCCGTCGACGCGGTCCGGCCGGGCGTGACTGCGGCGTCGATCGACAAGGCGGCGCGGGATGTCATCGTGGCCGCCGGCTTCGGAGAACTGTTTATCCACAGGACCGGACATGGGATCGGGCTCGACGTGCACGAAGAGCCGTACATTGTCAGCGGGAACGAGCTGATTCTCCAACCAGGCATGGCTTTCAGCGTCGAACCCGGCATCTACTCCGACGGCCGCTGGGGGGCAAGGATCGAAGACATCGTGATCGTCACAGAAACCGGCGTGGAGTCCGTCAACCAGCGTCCGCACACACTGACCATCGTCTAACTCGTACTGCGGGTCGCGGGTTGAGGTGAGTGGCGCCCGTGCCGCGAGGCGTCGACCTGGTCAGCGCAGCGCCCGGGCGGCGCGCGGGTGTCAGCCGGCGCGGAAGGTTTTGCGGTAGGCGAGCGGGGAGACGCCTAGTTCGGTGCGGAGGTGGTGGCGGAGTGACGCCGCCGTGCCGAGGCCGGCCGTTTCCGCGACGCGGTCGACCGACAGGTCCGTCGTCTCCAGCAGGTGGCACGCGTGCCGGACGCGTTGCTGCAGCAGCCACGTGCCAGGGGACTGACCTGTCTCGGCCTTGAACTTCCGGCTGAACGTCCGCACGCTCATCCGCGCCTGCTCGGCCAACGTACCGAGACTCAGTTCCTGGTCCAGCCGTTCGAGCGCCCAGGCTCGGGTCGGACCGGTTCCCTCGGTGCCCTCGTCCGGCATCACCCGCTCGATGTACTGCGACTGCCCGCCATCGCGCCACGGCGGTACGACGCAGTGCCGGGCGGACCGATTCGCGACCTCGCTCCCGAAGTCGCGCCGTACCAGGTGGAGGCAGAGATCAACGCCGGCCGCCAGACCGGCCGACGTGATGATGTCGCCGTCGTCGATGAACAGGAGGTCCTCATTGAGCAGCACCTTGGGATAGAGCGCCCGGAACATGTCGGCGCGCTGCCAATGCGTCGTCGCCGGTCGGCCGTCGAGCAGCCCGGCCGCGGCGAGCACGAACGCGCCGGTGCAGATCGACGCGATCCTGGTGCCCGGGCCGGATCAGCGCGAGCGCTTCGGCGACCTCGGCCGGCAGTGTGCCTTCGTGGCGCGGCTGCGGGATGTAGGTGCCGGGGATGATCACGGTGTCGGCCTCGGCGAGCGCCTCCATGCCGTAGTCGGGGATGAGTGTGAACCCGGCGGCGGACCGGACGGGCGCGGTGCGTCAGCCCGCAGATGCGTACGTCGTACAGGGGCGTGCCGTCGGAGCGGGTGGCGTTGCCGAAGACGGTCGGCGGGATGGTCAGGTCGAAGCCGACGACCGGCTCGAGTGCCAGTACGGCGATGCGGTGCGGTTTCACGACGTGCAGACGATGCTGGACGCGGTCTTCGGGGCCATGGCCATATCTTGACACATGGTGGCGGTCTGGCCACTGTTTCCGCGGCGAAGATCTCCGGCATCCTCGCTGGGTGACAGTGATCCTGGAGAAGAAGACGGCCCGGCTGCACCGCGCCTGGCCGGTCGCTGCCGTCGGTTTCATCACCCTGATCGGCGCCGCCGGCTTCCGGTCGGTGCCGAGCGTGCTGCTCGATCCGCTGCACGAGGAGTTCGGCTGGTCGCACGCGACGATCTCGACCGCGGTATCGATCAATCTGATGCTGTACGGCCTGATCTCACCGTTCGCCGCCGCGCTGATGGACAGGCTCGGCCTGCGCAAGGTGGTCAGCGGAGCGCTGGTGCTGATCGCGCTCGGCAGCGGGCTGACCGTCTTCATGACATCGTCCTGGCAGCTGCTGCTCTGCTGGGGGCTGCTCGTCGGTGTCGGGACCGGTTCGATGTCGATGACGTTCGTCGCGACGATCACCGGGCGCTGGTTCGTGCAGCGCCGCGGACTGGTCACCGGGATCCTGACTGCTGCCGGTGCTACTGGGCAGCTGGTGTTCCTGCCGCTGATTGCTCACGCTGGCCGACGTCGTACGGGTGGCGGGTGCCCGCACTGGTCGCGGCTGGGGCCGCGCTGGCCGTCGTACCGCTGGTGCTGTTGTTCCTGCGGGACTATCCGAGTGACGTAGGGCTGCGGGCGTACGGCGCTCCGGAGGGAAGCACTGCCGGACAGCGGGTGGAGACGACTGGCAACAGTGGGATGCGGGCGTTGAGTGCGCTTGGCGGGCGATGCACCGGCCGGCGTTCTGGATGCTGGCGGGTGGGTTCGCGATCTGTGGTGCCTCGACGAACGGGCTGATCGGTACGCACTTCGTCACTGCAGCGCATGACCACGGGATGCCGGCGACGACGGCCGCCTCGCTGCTCGCGTTGGTCGGCGTCTTCGATGTCGGCGGGACGATCGTCTCGGGCTGGCTGACGGACCGCTGGGATCCGCGGTACCTGCTGATCGCCTACTACTCGCTGCGCGGGCTCTCGCTGCTGGTGCTGCCGTCGCTGCTCGGGCCGACTGCGCAGCCGAGCGTTTGGGTGTTCATCATCTTCTACGGTCTGGACTGGGTGGCGACTGTGCCGCCGACGGTTGCGCTGTGCCGGGAGTGGTTCGGGGTGGACGGGCCGATCGTGTTCGGCTGGGTGTTCGCGTCGCACCAGATCGGCGCGGCGATCGCAGCGACCGGCGCGGGCGCGATCCGGGATGCGCAGGGGAGCTACAACCTGGCGTGGTACTTGGCCGGCGGGTTGTGTGCGGCGGCCGCCTTGATGTCCGCGAGCGTCGGCAGGCGTTTGTCGCCGGCTTGAGACTCTCCGCTAGCCTCGACATTGGTTGAGGTTCTCAGAGAGGGCGGCGCGTGGACATCGAGCCTGGTGAGCTGACGGTCGGGCAGCTGGCGGAGCGCAGCGGGGTCGCGATCTCGGCCCTGCACTTCTACGAACGCCAGAACCTGATCATCAGCCGCCGTACGTCCGGCAACCAGCGCCGCTACAAGCGGGACACGCTGCGGCGGGTCGCGCTGATCCGGATCGCGCAGCGGGTCGGCATCCCGCTCGCCGAGGTAGCGGCGATCCTGGCGCTGCTGCCGGACAACCGGACGCCGACGCGGCAGGACTGGGAACACATCTCCGAGTGCTGGCAGGCGGAGCTCGACAAGCGCATCCTGCACCTCGAACAACTCCGCAACGACTTCAAGGACTGCGTAGGCTGCGGCTGCCTCTCCCTGGACCGCTGCGCCCTGGCCAACCCGTACGACGTACTCGCAACCCAGGGCCCCGGCCCCCAACGCCTGGTCGACCCCGCCGGACAACCCCTGCCACCCCAACCTCCTGCGCCAAAGCCACTTCCTGCCTGAGTAGAGCTGGATTTGCCTTTGTCCACAGGGGTTGAGGTCGGCGTGAGCGAACTGGGGGTGGGGGCGTCTAGGGTCGTGGGTATGGGTGAGTTGCTGAAGTTGACCGATGATCGGGCGAGTACCGCGGCGGGTGTGATCCGCGCGATCGCCGGTGACGCCGCGCGGTTGCGTGACGATCAGGAGACCGCGGTCGCCGCATTGTGCGAGCCGAACGCGCGGGTCCTGGTCGTGCAGGCGACCGGTTGGGGCAAGTCCGCCGTCTACTGGGCAGCCACCGCCATCCGCAGATCCGAAGGCGCCGGACCGACTCTCGTCGTCTCCCCGCTGCTCTCCCTGATGCGCGACCAGGTGGCCGCCGCCGCTCGCGCCGGTCTCCGCGCCGCCACCCTCAACTCGTCGAACGTCGACGAATGGTCCAGCATCGAGGACGCCCTGCGCTCAGGCGCGATCGACGTCCTGCTCGTCTCACCCGAGCGCCTTGCCAACCCAGGCTTCGGCCGGCGCGTTCTCGACGGCCTGGCCGGACAGATCGGCCTGCTCGTCATCGACGAGGCGCACGCCGTCTCGGACTGGGGCCACGACTTCCGGCCGGACTACCGCCGCGTCTCCGACGTACTGCAGAAGCTGAACCCCCAGACTCCAGTTCTTGCGACAACAGCGACCGCGAACGCCCGCGTGACAGAAGACGTGGCCCATCAGCTGGGGGAGTCGACCCTCGTACTGCGTGGGCCGCTGGCGCGGTCGAGTCTCCAACTGTCCGTGGTCGATGCGTTGTCGCCGCTCGACCGGTTCGCGTGGGTCGTCGACCAACTGCCGAAGCTGCCCGGTTCGGGCATCGTCTACACGCTCACCGTCTCCGATGCGCAGCGCCTCGCGGCCGCGATCCAGGAGGTGCACGGTCCCGCGGTGCCGGTCGCGGCGTACACGGGTGGGCTGGAGGCGACCGAGCGGGAGAACCTCGAGGACGCGCTGCGCGGGAATCAGCTGAAGGCGTTGGTGGCGACATCGGCGCTTGGGATGGGATACGACAAGCCCGACCTCGGATTCGTCGTGCACGTGGGTTCGCCGCCGTCGCCGGTGTCGTACTACCAACAGGTCGGCCGTGCCGGACGCGGGATCGACCACGCGGTCGTCGCGCTGCTGCCATCGCCTGCGGACGCCGGCGTCTGGGACTACTTCGCGACTGCGACGATCCCGGTGCCCGAGCAGGTGAACCGTTTGCTCCACGGGCTCGAAGCGTATGGACCCGACCAGCCTGCGACCGTCCCGTCGCTGGAGGCCGAGACCGGGCTGCGCCGCGGCCGGGTCGAGTTGATGCTGAAGCAGCTCGCGGTCGACGGCGCGGTCGAGCGGGTGGAGAAGGGCTGGATCCGCACCGCGGCCGACTGGACGTTCGACGCGGACCACTACGACGGCATCGTCTCCGTACGCCGGCGCGAGGCCGACATCATGCGCGCCTACACCCGCGGTGAACGTTGCCTGATGCAACTACTACAGGAGTCGCTCGACGACCCGTCGGCCGAGCGGTGTGGACGCTGTTCGGTCTGCCTCGGCCTGCTGCCGGATCCGCTGACCGCGAAGCCGGATCCGGAGACGGTGCAGGCGGTGACGCGGTTGCTGCGTGGTGAGACGCATGTGCTGGAGCCGCGGAAGATGTGGCCCGGTGGTGCGTTCGGGGCGAAGGGCAGGATCCCACCGGCGCTGATGGCTGAGCCGGGGCGGACCATCGTGTTCGCCGATGCGCCGGAGTGGCGCGAGGTGATCAGCGAGACCTTCAACTCAGGCACTGGGGGAGACCCCGCTGCGCTGGATGCCCTGAAGGCTGGTTGCGTCGCCGCGTTGTCCCGGTGGCGCGACGCGTGGTCCCGTCGTCCGGAGGTCGTCGTCGCACTTCCGGCGGCCGGCTACCGCTGGCTGACCACCGAGATCGCCAACCATCTCGCGGAGATCGGCCGGCTGGAACGCGCCGAACTCACGGTCGACGCCTCAGCCTGGGCCGACGATCTCTCCTCCGCCGAGGAGGCCCGCGTCTGGCGAGACGGTCTCAGCATCGACTCTCTGACATCCCAGGCGATCGCCGAGAAAACCATCCTCCTGGTCGTCGACGCCTCGTCGTCCCAATGGCCGATCACGGTCGCCGCCGCCAAACTCCGCGAATCCGGCGCCCACGCCGTTCTCCCTCTCCTCATCCACCGAAAGCCCTAACCCTGACTATTGGGCCGGAAGAGATTCGGCGAAGGTCTTCAGGTCGGAGATGAGGCGGGTCCAGCCGTCTTCGATCATGGCGCGGAGTGCGCTGCCTGGTTCGAAGCCGGTGTGGATGACGGTGAGCTTGACCTGATCGCCGACCGGCTCCAGGTCGAAGCTCGCCTGGGAGAGCGGCTCGGCGGCGAGCTTGTCGCGCAGCTCGTCGTCTATGCCGGTCGCCTTGGCGAACTCCGGCGTGATGTGGTGCCAGGTGAACGCGAGCCGCCGGTACGGATCATGCTCCAGCACGACCTGCCCCGGCCCCGCCATCGTCACGTCGCCCAGCTTCCACTCCATCGACGAACCGACCTTCCAGTCGGTGTCGTGCGTGACGCCCCAGTACTGCTGGGTGAACTCCGGATCGGTGAGCGACCTGCCAGAGTCGCTCCGGCGTGGTCTGGATGTAGGTCGTGTAGACGAAGTCGTTGTCGCTCACTGGTTTCCTCCTCCAAGGTGTTCTTGAGGTCGGCGAAGAACTGCACCCGCCGCCGGTCGTACTGGTTGATCCAGCGGTCGGCGATGGCGTTGATCGGCTCGGCGTTCAGGTAGTGCAACTTCTCCCGCCCGCGCCGGACGGTCGTGACGAGATTGGCGTCCTTCGAGCACGGCGAGGTGCTTGCTGACCGACTGCCGAGCCATCGCCAGCCCCGCGCAGAGGTCGCGCAGCGTCTGGCCGTTGCGCTGGTTGAGCTCGGTCGAGCAACCGTCGCCGGCTCGGGATCGGCCAGCGCCCTGAACACGTCGTCGTCCATCGCCACTCCCCGCTTCACTAGCCAGCTCAGAACATGCAGCCTGTCGGCTGCATGTCCAACAATAGGCACCCAAACGGCTGCATGTCAAAGCTCTGCATGAGCGCCGCCCGAGCAGGGCACCGGTAAGCGACCTATGGAGAACCAAGCTTGTCCTCGTCACCGGAGTCACCGGCTACATCGGCGGTCGGCTGGTGCCCGAACTGCTCGAAGGCCGGCTACCGGGTCCGCGCGATGGCCCGCAATCCGCAGCGCCTCCGCGACCGCGACTGGTACGACGACGTCGAGGTCGTCGAGGCCGACGCAGGCGACCCGAAGCAGCTCCAGACAGCGCTCGAGCAGGTCGACGTCGCCTACTACCTGATCCACGCGCTCGGCACCGGCAAGCGGTTCGAGTCCCGCGACCGGCACACCGCACTGACCTTCGGTGCTGCCGCCCGCGAGGCCGGCGTACGGGCGGATCGTCTATCTCGGCGGGCTCTATCCCCAGGGCGAGGAGCTGTCGCCGCACCTGGACTCGCGTCGCGAGGTCGGCGAGATCCTGCTCGCCTCCGGCGTGCCGACGACCGTGCTGCGGGCCGCCGTCATCCTCGGTTCGGGCTCGGCCTCCTTCGAGATGCTCCGCCACCTCACCGACCGGCTGCCGTTGATGGTCACCCCGCGCTGGCTGGGCACCCGGATCCAGCCGATCGCCGTACGGGACGTCCTGCACTACCTCGTCGGCAGCGCGTCGATGCCGGCCGAGGTCAGTCGCGGGTTCGACATCGGCGGGCCGGACGTCCTCACCTACCGCGACATGATGCAGCGGTACGCCGCGGTCGCGGGTCTCCAACCGCGGCGGATCGTCACCCTGCCGCTGCTGACTCCGTCGCTGTCCAGCCACTGGGTCGGCCTCGTCACGCCGGTGCCCAGCAGCATCGCCCGGCCGTTGGTGGACAGCCTGATCCACGAAGTGATCTGCAAGGAACACGACATCGCGCAGTACGTCGCCGGATCCCGCGCCGGGGCTGGTCGGCTTCGATCGTGCGGTCGAGCTCGCGCTGCAAGCGGGTCCAGGATCTCGACGTGACGACGAGTTGGGCGTCGGCGGCGACGCCGGGCGCGCCGAGCGATCCGTTGCCGAGCGATCCGGACTGGTCCGGTGGTTCGCTGTACGTGGACGAGCGAGAGAGCGCTGTCTCGGCGACTCCCGAGCAGCTCTGGTCGGTGATCGAAGGCATCGGCGGCGGCAACGGCTGGTACTCGTGGCGGCTCGGCTGGTGGGCCCGGGGCCTGCTCGACCGCGTCTTCGGCGGGCCGGGCCTGCGCCGCGGCCGGCGGAACCCGCAAGACCTCTCGGTCGGCGACCCGCTCGACTGGTGGCGGGTCGAGGAGATCGAGGACCTGAAGCTGCTCCGGCTGCGCGCCGAGATGCGGCTGCCCGGGGTTGGCCTGGCTGGAGTTGATCGTCGATGAGGACGACGACGGCAACACGATCTTCCGGCAGCGAGCGCTCTTCCATCCGCACGGCCTGCCGGGGCACCTGTACTGGTGGGCGATCAAGCCGTTCCACGGCATCGTCTTCGGCGGGATGCAGCGCAACATCGCCGAAGCGGCCGGCCGCGGCGGTCCCGCCCAGTGGAAGCCGTCGCGTCAGAGCGCGCCGCAGAAATCGTCTTGACGCTTGTCGCACGATGGGATGGTGAACATCACCAGCCTGGGATACCGGACCGACCTGAAGCTCATCGAGCTGGCCGGCAGCGAGCTGACCGATCGAGGCGAGTACGTCGTGGTCCGGACACCCGCCAACCCGACGTTCTGGTGGGGCAACTACCTACTTTTCCGTACGCCGTTCGCCGCCGGTGACGTCGCTGCCAGGCTCGAGGTGTTCCGGGCGAGTTCCCGGCGGCGGAGCATGTTGCCTTGGGCATCGACACCATCGACGGACAGGTCGGCGCCGAAGAGGAGCTCGTCGCGGCGGGCTTCGAGATCGAGCGCTACACGGTGATGACGGCGACGGACGTGATCGCGCCGGCGCGGCCGAACGAAGCAGCGCAGTACAGGTTCCTGGCGGGCGATGACGACTGGGAGCAGCTGACCGCGCTGAGCTTGGCGACGGCGGATCGGGAGGTCGACGCCTCCTACGAGGAGTTCAACCGGCGGAGGATCCAGGCGGAGCGCGGGCTGGTGGAGTCGGGTCAGGCCGTGTGGTTCGGGGCGTTCGAGGGGGAGCGGTTGCTGGCGTCGCTCGGGCTGGTGCCGGACGGGCAGGGCGCCGCGCGGTTCCAGGCGGTGCAGACGCATCCGGACGCGCGCGGGAAGGGGCTCGCGAGCACGTTCGTGTACCGCGCGTCGACGTACGGGTTCGATGAGCTCGGCGCGAAGACGCTGGTGATGGTCGCGGACCCGGAGTACCTCGCCATCCGTATCTATCGCTCAGTCGGCTTCACCGATACCGAGACCCAAGTCCAACTCCTCATCCCCGCACCCGGAGGGGACGTGAAAGAGTCGGAGGATGAGTGAAGCTCGGGTTGCTTTGGTGACGGGTGGGAGTCGAGGGATCGGCGCGGCTGCTGCGGTGGCGCTGGCGCGGGACGGCTGGGATGTCGGGATCAGCTATCGCACGCAGGCTGATGAGGCCGCGGCGGTGGTTGCGGCCTGCGAAGCGGCCGGCCGGCGGGCGTTCGCCGTACAGGCTGATGTGGCTGAGGCCGCGGACATCGAGCGGATGTTCGGCGAGGTGACCGATGCGCTCGGTCCGATCGGTGCCGTGATCAACAATGCCGGGATCGTTTCGCCGTCGGGGAAGGTCGCCGACTACGACGTCGAGCGGCTGGAGCGGGTGTTCCGGATCAATGCCATCGGCGCGTTCCTGGTCGCAGGCGCCGCCGTACGCCGGATGTCGACCGCGCGGGGTGGACACGGCGGCGTGATCGTCAACGTGTCGTCGCGCGGCGCCGTGCTGGGGTCTGCGAACGAGTACGTCGACTACGCGAGTAGCAAGGCGGCCGTCGACACGCTCACCATCGGGCTGGCCAACGAGGTCGCGCAAGAGGGCATCCGGGTGCTCGGCATCCGTCCAGGGCTGATCGAGACCGACATCCACGAGGAGGGCCGGCTGGAGCGCATCGGTACGACGCCACCGCTCGGCCGGCCCGGCAAGGTCGAGGAGGTCGCGGAGCTGATCGCGTTCCTGGCCTCGGACCGCGCCTCCTACATGACCGGCTCCTCGAGTCGACGTATGCCGGCGGCCGTTAGACCGGCTCGGCCGATGTCGAGTCGGGCGATCAGGCCGATGGTTGGGATGGCCAGGTGGGTTGATTCGTCGCCTCGGACGGTGACGGCCTCGCTGGGTTGCCAGTGGGTGGCTTCGGCGGGAGCGGCTTCGTTGACGGCGGTCATCGAGGCGATCAGCCGGCCGGGCGCTGCCTTGGCGAGCTCGGTCAGCCGGGCCGCCTCGTTCACCGGATCGCCGATCACCGTGTACTCGTAGCCGCCGTACGTCCCCGACGGTTCCGGCGACCACGGTCCCGGCCGTGACCCCGATCCCAGCCGTTGCCTCAGGCAACTCTTCGCCAGGCGCCGGGCCAGCGCGCGGCCGGCCTGGAGAGCGCTCCCTGCCGCATCCGGCAGTTCCGTCGGGGCACCGAAGACCGCCAGCACCGCATCGCCGGCGAACTTGTTCACAAACCCGCCGCTGCGATCCACCTCGTCGACGACGATCGCGAAGAAGCGGTTGAGCAGCTGCAACCACCTCGGCCGGCGGCCGGGTCGCGGCGAGCTCGGTCGAGCCGACCAGGTCGACGAACAGGACGGCGACGAAGCGTTCCTCGCCGCCGAGCGAGTCACTGCTCAAGGCCTCCCGGACCACGTCGACGGTCCGACGTACCGGCCGAAGAGGTCGCGGATCCGCTCGCGTTCGCGCAGCCCCGCGGCCATCTGGTTGAAGCCGGCCTGGAGCGAGCCGAGCTCGGTGCCGTCGAAGACCGGGATCCGGACGTTCAGCTCGCCGTCGCCGATCACCGTGAGCGCATTGCGCACCGACCGGACCGGCGCGACGACCGACCGAGCGGACAGCACCGTCAGGATCCAGCCGCAGACCAGCACAACGGTGCCGAGGGCAAGGATGATCACCGACAGCCGGGTCGCCGTGACATCGCTTGTCGATCAGCGCGAGGACCGCGGTCAGCATCAGACCGACCACCGGAACACCCGATCCGACCGCCCAGAAGAAGATCGTGCGGGCCTTCAGCCCGGCCGCGAGCAGGCGGCGCGGGGGAGCCTGGAAAGCGAGCGCCCGGGCCGCGATCGGGCGGAGAGCGAACTCGGACAACAGGTACGAGGCCGAGCACGTCACGATCCCACCGTCGAACGTCGTGACGAACACCCGGAGAACGCTCTCTGGTTGCAGAGCGAGCGTGAGCAGGCTGAAGGTGACCGTTGCCAACAGCCACAGGAAGACCTCGATCAAGGTCAGCCGCAGCGGGAGTTGCAGGGTCGCGATCTGTTCGCGACGGGTGGCCGGACGATCCTCGAGGATCCAGCTCGTGGTCCGCAGGCCGAGCCTGGTGGACCACGCACACCCGACGACGAGCGCGAGCAGGAAGTAGGCGGGGATGACGATCGACCGCATCACGACCAGTTCGTGGCTGCTGTCCGGACCGGGGAGCACGAAGAGCGCCAGAACGAAGACCACCACGGCCCCGATGACGTTGGTGCCGATCGAGAAGATCGTCAGCAGCGTCTGGACCCGGAACCGCAGCAGCCGCGGACTCTGGTCGGCGGACCCCAGCAGCCGTGATCCGAACGGCCGCCGCTGCAACACCGTCTCGGCACTACTCTCCGACAACACCCTTACAGTCTGCAACGAGCGCGGCGGCCGACCGGCACCGCCTCGCCCACTTCAAGCCTTCTTGAGCGGTTTGGCACGGAGATGCCCATGGCTCTAATCGGCCGCGTCATCGGGCCGGTCCATGGGTAATGTCCTGCGGACGACATCTGCCTCGGGAGCAACTGTGACGCACGACCGCCACTCATACGCCGAACCGGCGTTGGTCCGCACCACCCACCTTGAGCTCGAACTGGACCTGGACTTCACCGCCAAGGTGCTGGCCGGTTCAGCCACCCATACGCTCGCCTGGAGTGGCCCCGGCGACCGTTTGGTGCTCGACACCCGCGACCTGACCGTGCTCGCGGTCGAGGGCTCCACCGAGGAGGGGTGGGAGCCGCTGGAGTACAGCGTCTGCGGTGCCCGATGCCGAGCTCGGTTCAGCCCTGACGATCCGCACCCAGCCGCATGAGCGGGTCAAGGTCAGCTACCGCACGGCCCCGACCGCGACCGGGCTGCAGTGGCTCGAGCCGTCGATGACCGCGGGTGGCGTCCTGCCGTACATGTTCAGCCAGTCCCAGGCGATCCACGCGCGCAGCTGGGTGCCGGTGCAGGACACCCCGAGCGTCCGGTTCAGCTACTCCGCTCACGTGACCGCGCCGCCCGAGTTGATGGTGCTGATGAGCGCCGACAACGGCACCGCGTCCCGGCGTACCGGCTCGTACGACGTGGTGATGCCCGAGCCGATCCCGTCGTACCTGCTGGCGATCGCCGCCGGCGACCTGGTCTTCGAGCCGACCGGCGAACGCTCCGGCGTCTGGGCCGAGCCGGAGATGGCGAAACTGGCCGCGGCGGAGTTCTCCGACACCGAAGAGATGATGCGGGTCACCGAGGCGCTGTTCGGCCCGTATCGGTGGGGTCGCTACGACATCCTCGTGCTGCCGCCGTCCTTCCCGTACGGCGGGATGGAGAACCCGCGGATGACGTTCGCGACCCCGACGGTGGTGATCGGCGACAAGTCACTCGTCACCGTCGTCGCGCACGAACTCGCGCACAGCTGGTCCGGCAACCTGGTCACCCAGGACAGCTGGGACGACATCTGGCTGAACGAAGGCTTCACGTCGTACGTCGAGAACCGGATCGTCGAGGCCGTGTACGGCGTCGAGCTCGCGGTGATGGAGACGGCGATCAAGCAGCACTCGACCGTGGTGAAGCTCGATCCGCTGTCGCCCGCGGAGTTGGCGTTCGAGCTGCCTGGGCTGAACCACAAATCGGAGTACCACGGGACGACCGCGCTCGGGCCGCTGAAGGGCAACTGGTTCCTCTCCTGGCTGGAGGAGCGGTTCACCCGCGAGGTGTTCGACCCGTTCCTGCGCGGGTACTTCGACCGGTTCGCCTTCCGCAGCATCAACTCCGAGGACTTCGCGGTGCATCTGCAGGAGCACCTGCTGGACAAGCATCCCGGTGTGGTGACCGACGACGAGATCGCCGCCTGGATGGACGAACCGGGGATCCCTAGCTTCGCCGAGCGCGCCCAGTCCGCCCGGTTCGCCGTGGTCGACCAAGGTCGCGACAAGTGGCTCACTACCGGCGACCTTCCCGACGCGGCCGGCTGGACGACGCACGAGTGGCTGCGATTCCTCGATGCGGCGCCGGACGTCTGGACGGCTGAGCAGTTGCAGCAACTCGACCGCGAGTTCGGCCTGACCGGTACCGCGAACGGCGAGATCGCCCGCCGCTGGTACTCGATCGTTGCCGCCAGCACCTACACCCCGGCGTACGACGAACTGGCGAGCTTCCTCACCCGCGTCGGCCGGATGAAGCTGGTCCTCCCCGTCTACCGAGCCCTCGTCGACAACGGCACCGGCACCGCGCTTCGCCACCAAGGTCTTCGAATCAGCCCGCCCCGGCTACCACCCCATCACCATCGCGGCCGTCGAGAAGATCCTCGCGCCTACCCTCCACCTGGCCTAGAGGTTGAGGGTGTAGCGGAAGGTGCGGTGGGTTTCTTGGTAGCCGAGGGTGTTGTTGGTGTGTTGCATGGGGGTGTTGGTGTCGACGGTGTCGGTGAGTAGGCCGGCGACGTCGGGGTAGGCGGATCTCGTCTCGCGAATGCTGGCGGCCTTCATCCAGAGGGAGAGGCCGTGGCCGCGGTGTTCGGGGAGGACGGCGGTGCCGTAGTGCTGGGCGTCGCCCTTGGCGTCCGCCGGTACGACGAGCTCGGTGTAGCCGACGATCGTGCCGGTGGTCTGGTCGATCGCGGCGGTGGTGAGCAGGTGTTCGCCACGGCGCTCGACGACGTTGGCGATGTGCCGGACCCGGTCGACATCCCAGATCTCGGCGCCGTAGTCGATGTCGCCGAGTGGTGCGTCGTCCATCGCCTTCCGCGATTCGGCGTATGTCTCGACGAGCTCGTCCGGCACGACGCCCGACCACGAGACCAAGCGGTATCCGTCCGGCTCTGGGATCGTCGGCTCGGCGTACGTCGCGAGCTCCAACCGCGCGAAGATCAACGTCAACCCGACCTTGAACCCTCGATTCGCGAGGAACAGATCCCCGGGGGACCCGACAGTCGCATCAGCAAGGATCGTCCGTACTTCGTGCTCTCGGCCGGCCGCCGCGGCGACGGCGAGGAGTTCTGACCCGACGCCGTGACGGCGTTCGGCCGGATGGACTGCGAGTTCGAGCTCGGCGAGGTGCGCGTAGGCCGCCTTGCTGTTGAGGCGCAGGTACGCGGACCCGACCGGGTTGCCGTCGGCGTCGGACGCCAGCCAGGCGATCCGGCGGCTGAACGGGCGGTAGTCGGGATCGGTCAGTGGAGTGATTGAGATGGCCAAGTCCGCAACGTAACCAGCCTCCCCATCCCCAGGCAACTGCATTCCGCAACTCGTGATGGGGGTTAAGTGAGCGTTGTTTCGGATACGGTGCTTCGGAGCATTGACACACGAGGGGAGCTCGGGGTGGACCAGCAGTACGGGGGAGAAGCGGCGCGGACGATCGGTGGCGATCATCTGGCGCTGCGGGATCAGGTGCTGGCCGAGCTACGCCGGCGGATCGTCGACGGTGACTACGGGCAGGGTGAACGGCTGACCGAGAACCGGCTGGCCGACGACTTCGGCGTGTCGCGGAACCCGGTCCGGGAGGCGCTGCGCGTCGTGGAGACCGAGGGATTCGTGCAGATCCTGCCCCGCCGGGGTGCGGTGGTGGCGACCCTGGACGAGACGGCGATCCGGGATCTGTTCGCAGTACGGGAGCAGCTGGAGACGCTGGCAGCCGGGCTGGCGGCCGAGCGGGCTACTGCCGAGGACGTCGAGCGGCTGCGGTCTCTGCTGGCCAAGGCGAGCGCTGCGACCGATGCGGAGGACTTCGACGAGGTCGCGGAGCTGAACAGCGCGCTTCCACGTCGCCGTCATCGAGATCAGCGGCAACCGCTGGCTGGCGTCGATGTCGTCGGCGATGTACCACCACGTGCACTGGGTGTTCCGGGTCGGCGCAGCCAAGCGCGCACCGCACTCCTGGAGCGAGCACATCCGCCTGGTCGACGCCATCGCCGCAGGTGATCGCCCAGCAGCTGTCGATGCCGCCCGCCAACACGTAGAAGCTGCCGCAGCCGCAGCACTCGAGCCAGACCAGTCCAGCTCCTAGCGGCAGCTCCGGCCAGGACCTCTCAGCTAGCGGCCTACTGCGTAGCCCTGCATGCCGCGTGGGTTGGCGGCGGCTGCCAGTACGCCGTCCGGCTCCCGCCTGACCGCACAGAGCCGGCCCAGGCTCCAGGGATCAGCTGACGTCACCGCGTGCCCACGGCGTACCAACTCATCCTGTACTGCGCTGCCGAGGCGACTCTCCATCACCAGACCACCGGGCTCGGTCGCACGCGGGTAGAAGGACGACGGGAACCCGGTCGAGTGCCACGCAGGCGCATCGATCGCCTCCTGGAGATCCTGACCGCCGGCCAGGTGGCGCAGAAGGAACAAGAGCTGCCACTGGTCCTGCTGGTCGCCGCCAGGTGATCCGCAGGCGAGGACGGGTGCGCCGTCACGGAGTACGAGGGTCGGCGTCAGCGTGGTCCGCGGCCGCAACCCAGGCGCGAGCGACGACGGCAGCCCTTCCTCCAGCCAGAACATCTGCAAGCGACTCCCCAGGCAGAACCCCAGCTCGGGGATCGTCGGCGACGACTGCAGCCAGCCACCGCTCGGCGTCGCGGAGATGACGTTGCCCCATTGGTCGATCACATCGACATGACAGGTGTCGCCGCGGGTGACGCCTTCCTTGGAGACCGTCGGTTCGCCGGTCGTCCCGTCGACCTGGTAGTTGCCGACAGCAACCGAGGTCAGGTGCGGGACCCGTCCGTCCGGGCTTCCCGGACGGAGCTCCAAGGCTGCGTTCTCGCCGATCAGAGCCGCGCGCTCGGCGGCGTACGCGGGGGAGAGGAGCGTCTTGAGCGGCACGTCCGCGCCGTCGCCGTACCAGGCCTCCCGGTCGGCGTACGACAGCTTCATCACCTCGACAGTGGTGTGCACTGCCTCCGCACTGGTCAGATCGAGGTCTGCCGGATCGCCCAGCTCAGCCAGAACCGCCAGGGACTGCAGTAGCGCGGGACCTTGTCCCCACGGACCCGTCTTCGCAACGGTGTGCCCGTGCCAGTCGTAGGTGGCCGCGCTCTTCCCAGCTCGCCTCATAGGCCGCCATGTCCGCGCCGGTGATCAGGCCGCCATGATCTTCACCGCTGGAGTCTCGATGTGGCACCTGCGAGAACTTGTCCACCGCCTCGGCGATGAAGCCCTCACGCCAGGTATGCCGTGCACGCTCGACCTGGTTCACCCGGTCAGCGCCAGCCCCCTCAGCTGCGACCAGGAGACGCTCAAGCGTGTCGGCGTACGTCGTGTTGCGGAACAGCTTGTTCGCGCTCGGCGGCTTGCCATCCTGCAGCCACAGTGCGGCGGACGTCGGCCAGTGCTCGGTGAAGAGCTGCTGCACGTTGGCGACGGTGTCGCCGACCCTGCCGACGAGCGGGTGACCGTTGCGGGCGTAGCCGATCGCAGGCTCGAGCACAGTGCGCAGTGGGAGACTCCCGTGGTCACGCAGCAACAGCAACCACGCATCAACGGCTCCCGGTACTGCGGCCGCCAGCGGACCCGAGCCGGGAATGAGCGAGAGCCCCAGCGAACGGTAGTGCTCGATAGTCGCAGCAGCAGGCGCGACGCCCTGCCCACAGAGCACTCGCGGAGTCGGGTCGGCGGCCGTAGCGATGATCGCCGGCACCTCCCCGCCCGGACCGTTCAGGTGCGGCTCGACGACGTGCAGTACGAACCCGGCCGTCGCGGCAGCGTCGAAGGCATTGCCGCCGAGCTCCAGGATCCGCATGGCCGACTGCGACGCCAGCCAATGCGTCGACGAGACCATCCCGAAGGTGCCACGCAGGGTAGGCCGGGTGGTGAAGCTCATGAAGCGACTCCTCTGGTGAGATCTCGTACGTCGGGTCCGTGGCCGTCGTCGTCGACCAGGTGACAGGCGACCCGGTGTCCACCCTCTCCGATGACACGGGACTCCGGTACTTCGGTCCGGCATCTGTCCACGGCTACCGGGCACCTGGTGTGGAAGCGGCAGCCTGACGGCGGGTCTATCGCCGACGGTAGGTCGTCTCCGAGCAGCACCGGGCGACGACCTCGCTGGGCAGCCGGGTCCGGCACCGGAGCGGCTGAGAGCAGCGCCTGGGTGTAGGGATGAGCTGGTACGCCGAAGATGCGCTCGCGTGGGCCTTGTTCGACCAGCTGGCCCAGGTACATCACCGCGACCTCGTCTGCGAGGTACTCGACGGCTGACAGGTCGTGGGTGATGAACAGGCAGGCGAAGCCGAGGTCGCGCTGGAGGTCGGCGAGCAGGTTGAGCACTGACGCCTGGACGGAGACGTCCAGTGCGCTGGTGGGCTCGTCTGCGACTAGTAGGCGCGGTTCGGAGATCAGGGCGCGGGCGATGCTGACTCGTTGCCGCTGGCCGCCGGATAGCTCGTGCGGGGAGCGTTGGGCGACCTCTGGGCGAAGGCCGACGCGGCTGAGAGCCTCGGCGACCTGGTTGCGGATGTCCGGTCGGCGCATCAGACGCAGTGGTTCGCCGACGATGTCGCCGACGGAGAAGCGTGGGTCGAGCGAGCCGGCTGGGTCCTGGAAGACGATCGACACGTTGCGCCGGTGTGGGCGGAGCTGGCGGCGGTTGAGGTGGGTGATGTCGACGTCGGCCAGGCGGACCGTGCCGCCGGTCGGTTCAAGCAACCGGACGATGCAGCGGCCGACAGTGGACTTCCCGGAGCCGCTCTCTCCGACCAGCGCGACCACCGTTCCCTGGCGGATCTGCAGAGAGACTCCGTCGACCGCACGGACCGGCCCGAAGTGCATGACCAGGTCGTGAAGCTCTAGCGCGGTCGACTGCTCTGACGCGGTTGCCTGCTCTGGCGTGCTCATGAGGCCTCCACTGGGTTCCAGCAGGCGACGCGGTGGGCGCCGGCGGTCAGCCGCGGCTGCGTCGTAGTACAGGTGTCTAGTGCTCGGGGGCAGCGGTCGGCGAAGGTGCAGGCGTCGGGCTGTGTGGCCAGGGACTGGCACCAGGCCGGGGATCTCGTTCAGGCGGTGAGTGTCTGCGTGTCTGCCTGCTGCGGGCGATGCTCCTAGGAGCCCTGCTGTGTAGGGGTGTTGCGGGTGGGCGAAGAGGTCGTGGACGCCTGCCGTCTCGACTATGCGGCCGGCGTACATGACAGCTACCCGGTCGGCGAGGTCTGCAACGACGCCGAGGTCGTGGGTGATCAGGACGATGCTGGTGCCGAGGCGTTCGCGCAGGCTTCGCAGTACGTCGAGGATGCCGGCCTGGATCGTCACGTCGAGCGCAGTGGTCGGCTCGTCGGCGATGAGCACCTTGGGATCGCAGGCGACCGCCATGGCGATCATCACTCGTTGCCGCATGCCGCCGGAGAGCTGATGCGGGTAGTCGTCGACACGGCGTTCAGCAGAAGGGATGCCGACGAGCTTGAGGAGCTCGACGGATCGCTGCGCGAGCTGCGGAACGCGAGAGGCCGTTGTGGACGCGGAGGACTTCGCCGATCTGGTAGCCGACCGTGAAGACCGGGTTCAACGACGTCATCGGCTCCTGGAAGATGTACGGCGATCTCCCGGCCGCGGATCGAGCGGAGGGTGCGCTTGTCGGCACCGACCAGCTCTGTACCGTCCAGCTCGACTGAACCGTCCACTGATGCGCTGCGGGGAGTAGGCCGGCTAGAGCCATCGCAGTGACGCTCTTGCCGCAGCCGGACTCACCCACGACAGCCAGTACTTCGCCGTCGCGTACTTCGAGGTCGACCTGGTCCACAGCAGAGAGCGGGCCGTCCTCCGTGCGGAACGAGACGGTGAGGCCGCGCACGCGGAGTACGGGGGTTGTCGTCACGGTGGTCATCGGCGGCTCGCCTTCGGGTCGAGGGCGTCGCGGAGGCTGTCGCCGACGATGTTGAACGCCAGCGCGAGCAGCATGATCGCGAGCCCGGGCATGACGGCGGCCCAGGGTGCGCGGGATGCGAATTGCTGGGCGTCGGACAGCATCGTGCCGAGGCTCGGCGCGGGCGGCTGGATGCCGAGTCCGAGGAACGACAGCACCGCCTCGCCGAGGATCGCGGCCGGGATCGCGACGGTCGCCTGGACGATGATCACGGAGGCGGCGTTGGGCAGGATGTGCCGGCCGAGAACCCAGAGATCGCTGGCTCCCTCGACGATCGCGGCCGCGACGAAGTCGAGCGATTTGAGCCGGAGGGTTTCCGACCGGACGATCCGGATCACGCCGGGGATCTGCGCGATGCCGATCGCGATCGCCGCGTTGCCGAGGCTGGCGCCGCGGATCGCCGCCAGGCCGACCGCGAGGATCAGGAACGGGAAGGCCAGCACCAGATCGGTGAGTCTGCTGATCAGCGCGTCGATCGCGCGGAAGTAGCCGGCCATCAGACCGAGCGGTACGCCGATCACCAGCGAGGTCGCGACGGCGAGCAGGCCGACGTGCAGGGAGGCTCGGAGGCCGAACATGATCCGGGACAGCACGTCGCGGCCGAGGTCGTCGGTGCCGAGGAGGTAGCCGGCCGTGCCGGGTGGTGCGAAGGCTCGGTCGAGATGGGTCTGGGTCGGCTCGTGCGGGGCGATGCACGTTGGCGAAGACGGCGACCAGGATCGCGATCGTGAGGACGACGAGGCCGGTGATGGCCAGCGGGTTGCGGAGCAGCCGTCTTGAGGACCTTCCGGCGGCGCGACGACAACGGCGTACTCGCGCGGGATTTCTGCGACGGCCATCAGGATTCACCCCTGACCCGGATGCGGGGATCGATCACGGAGTAGAGCAGGTCGACGAGCAGGTTGATCACGATGTACGCCGTGGCGGTGACCAGGACGACCGCCTGGATCACCGGGTAGTCGCGCTGGAAGACCGCATCCACGGTGAGCTTGCCGAAGCCGGGGAGCGCGAAGATGCGCTCGGTGACGACGGCGCCGGAGATCAGCGCGCCGAGCTGGAGGCCGACGATCGTGATGACGACGATCAGGCTGTTCCTCAGCGCGTGCCGGCCGACCACCGCGCTCCGGGGCAGGCCTTTGGCTTCGGCGGTGCGGATGTAGTCGGCCGAGAGCGCGTCCAGCATCGACGATCTGGTCTGCCGCATGATGACCGCGGCGAGGCCGGTGCCGAGGATCAGGGCCGGCAGCACCAGGTGGTGGAGGTTGCCGATCGGGTCGCTGAAGAACGGGACGAATCCGGACGCCGGGAACAGGCCGAGGGCGACCGACAGGTAGAGGATCGCCATCAGGCCGAGCCAGAAGTTCGGCACGGACAGGCCGAGCAGGGCGAGCGCGTTGGCAGCCCACTCGGCCGGGCGACCGCGTTGTACTGCGGCGATCACACCGGTGCCGACGCCGATCACGCCGGCGACGACGATGGCCAGCAGGGACAGCTCCATCGTGACGGGGAGAGCGCTCTTCAGCATCGAGGAAACGCTCTCTCCCGTTCTGATCGAGCTGCCGAGGTCACCGCGCGCGGCATGGCTGACGAACCGCCAGAACTGGACCAGGATCGAGTCGTCCAGGCCGTACTGCTCCCGGATCGCGCGCAGCGACTCGGGATCGCGATCCTCACCGGCCAGCGCCAGCGCCGGATCCCCGGGGAGCGCTCGCACCCCGAGAAACACCACGATCGTTGCCAGCAGCAACGTGACGAGCGACTGCCACAGGCGGTGCAGCAGATAACGCTTCATCGGATCCTTCCTCAGTCGCTCGTGACCTGGCGCTCTGCTACTCGGCTACTCGGCTACTTGGCGAAGCCGGCGAACGCCGTACGGATGACGCCGTCGGGATAGGTCTGGACGCCGAGCACCTTCTTCGAGACGCCGGTCAGGTTGCGTTGCCGGTACAGGTAGATCAGCGGGTCGTCCTGCTGCAGCTTGGTGACCACCTGGCCGTACAGCTGGATGCGCTGCGCCTGGTCCTTCGCCTGCCGGGCATCGGTGAGCAGCTTGTCGACGTCGGGACTGCTGTAACCGGCGACGTTCTGGCTCCCCGTCGTACCGACGAAGTTGTAGATGTTCGCGTCCGGGTCGACCCGGCCCGACCAGCCGAGCTGCAGCAACTCGAAGTCACCGCGGTCCTGCTGGTCCAGCAACGACGCGTACTCGACCGGCTTGATCACCAGGTCGAATCCGCCTTCCTTGACCATCGCCTGCAGCGCCTGCGCGAGCCGCAGGCTGTCCGGGTTGTTCGAGGTGATCATCGAGACCTTGTACGGCGTACTCACACCCGCTTGCTTGAGCAGGTCCTTCGCCTTGGCCGGGTCATGCGCCGGGCAGACCTGAGCGGCGTCGCTGGTGAACTCGCTCTTCGGCGAGATCGGTGAGCAGCCGACGGTGTTCAGGCCGTTGAAGATGGACTTCACCAGGGCTTCCCGGTCGATCGACGCCTCGAGCGCCTGGCGGACGCGTGGGTCCTTGGCGATCGGGGTGTCGAGCTGCTTGAGCGGGTTGCCGATGCCGTTCGCGTTGGCGATGTTGATCGTCAGGCCCTGGTAGCCGAGGGACTGGGACTGCAGGACGGACATGTTGCTGTCCTTCTGCAAAGCCGGCGCGTCCTGGGTCGACAGTGAGTCGGCGACCTGGGCGTCGCCCGATCGGAGGTTGGCCGAGCGGATGCTGGAGTCGGTGATGATCCGGTACTCGATCGCGTCGAGGTGCACCTTGGCGGCGTCGTAGTACAGGGGATCCTTCACCACCTTGATCGAGTTCTGGGCGACCCGGCTGGC
This sequence comes from uncultured Actinomycetota bacterium, assembly GCA_963740725.1. Taxonomy (GTDB): domain Bacteria; phylum Actinomycetota; class Actinomycetes; order Propionibacteriales; family Kribbellaceae; genus Kribbella. The sequence continues at coordinate 277,929 of CAVUFT010000019.1, forward strand.
GAACTTGAACGGGCCGACGCAGACCGGCGCGGTGGAGAAGTTGGCGCCGAGCTTGTTCACCGCGGCCGGGCTGAGGACCATGCCGGCGCGGTCCGCGAGCGCTGCGGTGAGCGGGGCGAACGGCTTGGACAGCTTGATCACGACGGTCTTCGGGTCGGGCGTCTGGACCTCGGAGATCGGGCCGAGCTCGCTCTTGCGACCGGAGCCGGCGAGCGTGAGGCCGCGTTCGATGGTGAGCTTCACGGCGGCGGAGTCGAACGTGCCGCCGTCGGCGAACTTCACTCCCTCGCGCAGGGGGATGGTGAGGCTGAGTCCGTCTGCGGCGACGGTCGGCAACGCGGTCGCCAGTTGCGGGACGACCTTCGCGTCGGGGCCGAGGTCGTAGAGCTTCTCGCACATGGTGTGGAAGACGTACCGCGAGTACAGGCTGCGGGAGAGGGTCGGGTCGAGCTTGTCCGGATCGGCCGACAGGGCCACGGTGAGCGTGCCACCGTCCTTGACCTTGGCCGCGTCCGCAGCGTCTCCGAAGACATCCTGCCCAGCGGCGGGCCCCGAGCCGCCCGACTGGTCGCCGCTGGACTCCACCGGCGAGCACCCCGCCACCACGAGCGCCACCGCGACCACGGCCGGCGCCAGAACCCGCGCAGGCAGGAACCAGGAGAGCACCCCCGACCGAGGCTCGTGACCATCCGAAGGTTCTCGCTGGTCAGGTCGTGTCGAGGCGCTGTTCAGCTCTGGGGCGAGTGAACTAGAGCGGTTCAGTGGGCGCCGAGTTCGACGGAACATTTCGTCCTCCCGGGATGAGCGGCTCCGACGACTGTTTCATGTATACAAGGCACACGCGCAAGTGATTCGGCGAGTTTCACTCAACCTTTTCGCTTCTCGTGTCGCCTTCCGCTGGAACGATCCAACCGAGGACCCCACGAGGTCGCCGGGCACTTCTCTACGCCCCAAGTCCGCGAAATGACCGTGACCACGCCCCAACCCGGTGCCTGTTTTCCCGCGCCGGAGGTGTCTGACCCACCCCCAGCTCACGTCACACGAGGCGGTCTCGTGCCCACCCGACCCTCTGCGGGTGAGTGCACATTCCACTCGGTCACGTCCTGTGGAGTGATGTACGACGGTTGCGCCGATCGCTGCTAGCCAGCGGCTCTCCGGCACACCTACCGGCTCGACTCGCCGACCGCGGTGGGACTTACCTGCTCGACTCGCCGGCCCGATCCGACTTCCCGGATCGACTCACCGCTTCTGCGGCAACGAACCGGCGAGTCGTGCCGGTAGGTCGAGCGATCGCGGCGAGTCGTGCCGGTAGGTCGAGCGATCGCGGTGGGGGAAGGGACGGGGTCGGAAGAGAGGAGGGCCCGGTGGTCCTGAGCCTGTCGCCGAGCAGCGTCCTCGTCCTACACCATTCCGGTGGACGCGACCCATTCCATCCGACCCGTGTCGCGGCGATCCCCCACCTCGCCTCGCCTCAAACCGGTGTCTACCTCCTGCCCGGTTACATCCTGTCGAATGGTGTGCGGTGGTTGCGCTGATCGCTGCTGACCAACGGCACCCCGGGTACACCTACCGGCTCGACCCGCCGACTCCAGCGCGACGTGCAGTACCCGCCCGCTCGCGCAGCCGAATTTCGCCGCGCCGGATTTGGTCCTCTCCGGCACCGCGAAACCGGACCTTCACGTGGACCACTGCGCAGCTCTAGCGTGATCAGTGACAACAGATCGAAGGAGCCGCGCGTGGAGACACCGAAGCTGGAACCTGTCGGGTTGGCCAAGCGCTTGATCGACGGCAATCGGTACATGGTTCTCGGGACCGTGGATCCGGACGGTCGCCCGCGGGTGTCACCGGTGTACTTCTCGCCGGATGGATACTCGGTCGTCTACTGGGTGTCGTCTCTTGAGTCACACCACTCGCGGAACATTGCCGAGCGGCCCGAGGTCAGCATGGTGGTGTTCGACTCCGCGGCGGAGATCGGGAGTGGGCAGGCGGTCTACTTCATCGCCCACGCAGAGGTGGTCCCGGACGATGAGTTGGAGGGATGTCTTGACGCCATTGTCTGGACGCGGTTTGCCGGGCTCAGGCAGTTCGCCGCGGCGGAACTTCGTGCTCCAGAGGTCTTCCGGCTGTATCGGGCGCGGATCAGCGAGCACTCCATCCACATCCCCGGCCGGCACCCGGAGTACGGCACGGGCACTGACCGCCGGATGACGGTAGATCTCGGCTAGTTGTTGAGGGTTGCGAGGGCGGCGGTTGGGTCTCGGTCGGCGGGACCGGCCGGCAGCCAGGTGTTGTCGACCAAGGCGTAGGGGTGCCAGCGGCCGGTGCGGTCCAGGCGGAGTTGGCGGTCTGCTGCGGTGAGGCGGTTGCCGGAGACCTCGAAGGTGAGTTCCCAGGCTGCTATCAGTTCGGTACGCGCTCGGGCGATCTCCGAGGGGTCCGGGTCCCATTGGTGGTCGAGTACGTCGAGGCCGGGCGCTCCGCCGTACGACCAAGCGGTGACGCCGACGGCTAGTTCGGCGGGTCGTCCGAGATTGGCGCCGAGGCGTTCGGCGAGCGTCGGGTAGTCGGCAGCAAGTCGTACTGCGTCCTGCCACTCGTCCAGGATCCATGGATCGGCTGAGTTGGTCAGGAGAGCTCTGAGTTGGGCACGGGCTCGGCGGGCCGCGTCGAGAACCAGGAGCGCGAGGCTTGCAGGTTCCATCCCGGCGGGCGGTTGCTGACCGGTGATTGCCAACTCGTCCAGCTCAACCTTCGCAGGCAAAGCAGGCAGCTCCGGCAGCTCCGGCAACGCAGGAGGCGTTGGCAACGCGTGCGGGTCCGACAACGCGTGCGGATCGGGCGACGCGTGCGGATCCGGGAACGCCGCCGGTTCGGTGGAGAACGCTTCGGTCGCGAGCACGCCTGCAGGACCGTCCGTGGCAGCCGGTAGAGCGGTCCGGTCAGCGGCTGAGGTTCCAGTCGTGGCGCGTTGTTGGAGGTCGTCCAAGAGGTCCTCGCGGGAGCGGCCGCGCATCAGCAGGAGCACGAACGGGTCTTCGTCGAGTAGCCAGCCAACCTGGTAGGAGAGCGCAGCCGCGTGCTGGCAGGGCAGTTCCCAGGCGTCGCACGTACACGAAGGATCCAGGTCTCCGATCCCCGGCAACAACGGCACCGCAGCATCAGCTGCCGCCTCGACGAGGTCGTGCGGCATCTCGCCGTCCAGCAGCGCCGCGATGTGCCCGGCGCGCGAGCCCACCTGATCCAGGAACCGCGTCCACTGGTCCGCACTCAGCCGATCAACCACCACAACAGCTTCATAGGTGTCTTCCGGCGCATGAACCGTCGCCGCGATCCGCCCCGCGCTGACCGTGATCGTCCCGACCTGCCCCGAGTTCGCGAACCGCCGCCCCTTCTTCAGTTGATCGTTGTCGAGCGAGGTGTCCTCCAACGCCTGCACCCACGACCGCCCCCACCACGACCGAGCCCGCGTCCCCCCACGCCGAGCTCCAAACGCCGCAAACCCCTTCGCCACCTCGCCGCCGCTCATCGGGTGCCTCGGAGTTCTACGAGGTTGGCTAGGTCGGCGTCGGAGAGTTCGGTGAGGGCGGCTTCGCCGCTGGTCAGTACGGCGTCGGCCAGTTCTCGTTTGCTGGCGAGCATGGCGGCGATGCGATCCTCGATGGTGCCCTCGGCAATCAATCGGTGAACCTGGACCGGTCTGGTCTGGCCGATTCGATAGGCGCGGTCGGTTGCCTGGTCCTCGACCGCTGGGTTCCACCAGCGGTCGTAGTGCACGACGTGGTCCGCGCGAGTTAGGTTCAGCCCCGTCCCAGCAGCCTTGAGCGACAGCAGGAACACCGGCACCTCACCCGCCTGGAACCTCTCGACCATCTCCTCGCGCCGCTTCACCGGCGTACCGCCGTGCAACAGCTGACTCGCGATTCCACGATCGGCAAGATGCCGCTCCAACAGCCGAGCCATCGCGACGTACTGCGTGAACACCAGCACCGCACCGTCTTCCGCGATGATCGTGCCGAGCAGTTCGTCGAGTAGCTCGAGCTTGCCGGACCGTCCACTCAGCCGCGCCCCGTCGCCCTCCTTGAGGTACTGCACCGGGTGGTTGCAGATCTGCTTCAACCCCGTCAGCAGCTTCACGATCAACCCACGTCGCGCCATCTGATCACTGGCCTGTACTTCGTCCAGCAGTTCGCGCACCGTCGCCTCGTACAGAACGGCCTGCTCCCGCGTCAGCGAAACCGTCTGATCCGTCTCGGTCTTCGGTGGTAGCTCGGGCGCGATCCCCGGGTCGGACTTCCGCCGTCGCAGCAGGAACGGCTTGACCAGTTTCGCCAGCCGAGCGGCGACTTCCTCGTCCTTGTCCGCCTCGATCGGCGTCGCCCAGTTGTTGCGAAAGGTCCCGAGCCGCCCGAGCAACCCCGGCGTTGTCCAGTCGAGGATCGCCCAGAGCTCAGACAGGTTGTTCTCCACCGGCGTACCGGTCAGCGCTACCCGGGCCATCGCCGGAATGGTTCGCAGCGCCTTCGCAGTACCGGAGGTCGGGTTCTTCACATGCTGCGCCTCGTCCGCGACCAGCAGCGCCCAGCGATGCGCCCCGAGCCGCGCCGCGTCCCGCCGGAGAGTCCCGTACGTCGTGAGCACGAGCCCTTCGTCGGCGCCGTCGAGCGATCGGCCGGATCCGTGGAAGCGGCGTACCGGCGTACCGGGGGCGAAGCGCTGGACCTCGCGCTCCCAGTTGCCGAGGAGCGAGGCGGGACAGACGACCAATGTCGGGCCGGCGGTGTCTTCCGACTCCTGGCGATGCAGATGGAGCGAGATGAGCATGATCGTCTTGCCGAGGCCCATGTCGTCGGCGAGGCAGCCGCCCAGCCCGAGTGACGTCATTCGGACGAGCCATTGCAGGCCGCGGAGCTGGTAGTCGCGTAGCGTCGCCTGCAGCGCGGCGGGCGGTTCGACGATGCCGTCGACGCGGTCGGGATCGGCGATTCGCTCGCGGAGCTCGTCGAGCCAGCGGGTCGGTGTGATGGTGACCTGGCGGCCGTCGATCTCGGCCGAACCGGTCAGCGCGGCGCTCAACGCGTCGATGGCGGTGACGGGTTTGAGGATGCGTTCGCGCGCCTTGCGAGCGAGGTCGGGGTCGATCAGCATCCACTGATCGCGCAGCCGGACCAGCGGGCGGGTCGCCTCGGCGAGCTGGTCCATCTCGGTCTCGGTCAGCGGGTCGTTGCCGAGCGCAACTTGCCAGCTGAAGTCGAGGGTCGCGCCGCCGCCGAAGAAGCCGGGCATGTCGGAGGGTGGGCCGTCGGGGGAGGTGATCGCTGCACGGGCGGTGAGCGCGCGGCCCAGGCTGCGCGGCCAGTGGAGGTCGACTCCGGCGGAGGTCAATCGCTGCGCGCCGCCGGCGAGTAGGTCGGCGACTTCCTCGTCGGACAGCTCGATCCGGTCCGGAACGGGGGAGTCGAGGAGCCGGTTGAGCGGAGCCCATACGCGGGCCGCGCGGCGGATGGCGAGGGTCGCGTCGATACGCGCTCGTGGTCCGAAGCCGGCGACATCGTTCGCCCACACGTCGGCGGCATCGGCAACCAGCGTGGGGTCTTTGAGGCTGTGCAGCTGTACGTCGGCGCGGAACTCCTGTGACTCCGGCAGTTCGACCCGCAAGGAGATCCGTACGCCGGTGTCGAGGCCGGCCGAAACCTCGTCGGCCCACGACCGCAACCGAGGCACCTTCTGCGCAGCCTTCGCCGCGAACAACGGCCCATGCGCCTTGGCAGCCGCCGGCGACCGAGGCATCCCGTCCGCCACCGCATCCAAGAACTCGCGCACCAACTCCTCACCAACCCCAACCCGAACCCCACCCAAACCTCCATCTGAGGTTGAGCTACCAGCTCCTGCAGTTGAGGGTGAGGTGGGGAGAGGTAGAGCTCGGGCTTCGGGTGGGATGGATTCGGCTAGGCGGAGGATGCGGTCTACGTCGGCGGCGTCCAGTGGGCCTATTCGCCAGGCGTCGTGGCCGGCGGGGGAGACACCTGGGAGGAGGCGGCCGCGGGCGACCAGCTGGAGCGCGATGAGTGAGGCTGCACCCCAGAATGCTGCTGATGGGTGTGCGTCACCGGAGGTCCGGGCGCGACCGAGCACCGGTACTACGTCGGCGATCGGCACCTCGATCACCGGGGTCGCCCGTAGTACGAGCCCGTCGGCGGTGCGCACGACCAGGTCGAGGACCGCCTGTTCGCCGACGCCGAGCGGCAGCTCTCCGCCCGCCGGATCCCAGAACGCGATCACCCCGTCCCGCGGCGGATCCGCGGGACGGAACACCGCCGCCAACCCCGTCAACGCACGCGCACCCGCTACCGCCGTCGTACCCGCCAACCCGACAAGTCCCCTCTAATCGCAATCCACCAGCGAGCACCTCACTCAGCGCGCAGCAACCGGGACCTCCTCGCCAGGCTGGTCGAACTGAGTCCGGTAAAGCTCCTCGTACCGCCCGCCATCGGCCAGCAGTTCGGTATGCGTCCCACGCTCCACAATCCGCCCGTCCTCGATCACCAAAATCTGATCGGCCGCGCGAATCGTCGAAAGCCGGTGCGCAATCACCACCGCAGTCCGTCCAGCCAACGCCTCCGTCAGCGCCGCCTGCACAGCGGCCTCCGACGTCGAATCGAGCGCCGCCGTGGCCTCGTCCAGAATCACCACGCGCGGCTGAGCCAGCAGCAGCCGCGCGATCGTCAACCGCTGCCGCTCACCACCCGACAAGCGATACCCGCGCTCACCGACCACGGTCTCCAACTGGTCGGGCAGCGACCGGATCAAGTCACCGAGCCGAGCCCGCGTCAGCGCATCCCACAGCTCCTGTTCGGAGGCCTCAGGTCGAGCCAGCAGCAAGTTCTCCCGAATGCTGTCGTGGAAGAGATGCCCATCCTGGGTCACCATGCCCAGCGTCTCCTTCAGCGACGTGGCAGTGACATCCCGAACATCAACCCCAGCGAGCCGCACCGCACCCGAGTCCACGTCGTACAACCGAGGAAGCAGCTGAGCGATCGTCGACTTCCCGGCACCCGACGACCCGACCAGAGCGATCATCTGCCCCGGCTCAGCCCGGAAGGACACGTCGTGCAGCACCTCGACACCACCGCGAGTGTCGAGCTTCGCGACCTCTTCCAAGGAAGCCAGCGACACCTTGTCCGCCGACGGATACGCGAAGTTCACGTGCGACGAACTCGACAGCTACCGGCCCCGCCGGCACGACGCCCGCGTCCGGCTTGTCCTTGATCAACGGCTCCAGATCGAGCACCTCGAAGACCCGCTCGAAGCTCACCAGCGCAGTCATGACCTCCAACCGCGCACTGGCCAGCGCGGTCAGCGGCGCGTAGAGCCGGGTCAGCAGCAATGCCATCGACACCACGGCACCCGCGTCGAGCTGGTCCGCGCAGCGCGTAGAACCCGCCGAGCCCATAGACGACAGCCAGCGCGAGCGCCGAGACCAGCGTCAGCGCGGTGACGAAGACCCACTGCACCATCGCGGTCCGTACGCCGATGTCGCGCACCCGGCCGGCCCGGTCCGCGAACTCCGCCGACTCCCGCGCCGGCCGCCCGAACAGCTTCACCAAGGTCGCGCCCGGCGCGGAGAACCGCTCGGTCATCTGCGTACTCATCGTCGCGTTGTAGTTCGCCGCCTCCCGCTCGAGCGCGGCCAGCCGATTGCCGATCCGCCGGGCCGGGATCACGAAGATCGGCAGGATGACCAGCGCGAGCAGAGTGATCTGCCACGAGATGCCGCAGCATCACGACCAGCGTCAGCACGAGCATCACCAGGTTGCTGACGACGCCGGACAGCGTGTCGCTGAACGCCCGCTGGGCGCCGATCACGTCGTTGTTCAGCCGGGACTGACCAGTGCGCCCGTCCGCGTCCGGGTGAAGAACGCGATCGGCATCCGCTGGATGTGGTCGAACACGGCCGTCCGCAGATCCAGGATCAGCCCCTCGCCGATGCTCGCCGACAGCCATCGCGTGAACAGCCCGAGGCCGGCCTCGGCGATCGCGATCACGGCGATCAGCACCGCGAGCCGCAGCACGGTACTGAAGTCCTTGTGGCCGACGATCGCATCGACCACCCGGCCGGCCAGCACCGGAGTGGCGACGGCGAGGATCGCGGCGCCGATGCTGAGCGCGAGGAACGCGGCCAGCTTCCGCCGGTGCGGCCGGGCGAACGCGAGGATCCGTTGCAGGGTCGCCCGCGAGAACGGGCGCTTCTCGTCTTGCTTGTGCATCGCGTGGTACATCTGGCTCCACGCGGTCATTTCCATACTCACAGCGGTACTCCGGCGGTCGGTTCGTCCTGGATCTCGAGGGTCTGCCGATGATCCCGCAGGGCACCGACAGTTTCCGAAGGTAGAACCTCAACAAAGCTCGAGGTCAAGTCACACCCTTTACTGAGTACGCTGTACGAAGTAGCCCGGCGAGTCTAGCCAGTCCAGGAGAATCGCGCACATGAATACGGAGTACAGCGGTTCCGGGGATCCGAAGAAGAGTCTGGAGCTGCTCTGGGGTCTGCAGGCGCGGCCGACGCGCGGCCCGAAGCCGGCGTTGACGGTCACGCAGGTCGTCTCCACGGCTGTCCGGATCGCCGATACCGAAGGGCTGGCTGCGATGTCGATCCGCCGGGTCGCGGACGAGCTCGGCGTCGGCGCGATGACGCTCTACCGCTATGTCCCCGGCAAGGCCGAGCTCCTCGACGTCATGCTCGACACCGTGTACGGCGAACTGCCGCGCCGCGTCGTCAAGGGGGACTGGCGGGCCAAGCTCGACGAGGTCGCCCGGGAGAACCGGCAGCTCTATCTGAACCACCCCTGGCTGCTCCAGGTCGCCGTGAGCCGCCCGCCGCTGGGTCCGCACGTGATGGCGAAGTACGAGTACGAGTTGTCCGCGATCGAGGGCATCGGGCTGGACGACGTGGAGATGGATGCCGCGGTCGGGCTGGTCAACGGATACGTGCACGGCGCAGTACGAAGTGCCGTCGAAGCGCGCCAGGTGATCCTCCGGTCTGGTATCACGGACAAGGAATGGTGGCTCGCACACGAACCGCTGCTCGAGAAGATCGGTGACACCCAGAAGTTCCCGCTCTCCTCACGGGTCGGTACGACGGTGGGCGAGACCTTCGACGCGCCGTACGACTCCGAGCACAGTTTCGAGTTCGGCCTGGCCCGGGTACTCGACGGGATCGCGACACTCCTCAGGGATCGATCAATGCAGTTGTGAGTGAGTACTCACTCAGTTACTCTCGACGGCGTGAGCCCAAGAGCAACCCCTCTGCCACCTGACGAGCGCCGCGCGGCGTTGGTGGAGGCCACCCTGCCCTTGCTGGAGGAGTACGGCACCAACGTCAGCACCCGGCAGATCGCCGAGGCGGCCGGTGTCGCCGAAGGCACCATCTTCCGGGCGTTCGGCAGCAAGGACGCCCTGATCGATGCCGCGATCAGGACCGCGTTCCATGTCGACTCGATGATCGCCGCGCTCGCCGCGATCGACCGCTCGCTGCCGTTGGAGGAGCGGATGGTCGCAGCCGTCGACATCGCCCAGACCCGGTTGCGCAGCGTCTTCAAACTGCTGCTGGCGATGCGGATGCACCGTCCGCCGGACTGGAAGTCCGATCCGGACGAGGAAGCCCGCCGAAAGCTCGACGGCGAACGCGCCGACGAAGCCTTCGTGGACGTCTTCCGGCAGGACGCCGACCAACTGCGCTACCCACCCGCGGAGGTCTGTCACCGGCTCCGCCTGATCACCTTCTCCGCTACTCACCCACTGATTTCGGACGGTCGGACCCTGACCGCCCAGGAGATCGTCGACTTCGCGCTCGACGGTGTCCGCATCCATCTCCCCGGGGGCAACTGATGCTTCTTCGCCTCTTGCGTACGCACCTGCGTCCGTACGCCGGCAACCTGTCCTTGGTGGTCGTCCTGCAGTTGATCGCGACGATCGCCTCCCTCTACCTGCCCAGCCTGAACGCCGACATCATCGACAACGGTGTGGCCAAGGGCGATACCGGCTACATCTTCGGCAACGGCGGCTGGATGCTCGGCATCAGCATGGTGCAGATCATCTGCACCGTCACCGCCGTGTACTTCGGCGCGAAGACCGCCGCCTTGTTCGGGCGCGACGTCCGGGCGGCGGTGTTCCACCGGGTCGGCGAGTTCTCGGCCCGCGAAGTCAACCAGTTCGGCGCGCCGACGCTGATCTCCCGCAGTACGAACGACGTCACCCAGGTGCAGATGCTCGTCGTGACCACCTGCACGATGCTGGTGGCCGCGCCGATCACGATGATCGGCGGCATCTTCATGGCGGTCCGCGAGGACGCCGGCCTGTCCTGGCTGGTGGCCGTCGCCGTACCGTTGCTGGCGGCATCGATCGGCCTGATCGCCAGCCGGATGGTCCCGCAGTTCCGCAAGATGCAGGTGAACATCGACGGCGTCAACCGGGTACTGCGCGAGCAGATCACCGGTATCCGGGTCGTCCGGGCCTTCGTCCGCGAGCCGCACGAGGTGGAGCGGTTCGGCGAGGCCAACACCAACGTCACCAATACCGCGATCCGGGCCGGCCGGCTGATGGCTCTGGTCTTCCCGGTCGTGATGCTGATCCTGAACATGTCCACCGTGGCCGTGCTCTGGTTCGGTGCCTCCCGGATCGAGAGCGGCGAGATGCTGGTCGGCCAGCTGACGGCGTACATCAGCTACCTGATCCAGATCCTGTTCTCGGTGATGATGGCGACCTTCGTCCTGATCATGGTGCCGCGGGCCGCGGTCTGCGCCGACCGGATCAGCGAGGTGCTGAACACCGAGTCGTCGGTCCGCCCGCCGGTCACCCCGATCCGGAACTTCACCGGTGTCGGCGAGCTGGTCTTCGAGAACGCAGAATTCCAGTACCCCGGTGCAGCCGAGCCCGTACTGCGGGACATCAGCCTCACGGCGTCGCCGGGTCAGACCACCGCCATCATCGGGAGCACCGGTGCAGGCAAGACCACGTTGCTCTCCCTGGTGCCGCGACTGTTCGACACCACCGGTGGTCGCGTCCTGGTCGACGGGATCGACGTACGGGAGATCGACCCGGAGGCGCTCTGGGAGCGGATCGGGCTGGTTCCGCAACGGCCGTACCTGTTCTCCGGGACAGTCGCCAGCAACCTTCGCTACGGCAACCCGGAAGCAACCGACGACGAGCTCTGGGAAGCGCTGGAGATTGCCCAGGGCAAGGACTTCGTCGCGGCGATGCCGGCCGGGCTGGACTCGCCGATCGCCCAGGGCGGCACGAACGTGTCCGGCGGTCAGCGGCAACGCCTCGCGATCGCCCGGGCGCTGGTCCGCAAGCCCGAGATCTATCTCTTCGACGACTCGTTCTCCGCACTCGACCTGTCCACGGACGCCCGGTTGCGGGCAGCCCTGGCGCCGGTCACCGCCAACGCCTGCGTGGTGATCGTTGCCCAGCGGGTGTCGACCATCATCGACGCCGACCAGATCGTCGTCCTGGAGGACGGCGCGGTCGTCGGCCGCGGCAGCCATCACGAACTACTCGAGACCTGTCCTACATACGTCGAGATCGTTGAGTCCCAGCGGTCCGCGGAGGAAGCAGCATGACCGACCAGAAGGTGGAAGAGTCGGTGGGCGAGGACCAGCCCACCGAGACGATCAAGTCGACCGAGCGACCGACCACCGGCCGCGCGTTCGGCCCGCCCGGCGGGATCCCCGGGGACAAGTCGATGAACTTCGGTCCGTCGGCGAAGCGGCTGCTCAAGCGGCTGCGGCCGCACCGGCTGCAGGTCGGCGGCGTCATCCTGCTGGCCATCGCCAGCGTCTCGCTGTCGGTGATCGGCCCGAAGATCCTCGGCCGGGCCACCGACATCATCTTCGCCGGCGCGATCGGCAAGCCGCTGGACAAGAGCCTCACCAAGGCCCAGGTGATCGAGCAGGCTCGCGCCTCCGGCCAGGGTCGTCTTGCGGATCTGCTGCAGGGGATCGACCTGATCCCCGGCGTCGGGATCGATTTCGATGCCCTGCGCAACGTATTGCTGCTCGTGCTGGGGCTCTACGTGGGCTCGTTCTTCCTGTCCTGGATGCAGGGCTACATCCTGAACGGCGTGGTCCAGCGGACCGTGTTCGAGCTGCGGTCCGAGGTCGAGGACAAGCTGAACCGGCTGCCGCTGAGCTACTTCGACGGCGCACCTCGCGGTGAGTTGCTGAGTCGGGTCACGAACGACATCGACAACATCTCCACCAGCCTGCAGCAGACCCTGAGCCAGTTACTCACCTCACTGCTGACGGTGATCGGCGTGATCACCTTGATGTTCGTCATCTCGCCGACCCTGGCACTGATCGCACTCATCACGGTGCCGATCTCGATGATCCTGACCGCGGTGATCGCGAAACGTTCGCAGGCCCGGTTCGTCGCCCAGTGGCGGCACACCGGTGCGCTGAACGGCCAGATCGAAGAGGCGTTCACCGGGCACGAGCTGGTGAAGGTGTTCGGCCGGCAGAAGGAGATCGAGGAGAGCTTCCGGCAGAAGAACGAGGAGCTGTACCAGGCCTCGTTCGGCGCGCAGTTCATCTCCGGGCTGATCATGCCGTCGATGATGTTCATCGGGAACCTGAACTACGTCGTGATCGCGGTGCTCGGCGGGCTCCGGGTCGCTTCGGGAACGATGTCGCTGGGTGACGTCCAGGCGTTCATCCAGTACTCGCGGCAGTTCACCCAGCCGCTGACGCAGGTCGCGTCGATGGCGAACCTCCTGCAGTCCGGCGTGGCCTCGGCCGAGCGGGTGTTCGAAGTACTGGATGCCACTGAGCAGGTGCCGGATGACGCGACGCCGGAGCAGGTGACCGATGCGCGTGGACGGGTCGAGTTCGAGCACGTGTCGTTCTCGTACAACCCGGACAAGCCGCTGATCACCGACCTGAGCCTGGTCGCCGAACCGGGGCAGACTGTCGCGATCGTCGGTCCGACCGGGGCCGGCAAGACCACGCTGGTCAACCTGATCATGCGGTTCTACGAGCTCAACGTTGGCCGGATCACGCTGGACGGCGTGGACATCACCGAGCTGACCCGGCACGACCTGCGATCCCGGATCGGGATGGTGCTGCAGGACACCTGGCTGTTCGGCGGCACGATCCGCGACAACCTGCTGTACGGCAACCTGAACGCCACCGAGGAAGACATGCTCGCGGCCGCGAAGGCGACGTACGTGGACCGCTTCGTGCACAGCCTGCCGGCTGGGTACGACACGGTGATCGACGAGGAAGGCAGCAACGTCAGCGCCGGTGAGAAGCAGCTGCTCACCATCGCCCGCGCCTTCCTGGCCGACCCGCAACTGCTGATCCTGGACGAGGCGACCAGCTCGGTCGACACCCGCACCGAGGTCCTGGTCCAGCGCGCGATGGCCGCCCTCCGGTCCGACCGCACCAGCTTCGTGATCGCCCACCGCCTCTCCACCATCCGCGACGCGGACCTGATCCTGGTGATGGAGGACGGCGCAATCGTCGAACAGGGCAACCACCAGCAACTCCTCACGGTGGACGGCGCCTACGCCCGCCTCTACAACGCCCAGTTCAGCGCGGCAGTAGTAGACATCGACGGCGACCAACAACCGTTCGCCACCCCCGTCCCGCCAATCCCCACCACAGCCCAACTCATCGCCGACGACGAGGACGAATCCGCCCTCACCCCCTAACCCCCCAAGGGGACGCCCACCCGGGCGTCCCCTTGTGGACAACTCCCGCGGCGCTGTCGCCAAATATGAGCTACTTGACACATGGCGACCGAACCCCGGCGAACCGACCGCAGCGAGCACGCAGCTCGCTGGGTCGCAACGCGCCTTGGCATCGACAATTCCGACGATCTGCGGACGTTGAGCGATGCGTACTCCGTTGCCTATCGGTATCCGGCGCCGTTGATGGTGAGAATCGCCGACGACATGCTGGCCGATCTTCGAGCGGACGTCGGCTCCCGGCGTACAGATCGGATCGTTGCGCTCGGCCGTGACGGACACAGCCTCGCGTACGCCATGGCCAGCCTCGATCGTGGCTTCTACCAGGCGCACGTCTCCAACATCGTGCTCTCCCGGGCGCTGATGGAAAACGCCCTACAGGACTTGGAGAATCGCCAAGGACGGGACTTCTCTGAGGTGCACGGTTACCGCAGGGTGGCGTCGAAGGTGGACCCGGCCGACACGATCGGTGGCTTCCAGAAACTCACCGACTATCTGACATCGAACGGGGTGCCGGTCGGTCGGGCGGGGAGCCGGGTGACCTTGTTCGACACGAGCTTCAAAGGAACAGTGCAGGAGTTGCTGAGCGCGGCCTATCCGGAGACGCGTTTCAACGGACGGTATGCGTTTCTCGGTGAGTCTCCGCATGATCCGCACCCGGGGAGCAAGCGAGGCTACGAGGTTCATCTGTCAGCGGCGGAGACGCGGGGAGGGCTGCCACTGAAGGTGCTTCCCGCGGATGAGTCGAAGACCTTCGGGCACCAGCTCGCGATCAACAGCATCGAAGAGCAGCTGAACGGGCCCATGAGCAGTGCGGTGCGGATCGGTGCCGACGGTCCGGAGCAGACCGGCCAGCGCAACGAGCCGGATCTCACGACGGGACTGAGCGAGCACCGGATCTCGCCACGGCTGCGAGATCCGGTGGTGCGGGAAGGCGTCAAGGCCATCAATCTCGTGGCAGTGATGGACTGTGCCTCGCAGGCGGCGGCGGTGCGTGATTCGGGCCGGAACTACCGTTCGTGGCTGGAGTCCGGATCCGGGCGGTACCGGTCCGAGATTCGCGCCTGGATCGGTGACAGCGGAACCGATCCGCAACTCAAAGAGTTCCTCGACTCCTTTGTTCACCGCGGCGACAAGCACCACGTCGAGCTGCTCCAACGAACGTTGGCGAAGGCAAAGATCTCCGCCGACGACAGAGCCCCGATCTGGGCTGCCTACGACCGTTGTGGCAGTGACGACGACAAGCGAGTGTTCGTACAGAATGTTCTCAACTCGGCACCAGCTGTTCCGGGGTCGGTACAACCAGGCGGAGGCAGTGATGGGCGGCACGCGGGACGACGAGGACCCAACCGACGAATGGATGGACCCGGACAACCTGGGCGGCAACTTTGACGCAGTCGAGGAGGTCATGGAGCTGCTCGAGCCGCGCACGATGGTGCCCGAGGCCGGGCCGCCGGCCGTCACCCGTGCGCCGATGATCATCGATACCGATCTGGGTGGGGATCCGGATGATTCGGTGGCGTTGGTGGTGGCGGGGTTGCGGCTGCCGGAGTTGAAGCTGGTGGTGACCAGCGATGAGGTGGGTGGGGAGCGGGCTCGGTTTGCTCGGCATTTGCTGGATCTGGTGGGACGTCGTGATGTGAAGGTGGTGGCGGGGGCGGATCTGGGGAACACGCGGCTTTACTTCGTGGACGGGATGGTTCCGGCTGAGGTGGCTAAGCAGGGGACCGATGTGGTGGGGGCGATCGCGGAGGTCTGTGCCTCGACGCCGGGGCAGGTTCGGTGGGTGGGGATGGGGCCGTTGTCGAATCTGTCGGCGTTGCAGACGGCTCGGCCTGAGTTGGTGGCGAAGATGGCGGTGACTCAGATGGGTGGGGCGATCGTTTATCGCAAGCCGGACAAGGCCGAGCACAACTTCCGGGAGGATCCCGAGGCGGCGATCCGGATGTTGCCCGTCCTGGAGATGTGGGGGCCGAAGTTCGTCGTCTCGGATGTGACGTTCAATCCGGCGATGGAGATCACTGCTGACTCACCGATCTACCAGAGGTGGGCGGAGCCTGGTGCGCCGGAGTGGGCGAAGGTGTTGAAGGAGCACAACGATCGCTGGATGGCGCGGTACCCGGGGTCTATGCAGCACGATGCGCTGACTCTCGCCGCCGCGCTGTTGTGGCCGGGTGTGCGATTCGCCCGTGAGCGGGTTGCGCTCGACGAGATCGCGCGGATGAGTCGCAGCGAGGAGGGCGTCGAGATCAGCATCTCGATCAGCGCCGACTACGGTGCCTTTATGACTTGGCTCGACAAGAACCTCGCATTCGATTAGCACGTACGGCGTACTGGAGTCAGCCGTGCAGGGCGCGGAGGAGGTAGTCGCGGCATTCGGAGGGGGCTGAGTACATCGGCATGTGGTCGGCGTGGGGGATGACGGTGAGCTCGGCGTCCGGTGCCTGCGCGGCGAGCCGGCGGGCCCAGAGTTGGGTGCCCTGGAAGTCGCGCTCGCCGATGAGTACCGAGACCGGAGTCTTGAGTTCGGCGAAGCGGGTCTTGATCGGCGGATCGAGTTCGACGCCGTAGTACTCCTCGGCCAGCCGCATCCGGGAGTTCGCGATCTGCAGACCGATCAGCAGGCGCCGGTCGTTTGGCGGAGCACCGGGACACCAGGCGTCCACATCGAGCGCCGCCACCGCGGGAAGGCCGTCGGCCGCAAGCGCCGCCTCGCAGTCGGCGAAGTGCTTGCGCATCACCACCCGCGCCGCCGACTCCTCGGGCGAAGGATCGGGGAACTCCCCGAACGACCCGGCGACCGCACAGACTCGCGTCACACGTTCCGGATGGCGGTGCGCGTACCCCAACGCCCGTCGGCCGCCTTCGGAAACACCGACCAGGACGGCCTGTTCGACTCCGGCGGCATCCAGGACCGCGGTGAGGTCGTCGATCTCGCTGTCCGGCCCGTACGACGGCGCCGACAACCCGGTGTCGCGGTAGTCCCAGGTCGTCACGCGCGCCCGTTCCGCCAGCCATTCGACGGTCGCGTCCCACATCCGTACGTCGGCGAAACCGCCGTTGATCAGCACGACGTCGGCTCCTTCGCCGCGCTGTTCGTAGTACAGATAGCCACCCGGTACCTCGACGTAGTCCTTCGTGTGCTGAGCCATGCCGGCAGTCTCGCTGGTTTGCGCTGGGCGGTGAATCAGGAATTCTCCCTAATTCGGGCCGGTCAGCTTCGCGGCGATGGGTTTGGGGATCGGAAGGCCGCGGCGGGTGAGTTCGTTGACGAAGGCCCGTACTACGGGGTCGCCGACCGACGGGGTCAGGACGACGATGTCGCGGATGAGCGGCGCATCGAGGCGACGGATGCTTCCGACGTACCCGGGCGGTAGGGCCGTGGTCGGGACGAGGGCGATCCCAAGACCGGCGGCTGCCAGTTCGGCGGCGGTGCTGGTCTGGCGGGTGCGCATGACCGGGGTGAGGACGACGCCTTCGCGGGCGGCGACTTCGGTGAGCCAGGCGTCGAGGCCGTTGTCTGGGTGGTAGCCGACGGTCCTGTACTGCGTAACGTCGGCGAAGGTCACCGACTCGGTGCCGGCCAGCGGGTGGCTGGGGACCATCGCGGCGACGACCTCCTCGGTGCCGACGAGGTCGGTGTTGCCGTTCCACTGGGTTGGGCGGGGGCCGATGGCGAGGTCGGCCTGGCCTGAGTCGACGAGGTCGGCCAGTGCGTCGGCGCTGGTGAGTTCGGTGAGGGTGATGTGGATTCCTGGGCGGCGGCGGTACCAGGTTCGTAGTGCGGGGGCGAGGATGCCGGCGGTCATGCTGACGGCGCAGGCGATGCGGAGGTGACCTTCGGCGCCTTGGGCAACGGAGTGGCCGACGGTGAGGACGCGTTTGGCGGCTGCGATCGCGGCGCGGGCGTCGTCGGCGATGGCGCGGCCGGCGGTCGTGGGGCGGACGCCGCGGGGGAGGCGTTCGAGGAGGGGAGTGCCGATCTCGCGCTCGAGACCGGCGAGCTGGTGGGAGAGCGCGGGCTGGGACAGGTGCAGGGTCGCGGCGGCTTTGGTGACCGAGCCGGTGTCGAGCACGGCGACCAGACATTCGAGAGCTCGCAGCGTTGCCATTAGCCCAGTTTATGGGAAACCTCGGGAAGCTTCATGGCGCGACGGGATGTGTCAGTAGGGGAGCGGCGTTGGAAGGAGGGCAAGGACGTCGATCAAGGAGAAGACATGAGCGTGGAACTGCAGGGCAAGACGATGGTCGTCATCGGTGGCGGGTCAGGAATCGGACGCCGCCTCGCAGTCGATGCCGCCGCAGCCGGCACCCGAGTAATCGTCGCGGGCAGGCACCCTGAGAAGTTGGACGGAGGGATGGAAACCGCTGAGGTGGACCTTGCGGTTGAGGACTCGATCGTGGCTTTGGCTGAGCGGGTGGGGACTCTGGATTATCTGGTGAGTGTGGCGAATTCGTCGGCTAATGGGCCGCTCTCAGAGCTTGAGCGGGAGGTGGTGGTGGGGGCGTTCGATGCGAAGGTGATCGGGGCGATTCTGCTGGCGAAGCATTTCGGGGCGCGGTTCAACGACGGTGGGGCGATGTTGTTGTTCTCGGGGATCGTGGGGTGGCGGCCGTCGCCGGGGAAGACGGTGACGGCGGCAACGAACGGCGCGGTCAGCTTCCTTGCGTCGGCGCTCGCGACGGAGCTGGCGCCGATCCGGGTCAACGCGATCTCGCCCGGGATCATCGACTCCGGTGCGTGGGACGGCTTGGGCGAAGGCAAGCAGAAGCTGTTCGACGCCACAGCCGCGAAGGTCCCGGCCCGTCGCGTCGGTCAACTCGCCGACATCTCCTCAGCCGCCATTCTCGCCCTCACCAACCCCTTCATCACCGGAGAAACCCTCCACGTAGACGGCGGAGCCCGCTACGCCTGACACCATCCCAACCTGGTCGTCACCGGGCAGCCCCCTACGTCTCCGGGAGGGGCTGCGACGCCACCAACCCGTTCGCCACCAGGCAACTGCTCCGCGTCGGCGCGCTGAGGGTGGGCGACAACCTTTGGGTGGGTTGGGGCGTCTCAGGGGTGGACGCGTGGCCGGCGCTGTTCGTTTGTGGAGCGGGCTTGTGGGGGAGGCAGTGGTGGTTGGTCTGGGGGTTTCGCTCCTGAGTGGCTGGTTGCCGGTGGTGTTGGAGGTTGCGGCCGCTGGTGCGCTGGTGGCAGCGGCCGGCTGGCGGGATCAGCGGTGGCGCACCCGGAGGCTGCCGTTCATCGCCGCGGCGGCTGTGTTGTTCGCGTGTGGCGCTGGGGAGGCGAGCGGTCGGCTGTTCGGCATCACGGATCCACTTCCGACGAGTTTCTGGGCGTGGCTTGGTGTCGCGGTGGCCGGGCTCCTGGTGCTGGTCGTCGGGTGGCGGAGCGCCCGGTGGTGGCGATCGGCTGTGGGCGTAGTCGCGGTCGGGCTGGCATTACTTGTCTGCGGCAACAGCATCAACCAGTTCGTCGGTTACTACCCGACGGTCGGTGCAGCAATGGCTGACCTGCGCGGACGACCACCCGCAGGTCAGATCACCCTGCAACAGCTACACGGCAACCACCTCCCGGACGCCGAACAGACGGGCGAGCTGGTCAGCGTCGACATCCCCTCATCGACCAAGACGTTCACCCCACGCCGAGAGCTCGTCTACCTCCCGCCCGTCTGGTTCCGCCACGCGCACCGTCCGCTGCCGGCCGTCGAGATGATCGGTGCCGAGCACGCGGCCCCGGAGAACTGGGTCCGGATCGGCGGCGCAGTACGGGCCAGCAACGCGTACGCCGCCCACCACCAGGGCCGGTCCCCGATCCTCGTCTTCGTCGACGCCACCGAATCGTTCGACAACGACACCGAATGTGTGAACGGTCCGCACGGGTCGGCCGAGGACTACCTCGTCAACGACGTCCCCCGGTTCGTCATCGCCAACTTCGGGGCATCCCGCGACGCGCGCCATTGGGGCGTCCTGGGCTTCTCGATGGGCGGCACCTGCGCGATCGGCCTGACCGTCGAACACCCGCAGACCTTCGGGCACTTCGTCGACATCGACGGCGATCTCGGCCCGAACATCGGCGACAAGGCGCAAACGATCGCCACCCTGTACGGCGGGTCGGCGGCAGCCTGGGCCGCGCACGACCCGCTGACGGTGATGGCCCACCACGGCCGCTACCGCGACGTCAGCGGCAGATTCGTGAACGGCAGCAACGAGCACCACCTCATCCAGAACTCGCAACAGCTCGCGGCCGCCGCGCACAAGGTCGACATCCCGGCCAAGATCGTCGTCATGCACGGCAGCCACGTCTGGCAGTTCGCCGAGGCCGTCTTCGCCAGAACCCTGCCCTGGCTCAGCACGGAACTAGGCGCCTAGATTCCCCGCGCCAACCGGCGTACGGCGAGTTCGGCCAGCAGGGCAGCTCCGTCAGGAAGCACCGAGTCGTCGAAGGCGGCCAACGGGGAGTGGTTGTCGGCGGCGGCCTCGGGGTCGGGACCGGCACAGGCGCTGACGTTGAGGTAGACGCCGGGGACCTCGTTCAGGACGTACGACATGTCCTCGGCACCGCAGCGCGGGTTGGCTCGTTCGCGGAACCGATCGGGGCCGAAGAGGTCGACGATCGTGTCCCGGGCGAAGTCGTACTCGGCCGCGTTGTTGACCGTCACCGGGTACCCGATCCGGTACTCGACCTCGGCGGTGAGCCCGTGCGCGGCCGCCATGGACTCGACCAACCGGACCGATGTCAGCTGAAGCTTCGCCCTGGCCTCCTCCGAGAACGTCCGGACCGTCGCGTCGAAGAACGCGTCGTCGGGGATGATGTTCTCTTTCGTGCCGCCCGCGATCCGCCCGACGGTGAGAACGACCGGGTCGAACACGTCGAACTGCCGGGTGATCATCGTCTGCAGCGCGGTCACCACCTCGCAGGCCACCGGGATCGGGTCCTTGCCCCGGTACGGTGTCGATCCGTGCGTGCCCGCGCCGACGATCCGTACGCTGAGCTGGTCGGCCGCGGCCATGAACGGACCCGGCTTGCTGCTCCACATCCCGAACGGCTGCCCGGCCGACCCGACGTGCAGACCGTACGCCGCGTCGGCCCGCCGGCCGGCCGCCTCCAGTACCCCCTCGCGGATCATGATCGGCGCCCCGCCGGTCGTCTCCTCACCAGGCTGGAACATGAAGACCACATCGCCGGCCAGCTGGTCCCGCAGAGAGTGCAGGATCTTCGCCGCGCCAACCAATCCAGCGACGTGCAGATCGTGGCCGCAGGCATGCATCATGCCGGGATGCTTCGACGCATAAGGAACGTCGACCCGCTCGGTCACCGGCAGCGCGTCCATGTCGCCGCGCAGCAACACGACCGGACCAGGCCCGCCACCGCCTCGCAGTACGGCAGTGACTGAGGAGAGTTCCTTGCCGAGGGTGATCTCCAGGTCGAGACCCTCCAGCGCCTGCAGGATCAGAGCCTGCGTCTTCGGCAGCTCGAGATCGTATTCGGGAACCTCATGGAGCGCTCTCCGCAGCGCCACGATCTCGTCCGCGTAGACCCGGGCAAGCTCAAGCGTGCTGCTCATGCGGTAGCCCCCAGCTTCAGAGCGGACATCACGCGCTGCGCACTGCTGCCCAGTTCGAGCAACTCGACCAGATCCAGCCATCGCTCGGGATCCTTCACCGCCGCGGGCAGCGTTGCGTCAAAAGTGCCGACCGGCGCGTCATGAGCCACCGCGACCACCTTCGGCGCAACGTCGAGATAGTCGCTGGAGTCCAGGATCTTGCGCTTCACCGACGGCGACATCGGCGTCGACGGGTCGGCCGCAGCGGCGCGGATCTCGTCCAGACCCCCGTACGCCGTGATCAGCGAGGCAGCCGTCTTCTCCCCGACACCCTTCACCCCAGGCAGCCCGTCAGAGGCGTCCCCGCGCAGCGTGGCGTAATCGGCGTACCGGTTGGCCGGGATCTCGTACTTCGCCAGCAGCGCCTTCTCGTCGTACACATCTGCCCGCCCGACCCCCTTGGCAGCGGTGTAGACGACCCGGATGCCGCGCGCGTCGTCGATCAGCTGGAACAGGTCCCGGTCACCGGTGACCACGTCGACCGGCATCTTGGCCTGGTACGCCAGCGTGCCGATCACGTCGTCGGCCTCGTGATCGGCCGCGCCGACGATCGCGATCCCGAGCGCGTCGAGGCAGGCGCGGATATACGGCACCTGGATTTCCAGCCGGTCCGGGACGTCTTCGACCTGGTCGCCGCCGGCCGTCACGAATTCGACCCGCTGGGCCTTGTACGACGGAATCAGCGCGACCCGCCAGGACGGCCGCCAGTTGTCGTCCCAGCAGGCGACCAGATGGGTCGGGTGGTGGTTGTCCACCAGCCGGGCGATGAAGTCGAGCAGCCCGCGGATCGCGTTGGTCGGCGTACCGTCGGCCGCCTTCATCGTGTCGGGCACGCCGAAGAACGCACGGAAGTACAGCGATGCCGTGTCGAGCAGCATCAGGCGCTGTCCGGCAATACCAGTCGTGGAGGTGGTCGTGTCAGCCATGGGTCGATGCTTTCATGCCGGGGTCTCGCGGCAGTAGGGTCAGGCTCGTGGAGGACCTGGATCGCAAGATCGTCGAGCTGCTCGCGTCCGACGGACGGATGAGTTTCACCGACCTGGGCAAGGCGACCGGCCTGTCCACGTCGGCGGTGCACCAGCGCGTGAAGCGGCTGGAACAGCGTGGCATCATCCTGGGGTACGCGGCAACGATCGACCACACCGCACTCGACCTGCCGCTCACCGCACTGATCTCGATCCGCCCGATCGACCCCTCCCAGCCGGACGACTCGCCCGAGCGGCTGCGCGAGGTTCCGGAGATCGAATCGTGCTACTCGGTAGCGGGCGACTCCAGTTACGTGCTGATCGTCCGGGTCGCCACCCCGGCCGCGCTGGAGAACCTGCTGGCCGTGATCCGGGCCCGGGCGAACGTCTCGACCACGACGACGATCGTGCTCAGTACGCCGTACGAGCGGCGCCCACCGGCGCTCTGAGTAATCAAATGAATGCTTTCCGGCGTTACTGCGAATACGTGAAAAACCTCGGAAACAAATCGCGATTTCGGGGCAAATCGTTTCCGGAATCACTCGCGTCCACAACTGGCCGTCTGGATACTCCTCGCTGAACCTTTCTCGATCGAGGAGTAATGACCTGTGGCAATCTCCGGAGCACGACGGCGTGCCGTGGCCGCCATCCTGCCGCTCGCCGTCGTGGCGACCATGCTCGGGCAGCCCGGCACCGCCAGCGCCCTTTCGTCCGACATCGTCATTTCCGCCGTGTACGGCGGCGGAGGCAACTCCGGAGCGGTTTTCAAGAACGATTTCATCGAGCTGGCGAACCTGAAGGACAATCCGGTCGATCTGTCCTCGTGGAGTGTTCAGTACGCCTCTGCTGCCGGCACGGTCTTCCAGATGACCAGCCTGAGCGGCAGCATCCCGGCACACGGCCGGTATCTGGTCCAGGAGGCCGCGGGCGCCGGCGGCACGACCGCGCTGCCCACGCCTGACGCGACCGGCTCGATCCCGATGTCGGGCACCTCGGGCGTCGTCGCGCTGGTCACGGCCCAGGTCCCGCTCGCCGGCTGTGGCATCTCCTGCTCGACCGCTCCGAACGTCAAGGACCTCGTCGGGTACGGCTCGACGGCGAACGTGGAGACCGCGGCCGCACCCAGCCTGACCAACACGACGGCCGACGCCCGCTCCGGCGCGCTCGCCGACACCGACAACAACTCGCTCGACTTCACCTCCGGGGTGCCGAAGGCAACGAACACCGCCGGTACGACGGTTGACGCGGGCAACCCGGGCGGACCCGGTCGACCCGACGCCGGGCACGGTCCGCATCCACGACATCCAGGGCTCCGGCCGGATCTCGCCGCTCGTCGGCCAGACCGTCACCAACGTCCCCGGCATCGTCACCGCGACCCGGTCCACCGGCTCCTCGCGCGGCTACTGGCTGCAGGACCCGACGCCAGACGCGGACGGCCTGACCAGCGAGGGCATCTTCGTCTTCATGGGCACCACCTCGCCGCCGGTCGTCGCCGGTGACTCGGTACTGGTCTCCGGTCGCGTCAGCGAGTTCCGGCCGGCGAGCGGCTCGCAGTCGCTGACGGAGATCGGTGGTACGCCGACCACGATCCGGTTGAGCGGCGGGAACGCGTTGCCGGCCGCAGTACCGGTGGAAAGCCCCGATGCCTACACGAAGTCGGGTTCGCTCGAAGCGCAGCCGTTGGAGCCGTCGAGCTACGTGCTGGACTGGCTCGAGGTGCACGAGGGCATGCGGGTGACCATCACCCAGAGCACCCGGCTGGTCAGCCCGGTGAACACCGACTTCGGTGAGCTCTGGGTGACGTTCAAGCCGAACCAGAACCCGACTCCGCGCGGCGGCACCATCTACAAGTCGTACGACGACCAGAACAGCGGCCGCTTCATGGTCGCCTCGCTGGTCGGCGCGCCCGCGGCCAACGTCGGCTCCACCCTGGCCGCCGGGACCACCGGGCCGCTCGACTACCAGTCGTTCGGCGGCTACGCGCTGATGGCGACCCAGCTCGGCGCGATCACCGAGGGCGGGCTGAAGCGGCAGAAGGTGCTCCCGCCGAAGAAGGCCGGCGACCTGTCGATCGCCACCTACAACGTCGAGAACCTCGCCGCCACCAACCCGGACTCGAAGTTCGCGAAGCTGGCCGACGCGGTCGTCAACAACCTCGGCTCGCCCGACATCCTCGCCCTGGAAGAGATCCAGGACAACAACGGTGCCACCGACAACGGGGTGGTCGCGGCCGACCAGACCGTCGCGAAGTTCGTCGCCGCGATCCAGGCGGCCGGCGGACCGGCGTACCAGTCCCGCTCGATCGACCCGAACAACGACACCGACGGCGGCGAGCCGGGCGGCAACATCCGCCAGGTGTTCCTGTTCAACCCGGCCCGTACGACGTTCGTCGACCGCGCGGGCGGTGACGCCAACACGAGCGTCTCTGTCGTCCGGGCGCGCCCGACGAGCAACCAGGTCTCGCTGTCGGTCTCGCCGGGCCGGATCGACCCGACGAGCGACGCGTGGGCCTCGAGCCGCAAGCCGCTCGTCGGTGAATTCCTGTACGACGGCAACAAGCAGCTGTTCGTGGTCGCGAACCACTGGAACTCCAAGGGTGGCGACTATCCGTTGTCCGCGGCGGTTCAGCCGCCGGTGCGCAGCTCCGAGGTGCAGCGGGTGAAGCAGGCGACCGAGGTCCGCGACTTCGTCCAGGACCTGTCGACGAAGAGCGGCGGCCGTGCGCGCGTCGTCGTACTGGGTGATCTCAACGACTACCAGTTCAGCCCCGCGCTGCAGACCGTCACCAACAACGGCGCGCTGCTCAAGCCGCTGATCGAGACGCTCCCGGCCGACCAGCGGTACAGCTACGTCTTCGACGGCAACTCGCAGGTGCTCGACCACATCCTGATCAGCCCGGCGATCCAGGGCTACTCGTACGGCGTCGTGCACATCAACGCCGAATTCTCCGACCAGGCCAGCGACCACGACCCTCAAATCGTCCGCATCCTCACCGGCTGCGACACCACCCCCCTCCCAACCCGCTGCCTCCCCGGCAGCCCCGTAGTAGACGTCCCCACCCCGTAGCCCCCGCGAGGAGCGCCCAGTCCCACGGGGGATTGGGCGCTCCCGCCGCGTGACACGACCCTTGCCGCGGGTTGAATGGCGCAATGCCGCCGACCAGCACCGGGTCTCCTCAACGCCCAGCGAACACCGCGCCGGATCCCGTCCTCGCCGCGTTCAACCAGCTAGTCGGCGGGGGAGCCGAGCGATGCGAACTCGATCGGGCTGGGCGCGCTCTCCGCTGGGTCGAAGCAGGCGAAGGAACCCCGACCATCGTCTTCGAAGCCGGCGCCATGTCTCCGGTCCTCACCTTCGCCGCGGTCTTCCAGGCACTCGCCCCCGACCACCGAGTGATCGCCTACGACCGAGCCGGCTACGGCCTGAGCGACCCGGCACCGGTCAACCTCGCAGTCCAACTCACCGACCTCACCGCCTTGCTGGAAGCAACTGGCCCCTCTGTGCTCGTCGGCCACAGCTGGGGCGGTCTCCTCGCCCAAATGGTCACCTGGGAACGCCCCGACCTGGTCAAAGGCCTCGTCCTGATCGACCCGGCACACGAAGCTTCCTACCTGGAGCTCGACGCCGAGACCTTCGCCGAGCTGGCGCGGCACCCGAGGCGCGACCTCCCGCCGAGCGCCGACCCACGCAGTACGGACGTAGTTGCCTACGGCCCCGAGTTGGCTGCCGACATCGCCCGCACCGTCGGCGCCGAGACACTCGTCGCCGAAGCCTGCGCGTCCTACCTCGCAACCGACGAGCAACTCTTCATGTACCTCGAAGAGCTCCCGATGATCCTCGACCACGTCCACGAAATGTCCGTACGACGCTCGCAGAGCGCCTGGCCGAAGCTGCCCCTGGTCCTCCTCACCGCCACCCTCGGCCGTCCCGAAGAATGGATCCCCAAAGTCATCGCCGTCCAGGACCAGGTCATCGCCAGCGCCGGCGGCCACCACGAGATCGTCCCCGACGCCGGCCACTTCATCCACCTCGACCGCCCCGACCTCGTCACCCACTGGATCCGGCAGGTCGCCGGGGGATGAGGGCTAACGGTGAGAGTCTTTGAGGAAGACGATTCCGTCGTAGTTCTCGAGGTGAACCGGGTCCAGTGGGGCATAGCCGAACCAGGGTGAGATCCGGCGGGTCGTCGCGTCGATGAGCTTGGGGTCAACGACGTACTGGTTCTCGGTGCGCCCGTAGAGGATTCCTTCGATGGTGTTTGGGTCTGGAGTGTCGACGCCTTGGTGGCGGATGGTGCCGAGGGCGGTTGCGAGGAAGGCGTATTGGGTGGCTAGGTGGGCGCTGATGATGGCGCCGGCGCTCCACCATTCCAGGGGCTGGTCGGCGAATCGCATTGAGCTCTTGTCGCGCTGGAGGTGGGCGTTGTGGGCGTAGATCAGGGTTGGGCCGGTGAGAGCGAGCAGGTTGGCGGCCATCATCGAGTCGCGGATGCGGAGTAGCCAGGTGAAGCGGTTCGGCGAGGTGTCGGCCATCCAGAAGTGGTACCGCAGCAGGCCGGTCGCTGTCCGCGCGAACAGGCGCGCTCGATCCCATTCGTCCTGCGACGACGACGCCATCAACTGCGGCGTCTCCGCCTCGAGGAGAGCTGCCAGGTCGTCAGCGATCAGCCGCAGCTCTTTGGCCTCAGCAGTTTGGCCCACTGACTTCGACGGATCCCACATCGCGTCCTGGTTGGTCCACGGGTCATCCGAGCCGAGCAGTTCGTCGAGCGTCTCCGCCGGCCAAGGAACGTCGACGTGCGCGGCAAGATATCCCTGCAGGGCGTACAAAGCCTGCCGCGGGCTCGCGCCACCACTGGTCTCCAACGGACCGTCGAACCCGGCGAAGCGCACCCGGTCGGCCGCCTCCCGGCCCTCGTTGTAGGAGCGCATCCAGCGAACCAGTTCCCGATTGCCCGCGTAGGCACCCCAGCCGTGACTGAACCCCTGCGCCATCACCTCGTCGAGGCTACCGTTGCCCGAAGCAACGTAATCGTCCACGATCAGCCCCATCAGGCAATCACTCTCGAGAGCGATCGTCCGATACCCCTCCTGCTCGACAAGCTCCCGGAACAATTCGTTCCGTACGTCGAGCAGATCCTCCTCCCCATGAGTCGGCTCCCCAAGAGCCAGCACCCGCGGCTTGGCAGGAAGCAACTTCAGAACGGTCTCCGCATCAATCCCCATACCTTCAACCGTATCGTTGAATGTATCGTTGGAAGCTTTGTCGCTTCAGTCGACCGCTATCTGCCGGAAAACCTTCAAAACATGCCGCCGTACGGCGGCTAGGCGTCCTCGACCTGGCGCTGGTATTCGTTGCCGGTGTCGAAGAAGGTGTCGAGGTACTCCTCGGGCGGCAGGTCGCTGTTGCGGATCAGCGAGTAGACCTCGGTCCCCGAGAGGATCAGGTTGATGTCGTCGCCGAGATAGAAGCACTGGGCGAGCCCGAGGTAGATCCACTGCGAGTCCTCGATGTACTCCTCGGCCTCATCTTCAGCCAGCTCGATCGCCGTCTCGAAGTCGCCCGCCTGCCAGAGCGTGATCCGCTCCTCGTACGGCGACTCGCCTTCCTGCTCATCCACCAACTGAAAGACACACCGCACGCTGTACCAGCCCATTGTCCCCACCCCCGGCGTTGCCTGCCTGACCCATGAGATTAGCCCGAAACGATGGCCTGAGGTGCGGAGTTTCGCAAGATGTCGGCGGTCGGTTCGTCAGCCGGGAGGAACGCTTCGAGCCGCAGCTCGGAAAGCGTCACGTCGGTCGCGGTGGCGAACGACGTGAGGGTGGTCAGCAGCCGCAGTTCGCCGGCCGCGGTGTGCAGCTCCAGGGGGATCGCGAAGCCGATGTGGTCGGGGCCAGGCGGGGTGTCCGGCACGTACCCGGTCAGCTCCGCGATCAGCGCCTCGAGCCGAGGATCCGGGCCCCCGGCGGCCCGGGTCCGGAGGTTGTCGAGGATGTGACGCCCCCAGTCGCTGAGGTTGTGCACGCGGCGTGCCATTCCGTCGGGATGCAGCATGACCCGCAGCAGATTGACCGGCGGCTCCAGCAACCAAGCAGGAACACCATCGGTCAGTACGGCGATAGCGGTGTTGGAAGCCACCAGTTCGCCGTACGGACGGAGAACGACAGCGGGGTAGGGGAGATGTCCGTCCAGCACTCGCTGGAGAGCCTCTCGCACCGGGCGGAGCAATGGGTCGTCCAGTGCGGACTCGGAGAAGACAGGTGCGAAGCCGGCGGCGTGCAGCAGCGCGTTGCGTTGGCGCAGCGACAGCCCGAGTGATTCGCCCAGCCGGATCACCATCGCGCGGCCGGGTATCGACCGGCCTTGCTCGATGAAGCTCACGTGCCGCTGGGTGGTGCCTGCCCGCAGCGCCAACTCCAACTGGCTCACGCGGCGCACGGTTCGCCATTGGCGCAGTTCGGCGGAGAAGGCGGGGAGGCAGGGGAGGCGGTCATGAGAGCAGTTGTATCCGGCGGCGCCGACAGTCGGCGATTCCCTCGAGGGAATTGCCGCCGGACCCGAGGGTGACGACCGTTGACCTCACCACAGCGACCGAGGAGAACGATGAAGAGCTACCACCTGACAGCCGGCGGCGGAATCGCGGGACTGGAGCTTCGCAACCACCCCGACCCGACGCCCGGACCCGGCCAGGTCCTGGTCAGTATCCGGGCCAACGGGCTCAGTCTGCGGGAGCTGAAGGTGCTCGACGGCCAGTACCCGCTACCGATCACCTCCGGCGTGATCGCCGGTTGCGAGGGCGTCGGCGAGGTCGTCGCGGTCGGCACCGGCGTACGGCGGACGAAGGTCGGCGACCGGGTCGCCGCGACCGTCTTCCCGCAGTGGCTGGACGGCCCGTTCACCCTCCAGTACGCCGACCAGCTGGGCAGCTCGCTCGACGGAATGTTCACCGAACTGGCCGTCCTCGACGAGTTCGCCGTCGTCGCGATTCCGGAGCACCTGTCGTACGACGAGGCAGCCGCGTTGCCACTGATCGCGCTGACTGCCTGGAACGCGTTGACCGGCGGTCGTGGTCTGCGAGCCGGTGAGTCCGTGCTGACCCTCGGATCCGGTGCAGTCTCGCTCGCCGCACTCCAACTGGCCAAGCTGGCCGGCGCCGAGGTGATCGCCACATCGTCCAGCCCCGCGAAGGCTGGCCGGCTCAAGGCGCTGGGGGCCGACGCGGTCATCGACTACAGCCAGAACCCGAACTGGTCCGAAGAGGTCCGCGCGGTCACGCACGGCCGGGGAGTCGACCACGTGATCGATCCGGTCGGCATCATCGACCAGTCGGTCCGATCGGCCGCGATGGGTGGCGAAGTCACGCTGATCGGCGCTTCCCAAGGTCAGCAGGTCAAGGCAGAGCCGTTGGCGGCGGCAACCATCTTCCAAACCGGTGCATCGATCAGAACGATTGCTGTGGGCAACCGGGCCCAGTTCGTCGAGATGAATCGTGCGATTGCCGTCGGCAACCTCCGTCCGGTGATCGACCGGACTTTCGACTTCAACGAGCTACCCGAAGCCCTGACCTACTACCGCCAGGGCAACTTCTTCGGTCGGGTGATCATCAGCCACTGAGCTGGAGAGGCAGAAGCCCCGGTGCCGTCCCCTGCAGAGCGGCACCGGGGATTCCGGATCAGGTGATCTGGATGAGCTTCTGGGATTCGGCGGCGTTGCGGGAGGCTTCGGCTTGGGCGGCGGCCTTGGCGATCGAGTCGCCGGCGTGCTGCTGCCACCAGTCCTGGCCCTCGGTCGGGCAGGGTGTCGATCGGGTCGTAGTACTCGTAGGTGCGGTTCAAGCGCTTCCGGGTCCTGCTGCTCGATGCCGGTGCGGTAGTTCTTCTTCCAGTACGAGATGCCGCGCACTTCGTCGTACTCCGACAGCTGGTGCACCCAGCGCTTGCCGACGTACGGGACGTCGCAGACGATCCGCGGTGTCGCGAAGCCGGGCAGGTAGCCGAGGATGCCGTGCTGCAGGTGCTGCGCGTCCTTGACCGACACCCGCCAGTGCTCGGAGAACGGGATCATGTCGCACATGTAGAAGTAGTACGGCGTGATCGTGGCGCCGTCGAGCAGTGCGAAGCACAGGTCGAGCAGCTGCGGCACCGAGTCGTTCACGCCGCGCATCAGCACGCCCTGGTTACGTACGTCGCGCAGACCCGGCCTCGAACATCGCCTTCGTCGCCTCGGCCACCAGCGGAGTGACGGACTGGGCCGCGTTCACGTGCGTGTGCATCGCGATCATCACGCCACGCTGGCGGGCGAGCGGGCGACCCGCTCGACACCGGCGCGGACGTCGTCGGACAGCCAGTGCTGCGGCATGCCCATCAGCGCCTTGGTGGCCAGCCGGATGTCGCGGATGTTCTCGATCTCCAGCAGGCTGGTCAGGAACGACTCCAGCCGCGGCCAGGGCATGTTCGCCACGTCGCCACCGGAGACCACCACGTCGCGTACGCCCGGCGTACGGCGCAGGTAGTCGAGCATGTCGTCGAGCCGCTGCTGCGGCTTGATCGTGAACTTCAGCTTGTCGATCACCGGCGTCGAGTTGCCGACCAGGTCCATCCGGGTGCAGTGCCCGCAGTACTGCGGGCAGGTCGGCAGGATCTCCGCGAGCACCTTGGTCGGGTAGCGGTGGGTCAGCCCCTCCGTGGCCCACATCTCGTGCTCGTGCAGCGAGTCCCGCGTCGCGTGCGGGTGCGACGCCCAGTCCGTACGGCGGTCGGTGAACATCGGCAGCATGTAGCGGCGGACCGGGTCCGCGTAGAAGGCATGCCGTGTAGTCCGTCGGACGCCTTCAGGGACGATCGTGTTCAGCATCTGCGGCGGCAGCAGCATCGACATCGTCGCCCGCTCGGCCTGGTCGCGGGTCCAGGTCCTCGTAGACGCGCTCCTCGAGCAGGTGGCCCATCACGTCACGCAACTGCTTGACGTTCTTCACGCAGTGCGAGCGCTGCCACTGGACCGAGCGCCACTCCTCGGCGGTCACGTCCTTGAACCCCGGCATCCGGGTCCAGTCAGGCTCGACGAGCTCGGCCCGGCGATAGGCGTACGGCTGCCCGTTGAGGTCGGCAGTCGCAAGCTCCGGGCTGATCAGATCGGTCACAGAAGTCCTCCAAGGGGGCTCCACGGCGGTGCGGTCTCATGTGAGGATAGCGATAGAACTTGCGGTAGATGCAATAGAACACCGCAAGATGTCCTCTATAACTCCGCCAGCAGTAGTATTTTGCCCGGCCAGATCGAAACCAGGCCACATCCGCGCCCGAAGGAGGCCGCGTGCCGAAAACCCCCGGTTCACCTGTCGGACTGCATCGCGTGCTGGAGCCGGCGGGCGTGTTGCCCCAGGCCGCGCCGGAAGCTCGATGCGTCGCCGGAGCTGTGGCCCGACGAGATCCGGATCTCGGTCGAGCGGCTGAACCTCGACGCCGCGTCGTACCGGCAGCTGGCCGAGGCCCATCAGCACGACGGCGAAGCGGTGAAGCAGGCGGTGCTCGGGATCATCGCCGAGCGCGGCAAGATGCAGAACCCGGTGACCGGTTCCGGCGGGATGCTCGTCGGCGTGGTCGACGAGGTCGGCCCGGAGTCGCCGCTCGGAGTACAGAAGGGTGACCGGGTCGCGACGCTGGTGTCGCTGACCCTCACCCCGCTGCAGCTCACCGACGACCTGCAAGAACTGGGACGGCCGCAGCGAGCAGGTCCCGGCCGAGGGGCACGCGATCCTGTTCGCCCGGTCGATCGTCGCGAAGCTCCCCGACGACCTGAAGCCGGAGCTCTCGCTGGCCGTGATGGACGTCTGCGGCGCACCTGCTCTGACCGCGCGCGTAGTGGCGCAGTATGTCGACAAAGGCATAAAGCCTGTCGTGTCAGTAATTGGCGGCGCAGGTAAATCCGGCTCGCTCGTCGCTGGCCGCGGCACGACGGGCAGGCGCCGCGAGGACCATCGGCATCGTCCCGGTCGAGGCCGAGGAGACCGCGCCTGGAAGCAGCGGGCATCGCCGACGTCAGGTAGCCCTCGCGGACGCTCGCGACCCGGTCGCGCTCGCGAAGGCGGTGGAGGCAGCCGGGGGACCGGCGGACATCACGGTCGTCTGCGTCGACGTACCGGGGTGTGAGCACGGCGCAGTACTGTCGACGGCGGCCGGCGGCACGGTGATCTTCTTCTCGATGGCGACCTCCTTCTCTGCCGCAGCGCTCGGCGCGGAGGGTCTCGCGGCCGACGTAACCATGCTGGTCGGCAACGGCTACGTGCCCGGTCACGCGGACTACGCGATGGAGCTGCTCCGCTCGGAGCGGGGTGTCCGGGAGCTGTTCGAGGGCAGGCTCGCCGCGGAGGGGCAGGATTAGCCCTGTGCGCACACTTCTGACCAACGGTTCCGTCTACTCACCCGCCGACCCCCACGCCACCGCGATCGCCTTCGACGACGGCGTGGTCAGCTGGCTCGGCGACGACACCAGCGCCGCGGCGTACGCGACCGGCGCCGACGAGGTCATCGACCTGCAGGGCAAGCTCGTCACGCCCGCGTTCGTCGACGCCCACGTCCACACCGCCCAGACCGGCGCACTCCTGACCGGACTGGATCTAGCCGGTACGACGAACCTCACCGAAGCCCTCGACCGTCTCGCGGCCTTCGCAGCGAACCTCGCTCCCGACGCCGTCATCGACGGATCCGGCTGGGACGAGACCAAGTGGCCGGAAGGCCGCCCGCCGACGAACGCCGAGCTGGACCGCGCCGCCGACGGCCGCCGCGTCTACCTCTCCCGCGTCGACGGCCACTCGGGCGTCATCTCGTCATCGCTGGCAGCAGCAATCCCCGAGCTACAAAGCCACCAAGGGTACGAAGCCAACGGCCGGGTCGAGCGCGACGCGCACCACGCCGTACGGGATGCACTGAGTGAGCTGGTCGGACCTGATCAGCGTCTCGCCGACGCACGAGCAGCCGTCAAGGCGATGGGCGAGCGCGGTATCGGAGCCTTCCACGAGATGGCCGCCCCGCACATCGGCCCGCTCTGGGAGCTCCCGCTGGTCCGCCAGGCCGCCGAGGAAGCGGGCCTCGCCGCGACCCTCTACTGGGGCGAGCCGGGTGTCTTCGAGAACGTCACGAAGTACGGGCTGGCCGGCCTGGCCGGCGACCTCAACGCCGACGGCGCCCTCGGCTCCCGTACTGCGGCGCTGCGCGACCCGTACGCCGATCGTGCGGATCACCGCGGTCACGCCTATCTGACACCCGAGCAGATCGCCGAGCACGTGATCGCCTGCACCGAGCGTGAGCTCCAGGCCGGCTTCCACTGCATCGGCGACGCCGCCCTCGACAACATCGCCCGCGGCTTCGAGCTCGCCGCCGAGAAGGTCGGGGTACAGGCGCTGGTCGCGGCGCGGCACCGGCTCGAGCACGTCGAGATGGTCGACGACGCGGCGATCGCCACGCTGGCCCGCTGCGGCGTCGTCGCCAGCGTCCAGCCGATGTTCGACGGCCACTGGGGTGGCCCGGACGGCATGTACGCCGAACGCGTCGGCGACCGCTGGAAGGGCATGAACCCGTTCGGCTCGCTGGCCCGCGCGGGCGTAGTACTGGCCTTCGGGTCGGATGCGCCGGTGACCGAGCTGGGTGGCTGGGAGGCGGTCCGCGCGGCTGCGTTCCACCACGACACCGACCAGCGGATCACCGTCCGGGCCGCGTTCGCCGCGCACACCCGGGGTGGCTGGCGCGCGGCCGGGATCGACGACGCCGGCGTCCTCGCCACCGGGACGGCCGCGACCTACGCGATCTGGGAGAGCGACGCCGACCTGGTCGTGCAGACCCCGGACCAGCGGGTCGCCGCGTGGTCGACCGATCCGCGCGCCGGCGTACCGGTGTTGCCCGATCTGAGTGCCGAGGCGCCAGTCCCTGTTTGCCGACGGACCGTGGTTGACGGCCGTCTCGTGTACGACTCAGAAGGATGGTCCTCGTGACCCGTGCAGCGAAGAAGCTCGACCTCGATCCGGTCACCGTCCGGAAGGCGCGCAGTCTGGCTCGCAAGGCCGGCAAGCCGATCGTCAACATCGCCAAGCAGCACACCACGGTCTCGGTCGAACGCGCCGTACTGCGGTTGGCCGGGCTCGCCGGAGCCGACACCGAAGGCATCCCGTGGGTGAACCGGCTGGCCGACACCGTGCGCGCCGATGTCGGCCTGGAGCACGGGCTGGCGCTGCCGGTCTGGGACGCGCTGCTCCGGGGCGAGGCCGAGGACCTGTCGGTGCTCGCCCAGAAGGCGGCGTCGGGCTCGGTCACGTTCCGGCTGCCGGAGGGCAGGGACGCCGTACGAGCTCGTACTGCGGCGCGCAAGGCCGCCGCGGCGGGCCTCAAGAAGGTCGATGCCCGGCGGCAACGAACGCGACCGGCTGATCAAGCGGCACGGCGACCCGGAACAGCGGCCGTGGATCTACCTGATCGTTGCCACCGGCGACATCTACGAGGACATCCCGCAGGCCCAGGCAGCGGCTCGGGCCGGTGCGGACATCATCGCGGTGATCCGGTCGACCGGGCAGTCGCTGCTCGACTACGTGCCCGAGGGTGCGACCCGTGAGGGCTTCGCCGGGACGTATGCGACCCAGGAGAACTTCCGGCTGATGCGGGCCGCGCTGGACGAGTCGTCGCGGGAGCTCGGCCGCTACATCCGGCTGACCAACTACGCGTCCGGGCTGTGCATGCCGGAGATCGCGACGCTGGCCGGGCTGCAGCGGCTCGACATGATGCTGAACGACTCGATGTACGGGATCCTGTTCCGCGACATCAACCCGATCCGGACCTTCGTCGACCAGCGGTTCAGCCGCCAGATCCACGCCCGCGCCGGGATCATCATCAACACCGGCGAGGACAACTACCTGACCACCGCCGACGCGGTCGAGGCCGCGCACACGGTGACGGTGTCGCAGCTGCTCAACGAGTACTTCGCCAAGGAGGCCGGGCTCGAGGACTGGCAGCTCGGCCTCGGGCACGCGTTCGAGATCACCCCGGAGATCCCGGACTCGTTCCGGATGGAGCTGGCGCACGCGATGCTGGCCCGGCAGCTGTTCCCGGACGCGCCGCTGAAGTGGATGCCGCCGACCCGGCACATGACCGGCGACGTGTTCCGCGGCTACCTGCTGGACGGCTTCTTCAACCTGGTCGGCGCGATGACCGGGCAGGGCATCCTGCTGGTCGGGATGATGACCGAGGCCGTGGTGACGCCGTGGATCTCCGACCGCGACCTGGCCCTGCAGAACGTCCGCTACGTATTGGGTGCCGCAGGCAACCTTCATGAGGACTTCCATCCGGCGCCGGACGGCTTCATCGCCAACCGCGCCCGGCAGGTGCTGGGGGAGTCGATCGACCTGCTGGAGCGGATCGTCGACGACGGCCTGCTGAACGCGATCGGCGACGGCACCTTCGGGCTGATGAAGCGCCCGCAGGACGCCGGCCGTGGCCTGGACGGCGTGGCCCGCCGCTCCTCGCGAGTACTACAACCCGGCGATCGAACTGCTCGAGGAGGCGCCAGTGAGCATCATCCGGCCGTACGGCGACACCACCGGCGACGGCATGGTGCAGATGTCGTTCACGCTGCCGATCCCGCACGACAAGCGGGCCGAGGGCGCGGCGATCCAGCTCGCCAACAAGATGGGCATGGACCCGGCGCTCGTCGTGCACGCCAAGCCGATGGGCCCGGACTTCACCTTCTTCGTCGTCTACGGACCGGTGAACCACCTGGTCGACACCGACAAGGTCGAGGTGATCGAGCGCGACTACCCGCTGCTCGTCGCCGAAGGACGCGAACCTCGCCATCCGCAAGGGCCTGCGCCGCCGGCTGACCGTGGTCGGCGCGTGCATCGGGACCGACGCGCACACCGTCGGGATCGACGCGATCATGAACATCAAGGGATTCGCGGGGGAGAAGGGCCTGGAGTACTACCGGGAGCTGAAGGTCGTCAACCTCGGCGCCCAGGTCGCCGTACCGGAGCTGGTACGGCGGGCCAAGGCCGAGAAGGCGGACGCGATCCTGGTCTCGCAGGTGGTCACCCAGCGCGAGGCGCACGTGCTGAACACCAAGGAGATGTCGGCCGCGTTCCGCGAGGCGTACGCCGAGGACACCCGGCCGGTGTTGGTTGCCGGCGGCCCCCGTTTCACCGAGGCAGATGGCCGGCGAGCTCGGCGTCGACCGGGTCTTCGGCCGCGGTACGACGCCGGGCGAGGTGGCCAGCTACCTGGTCGACGCGCTCGTCACCCGTCGCAAGCACGCACCCGTCAGGAGAAGCGCATAAGATGTCAAAGGCAACTATCGGCCTGACCGTCACCCATCGCCGCTACGTCCCGTACAGCCACGCGCACTACGCGGGCAACCTGGTCGACGGCGCCTACGTGCTGGGCGCTGTTCGGTGACGTCGCGACCGAGGTCTGCATCCAGGCCGACGGAGATGAAGGATTGTTCGCTTCCTACTCCGACGTGCAGTTCCTGCAGCCGTTGCGGGCCGGTGACGTGGTGGAGGTGACAGGCAACGATCACCCGGGTCGGCACCCGCAGTCGCGAGCTCGAGTTCAGCGCGTACGTCGTCTGCCGGGGCCGGCCGGACCAGTCCGAGTCGGCCGCCGAGGTACTCGCCGAACCGCTTGTGATCACCCGCGCGACCGGGACTGTCGTCGTACCGGTTGCGTGACGAATTAGTTGCCCTGGGTAACAATTACGTGGAGTGCCGAGACGGCTCTGTAACGTGACTTCGTCCGGGCCCGTTTGCCTGAGAAGCGAAAGTGTTACAACGGCTCCAATGAGCCGTCGGAGAGGTTGACACCGTCGTCGGCAGCGAGCATCGTTTTGGGAGTCGTCATAACCGTTTCTCCAACGGATCAAAGAAGTTCGGCCACCGGATGATCCCGCGACGCTGACCAGGCCAGTGCCAGGCTTGAGTCGACGGGGGCTGAGATCGCCGGTGGTTAGCCCCCCGCGGGGCAGAGGTGGAAGAGGTTCGGCGCCCAGTAGACAACAGCCGGCCGGTTCGCATCCAGCGGGTCCGGCGGTTGGTCCGAAGGGCGCCGAGCCTCTTTCCTCTTTTCCGGTCCTCTGACAGTGGCTCGATCTCGTGCCGACCTGCACTCTGCGTACCGACCGGATACATCCGCGTGCGCCGACGTTGTACCGTCGTGCGACCGGCACGCCGGTGGTGAGGCGAGGGGGACCGCGTGGAGCGGTTGAAGGCTCTGGCGCGGCTTGCCGAGCGTCGTGGTGGCGGTGGTCGCGGGCGTCGCTGCTCGGCTACGCGTTCGAACCGCACGACGCATCCCTGGCTGGCTGTTCTTGCCTTACCGCTGTTCTTCGCCGCGCTGAACGGCCCCGTCTTTCCTCGAAGGCCGGCTTCCTGATCGGCGCCGGGTTCGGCATCACCTACTACGCGACGCTGGTTCCCTGGCTGAGTGTGATCGGTGGCGACGCCGCGATCGCGCTGGCGATTCTCGAGGGGCTGTTCTACGCCGTCTTCGGCGCCTTCGCTGTGCGGGTGTTCCGGCACAAGCTGTGGGCACTGTGGATCCCGTGCCTGTGGGTCGCGACCGAGTTCGCGACCGCGTCGGTGCCGTTCGGTGGGTTCCCGTGGGGACGGCTCGCGTGGGCCTTCTCCGATTCCCCGTTGGGCAGACTTGCGGCGTACGTCGGAATCCCGGGGCTGAGCTTCGTGATCGCCGTACTGGGTGTGCTCGTGTACGTCGTGTTCCGGCAGGCCTCCCGTTTCCGGGTGCGCGTGCTGGCCGTGATCGCCGGGGTCGCGATCTTCGGCGGCAGCGCGCTGATCAACCTGTCCACCGACGGCAACGGCAAGACCGTGACCGCGGCGATGGTTCAGGGCAACGTCCCCGGCAAGGGACTGGAGTTCCTCGGCCGCGCCCGGACGGTCACCAAGAACCACCTGACCGCGACGCTGGACCTGGAGAAGCGTGTCCAGGCCGGCGCCGAGGCGAAGCCGGACGTGGTGATCTGGCCGGAGAACTCGACCGACATCGACCCGTTCAAGGACGACGAGACCCGCGCGGATATCGAGCAGGCCGTGAAGGCGGTCGGCGTACCGATCCTGGTCGGCGCGGTCCTCGAAGGCCCCGGACCGAACGAGCGGCAGACCACGGGCGTCGTGTGGGACCCGCAGACCGGGCCTGGTCAGATCTACGCGAAGCGGCACCCGGTGCCGTTCGGTGAGTACATCCCGTTCCGCGAGCAGTTGCTGCCGTACATCAAGCGGCTCGAGATGATCGGCCGTCAGACCGCCCCTGGCAAGGTCCCCGGCATCGTGCCGATCCGCGGCGTCACGTACGGCGATGTGATCTGCTTCGAGCTCGCCTACGACAACGTCATCGCCGACGTCCTCAACGGCGGTGCGCAGGTCCTGATCGTGCAGACGAACAACGCGACGTACGGCGGGACCGGGCAGCCCGAGCAGCAGTTCGCGATCACCCGGATGCGCGCGATCGAGACCGGCCGGACCGTCCTGATCGCGTCGACCAGCGGCATCTCCGGCGTCATCCAGCCCAACGGCAAGGTCGAGCACAAGTCCGGCCAGTTCGTCCCCGACGTCTACGTCGCCAAGGTCCCCGTCCGCGACGGCAAGACCCTCGCCATCCGCCTCGGCGCCTGGCCGCAGTGGATCCTCACCGGCCTCGGCCTGCTCGGCATCCTGCTCGCCCTGGGTTCGCGCTCGACTCCCAAGCGTCCGCAGGAGCCGCCGGCGGCCAAGCCCGCACGCCAGAAGGTTCCCGTCTAGAGCTTGGTCGCGACTCCGTATCCTGGCCTGAAGCAGGAGAGGGGTAGGACATGGGCTGGTTGGTGGCGCTCGCGCTGCTCGTGGTGCCGATCGTGGAGATCTACGTGATCATCCAGGTCGGCCAGGTGATCGGCGGCTGGCCCACGGTCGCCCTCCTGATCGTCGAGAGCGCCTTCGGCGCCTGGCTGATCAAACGCGAAGGCCGCCGAGCGTGGGCCGCGCTCAACTCCGCCTTCGAAACCGGCAAAATGCCCGGCCGCGAACTGGCCGACGGCGCCCTGGTCCTCATCGGCGGCACCCTCCTCCTCACCCCGGGCTTCGTCACCGACATCTTCGGCTTCTTCTTCGTCCTGCCCTTCACCCGGCCGCTCGCCCGCCGAGCCCTCACCGCCTTCCTGGGCCGCCGGATCGTCGCCCAGCTCGGCGGCAACCCGATCACCGGCTTCATGCCCGGCACGTACCGCCCGCCGACCGCCGACCAGGCCGAGGGCCAGCGCCGCCAGAACGACGAAAACATCGTCCAGGGTGAAGTGGTCGACCCGGACGGTCCTCAGGACAAGTGACCGACGTCACGGTCGCCGACACGCCCTGACCTGTCCCGGCGGACGGCCGGAGAGCTCCAGGCACAGCGAACGGGCCGGTCCGCGACTCTGCGGAACGGCCCGTTCGGGGTTTCTGTGGGTCAGGCGGTGCGCTTGCCCGTGGTGTTGCGGGCCCGGTGCAGGTGCGCCGGACCGATCTCACCGTTGCGCAGCAGCTGGGACGCGCTCGGCGAGCAGCTCCTCGAGCTCGGAGATGCTCCGACGCTCACGCAGCATGTCCCAGTGCGTACGAGCGGGCTTCTCCTGCTTCGGCTCCGGCTTCTCTCCGGTCGAACGGGCGGCTTCGCTGCCGCAGTGGGGGCACTCCCAGATCGCGGGGACCTCGGCGTCGTGCGCCATCGTCACCTCGACCACGTGACCGCGCGGGCAGTCGTAAGTGATCATCTGGCGCGGCGCGAACTCCACACCACGG
The DNA here is from genome assembly GCA_963740725.1 of uncultured Actinomycetota bacterium. Lineage (GTDB taxonomy): Bacteria > Actinomycetota > Actinomycetes > Propionibacteriales > Kribbellaceae > Kribbella. The sequence continues at coordinate 318,051 of CAVUFT010000019.1, forward strand.
TCGTCCTCGAAGCTGACCCCACCCAGCCCCGAACCACGCAGAACGCGATTAGACATGTCAAACCTCCGAGATTTCGTCATCCCGTACCAACGGTCGGCCAGTGCGGATCATTCCCATTTTGGCATGCCCGAGCCCAAGGTACGCACCTGACAAGCCCGTCGTGACCCCGGTGTCATCGTGTGTTCACAGTTGCTCTGTGGTCCCCGTACCACACTCTGTTACGAGGGAGCCGCATTCACAGCCAGTTGCCAGCAAGCCCCGATCCATTCCTCAGTAAAGGTCTCCCTAGCGTCTGCGTCCATGGTCCTCCCACGCCACAAACTCCGTGGCCTCAGTCTGCTCAACGTGGCCCTGGTGGCGGTGGTGGTGGCCGTTGCCGTCGCCGCCTATCTGCTGTTCTTCCGGGACGAGTCCGAGGCGGCCGGTACGACGCGCCCGAGTGTCGCCGTCGCCCGCGGCGAGGTGGTCGCGAGTGTCAGCTCCAGCGGCACCCTGCAGAGCTCGCAGTCGGCGGCGCCGCAGTTCGCGACGTCCGGCACGGTCACCGCGGTGTACGTGAAGGTCGGCCAGGTGGTCGCGAAGAACGCGGCCCTGGCCAAGATCGATCCGGCGCCGGCCGAGCGCCAGGTGCGGATCGCCGAACAGAACCAGATCGCCGCCGCCAACTCGGTGGATGCCGCCTCGGAGTCGCTCGACGACGCCGAACAGGTGGCGGATGACGCGGAAGAAGCAACAGCAACGCCGACTACCGGTCAAGGACAAACACAAAATCCTGAGGTTGCGGTGACCAACGCCAAGGTCGGCACTGGCTCGGGCCAAGGCCGACAAGGAACAAGCCGACCAGAACCTCGAGGCGGCGCAGGACTGCGGTCACGGCGACCACCCTGCGGGCGCCGATCGTCGGGCACGATCACGGCGCTGAACGGCTCGGTCGGGTCGGTGGACGGGTGGGGGCAACTCGAGCTCGAGTTCTGCTGGAGGTTCGGGCGCTGGTACCGGCAGCACGACGACTTCAACCTCTACCTCAGGGTTCGTCGATCTCGCCGATCTGAAAGCGCTGCAGGTGGTCGCCGCGTTCCCCGAGGCGGACGCGGTGAAGATCAAGGCCAAGCAGTCGGCGACCGTCACGCTCAACGCCGATCCCGGGACCACGCTGACGGCGACGCTGGTGTCGGTCTCGCCGACGCCGACGACCACCAACGGCGTCGTTCGTACTCGGCGACGTTCAGCCTGGCCAAGTTCCCGGCCGGCACGCGGATCGGGCAGACGGCGAACGTCGCCGTACGGACCGCGAAGGCGTCCAACGCGCTCTACGTGCCCAGTACGGCGGTCGTGACGTCCGGTACAACGGCACGCCGTGACGCTGGCCGACGGGACCAGTCGCGAGGTGCAGTCGGCGTACAGGGCGGGAGCTTCACCGAGATCAAGTCCGGGCTGGACGAGGGCGAGCAGGTCGAACTGCTGCAGGGTGCCATCGGAGCGACCGGCGCCGGGCAGGGGCGGACCGGGCAGTTCCCCGGCCGGTCAGGCGGTAGGGCCCGGTGGCTTCGGCGGCGGTCAAGGCGGACAGGGTGCGGGAGCGAACCGTGGCCGCTGACGCCCTGATCGAGGTCCGGGACGTCACGAAGATGTACGGCGACGGCGAGACCACCGTGCACGCGCTGCGCGGGGTGTCGCTCAGGTCGCGCCGGCGACTACGTGGCCATCATGGGCTCGTCCGGCTCCGGCAAGTCGACGCTGATGAACATCCTCGGCTGCCTCGACATCCCCAGCCGCCGGCGCGCTACCTGCTGGACGGCGTGGACGTCAGCACGGCTGCCGACCGGCAGCTCGCCCTGGCCCGCAACCGGCTGATCGGGTTCATCTTCCAGGCGTTCAACCTGATCCCGCGCACCACCGCGCTCGGCCAACGTCGAGCTGCCGCTGGCGTACGCCGGGGTGAAGCCGCGCGAGCGCCGCGCGCCGGGCGCTGGCCGCGCTGGACGCTGGTCGGCCTCGCCGACCGCGGCCGAGCACGAGCCCAACCAGCTCTCCGGCGGCCAGCAGCAGCGGGTGGCGGTGGCCCGGGCGCTGGTCACCGAGCCGGCCCTGCTGCTCGCCGACGAGCCCACCGGCAACCTGGACAGCCACTCCACCGCCGACGTGCTCGGCGTCTTCGACGAGCTCAGCGCGGCCGGCCGGACGATCGTGCTGATCACCCACGAGCCCGAGGTCGGCGCCCGCGCCAAGCGGCTGATCCGGCTGGTCGACGGCCGGATCGTCCGAGGACGTGCGCCAGTCGCCCGTCGGACCGGCACGCGGTGGCGCGGGCGGCCAGCGTGAACCTCGCGCGAGATGCTCCGGTTCGCGCTGCGCGGGCTCGGCGCCAACAAGCTGCGCTCGCCGCTGACCATGCTCGGCATCCTGATCGGGGTCGCCGCGGTGATCCTGCTGGTCGCGGTCGGCAACGGCTCGGCCAGGCGATCAGCGACCGGATCGAGGCGCTGGGCACCAACACCATCACCGTGATGAGCAGCCGGCGCGGCGGCGGCTCGCACCGGCAGCGGCCGCTGACCACAGGACGATGGCCGACGCCGCTCGATCGACCCGGTGCTCGCGCCGGACGTCGACGTCGGTGTCGCCGCGTGGTCAGCGCGTCCGGCCACGGTCACCTACGAGGGCACCGACCACGACGGTCAGCCACGTTCGTCGGCACCACGCCGGAGCTGGTTCGCCGCGTCCAACACCCCGGTCGGCACCGGCGCGGCGTTCACCGCCGACGACGAGACTCAGGGCCGCGCGGGTGGTGGTGATCGGGCAGACCGTGGCCGAGGAGCTGTTCCCCGGCATCGACCCGATCGGCAAGCAGGTCACCGTGGGCGGCGGCGCTGTTCACCGTGGTCGGCGTGCTCGCCGAGAAGAGCTCCACCGGCTTCCAGGACGCCAACGACACCGCGATCGCCCCGCTCACCGCGGTGCGGCAGGTGCTCACCGGGTACGGCGCGCTCACCTCGATCCTCGGTCGAGGCCGCCGCAGCCCGGACCAGGTCGACGCCGTCGCAGGCCGAGGTCTCCACGATCCTCAACCAGCGGCATCGGCGTGCCGGCGCACGCAGACCACGCCGTACCGGATCCAGAACGCCTCGCAGCTGCTGCGAGACGCAGACCGAGACCGCCGACACGTTCACCACGCTGCTCGGCGGCGGTGGCCGCGATCAGCCTGCTGGTCGGCGGCATCGGCGATCACCAACATCATGCTGGTCACGGTGACCGAGCGGACCCGGGAGATCGGCATCCGCAAGGCGCTCGGCGCGCCCCGGCGGGTGATCCTCGCCCAGTTCCTGATCGAGGCGACGCTGCTCAGCGTGATCGGCGGCGCGCTCGGCGTGGCGGCGGCGCTGATCGGCAGCCGCTTCGAGATCGTCGGGGTCAAGCCGGTGATCGTGCCCAGCTCGATCGGGCTCGCCCTGGGCGTGTCCGTCGCGATCGGGCTGTTCTTCGGCGGCCTGCCGGCGCACCGCGCCGCCCGGCTGCGTCCCATCGACGCGCTGCGCTACGAGTGAGAAAGGTGTGTTCATGAGCAACCAGACTCCCGACGACTTCGCCCAGATCGGGTCCGACCAGGAGGTCGAGGAGGCGCTGAAGCCGAAGAAGACGCTCAAGTTTGCCGGTGGCAACGGCAGTGCTGAGCGGCGTCGTCGTCCTCGCAATCGGGCTGGCGGGCGGTGCGGGGCTGCATGCGGCCTTCGCGTCCGACAGGGGCCCGGACAGCCCCAGGCCGGGCGAGGGCTGGCGGCGGGTACGGCGGCTTCCGCGGCCAAGGCGGGGGACAGGGCGGTCAGGGCTTCCGGCGCCGGCGCCGGCGAACGCGGCCATGGGCACGGTGGTCTCCGGCGGCGGACGGCAAGCTCGTGGTGAAGACGCAGAATGGCGACGTCACCGTAAAGCTCACCGGCGACACGTCGTACGAGATCAGCAGCAAGGGCGCGGCCACCGATCTGAAGGCGGGGGAGCAGGTCGTTGTCAGCGGCGAGACAGCCGACGGCACACTCACCGCACGCACCGTCCGGCAAGGCGACGGCCCCCGGCCGGAGGATTGCGCAGGCGAAATCCGAATCCCTCCGCGTCGCCGCGCTGAGAACAGCCTCCTCCGGGAGCCTGGTCGAATCGGCTCCGCACCAGGCCTGGTGCGGGAGCCGGGGTTGGTGCCGGGGCGTTGACGGGGTTCTTTGGAAAGCGCTATCTTGCGACGAAATGAGGCGCAGAAAGTACAAATTCGCCTCTTTGTCGACAGGAGAAGACGGCATGGCGCAGCTCATGGAGACTCGTCGCCGCGGGGGGTGACGGCTGCTCTGGTGGTGGCCTTCTTCCGGGACGGGCCGGCGCCGGTGAGGTGCCTCAGGACCCGTCGGCCCCGCTGGAGCTGTGGGTTCGGACCACGCCCAGGTGGGACGACGCGCAAGGGGAGGTGAAGAAGAGCTTCGCCGCGGCGTTCTCGTCGGCGAGCGGGCAGCAGGTCGAGGTGACCGCGATCTTCGACGACTTCGAGACGAAGCTGTCGGCAGCGGGCGGCGCAGAAGGATCTGCCGGATCTCGTGCTGAACAACTCGTCGCAGCTCGGGACGATGGTCAGCCAGGGGATTGTGCGTGAGGTGGAGCCTGGGCGCGGGTCAAGGGGAGCGATCGAGCTGGGCTCGAGGCAGCGCTGGCTGCCGGGACGCGCGGGGGACGGAAAGGGCGTACGGCGTGCCGTACTCGGCGCAGGCGAGTGCGCTGCTGGATCCGGAAGGACTGGCGGGCCAAGGTCGGGCTGCCGGTGGCCGGCTTCGTGGTCCGCATTCGGTGGAGCTGGCCAAGGCGTTCACGAGCGCAGGACCCGGACGGGAACGGGAAGACCGACGCGGCGGGGCTGGGCGGTGGCCCGGCTCGACGAAGCGTGGGTACGCGTCGTGGTACTTCTCGAACTTCCTCTGGGCCGGTGGCGGAGACTTCATCGCCGAGCCGGCGGACGGGAAGTACCGGCCGGCGATGAGCACGAAGAAGTCGGTCGCGGCCGACCAGTGGTTCCGTGACCTGGGCTGTAAGGGCAAGGCCATCCAGCCCGGCGCCGTCACCATGGACACCCCGCCCACGAACGAGACGTTCGAGGCGGGACGGGCCGGCATGTTCGCGTCGGCCCCTACTCTGCCCCGGTTCGACGAGGGGCTCGGCAAGGACAAGTACGAGGTCGTGCCGATGCCCAAGGGCCCGAAGGACGCGACGGTGCTCGCGGAGGGCGGCTCCGTCTACCTGATGGCGGGCTCGGCGAACGGGCGGGCCAGGACTCCTTCGCCGACTTCGCGGTCTCCCCCAAGGGCCAGAGATCGGGATGGAGGGTGAGACCGGCTTCACCGTCCAACTGCCCGTCAACAAGTCCGTCGACGTCTCCGTCCGTCCCGACCCCCGCTGGAAGATCTACGCCGACGGTCTACCGCTCCGCGGGCCGGTACGCCCCGTCGATCCCGAACTGGACCGCCGTACGCCAGACCGCGCGCGAGACCATCAACGCCCTGATGGCCGACTGCGGCCTGAACACCAAGAAGGAGCTGCGGGAGCTCGACGCAAGCTCGGTGAGATCCTGAACCGGCAAGGCGTCGAGCGACGGTGAACAGCTCCGCCGGCGGCGACGGCCGGCACGTCGCGCGCTCGGCGCCGCGGGCGCCGGAGCGACAGCCGCCGGTCCGGCAGTGGTGGACCCCTGGCTGTTCCTGGCGCCCGCTCTCCTCCTCTTCCTGTACTTCAAGTTCATCCCCATGGCCAACGCCGTGATGATGTCTTCCAGGAGGTCCAGCCCTATCTGGGGAACCGGTGGGTCGGGACCCGAACTACACGCGAGGTGCTCGGCTCGGACGGTTCCGCGGAGGCGGCCTGGAACACCGTCGTCCTGGCCGTCGGGCAGACGGCCGGGTCGATGGTCCTCGGGCTCGGGCTCGCGCTGCTGATGGAGGGCAGGCCGCGGAACTGGGCTTCGTGCGGTCGGCGGCGTTCCTGCCGGTCGTGGTGCCGATGGCCGTCGTCGCCGAACTGTGGCGGATCATGTACCACCCCACCGAGGACGGCATGATCAACCGGTGCTCGGGCTGGTGGGGTTCGGCCCGTCGGGGTTCATCAACCACCCCGGACACGTCGCTCGTGTCGATCTGGTCACCGGGATCTGGCGCGGGGCGCCTACGACATGATGATCTTCCTCGCCGGGCTGGCGAGCGTGGACCGCGGTCTGTACGAGGCCGCGAACGTCGACGGCGCCTCCAGACGGCAGCGGGTCCTGGCACGTCACGGTGCCCGGCCTGCGGCCGGTGTTCGCGATCCTGTTCATGCTCGCCGCGATCCGCGGACTGCGGGAGCTTCACCGAGGTGTTCCTGCTCACGAACGGCGGCCCGAACGGCTCCACCGAGGTCGTCATGACCCTGATCTACAAGCTCGGCTCGAGCAGAACCGGCTCGGCGTCGGAGCGGCGGGAGCGGTCCTGCTGTTCGTCATGACGCTGGTCCTGACGATTGGCGTCCAGCTGGTGCGCCGAAGGAGAGCCAAATGAACGCGCCGACCGAGACCGCACTCGGCCTGACCGAGAGCAGGCGGCCGCGGGGCGGGCCCTGAAGGCCGTCATGTACCCGGTCCTGTTCGTCGTTTCGCGGGACCGCTGCTCGCGCTCCTGGTCGGCTCCTTCAACCAAGGTCAGACCCGACCCAGCTGAGCGTCATCCCGCTCGGGCGCGACGCTGGACAACTTCCGGATCGCCTTCGACCAGGGCGTACTGCGGTACCTGCTGAACTCGTTCTTCGTCGTCGGCTTCGGCCTGCTGCTCCAGGTGGCCGTTTCCGTCCTGGCCGGGTACGCGCTGGCCCGGAAGGTGTTCCCCGGCATGACGGTGGCCATGGTGGCGATCCTCGCCACGCTGATGCTGCCCGAGGAGATCCTGGCCCTGCCGCTGACCCTCATCCTCGCCGATCTGCCGGTGGTCCACTTCAACCTGATGGGCACCCTCGCGGGAATGATCGTGCCGCTGGGCGCCTGGGCATTCTCGATCCTGGTGATGACCGAGTTCATGAAGGACGTGCCGAAGGAACTCGAAGAGGCAGCCCGCATCGACGGCGCCGGCGAGCTGCGGATCTTCGCCCAGATCATTCTGCCGCTGTGCAAGCCGGCGCTGGGCGTGATCGGCGTCTTCGGGTTCACGATGATCTGGGACCAGTACCTGCTGCCCTTGCTGGTGGCAACGGACTCCTCGCCGTACACGTTGCCCTTGGCCCTCAGAACGTTGCGGATCGACCCCGTCGTCACCCCCGGCGTGGTCCTGGCGGCCTCGCTGCTCGCGCTGTTGCCGTCGGTGATCGTGTTCCTGTTCTTCCAACGCTCCTTCGCCCGCGGGCCTGCACCTCGGGCGCGCTGAAAGGGGACACGTGAGCGATGAAGCGACACCGCCTGGTTCCACCACGACCGTTTCGGGTTGTTCGTCCACTGGGGCCTCTACTCGCTGGCCGCCCGCCACGAGTGGGTGAAGAACCGGGAGACAGACTCACCGACGAGGAGTACCAGCGGTACTTCGACCACTTCGACCCCGATCTCTACGACCCGCGGCGTGGGCGCGGCCGGCGCAAGGCGGCGGGCATGCGGTACGTCGTCCTGACGACGAAGCACCACGAGGCTTCTGCCTGTGGGACTGCGCGCTGACCGACTACAAGGCGACGAACACGCCCGACGGGCGGGACCTGCTCGCGGCCGTTCGTCGAGGCGTTCCGCGCCGAGGGGCTGAAGGTCGGCTTCTACCACTCGCTGATCGACTGGCACCACCCCGAGTTCCCGGTCGACGGGCTGCACCCGCAGCGCGACGACGAGGAGTCAAGCGCGAACGCCGACCGCGACATCGCCGAGTACCGGGACTACCTGCACGGCCAGGTCCGCGAACTGCTGACCGGCTACGGCACGATCGACTACCTGTTCTTCGACTTCTCGTACGCCGGCCGCCCGAACGTCTGGGGCGGCAAGGGCGCGACGACTGGGGTTCCGAGGAGCTGCTCGCGATGGTCCGCGAACTGCAGCCGGAGATCCTGGTCAACGACCGACTCGGATTGCCGGGCGACTTCGTCACGCCGGAGCAGTACCAGCCGCCGGGCCGATGACGCGACGGCGTCCGGTGCGTGGGAGGCGTGCCAGACGCTGAACGGCAGCTGGGGCTACGACCGCGACAACCTCGACTGCAAGTCGCCCGACCTGCTGGTCCGGATGCTGGTCGACGGCGTGTCCAAGGGCGGCAACCTGCTGCTCAACGTCGGCCCGACCGGGCGCGGCGAGTTCGATCCGCGAGCGCCGGGACGCGCTGGCGGCGATCGGCGCGTGGATGCGGCTGCACGAGCGGTCGATCTGCGGCTGCGGACCGTCGGCGTACGACGCTCCGCCCGACTGCCGCTTCACGCAGAACGGTGACCGGCTGTACCTGCACCTCTTCAGCTGGCCGTTCAGCCATGTGCACCTCCCCGGCCTGGCCGGGAAGGTGCGGTACGCCCAGCTGCTGTCGGACGGCTCGGAGATCCAGCTCGTCGAGCCCGACCCGACCCGCGCGGCCGAGAACACCCGCCCCGGTGGTCAGCCGGCCGGCACGCTGACGCTCGAACTCCCCGTCCGCCGCCCCGAGGTCGCGGTGCCCGTCATCGAACTGTTCCTTTGAAGAGGAGGACCCGTGAAGAGACGAACCTTCCTCACCGCCACTGGTGTGACTGCGGCTGGTCTCGCAGTGCCTTCTGAAGCTCTTGCCGCAACCCAAGGCCCTGGTTCGTTCGATGGACGAACTTCAGCAGGCGATCGACCGCGCGGTACCCGGCAGTACCGTCGTCACTGTGCCGATGGCACCTACGACGTGGCCTCGCCGATCACGATCACCGGCAAGCGCGGTAGCCGGCGGCGGCCGATCACCATGCGGGCCGAGTCGTGCGGTGGGGTGGTGCTGACGGGTGAGCAGAGTTTCGTGCTGACCGGGTCCTCCGACATGACCTCAGCGGCTTCGCGTTCCGGCAGCGCACGACGCTCGAGCTGCCGCCGGACTGCCGGCGGATCCGGCTCAGTCACAACGACTTCCAGCTGGCCGATATCGAGGGGCTGCACTGGGTGATGGTGCGGGCGGATCACTCGACGATCGACCGCAACGACTTCCACGGCAAGTCGACGCTCGGGATCTATCTCGGGATCGAGGGCGCGGGCGACGAGCGATGGCGCAGGGCGTGCACATCGCTCGCGGAACCACTTCCGCGACCACACTTCGCCGGCGACAACGGGGGTGAGCCGATCCGGCTCGGGGTCAGTCCGCGGGCGCTGTCCACGCCGGCGCGGTCGATCGAGCTGAACCTGTTCGAGCGGGCGAACGGCGACCCCGAGGCGATCTCGGTGAAGTCGTCGGGCAACGACGATCCGGCGACAACACGATCCGCGACAGCCTCGGCGGGATCGTGCTGCGGCACGGCAACGACAACCGGGTCGAGGGCAACTACCTGCTCGCCGGGAGCAACGGGATCCGGATCTACGGCAACGACCACCTGATCGTCAACAACTACATCGAGCGGATCGGGGGCGCCGGGCATCGTGCTCGGCAGCGGGTCGGTCCGGGATCACTTCGCCGGGGGAGTCGCCGGAGTCCCGGCGCGGCAACGATGCTCCGGACCGGGTGACGATCGCGCTCAACACGATCCTCGACTGCAGACGGCGATCAGTCGGCGAAAGTCACCGGACCCTGCCGCCGCTGGCGTGCACGATCGCGGACAATCTCCTGGTGGGCGACACACGGGCAGCTCGATCGACATGCCGTACCAGGACGGGCATCAGCTGGTCGGGCAACCTCACGTGGGGTGCGGCCGCCGACGGCAACGTCCCGGCGGCGCTTCAAGCGGGTGGATCCCAAGCTGCGCGGGTACAGACGGCGTACGACGGCTGACCGCGCGCAGCCCGGCGATCAGACGCCGCGACCCGGTAGTACCCCGGTGTCGGCCCGACCTCGACGGGGACGCCGGCGTCGGACGCGCAGACGTCGGCGCCGACGAGTACTCGCAGCATCGCCCGACCTGGGGCCCGCTCACCGCGGCCGAGGTCGGGCCACACGCTCATGAAAACCCAGGATCGAGGTGCCGATCCGGCCACACCGGGAGGACGAGATGATCCGGACTCACCTGGATCGGCTCCGGCTGGATCTCGTGGTCGCCGCGAGGATCACCAAGGTGCATCGCGAGTGGGCGCGTCCGCTGCAACCGGATCCGTTCTCGCGGCTCTACCTGATCCTCGAAGGCGAGGGCCGGCTCGTGGTCGGGGACCAGGTGCTCGACCCCAAGCCCGGCGAGCTCTGCTACCTGCCGGCCGACGTACCGGTGTCGTACGAGGCGATCAGCGACAACACCTACCGCAAGCACTGGCTGCACTTCTCCGCGTTGATCGGCGACAAGGACATCGGCGAGGTGCTGAGCCTTCCGTACGTCGTACGCAGCAAGTCGCCCGAGGAAGCCGGCGCCCTGTTCGAGCAGGTCGGTGCGGCCGACGGGATCCGCCCGGCCTCGCGACGCCGCTGAGGCTGCGGTCGGCGCTGACCGCGTTGTTCGCGCACTACCTGGACAGCGCGCCTGCTGGGACCGTGCAGCTCTCGCCGCAGCAGACGAGCGAGTCGGACGTCGTCGAGTACATCCAGGCCAACCTCGGCAGCCAGCTGACCGTCGAGGGACTGGCCGCTCAGTTCGGGCAGGACCAGCCGACGTTCATCCGGTACTTCCGGGCCGAGTTCGGCCTGTCGCCCAAGCAGTACCTCAAGCGGGCCCGGATCGAGTGGGCCCAGCGCGAGCTCGCCTCGACCGCGCGCCCGATGGAGGAGATCGCCGCGGCCGTCGGCATGGACCAGTCGTACTTCTCCAAGGTCTTCCGCCAGGTCAGCTCGGTCACCCCGAGCGAATACCGAAAGATGTACCGCCCCCACAGCTAGGAGCCCCACCATGGACCGTCGTACCTTCTTGGCCGGCGGCCTCTGCCGCCGCTCGTCCTGTCCCGCGTCGACCGAGGCGTTCGCAGGCGCACGCGCGACCGGTGACCTCGCTCGCCGAGCTGCAACAGGCGATCAACAGCGCACCGCCGGCACCCGGATCGTCCTGAAGAACGGCTCGTACGCCGTACCGTCCGGATCGCCGATCAGGATCAGCGGCCGGCACGGCACCAGCGCGGCGCCGATCACGATCATGGCGGAGAGTCGCGGAGGGGTGACGCTCACCGGCCCGCACAGTTTCGTCATCGCGAACTCGTCGGACATCGTGATCAGCGGGTTCGTCTTCAAGCAGAGCTCGACGCTGGACATCCCGGCGAACTCGCCGCGGATCCGGCTGACGCGGAACGACTTCGCGCTGGCGTCGTCGGTCGGGCACTGGGTGGTCGTCCGCAGCGACGACGTGAAGGTCGACCGGAACGTCTTCCACGACAAGTCCACGGTCGGCTGCTACCTGGTGATCGACGGGCCGTCGGGGACGCGATGGCGCAGCGGACGCACATCCTGCGCAACCACTTCCGCGACCACAGCTTCAGCGGGTCAACGGCGGTGAGCCGATCCGGCTCGGCGTGAGCAGCCGGGCGCTGGGCGATGCGGGCGCGACGGTCGAGTACAACCTGTTCGAGCGGGTGAACGGTGATCCCGAGGCGATCTCGGTGAAGTCGTCCGGCAACACCATCCGGTACAACACGATCCGGAGCAGCCTGGGCGGGATCGTGCTGCGGCACGGCAACAACAACCGGGTCGAGGGCAACTACTTGCTGGCCGGGAGCAACGGGATACGGATCTACGGCAACGATCACCTGATCGTCAACAACTACGTCGGCGGGGTGAGCAGCGCGGGGATCGTGCTCGGGAGTGGGTCGGTGCGGGACCACTACGAGGGGGAGCCGTCGGACTCGCAGGACGGGCAACGACGCGCCTGACCGGGTGACGATCGTGCTGAACACGCTGCGGAACAACGGCCAGGCGATCGTGGGGGAGAGCCAGCGGACGTTGCCGCCGCTGGGCTGCCGGATCGCCGACAACCTGCTGGTCGGCGACGGGGACCGCTGGTGGACATGCCGTACCAGCAGGGGATCACCTGGGCGGGCAACATCGTCTGGGGGTCGGCGGCGAACGGGAACCTGTCCGGGCTTCACGCGGGCCGACCCGAAGCTGGTCGCTGGATCTGATGGGGTCTACCGCCTGGGAGCGGGCAGCGCGGCGATCAACGCGGCCAGTGAGTCGAGTCGGGTGACGGACGACCTGGACGGCCAGGCACGGACCGCGCCGTATGACGTGGGCGCCGACGAGTACTTGAACGCAGCCCGTTCGGCGGCCGTTGACCGCGGCCGACGTCGGTCCCGGCGCGGCCTAGTCGGCGGGGGCTGCCGCCGGGGTGGGCGCGGCAGCCCGTCCCTTAGACCATCGTGGGTTGGGCGTTGCCGGCTTCGGTGATGCCTCGGCGCATGTCGACGCGGGAGAGCAGGACGAGGCCGATCGAGGAAGAAGAGGCCTAGGGCAACGATCGCGGGGCGGTAGGAGCCGGTGAGCTGGTGGACCAGGCCGAAGACGAGGGTGCCGAGCCACGACGTACCGCGTTCTCCGGCCTGGTACAGGCTGAAGTACTCGGCCTCGCGGCCCTTCGGGATCAGCTGGCTGAACGCCGAGCGGGACAGTGCCTGGGTGCCGCCGAGCACGATGCCGATCGCGACGCCCATCGCCAGGAACGGCACGATCTGCTTGGCCGGCAGCATGAAGCCGGCGATCACGATCACCATCCAGACGACCAGGCCGCCCATGATCGTGCGGTGGGCCCGTACCGGCGGGCGAACCGGCCGAAGCCGAGCGCGCCGAAGAACGCGACGAACTGGACCAGCAGGATCGTCATGATCAGCACCTGGGTCTCGAACCCGAGCTGCTTCTCGCCGTACGTCGAGGAGACCGAGATGACGGTCTGGATCCCGTCGTTGAAGAACAGGTACGCGACCAGGAACAGCAGCGTCATCGGGTAGGTCCGCAGGTGCTTCAAGGTCGCGAACGAGTTGACCGAAGCTCTGCCGGACCAGATTCCCGCTGCGCACCTGGTACGACGCTCGTCGGGCGGCCGGTTCCGCAGCTGACGAACGGGATGAACGTGAACAGCCCCCACCACAAGCCGGCGCTGAGCAGACTCAGCCGGACTGCGGTGCCCTGGCTCATCCCGAGCGCGTCGTGCGCGGTGACCACGCCGAGGTTGATCGACAGCAGGATGAAGCCGCCGAGGTACCCGAACGCCCAGGCGCGCGAGGAGACGTCGTCGCGGTCATCGGGTCGGGCGATGTCGATCAGGATCGAGTCGTAGACCACCATCGACGAGCCCAGACACAGGTTGCCGACGAACAGCAGCAACGCGCCGAGCGCCCAGCGACCGCCGCCCACGAAGACCATGCAGCAGGCCGCGAACGCGCCGGCCCAGGCGAAGCCGCACATCAGCAGCTTCTTGCGCGGCGACCGGTCCGCGATCGCGCCGACGATCGGCAGGAACAGCGCCGAGACGAGCGTCGCGACCGTGACGACGTAGAACGCGAGCGAGCCAGGGGAGATGCCCAGGCCGAGAACCTGCAGGTTCGTGTGGCAGGGATCCTCGGTCGTCCCGACCCGGCCGCAGGCAGCGGTCTCGGCGACCGAGGTGAGGTACGGCGCGAACAGCACCGTGCCGACAGTGGTCACATAGCCGGAGTTCGCCCAGTCGTACAGGCTGAAGCCCCAGTACTCACGCTTGTCGACCGCTGCCGGGGCCGAGAGAAATCCCATGCGGAGGAGTGTGTCAGGTCAAGGTACTGGAGGACCGACGGTCACAGCCCATTGACCTCTCTGGATCAGCACCTCTCTCAGCAGGTCGGTGCGATCGGTGATCAGCCCGTCGACACCGGCGTCGAGCAGGCGGTGCATCGCGGCCGGGTCGTCGACCGTCCAGACGTGTACTTGCTTGCCCAGGGCATGCGCCCGGCGGAGCAGTCCGGGGGTCAGCACGCGCACGCGCCCGTACTCCTCGGGGATCTGCAGGCAAGCACCCGGTGACGACAGCCGGAACGGCGCGAACCGCAGCCGGGCGATCTCGTTCTGCCCGAACCCGGTCGCCAGCCACGGCCCGAGCTCTCGCCGGATCCGCTGGACCCGCGCCTGCGAGAACGACGACACGCAGACCCGGTCGATCGCGCCCGCCTCCCGCAGTACGGCGGCCGCCGGGCCGACGCCGTTGTCGGCCTTGATGTCCAGGTTGAGCCGGACGTCGGGGAACTCCTCCAGCACGTCGGTGAGCAGCGGGATCGGCTCGTGCCCGTTGATCCGCGCCTTGCTGACCTCCGACCAGGGCAGCTCGGCGATCACGCCGGTCCGGTCGGTGACCCGGTCCAGCCGGTGGTCGTGGAAGGCGACGACGACGCCGTCACTGGTCGCGTGCAGGTCGGTCTCGAGGTACCGGTAGCCGAGTTCCACCGCGTGCTCGAAGGCGCGCAGCGAGTTCTCGTAGCCGAGGTTGTCCGGGTGCAACGCGCCGCCGCGGTGGGCCATCGCGATCGGCCCCTCGTGGTCGAGGTAGGGGTACACAGGCCAAATTATGTACCGTGGTAACGGTGACGGATACTCAGCCCCGCCCCGACCTGTGGTCCCTCGACCCCGACGTCCTGCACCTCAACCACGGCTCGTACGGCGCAGTTCCGCGCCGTACGCAGGAGCTGCTGGCCAGGCTGCGGGCCGAGACCGAGGCCAACCCGATGCTCTGGTTCCGCTCGGTCGCCGACCGGCTGACCACGAGCCGGCTGGAACTGGCCCGGTTCCTCGGCACCGACCCGGCCGGCTTCGCGCTCGTGCCGAACGCGAGCGCCGGCGTGACCGCCGCGCTCGGCGCCATCCCGATCCCGCCCGGCAGCCGGATCGTGCTGACCAACCACATCTACGGCGCGGTCCGGTACGCCGCCGAGCGGATCGCCCGCGCCAACGGCAGGCCGAGGTGGTCATCGTGGACGATTCCGCTCGAGTCCGACGACGAGACGGTGGTCGCGGCGATCAGCGCGGCGCTGGACGAGCGGACCGCGGCGTTGATCGTCGACCAGATCAGCTCGGGCACGGCGATGGTGTTCCCCGATCCGGCGGCTGGCCGAGGCGTGCGGCGACATCCCGCTGATCGTCGACGGCGCCCACGCGCCCGCGCTGCTGGACTCACCGGCCGAGGACGGCGCCGACTTCTGGACCGGCAACTTCCACAAGTGGCCGGCCACGCCCCGGGCCACCGCCGGACTGGTCGTCGCCGAGAAGTGGCGGGACGCGACGCTGCCGCTGATCGTGTCCTGGTCGGAGTACGACGAGCGCCTGCCCGAACGCTTCGACATGCAGGGCACCTACGACTACGCGACCTGGATCGCCGCGCCGGAGTCGCTGCGCGTGCTCGCCGACCTGGACTGGCCCGCGCCGCCGTCCGCAACTGACCGCCATGGTCGAGAAGGCGCGCAGCTCCTGGCCAAGGCGCTCGGCACCGGCCGTCCCGAGGTCGCCCACTCGGCCGCGACGATGCGGCTGGTCGAGATCCCGTTCGACGCGACCCGGTCGCCGGCGCCGGCGAGGCGTTCAAGATCCGGGTGTCCGGGAGCTGAAGGCCGAGATCACGCTCACCGGGTTCGACGAGCGGATCTTCGTCCGGCTGTCCGCCCACGCCTACAACAGCCTGCGCGACTACGAGCTGCTGGCCTCGCGGCTGCCGACGTTGCTCTGAATCTCGCTGAACGAGCGCTCCCCGTGCACCGCGAGCTCGGCCAGTACGGCGGCCGGGTCGCCGGCCTCGACCAGGTCGAGCAGCTTGCGGTGCCGGGCGACGTGCTCGTGCAGGTCCTCGTAGAAGTGCTCGCGGGCGTACAGGTTGCGGGCCATGCAGAGCAGGAGCTGCTGCTGCACCGACGCGTAGGCCTCTTCGAGCCGGCGGTGACCGGCGAGCGCGACCAGGGACGAGTGGAACTTGTACCCCGCCTGGACCAGGCTGCCGCGGTCCTCGGCGGTCGCGCAGCGTTCCATCTCCAGCAGAGCCTCCTGAGCGACCTCCAGCCGCGCGGGCACCTGGACCGGGACGCCCAGCTCGACGGCCAAGCGCTCCAGCGCTGACCGCAGGGTGAGGATCTCGAAGACGTCCTGATCGGTGAGCGTCGCGACCATCGAGCCGCGCCGCGGCCGGGTGACGATCAGCCCTTCCTGCTCGAGCACCCGCAGCGCCTCCCGCAGGGGAGGGCGGCTGATTCCGAGCTGCTCGGTGAGCCGCTCCTCGATCAGCCGCTCGCCCTCGGCCAGCTCCCCGGCCAGGATCATCCGCCGGATCGCGTTGGCGGCGAGCTGCACGAGGCTGGGCGACTGCAGCTGGTGCTCTGTCATGGCGGTCATTCTTCCCTGAGATCTTGTGGGCGTCGACTATCTATTGTAGACAATAGTTCGTAGACGGCCCTGGTGTACGAACTGGAGGCGTTCGTGGCCCAAGACATCGACGCAACGACGACGATCGGCTTCATCGGGCTGGGCAATCTGGGCCGGCCGATGGCCGAGACCCTGCACCGCGACGGCTGGTCGCTGAAGGTGTACGACGAAGATCCGCAGCGGTCCGAAGGGCTGAACGTGGAGGTCGTGGACGGACCGAGTGCTCTGGCGGACTGCGGCGTGATCGCCCTGGCCGTGCCGGACGACGAGAGCGTCACCGAGATCCTCGACGAGCTGGTCCCGCTCCTGGCGGCGGGATCGGTCGTCCTCGTCCACAGCACGATCCTCCCGGCGACCGCGCGGCGGCTCGCTCTGCAGGCGGAGGTCCGCGAGATCGGGCTGCTCGACGTACCGGTCAGTGGGGGAGCGGAGAGAGCGCTGTCCGGTTCTCTCACGGTGATGGCCGGCGGGCGGGCGAGGTGCTGGATCAGGCGCGGCCGGTGCTCGACTCGGTCGCAGAGAGCGTTCTCCACGTCGGGCCCGCGGGTGCCGGCGCGGCGGTGAAGCTGGCGAATCAGCTGATGATGTTCGCCGCACTGGCCGGTGTACAGGAAGGGCTCGAGCTGGCCGGCGCGTACGGCGTACCGGAGCAGACCGTGCTCGACGCGGTCGCGACGAGTACCGGCGACTCGTGGATCACGCGGAACTGGGGATTCTTCGACCGGGTCGCCGCGGCGTACGACGCCGCCGGGACCCCGGTGCGGAACCGGCCGTGGAGCAAGGACCTCTGGGACGTCGTCGCGGCCGCGCGCGAGTCCGACGTACAGGTTCCGCTGGCTGGTCTGCTCGCGCAGCACCTGGCGGATCAGGTGGAGGCGCACGCGCGGAAGGGAGCGCGCCATGAAGAACACGCGCACCGGCCGTGAAGGACTGACGGCCTATCTCTTCCTGAGCCCGTGGTTGCTCGGCATCGTGCTGCTGACGATCGGGCCGATGCTCTACTCGGCCTACCTCGCCTTCACCAGCTACGACCTGCTGAGCGCGCCGCAGTGGATCGGGCTCGACAACTTCCGCCGGATGTTCACCGCCGACCCGCGCTACCTGTCGTCGGTGAAGGTGACGCTCCTGTACGTCGGGGTGTCGGTCCCGCTGCTGCTGGTCGTCTCGATGATCCTGGCGCTGCTGCTGAACAAGGGGATCAAGTTCCTCTCCGGCTACCGCGCGCTGTTCTACCTGCCGTCGCTGATGGGCGCGAGCGTCGCGATCGCGGTGCTCTGGCGGCAGATCTTCGGCAGCACCGGACTGGTGAACCAGGTGCTCGCCCTGTTCGGCATCACCCACGGCAGCTGGGTCGGCAGTCCTGGTACGGCGTTGTGGACGATCGTGACGCTGAACCTCTGGGCGTTCGGCGCGACGATGATCATCTTCCTGGCCGGGCTGCGGCAGGTCCCCGCCGAACTGCACGAGGCGGCCGCGGTCGACGGCGCCGGACCGATCCGCCGGTTCTTCAGCGTCACGTTGCCGCTGATGACCCCGCTGATCTTCTTCAACCTGCTGCTCGACACGATCCACGCGTTCCAGGCGTTCACCGGGGCGTTCGTGGTCAGCCGGGTCGGGCGGGCCGGCCGACTCGACGCTGTTCTACACGTTGTACCTGTACCAGCAGGGATTCGCCGAACTGAAGATGGGCTACGCGTCGGCGATGGCGTGGGCGCTGGTCGTCGTACTGGGACTGTTCACCGGGTTCCTGTTCCTGACCGCCAAGCGGTGGGTGTACTACGGGGACGAGCGGTGACGGCCGTGTCGGTCGGCGCCCGCCCGTTCTTCGGCCGGCGTGCGACGCGCAACCCGCTGGTGATCGGTCTGCTGCGGCACGCGCTGCTGATCGGCGTACTGATCGTGATGCTGTACCCGGTCGTCTGGATGGTCGCGGCCTCGTTTCGGCCGTCGGCCGAGGTGATGAACAGCCTCGGGCTGTTCTCGAAGAACTACACGCTGGACAACTACAAGCACGGCTGGAGCGCGGGACAGCTCAACTTCTCCCGCTACTTCCTGAACTCGATCGCGATCACCGCACTGTCGATCGTCGGCAACCTGGTCTCGTGCTCGCTGACGGCGTACGCGTTCGCGCGGCTGGAGTTTCCGTTCAAGCGGATCCTGTTCGGGGTGCTGCTGGCAACGATGTTGTTGCCCTATCACGTCACTTTGGTGCCGCAGTACATCTTGTTCAACGAGCTGGCCTGGATGAACACCTACCTGCCGCTGGTCGTGCCGAAGTGGCTCGGCGTCGAGGCGTTCTTCATCTTCCTGATGGTCCAGTTCATCCGCACCCTGCCGCGCGAGCTGGACGACGCGGCCCGGATCGACGGCTGCGGGCACTGGCGCACCTTCAGCCGGATCATCATGCCGCTGGCCCTGCCGGCGCTCGGCACCACCGCGCTGTTCACGTTCATCGCGAGCTGGAACGACTTCCTCGGGCCGCTGCTCTACCTGAACCGGCCCGAGCTGTGGACGGTCTCGCTCGGCCTCAACTCGTCCTGGACGTCACCGGCGAATCGGCGTACGGGACTCGCTGTTCGCGATGTCCACGCTCGCCCTGGCCCCGATCGTCGGCTTCTTCCTGGGGCGCCAGAAGCTGCTGATCGAGGGCGTCGCCACCACCGGCCTCAAGTGACTGGAGAACTTCGATGAAGACGAATAGTACGGCGGCGCTCGCTGACGCCGCACTGATGGTGGTTGCCGGATGCAACGGCACGTCGGTCGGCGACACCGCCGGCGGCGAGGCGGGCGCGCAGGACGGCAAGGGTGACATCACCGGCAGCCTGCAGCTGACGTTCTGGGGCGGCGCGAACCGGGCCGCCAAGACGAACGCGGTCGCCGACATGTTCATCAAGGCCCACGCGGGCGTGACGATCGACCGGCAGAACGCGGACTTCGGCAACTACTTCAACAAGCTGAACATCCAGGCGTCCAGCAAGACCCTGCCCTGCGTGATGCAGCTGCAGGGCCGCCAGCTGAACGACTACACCAAGCGCAAGGTCCTGCTCCCGCTCGACCCGATGATCGAGTCGGGCGCGATCAAGGTCGACGACATCCCGAAGGAGGTCGTCGACACCGGGCGCGGACCCGACGGCAAGCTCTACTTCCTGCCGTACGGCGCGGCGTACGACGCGGTCGGCGTGAACGAGACGCTCGCCCAGCAGGCCGGGATCGGGCTGCCGCCGGAGGGCTACGACTGGCAGAAGTACACCGACTGGATCGCGTCGGCCAAGGGCAAGCTGCCCGAGGGCGCCTTCGCGTCCGGCTCGCGCGGCGGCGTGCCGAACTACTTCATCGCCTACCAGCTTGCCAACGGCAAGCAGTTGTTCACCGACGACGGCAAGCTCGGCTTCACCAAGGAGTCGCTGGTCGAGTACTGGAACATGTGGGAGAAGCTGCGCAAGGACGGCGTCACGATGGGCGCCGACGCCCAGGCCGACGAGCCCGAGGGCGCCGAGCAGAACTTCATCGCGCAGGGCCGGGTGATGACCGACAGCATGCCGGGCAACGCGCTGACGCCGGCCTCGGCGACGCTCGCCGGGAAGGCCGGCGGGCAGAAGCTGACGACGCTGCCGATGCCGTCCGGGCCGAGCGGGTCGGGCAACGCGATCTTCACCTCGGGGTTCGCGATCCCGACGAACTGCGACAACGTGCCGACCGCGGCGGCGTTCATCGACTTCTTCACCAACGACCTGGAGGCCGGGAAGTCGTTCAAGTCCGACAACGGCGCGGCCACCAACCAGAAGGTGCTGCAGGCGCAGATCGACGACCCGGCGCTGCCGCCGCTGAAGAAGCACGAGCTGGAGCTGTACGCGAAGATCGTGGAGAAGAAGCCGCCGACGATCCTGTACCCGCCGGGCTACCAGGCGACGTTCGAGTCGGCGTACACGCGGGCGTACGAGGAGATTGCCTTCGGCAAGAAGACCGTGCAGCAGGCGGCCGACTCGTTCTTCACCGAGGCGAACGCCGGACTGGGCGGCTGATGACGGGCGCGACGGGAGCTGCTGATCTCGGTCCCGCGGGTGCGCTCGACGGGTTGCGGGTGCTCGATCTGACGCAGGTGATGGCCGGGCCGTTCTGCACGATGCTGCTGGCCGACCTCGGCGCCGACGTGATCAAGATCGAGAACCCGGCGGCCGGCGACCAGACCCGGCGGTCGTGGGGCTACGCGGTGCACGGCGAGGACAGCCGGGCGTTCCTCGCGCTGAACCGGAACAAGCGCAGCGTCGTACTGGACCTGAAGTCGGCGGACGGCCTGGCGTCGTTCCGGCGGCTCGTCGAGACCGCCGACATCGTGGTGGAGAACTTCCGGCCGGGCGTGACCGCGCGGCTCGGGGTCGACTACCCGACGCTGGCCGAGCTCAACCCGCGACTGATCTACGCCAGCGTCTCCGGATTCGGCCAGACCGGCCCGTACGCCGACCGGCCGGGCTACGACCTGATCGCGCAGGCGATGTCGGGCGTGATGAGCATCACCGGAGCGCCGGGCGGTGAGCCGATGAAGTCGGGGCTGCCCGTCGGGGATCTCGGCGCCGGGCTGTTCTGCGCCTTCGGGATCGTGTCCGCCGTGCACGCTCGGGAGCGGACGGGCGTCGGGCAGTACGTCGAGACGTCGCTGTTCGAGGCGGCGCTGGCGATGTCGGTGTGGGAGTCGACCGAGTACTGGGCGACCGGGCAGGTCCCGCAGCCGCTCGGGTCGGCGAACCGGATGTCGGCGCCGTACCAGGCGTTGCGGACGAAGGACGGTCACCTCACGCTGGGGGCGAACAACGAGCGCCTTTGGCAACGACTCTGTACCGCTCTGGAGGTCACCGACTTGCTCACCGACTCACGATTCCTGACGAACACCGACCGGATGGCTCACCGCGACGAGCTGGCCGGCGTACTGGAGGAACGGCTGGCCGCGGCGACGACCGACGAATGGGTCGCGCTGCTGCTGGAAGCCGGGGTGCCGGCGGGGCCGATCCGGGACTACGCGTACGTGCTGGACGAGGACCCGCACGTGCGGGCGCGGGGGATGGTGCAGGAGATCGATCACCCGGTGGAGGGGAAGGTGCGGGTGCTCGGGTCGCCGGTTCGGTTGAGTGGGACTCCCGCGCGGATTCGACGGCATCCACCGCTGCTCGGAGAGCACACGGCGGAGGTGCTGGGCGAATGAGCGGGCTCGAGATCGACTGGGACGGCGCGATCCTTCGGCTGACGCTGTCGAATCCTGAACGGCGTAATGCGATCACTTGGCCCATGTACGACGGGCTGTCTTCTGTTGAGTCTCTGGTCGGCGAGGACCGGGGGATTCGGGTCGTCGTACTGCGGGGCGCCGGTGGGAAGGCGTTCGCGGCGGGAACGGACATCCGGCAGTTCGCGGACTTCACGACGGGGGAGCAGGGGGTCGAGTACGAGCGGCGGATCGCTGGGGTGCTGACGAGCTTGCTGCGGGTGCGTGTGCCTGTGGTCGGGGTGGTCCGGGGCGGGCCGTTGGAGCCGGGCTCGCGCTCGCCGCCTGCTGTGACTTGGTGGTCGCGACACCTGACGCTGTCTTCGGTGCGCCTGTCGCGCGCACCCTGGGCAACACGCTCCCGCCGCTGGTCATCGCGCGCCTGCAGCAACGCCTCGGCGCCGGGCCGCACGATGGCTCTCCTCCTGACCGCCGGCCTGATGCCGTCGCCCGGAAGCCGCGATCGCCGGCTTCGTCACCGAGGTGATCGAGCGCGAGGACCTCGACGAGCGCGTCGAGCAGCTGCTCGCGGTGATCTGCGCCAACGCGCCCCTGACGCTGGCCGTCGATGAAGGAGTTCGACCGCCGCATCCTCCGCGACGGCGCCTTCGTCGACGGCGAGGACGTCCTGGCCGAGGTCTACGCCAGCCGAGACTTCCAGGCGGGCGTCAAGGCCTTCCTGGCGCACGAGGACATCGAGTGGGAGGGCCGATGATCGTCGACGCCCACCACCACTTCTGGCAGGTCGCGGCCCAGGACCAACCCTGGCGAGACGACCGCCACGGCGCCATCGCCCGCGACTACACCCCGGACGACCTGGCCGCCGAGCTGGCCCGCACCAGGCGTCGACCGCACAGTCCTCATCCAGTCCGTAGACGAACCGGCCGAGAACGACCGCCTGCTGCAGTACGCCGAAGCGCCGTACGTCGGCGCGGTGGTCGGCTGGCTGCCGCTGTCGGATCCGAAGGCGGCACGGCAGGAGATCGAACGCATTGGTGGACTCGAGAAGTTCTCCGGTGTGCGGTGTCTTGTCGGCCGGGATCCGCTCGACTGGCTGGCGCGACTCCGTCGGACTTGTTCCGCGAGTTGGCTGCCGCCGGGATCGCCTGGGACGTCGTGCCGGTGACTGCTGCGCAGACCAAGGCGGTGTTGGCGCTTGCTGACGCCGTACCGGAGCTTCGGATTGTGGTGGATCACCTGGGGCGGCCTCCGATGGACAGCGGGGGATGGGAGCCGTGGGCGGGGCTGGTTCGGGAGTTGGCGGGGTGTCCTCGGGTGGGGATGAAGGTTTCGCTGGGGATCGATCTGCTGACCGAGCTGCGACGAGTGGCCGGACCTTCGGCGGTATCTCGCGTGGGTGGTGGAGTGCTTCGGCGCCGAGCGGCTGATGGTGGCCAGCAACTGGCCTGTGGTGTTGCTGCGGGCGTCGTACGAACAGGCGTGGACGAACTTGCGGGCCGCGCTCGAGGAAGTGGTGCAGGACCAGGACGGACTCGCGGCCGTGCTCGGAGGCACGGCCGCCGACTACTACCGGATCAACTGAAAGGCTTCCAGTGACTGTGACCGAGACAGCCAACGCCAACGATCTGAGCAGCTTGTACAAGCACCTGCGCGTGGTCGACGTGGTCGATGCGATGGACGATCGGCTACTTCAACGTCGGGCTGAATTTAGCCAGGAAGACCCGGCCTCTGTGGCTGGGGATGAAGTTCTGGGGCCCGGCGGTGACGCCCAGCGCTGCGTGCCGGCCAACAAGCCGATGTGGAAGCTCGACAACACCAAGGACATCGTCAACGCGCACGGCATCTGGTTCGAGAAGATGGGCTACTTAAAGAAAGGGCGCGGCCTCATGGATCTGCTCCAGCCGGGCTCCGTGCTCGTCACAGACGTCGGCAGCACCAACGAAACCGGCTTCTTCGGCTCCGAGAACGTTTTCCTCGGTATCCAGGGCGGCGGGGGCGGTCGGGATCGTGACCAACGGGCATTGCCGGGACACGGGCGAAGTTGGACGATGCAGCGGACGCCGATGGCTTGCTCGCGAGCTCGCGGCCGGACGATCATCCCGGGCCGCATCGAGGTGGTCGAGCTCAACACCACGATCGGTATCGGCGGGGCGCAGGTTCGTCCCGGGCGATACCGTCGGCTGCGACGATGACGGCCTCGTCGTGGTGCCGATCGAGGTGGCGCGTCGAGGTGGCGCTCCATGCCAAGGAAGTGCTGCTGGCGGACATGCGGGCGCGGCGGAAGAAGTACGAGGCGCTCGGCATGAAGCCTGACAGCTCGGTCGACTACGAGGCCATCGAGCAGTACTACGACGGAGTGTGAAAACTGTCGGCGGCGATGGTTAGGGTCCCGGGCCATGACTTCGTACCTGGAGAGTACCCGGAACTCCTACAACACCGTCGCCGCCGACTACCACGAGCTCGTCGCCCCTCGGTTCGACGACCCGTACCACCGGGCGATCCTCGGCCTGTACGGCGACCTGCTGGCCGACCGGGTGACGCCGGGCCGGTGGGCGACCTGGGCTGCGGCCCGGGCCACGTCACGGCGTACCTGGCCGGAGCTCGGCATGGACGCCTTCGGGATGGACCTGTCGCCGGGGATGGTCGACGTTCGCCAGGCAGCGAGTACCCCGACCTGCAAGTTCGAGGTCGGCTCGCTGCTCGACCTCCCGCTCGACGGACAGCGGGCTCGCGGGTGCGCTCGCGTGCTACTCGCTCGTGCACACCCCGGCCGAGGACCTGCCGACGGCGTTCGCCGAGATCCACCGGGTGCTGGCGCCGGGCGGCTATTCCTCGTGCACGGGTTCAAGGCCGGCACCGGCACGTACCACCTGACCGAGGGCTACGGCCACGCCGATCGAGCTCGACGTGTACGCCTACGAGCCGGCCGACGATCCACGAACTGCTGGTCGACGGCCGGCTTCGTCGGAGGTCAGCCGGCTGACCCGCCCCGGCAGCTGGACTCGAGAAGAGCCGACCAGGGCTATCTGCTCGTCCGCAAGGGACTTCAGCCCTTGACCGCGCCGGCGGTCATGCCGGCCACGATCTGGCGGTTGAAGAACAGGAACATGATCAGCGGCGGGATGGTGATCAGCAGGATGTTCATGAAGAGCAGGTTGTACTGGGTGTTGAACTGGCTCGGAGAAGTTGTACAGGGTCAGCTGCACGGTGGCGTTCTGGTCGCCGGGCAGGAAGTAGAGCGGGTTGACGAAGTCGTTGAAGACGGCCACCGACTGCACCACGACCACCGTGATGATCACCGGGCGCAGCAGCGGGAAGATCACCCGGAAGAACAGCCGGAGCGGGCCGGCGCCGTCGATGATCGCGGCCTCGTCGAGCTCGCGCGGGATCGTGGCGATGAAGGCGCGGAACAGCAGGATGCAGAAGGACAGGCCGAAGGCGACCTCGACCAGGATCAGGCCGGGCATCGTGCGGAACAGGCCGAGCTTCTGCAGGACCCAGATCGTCGGCACCACGGCCGGCGGGATGATCAGCCCGGCCAGCACCAGGAAGTTGATGAAGCCGGTTCCACCGGCTGCGGCCGGCGCTGCAGCACGAAGCCGACCATCGCCGCCAGCACCACCATCCGGTGCCACGCTGGCCACGGTGAGGATGGTGCTGTTGATGAACGCGATGATCAGCATGTAGTCGCGGGCCTGGACCACGTCGACGAAGTTCTGCACGAACTGGAACTGGTGCGGCCAGGAGAAGTCGAGCAGCGACGCCTGCTGCCGGTCCTTCACCGCGGTCAGCACGATGAACGCGAACGGCACCAGGAACACCACGACCGACACCACGATCGCGACCGCGCTGAGCAGATAGTGCGGCGGCCGGTGGTTGCGAGCTCGGCGGTACTCACAGCTCCACCTCCTTGCGGTTGAGGAAGCGCGACAGCGGCAGCACGATCGCGGTGACCACGACGAACAGCACCACGTTGCCGGCGGTGGACAGGCCGTAGAAGCCGGCCTGGTACTGCTTGTAGATCACCGACGCGATCACGTCGGAGGTGAAGCCGGGGCCGCCGCGGGTCATCGCCCAGATCAGGTCGAACGAGCGCAGCCCGCCGATCAGCGACAGGATGATCACGGTCACCGTGGCCGGCCGGGCCAGCGGCAGGATGATCCGCCGGAAGTTCTGCCACGGCCCGGCGCCGTCGACCCGGGCCGCCTCGAAGTACTCCTGCGGGATCGACACGATGCCGGCGATGTAGATCAGCGTGGCCAGCCCGACGCCCTTCCAGACGTCGACCAGGGCCACCGACAGCAGCGCGTACTTCGGGTCGGTCAGCCAGCCCGGCCCGTCGATGCCGATCACGCGCAGCGCCTGGTTGATCAGGCCCCGTTCCGGGTTCATCAGCACGGTGAAGGTCAGGCCGACGCCGATCGTGCTGACCAGCACCGGGAAGAAGACCACCGAGCGCAGGTAGCCGCGGGCGACGATCTGCGAGGTGAGCAGCACCGCCAGCAGCAGCCCGAGCACCACCTTGAGCGCCCGAGGTCACGACCGCGTAGATCAGCGTGTTGGTCAAGGCCGTTGACCAGCGCCGGCTCCTGGAAGAACGTGACGAAGTTGTCGAAGCCGATGAACTTCGAGTCGAAGATGCTCCACCGGGTCAGGCTGAAGTAGAACGACGCGAAGGTCGGCACCAGGAACAGCACGCCGTAGATCGACGGCCGCGGGCAGGTAGAACCAGGGCGGGTACGGGCTGTGGCCGGCCGCGGTCGCGCCGGCGCACGGCGCGCGGGCTCGTGGCTGGTCGACGGCGGTGGCCATCGGCTACCAGCCCGCCAGGCCGAGCTGCTGGGCCTGCTTCTTGACGTCCTCGTCGTAGAGCTCGGCGCCGTCGGCGGCCTTGCGGATGCCGGAGCCGACCTCGACGGTGATCTGCTCGAGCGCCGGGCCCTTGACCGGGGAGAGGAACTCCAGCGCCAGGCTCGACGCGCCCTCCTTGTCGATGTAGGGCTGCATGTCCTTGACCGCCTGCGGCACGTCGGCCGGCAGCGTGCAGCCCTTGACCGCGTACGGGCCGGTCGGCTGGGTCGGCCTTGGCCTGCGACGCGCAGCCGTCGGGGCTGGCGATGAAGGCCAGGAACTTCTTGGCCGCGTCGAGCTTCGCGCCGGTCGGTGGTGGTCGGGATGTAGACGCCGGCCGGCGCCCAGACGGTCAGCCCGTTCTTGGCCGCGTCGTCGCCGGGATGCGCGAACAGGCCGACGTCGTTGGCCTTGTCCGGGGTAGGTCGGCGACCAGCTGGCTGACCAGCGCCGTCAGGATCGGGTAGTGCGCGCCCTCGCCCTTGGCCAGCATCGCGCAGGCCGTCGTCAGCTTGGCCGAGGCGAAGTCCTTGTTCAGGTACCCGGCGTCGTGCACCTGCCTGCAGGTGCTCGAAGCCCCTTCAGCGCGGCCGGCGAGGTCGCGTACTTCGCCTGGTTCTTCGTGTACTTGTCGGCGAAGTCCGGCTCGGCGGCCGCGACGTTGTGGAAGTCGCCGAGCACGAACAGCTGCGAGGTCCAGGTCTCGCCGTAGGTCTGGATCACCGGGTCGACCCCGGCCGCCTTGATCTTGGCGTTGTTGGCCATGAACTCGGCCCAGGTCTTCGGGACCTGCAGGCCGAGCTTGGCGTAGACGGCCTTGTTGTAGAGGATCGCGCCGGCCATGAAGCCGCCGCACGGCGCGCCGTAGACCTTGCCGTCGGCGGTGACGCGTGGTCTTGAAGTTCTCGTCGAGCTGCGCCGACGCAGGACTGGTCGTCGAGCGGGACCAGGTTCTTCTGCGGGGCGATCGCCTGGAACAGCGAGCCCGGAGTTGTAGCTGAACACGTCGGTCATGTCGCCGGTGGACAGCCGGGTCTTGACGATGTTGTCGCCCTCGGTGCCCGGCCGGCCGGGTCTCCACCTTGATGGTGATGTCCGGGTTCTTGGCGGTGAAGTCCTTGGCCAGCTGCTCGGCGATCTTGACGGTCTCCTCGGGTTGTCGACCAGGAACGACAGGGCTGACCTTCCGCCGCCGTCGTCGTCGCTGGAGCCGAGGCTGCCGGCGCTGCACGGCGGTCAGGGCGAGGGCGAGCAGGCCGCAGAGACGGCCAGTGGCTATCGGCCGTACGTTTCATGCGTGGATCCTCCGGGGATGTTCAGAGGAGGGTGAGTAGCCGTCGAGCCGCCTGGCACGCTCGGCGCCGGGAGAAGCCGCCGGCGGTGGCGGCGTCGACGAGCTCGGCTCGCGGGCGCGTCGAGGTAGCGGCTCGAGCCGGTCGGCCAGCGCGGCCTCGTCGTCCGCGACACCGCTTCGACGCGCCGCGCGACGATCCGGTCCCAGCTGGTTCGTGGTCCATCACCTGCCGGATGGTCGGCTCGGCGGGCAGCGCGCGGCTCCTCGGCGTACGGGTCGGCGACCGTCCAGTCGTGCGTGCCGTGCCCGTACCTCGACGGCTCGGTCGCCGCCGGGCAGGTGCACGGTCGCGGTGACGCCGACCGGGACCATCACCCGAGCCGGAGCGGCCGCCGGCGCGCTGCCAGGCGACCGCGGCCTCGCCGTACGGCGTGAGGTGCCGCGCCGCGGCGTGAGTGAGCCGCGCGGCCGGCAGCGGCCGGACGTCGATCTGCCGGTAGCCGGGCGCCGCCGGGGCCAGCCCGGCCACCCGCCGGTGCATCCAGTCGGCGACCGCGCCCAGCGCGTAGTGGTTGAACGAGGTCATCTCGCCCGGGTTGATCTGCCCGTCCGGCAGCATGCTGTCCCAGCGCTCCCAGACCGTGGTCGCGCCCATCGTCACCGAGTACAGCCAGGACGGGCAGCCGGTCTGCAGCAGCAGCCGGTACGCCAGCTCCGGCTCGCCCGGCGTCGGCCAGCGCGTCGGTCATCAGCGGCGTGCCGACGAAGCCGGTGCTGATCCGGAAACCGCCGTCGCGGACCAGGTCGGCGAGCCGCCGCCCGGCGCGCTCGCCGCTGCTCCGCGGTCGGGCAGCAGAGCCCACTGCAGGGCCAGGGCGTACGCCGTGGGCGCGTCGCTGAGCACCCGGCCGCCGGCGGTGACGTACTCGCGGGCGAACGCGGCCCGCACCCGGGCGGCCAGGTCGCGCGTAGTGCGCGGGCCACGGTCGGCGTCGCCGGCCAGCCTCGGCGGCGTGCGCCACGATCTCGGCGGACCGGGCCAGGTGTGCGGTGGCGATGACGTCCGGGTCGGTCTTGGCCCGGAACGGGTCCTCCGGCGGCGCGGTCGGGTCGAGCCAGTCGCCGAACTGGAACCCGCCGGCCCACAGCAGGTCCGTCGCCGGCCAGCCCGGCCATCCGGTCCACCCAGGCGCGCATGCTGGGCAGCTGCCGGGCGAGCAGGTCCCGGTCGCCGGTGCGCTGGTAGAGCACCCAGGGCACGATGGTGGCGGCGTCGCCCCAGGCCGCGGTGGCCGGCCCGGCGTCGCGCGGAGCACGTCCGGGATCACGAACGGGACCGAGCCGTCCTTCTGCTGCTCGGCGGCCAGGTCGGCGAGCCAGCTGGTGAGGAAGCCGGCGCTGTCGAACAGGAAGCTCGCGGTGGGGGAGAAGACCTGGATGTCGCCGGTCCAGCCGAGCCGCTCGTCGCGCTGCGGGCAGTCGGTGGGCACGTCGACGAAGTTGCCGCGCATGCCCCAGACCACGTTCTCGTGGAAGCGGTTGAGCAGCTCGTGCGAGGACTCGAACCAGCCCGTGCGGCGCAGGTCGGAGCCGACGACGACCGCCTCGATGTCCTCGGCGCGCAGGTCGGCGACGCCGGTGACCTCGGCGTACCGGAAGCCGTGGAAGGTCAGCTCCGGCTCCAGCGTCACCTCGTCCCCGCCGGCGAGCAGGTAGGTGTCGGTGGCCTTGGCCGTGCGCAGCGGGCGGACGCCGAGTTCGCCGTCCTCGAGCACCTCGGCGTGCCGGAGCACGACCTCCTCGCCGGCCTCGCCGCCGCGGACCCGCAGCCGGACCCAGCCGACCAGGTTCTGCCCGAAGTCGACGAGCGTCTTGCCCGCTGGGCGAGTGGTGACGCCGATCGCGGGCAGGACCTCGGTGATCCGGACCGGCGGGCCGTCGGGCGCGACCAGCAGGCTCGAGGTCGGCGTCGAGCACGTCGACCGGGGTCGCGTCGGCCGCGGCGGCGGCGCAGGTCGGTGCGCTGGCCGTCGTAGAGGTCGTCGGCGAGACACGCTCTCCCGGGCGGTCCAGCGAGCCGTCGGTGCGAGCACGTGCGACGGTGCCGTCGGCGGTGGTCGACCTCGAGCTGGGCCAGCAGGGCGAGCCGGTCGCCGTAGAGGGCGCGCCGGCCCTGGAAGCCGAGCCGGCCGCGGTACCAGCCGTTGCCGAGCAGGAAGTCCAGGCGGTTCGCGCCCGCGGTCGACGCAGGTCGGTCACGTCGTAGGTCTGGTAGCGCAGCCGGTGCTGGTAGGCGGTCCAGCCCGGGCGCCAGCTCGCTGGTCGCCGACGCGCTGGCCGTTGAGGCGGGCGAGGTAGAGGCCGTGCGCGGTGGCGTAGCAGGCGGGCCTTGGCGATCGTCCGGGCAGGTCGATCGCGCCGCGACAGGATCGGGGCGGGCGGTCCTGGCTGCCGATGTCGCGCGGGCTGATGAAGCGGGCGGTCCAGTCGGCGGGGCTCAGCAGACCGGCCTCCACGACGGCCGGCTCGCTCCAGTCGCTCCAGCTCGCGTCGCCGCGGACCCGGACGCGTACGGTACCTGCTCGCGCGCCGCAGGGGCGCGCCGGGCCAGGGCACCAGGATCTGCTCGCCGGAGTCGACGACATGGCGTCTCGGTGCGCGTCGCCGCGGGGGACCTCGATCTCGTAGCGCGTCTGCGCGTAACCGTCCGGCGGCGGTCGGGATCAGCCAGGACAGTCGCGGGCCGGGGTGCCGATGCCGAGCACCGGGCCGGTCGGGTGGTGATCGAAGCGGAGGGCGGCGGGTGCGGCGAGGACGCGTCATGGCACTCCCTGCGGTCGTGAAACGATTCAACGGCTGTCCGCGAGGCTCCGGTTTCGAAAGAGTGGCGAACGTTTCGGGTGCGGTCGATACTGCGGTCCGCGCAGGCCGGGCATAGCCCGCGGTGCACCGGAGCTAGCACGAAATGCACCTTGCGGCCCTACGGTGCGGCATGGACGGCGACGTGCCGCCGGTCGAGCACACCCGCACGCTGCTGCACTTCATCGACGGGTCGCTGGCGCTACGCCGGGCCACTACCTGCACGAGGACCGCGCATCCGTCCACACCCACAGCTTCGTCGAGATCGCGGTGGTGACCGGCGGCGCGGGCGTGCACCGCAGCCTGGCCGGGCGCCAGCGCCCTCGCTGTCGGCGACGTGGTGCTGCTGCGGCCCGGCGTCTGGCACGGCTACGAGGACTGCGACGACCTGGACGCTCTACAACTGCTGCTTCTCGGCCGAGCTGCTGCAGCCGCGAGCTGGCCTGGACCCGCGACGACCCGCTGCTCGGCTACCTGCTGTGGACCGGGCCGTACCCGGGCAGCGCCGCGGCATCCTCACCGCGCACCTCGACCGGGGCCGCGCTCGCCGAGTGCGTCGAGCACTGCGACGGCTCGACGAGCTGCGGCCATGCCCGCTGCAGCCGCACCGCGGCGACATCGTCGGCCGGCTGACGCTGTTCCTAGCTGCCTGGCCCGCGCGGTCGCCGGCGACGGCGGCGGCGGGCGGCCGGCCAGGCGCACCCCGCGGTGCTCGACGGCGATGCGGATGATGGAGGACCGCGCCCGGCCTACCATGGACGCTGACCGAGCTGGCCGCCGAGCTGCACCTGGCGCCGGGCTACCTGGTCCGCCTGTTCAAGTCGTCGACCGGCCTGCCCCCGATGGCCTACCTGTCCCGCCACCGCGTCGAGCTGGCCGCGGCCCGCCTGCTGCACACCGACGAGCCGATCAGCCGGATCGCGCGAGTCGGTCGGCTGGCCCGACCAGAACTACTTCGCCCGCCGCTTCAAGCCCCACTACGGCCTGAGGCCACGACCTACCGCGCGCGCTTCACCCACGCGGCGTCCCGAAGCTTGTCGTCCCAGCCGCGGCTCGATGGTGCGGAGCAGATCCGGGTAGACCAGGAGGTAGCCGGAACGGCTTGATCAGCGCCATGTACGCCGTACCGAGTCGGCCGTTGGGTTTGACCAGGACGGCCATCTGGCGGCGGTAGCCGCCGCTGCGCCGTCCGGCGACCCAGCCGAGGTGCAGGACGCGTGGACGGTGCTCGTTGGCGATCTCGGCGGCCCACTCGTTGTCGGTCAGGAAGACCGGACTTGAACGGGTCGTCGTCGAGCTCGGGTCCCTGGGGTTCCTTCGAGCAGGTCGGCCGGGAGGCGGTCGCGCAGGGTCTGGACCCGGCTGCCGAGGCCGCGGTCTTGTCGCGGTCCCAGCCGAGCAAGGGCCGAGCTTCCAGCGGAGCCGCCATCAGGAGCTGGCGGATCTTCGAGGCGACAGGGCCGGGGCGTCGGGGTCGGCGGTGGTGAAGCGGCTCGATCAGGCGCCGGAAGTCGTCGGGGCCGCCGGGCGTAGGGAGGGCCCGGACGTCCTCGAGCTGGAAGTCGAGCGCGATCTCGTGGATGCGCCAGGGGAGGTCGGTGGGGGTGGTGGCGGGAAGTCGCATGGCTTTGGTTCCCTCTCTATACGCCTCCCGTCTACTGCAGCAAGGTGGAGACCGATGTGTACGTGGACGTATGGGATTGGGGTGGGCGTGGAGAGGAGCCACAGGATGGGGAGTTGACCCGGACGCCGCGGAGCCGGTGGGTCGAGGAAGGGCTGCGGATGCTGTCGGCCGGTGGGCCGGAGGCGGTGCGGATCGAGCCGTTGGCGCAGGTGCTCGGCGTGACCAAAGGCGGGTTCTACGGGTACTTCAAGAACCGGGACGTCCTGCTCGCGGAGATCCTGGACACCTGGGAGCGGGAGACCACCGAGGCGCTGATCGACCAGGTCGAGACCGCCGGCGGCGACGGCCGGACCAAGCTGGACCGGCTGTTCACACTCGTTGCCTCCGGCGACGGTCTGATGACCGGCGCCGCGGCCGACCTCGCGATCCGCGAGTGGGCGCGGCGCGACGAGCAGGTCGCCGTACAGCTCAAGCGGGTCGACAACCGGCGGATGGACTACCTGCGGGCGCTGTTCGGCGAGTTCTGCGCCGACGAGCAGGATGTCGAGGTGCGCAGCCTGCTGGTCTTCTCGCTACGAATCGGCAGCCCGCTGATCGCCGCCGACCATCCCGGTCGCAGCCGCAAGGACGTGCTCGAGCTCACCAGGCAGTGGCTCCTGCGCTGACCTACTTCAGCAGCGGAAGCGTGTGCAGGAAGGACTCCCAGGAGTCCGGCAGCCAGCCCGGTACGCCGAGGACGGCCATGTAGAGCCAGATGGCCACGAGTACGCAGACGAAGAGCGCCGCCGTACCGAGGGCCTTCAGCCAGGCCGGCTGCTTGCCGGTCCAGGCGGTGAGCTCCTTGACCCACTCCTTGACCCGGTAGAGCAGGCGCTGGGCCCACTCGAACTCGCTGGCCAGCACGGCCAGACCCGCGATGAACAAGGGGATCCCGCCCGGTCCCGGCAACCAGCCGGTCAACGGCGCGGCGATGATCAGGATGCCGCCGACGACGCCCACGCCGATGCGGTAGATCAGGTGCTTGCGCGGGTTCGCACGGATCTTCCGCCGCCACTCCCACCGATCGTCCTGGGCGTCCAGCGTGATGTTGTCGTCCGTGCGGTCCGGACTGGTCTGCTCGGCCACATCCCAAATGTACGTCCTGAACAGGCTCGATCCAGGGATCTGCGACCCCTGACTCTGCCCTGATTCTGACCCTGGCCAGAGCTGTTCACCCGCTGCTCAGCACCCCGTCACACACCGCCAGATCCAACCCGACTCCAAGCGCGGGCCCGGCATGTCCCGCCCACCGCAGCACCCACCCACCACCCCCGCCCAACCTCAGCCGCCACAGCGCTCCCGTCACCACCTGCCACGACGTACTTGCCCTATGCCCCGGCGCATTTGCTGGGTTGACCCAGCAAATACGGATCGTTGGCCCACCGAAAACCGGTGGGCCAACGAGTCAGTTGGAGGGTTGACCCAGCAAATGACGGCTTCGCCGGTCGTGGGCAGAGGTAGAAGACCCTCAAGCTGGTGGGTTGACCGACCAAATGCGGCGCGGCCGGGCGGAGCTGAGGTGCGGCCGGGGCGCGGCGGGTGGGCGACGGACGGGCGGCGTCGTCACGGCGGCCACTTTGTGCACCGGTCAGCCGGCCGAACGCCTTGCGGACGGCTGGCTGGTGCTCAAAGTGATCTCGCGGACGGGAGGGACCTGGGCAGACGGCCGCCGTATGAGCTTCAGGCGCGGTGGTGGAGGTGTCGTCGGCCCTTACGCGCTGGTGGCGTTGCCGAACTCCCAGTGCCAGGGTTCTTCGCGGTTGCCGCCCTGGTTGGCCCAGTCGGGGTGGACCCAGCCGAAGCGGCGAGCGTTTGCAGCATCCATTGGTACTGCGCGGTGCCGAAGTGGTCGATGCCGCCGCAGAGGTCGACGGCTAGGCCCCAGCCGTGGTTCGACGTACCGGGCAGGGCTGC
Organism: uncultured Actinomycetota bacterium; assembly: GCA_963740725.1. Lineage (GTDB taxonomy): Bacteria > Actinomycetota > Actinomycetes > Propionibacteriales > Kribbellaceae > Kribbella. The sequence continues at coordinate 352,292 of CAVUFT010000019.1, forward strand.
CAGGGACGGCTTGCGGCCGTACAGGGAGACCTGTGAGCGTACGAGCGGTAGGAGTCGGTGATGCAGAGCGTCTTCCCGAAGCGCTTCTGGTAGGCGGACGCCAGTGCCCAGGTACGCCGTGGCGGCGTCGCAGCGCAGCAGTGGCCGCTGGCCGATCCCGCACAGCTTGTCGCGGGGATCAGGCCGTTGCTGTAGCCGCCCCAGCCGGTGCTCGTCCTGCCGGTGGCCAGGAACGGCATCGGGTTGACCGCGTCGCCACCGAGGCGGACCTCGAAGTGCAGGTGCGGCGCCGGTCGAGTTGCCTTCGCGTGCCCACGGCACCGATCCGCTGCCCGGCCTGACACGTGCGTGCCGTCGGCGACGTCGATCCGGCTCAGGTGCGCGTAGAGCGTCTCGAGCCCGTTGCCGTGGTCGATGCGGACCAGGTTGCCCGCCCAGGCCGGGTGCTCGACCCGGACCGTGCCGGCGGTGACCGCGCGGACCGGCGTACCGGTCGGGGCCGGGAAGTCCTGGCCGGTGTGGATATCCGGTGGACCACAGCGGACCGGACTGGCCGAACGGCGTACCGATCTCGTACGTGCCCTCGGCCAGCGGCCAGGTCCAGGCGCCCGTGCCGACGTCGTACGACGTGGCGGTGTTGCCGCAGCGGAACTGGTACGCCTGCGACGGAGGACTGCCGGCGCGAGTCTGGTGGACCTTGGCGGGCTTGACCGAGCGTCGGGCGCAGCGCGGCGAACAGGTTGTCCGGGACGGTCGTGACGGTGACGGAGCCCTTGGACTCGTCGGCGGCGATCATCTCGTTGCCGTCCAGCGCGATCCCGATGTGGAACAGCCCGATCGACTTGCTGCCGACCAGCAGGATGTCGCCCGGCTGGATCGTTGCCGCCGGGACCTTCTGGTAGTTCGGGTAGACCTTGCTGATCAGGTTCGGCAGGTTCGCGTACGGCTGCCAGGCGACCCGGGCCGCACCGAGACAGCCGTACTTCGCGGGCCCGGTGGCGCCGATGCTGTAGGGCTTGCCGAGCAGGCTGAAGGCGCGGTTGACCGCTTGGATCGTCTCGGCGGACAGCACTCGCACGGTCTTGCCGGCGCTGCTGACCGAGGCGGTGCCGGGGACGTTCTGACCGCCGGCGACGTACGGCTTGAGACCGGCGGGAAGCTTCGACGGGTTCCGGATCAAGCCGGCGGCGGGTGCGGTCACCTTGGCGCCGGCCAGCTCGGTCAGGTAGCTCTGCCACTTCGCGAAAGCCGCTGCGTTGCGGCCATTCTGCAGCTGGTTGGACAGTGCGCTCGCGCCGGCCAGATCCGCCATCTGGCCCTGCATCGCCAGCGCGGCCTCCTGCGCCTTCGCCTTGACCTCGAGGCCGAGCGTCTTGGCGGTCTGGGCTGCGGTGTCCGCCGCGGCCCGCTTCGTGGCCGCGTCGTCGGCCGCAGTACCGGCTGCGTTCTCCGCGGCGGTCGCCGTCTGGTACTGCGCTACCTGGGTGCTGCCGAGTTGCCGGATGGCGGCCTGGCGGTCGGCGATCTCCTGCAGGTTCTCCGCGATCGGGGCCAGCGACCAGAGCATCGACTCGGTGCCGAGGACGGTCGGGATGCCCAGCTGGTACGCCTGCGCGGTCAGCAGCCCGAGCTTGCGGCGCTCGACGTCCGAGACGCCCTTCTTACTCGCCGCATAGGCCTCTGCCTTCTTGGCCGCGGCCTCGGTGGTCTGGGCTGCCTTCTGCGCGTTCGTGTACTCGATCGTGGTCTTGGCGAACTCCGCCTGGATCTGCGCGGCTTCGGCCTGCAGCTGCTCCAGGGATCGCTTGACGTCGGTGACGGACGCGGGTGGCGGGGGAGTCGGGTCGTCCGCGTAGGCGGCGTACGAGGGCAGTGCGACCACTGCCACCAGCGCGCCGATCGCGGCGAGCCGCAGTCTGCGGCTGTTCCCCAGCATCCGTTTCCCCACCGTCTAGTGCTCCCGCAGTGATTCCTGAGGCGCCTCACGCGCGCACGGAAAGGAAGCATCCCCCGTGCGTGCCCAGCGTAGGCGGGCGGGGGAGCAGAAGGAAGGCCTGGTCACCGACAGTGACAATGAGGCAGGACACACTGCCCGATGGTGACCGTCGTCACGCGCTCCCCGGCACCGCCCGACCGGCTGCGCGCGGGACTGGTGCGACCGACTAGCATTTCCATCATGGCCTCGCACTTTGACGTTGTTGTCCTCGGCGCCGGCCCGGGTGGGTACGTCGCGGCGATCCGCGCCGCACAGCTCGGGCTCAAGACCGCCATCATCGAGAAGAAGTACTGGGGCGGTGTCTGCCTGAACGTGGGCTGCATCCCCTCCAAGGCTCTGCTCCGGAACGCCGAACTGGCGCACATCTTCACCGCGGAGAAGAAGACCTTCGGCATCAGCGGCGAGGTCACCTTCGACTTCCCGACCGCGGTGCAGCGCAGCCGGAAGGTGGCCGACGGCCGCGTCAAGGGCGTGCACTTCCTGATGAAGAAGAACAACATCACCGAGTACGACGGGTGGGGCTCGTTCGTCGACGCCAACACCCTGGACGTCTCGCTGAACGACGGTGCGTCCGAGACCGTCACCTTCGACAACTGCATCATCGCCACCGGCGCGACCACCAAGCTGCTGCCGGGAACCCAGCTGAGCGAGCGGGTCGTCACGTACGAGGAGCAGATCCTCACCGAGGAACTGCCGGGCAGCATCATCATCGCCGGTGCCGGCGCGATCGGTGTCGAGTTCGCGTACGTGCTGACCAACTACGGCGTCGACGTCACCATCGTCGAGTTCCTGGACCGGGTCGTCCCGCTCGAGGACGCCGAGGTCTCCAAGGAGCTGGCGAAGGCGTACAAGAAGCTCGGCGTGAAGGTGCTCACCGGCACCCGGGTCGACTCGATCGACGACTCCGGCGACAAGGTGAAGGTCACCGTCACCGGCAAGGACGGCCAGCAGACGCTGGAGGCCGACAAGGTCCTGCAGGCGATCGGCTTCCAGCCGCGCGTCGACGGCTACGGCCTGGACAAGATCGGCGTCAAGCTGACCGAGCGCGGCGCGATCGACGTCGACGGGTTCCTGCGCACCAACGTGGCGAACATCTTCGCGATCGGTGACGTGAACGCGAAGCTGATGCTCGCGCACGCCGCCGAGGCGCAGGGCGTGATCGCGGCCGAGACCATCGCCGGGCACGAGACGATGGAACTCGACTACGTGATGATCCCGCGGGCGACCTTCTGCCAGCCGCAGATCGCCAGCTTCGGCTGGACCGAGGAGCAGGCGCGGCTCGAAGGCTTCGACGTCAAGGTCGCGAAGTTCCCGTTCACCGCGAACGGCAAGGCGCACGGCCTGGCGGACCCGAACGGCTTCGTCAAGGTGATCAGCGACGCGAAGTACGGCGAACTGCTCGGCGCCCACCTGATCGGCCCCGAGGTCACCGAGCTCCTCCCCGAGCTCACGCTGGCCCAGAAGTGGGACCTCACCACCAAGGAACTGGCCCGCAACGTCCACGCCCACCCGACCCTGTCGGAGGCCCTCCAAGAGGCCTTCCACGGCCTCGAAGGCCACATGATCAACTTCTAGTTTCATCCTGAGAACGGCGGCAGACCATCGCGGTCTGCCGCCGTTCTCAGCTGTTGCGGCGGGCGACCACCCGGGTGAGACCGAGCGTCCGGCCGTTGTCGGCACGAAGCATCTGGGCATCGTCCCGGTTCGGCGTACCGGCATCCCTGTCGCAGGCGTCGTTCCATTGCAGCCAGTCGTGCCAGCTGTGCGGGAGTTGGTCGGCGACCTCGACGGTGACGAGGCCGGTCTTCTCCCAGTGCCGGCGCCACCAGGCTGCGCTGTGCCAGGCACAGAAGTCCCACTTCCAGTAGGGCTCTAGATGGGCCGGCGGAAGTACCTCGTACTCCTCGGTCGGGCCGGGCTGAACGATGCCGATCTGGCCGCCGGGTTTCACCAGACCTGAGAAGTAGCCGAGGTAGAGGTCGTCGGTGCCGAAGTAGTGGTAGGCACCGATGCTGATCAGCACGTCGAAGAAGTTCTCCGCGTAAGGCAGGGCGTGGGCTTCCGCGTGGATGGGGTGAACCCGATCTTCGAGGTTCGCTTCGGTGATGCGGCGGAGGTTCTCCTCCGGCCGCACCCACAGGTCTGTCGCCCAGACCTCGACGCCGAACTCCTTGGCCAGGAAGATCGAACTAGAGGCTGTCCCACACCCCATGTCGAGGACCCGCATCCCCGGTTCGAACGACACGTGATCGGCCAGGGCCTCTGCCTGCCAGAGCGTGTTCGGCCCCATCGCGCCGTCCACCATCCACCGAACCGAGTACCCCGCCGACCGCGGATACCGCTCGTTCCTCAGCAACAGCTCAAGCTCTGCGTCATCCATCCCACCGGAGTCTGCGCAAGCATCAGCAACCCGGCAACTGAATATCGGCTACCGCAGGAAGGTGGTGAGGGTGGCGACGAAGGAGGTGGGGTCGTCGATCCAAGGGGTGTGACCAGCGGCTGGTTGGACGGTGTAGGTGGGATCGGGGAAGAGGCTTGCGAGGGCGGCTTGGTGGACCTCGACAACCTGGAGGACGAGTACGCCGGCTGGACAGGCGAGCAGCTGCTGAGCGAACTCGGGCGGACCCGGCCGGCCGACGAAGACCTCGTTGTCTGCCATGGCGACCTGACCCCGGAGAACATCCTCCTCGATCCGAAGACGGGTGAACTCGCGGGACTGATCGACGTCGACCGGTTGGGCGTCGCCGATCGCCGGCTCGACCTGGCCGTGATCCACCGCGGACTCAGTGCCGACTTGTTGGGTCCTGCGGACACAGCCGCATTCCTCAAGCTGTACGGCGCTGAACTGGATCCGGCCAAGCTGGCGTACTACGTCCTGCTGGACGAGTTCTTCTAGCTCCGGAAGGTCCAGGTCCCCGAGCCGACCACGTGAGTGGACCCCTGAGGTACTACGACTGTTGCGGTGCTGTTGACGGGGACGGTGACCGTCAGCTCCAGACCCTTGGGCGTCTTGCGCCAGGAGGAAGCAACGACGCCGCGGACGGTGTCGATGGACGTGGAGACGTGGTCAAGAGACAACGGGATCTGGGGAGCGATGGTGATCGTGCGGTACGCCGGGGAGGTGGACGTGATACCACCGAGGACCGTGTAGAAGGACGTGTTGATGCCGGCGAACATGGCGTGGTCGTGCGTTTCCATCGCAGAGCTGTAGAGCCACTGCTCCCAGGAAGTCGTCGCACCATGGGCGATCTCGAAGCCGAAGCCGGGGTAGGTCTCTTGATGCAGCATCGTCATCGCGACGTCGATACGGCCGATCCGAGCCAGGGCGTCCAGTAGATACCGGGTGCCGAAGATGCCGGTATCCAAGTGGCCGTGATCCTTGCCGAGGATGCTTGCGACGAGCTGGTCGCCGACGGCCTGAACGCGATCGGCCGGCACCAGGCCGAGCGCCAGCGGGAGGATGCTCGTGACCTGCCGGCCGCTGCCGTACGTCGTACCGTCTGCGTTCAGGAAGGCCGAGTTGAACGCCGAAGCGATCGAAGCAGCCAACCCCGAATAGTGCTGCACCTCGGCGGGAGTCCCGACGACGGCTGCGGCTTTCGCGACGTCCACGGCCTGCTGATAGGAGAGGGCTGTGTTCACGAGCGACGGTTCGCTGAAGCAGTCGCCCGCCGCCGGGCTGCCCATCCCGTCGTGAGCCTCCGGACCATGATCCGGCGGGCACCAATCACCGAAGCCTCGAGCAGCAGGCCACACGAATCCAGGCACCTCCCGAGCGTTCCGGTCGACGAAGGCCTTCATCAACGGGTACGCCGAAGCGAGCGTCGCGCGATCGCCGTACTGCTCGAACAAAGTCCATGCCAGCGACACCTGCCCACCGGCCATGTCGGGTTGCTGGGACTTCACCGCGTCGCTGGGCAACGCAGTACCAGGCGGCAGGTCCTGCAGGTACTTCGCGTAGAAGGCATTCATCCCGAACTCACGCGTGGACGCATCGCGGTAAGCCTGCACGTCCATCGCCGGAGGAGTCCGCTCGTCGCGGACCGGCGTGTCGGTCGGCAGACTCATCGAATTGTTGAGGATGCTCCACCGGTTGTTCCGCCAGATCGTGTTCAGCATCGTGCTGGACGAGTCGAAACTCCCCGTCGACTGCACATCGGCATGGATCGCACGCCCCTCGATCCCGTCCACGACAGCAGCGCCCGCCGTCACCTCGACGTACCGGAACCCGTGATAGGTGAACCGCGGCTCGTAGGACTCATGCCCATGCCCAGAGAGCGTGTACGAGTCGGTCGCCGCCGCATCCCGGTTGGTGAACGTATCGAGCAGACCGTCCTTCAGCTCTTCAGCCGTTCGCAGCTTCACCGTCGCGCCGGCCGGACCATGAACAGCCAACCGGACCCAGCCCGCGATGTTCTGCCCAAGGTCGTAGATCGAGACCCCAGGCTTCGGCTGCGTGACGGCAACCGGCCGCAACGTCTGCGCAACCCGGATCGGCGGCGCGGTGTTCGGCACCAACACCGGACTGGGCGCGGCAACCGTCTTCACACTCATGCCAGGCAGAGTCGTCGAAGCCGGGGGAGTCCCATCCCGGCGCCACCAGCCGCGCGTCGTACGACTCCCCGCCATAGATGTCATTGGCAACAATCGGCCCACTCGACCACTTCCAGCTGTCATCGGAGGTGATGCTCCGCCGACTCCCGTCCGCATAAGTAATGTCGAGCAACACGATCACCTGCTTCGGCCCGAGCCACCGGAATCCGTACTGGTTGTACCGAGCGCCATACCCATTCCCCAGCCACACCCCGACCGCATTCCCACCCTTGCGGACCAGCGAAGTCACGTCGTAGCTGTCGTAAAGACTCCGCGAGCTGTACGGCGTACTGGCAGGCGTCAGCACCCGATCGCCAACCTTCTGCCCGTTCAGGTGCAACTCGTAGAACCCCAGCCCGTAGACATAAGCCCGCGCACTGGCGACCCGCTTGTCGAGACCGAACTCCTTCCGCAGCATCGGCGCATCCGGGTCCCGCTGCACCAGCGTCGGATCACCCGTCGGCTCGAGCTGCCCGTCGACAACACTCGTCTGCGGAAACAGCGGATCAGGCGAAGTCGCGAAATCATCGGAGAGCAGCAGCGAGCCGTCGAGGCCATGAACCACAAGGTTGTCGTACGCCGCTCGCTCGGCCACCCCGCCACTGGTTGACGAGCGGAATCCGACGGTCCCCACAGTCAGCGCATCGTCAGTCAGCCGACTGACCTCCTGCCCATCGACCGACGTCGTGAAGACGTTGCCTTCAGCACGCACCGTCAGATGATGCGGATCCCCGGCATTGGCCGCAGTGACCACCGGAGCAAGATCGATCTCGGCGAGATTCGTGAACCGTCCATCCACCTGGACGTGCGGTCGCAGCATCACCTTGCCCGGCGCGCTGACTGTGTTGATCTGCCACAGGTAGTAATTCGCCGCATCCTTCGCCCTGAACACGACGCCCGCAGCTGCAGCCTTCACGGTGAAGTCGACGTCGAGGGTGAAGTCCGACCAGGACTTGTCGCCGGCCGGGCTGATCCACTGAGCGCCCTTCCACGAGGACACCGCCATCTCCCACCAGGCCGGCCGGCCCTGCCCTGAAGAACGCCCGGCCGAATCCCAGACCTCGACACTCCAGTAGTACCGACGCTGTGCCTCCAGCGAAGGTCCGCCGTACGAGACTCCCACCGATTCATCAGAAGCCACCCGACCGCTGTCCCAGACATCGGAGCGGCCGGCCGAACTACCGACCCGGATCCGGTACGCCGTCTGCTGCTCGCCGTTGACGCGAGAGCTGAGCTTCCAGCCAAGGCTCGGCCGCGTGGTGGAGATCCCCAGCGGATTCACCAGGTTGTCGACCAGCAACGAAGAGACCTGCAGCCGGCAAGGTCCAGCGGCTTCACTCACGGAACTCCCCAGGACCAGTGCGACAACCAGGGCGACGACGATCACGCTGAGACGCTTCACGCTCCCGGACCGTAGTCTCGCCAGCACCCCGCACGGAACGAAGATGACCGTATCCGGTCACCCTCACCCTCAGCTTGACGGTAGGAACCGGTAAACCGTCACCAGAGGTTGATCCTCGGTATGGATGTGCAGCGCCAGCCCGGGCGGAGCCGAAAGGTCCACTAGACCCTCAGCCGGCTCGAACGGAAGGTTGGCGGTGGAACGGATGCCCGGGGCAACAAGCAGAGGATGACCGGCGAACGTGGTCGCAACCGCGTTGTGCACGTGCCCGGCAAGCAGCGCGGTGATCGGGCGACCTCGTAGTACGGCGGCAAAGGAATCGCCCGACTGCAGGATCCATTGATCGAGGACGGGGTGCTGCAGCTTGTTCGGCGGGTGGTGGAATGCGACGAACAGCGGCCCGTCGACAGGCACGTCCAGTACGCCGGCCAGCCACTCGAGCGACTCCGCACTCAGCAATCCGTGGTCCTCGCCCGGCACCGACGTGTCGAGCAACACGAACCGCGCCGCACCAACGTCCCGCACCTGATGAACCGGATGCCCAGCACCAGCCGACGAGACGAGCGATCCCAGCCCCTCACGCAACGGCGAACTCACATCGTGGTTCCCAGGCAGAACAAGCACCGGTACGTCGAACGCCAACTCCGCCGCGACCTCGGCGTACTCCTCCAGCAACCCGTGATCGGCGAGATCACCCGTCGCGAGCACCACGTCGACAGGGCGGGACAGTGCCTTCAGGTACGACGTCACCCGCCGCAACCGATCCCGGGCTTCGGCCGAGCCGTCCAGATGCGGGTCACTGAGATGGGCAATCACGAACACGAGCGACCTCCGATGCGCTAACGGTAAGCCTGCAATCTACCGTTAGCGCGGGGTCCGAGCCCAATGGTTATCCGTGACACCGCCGAATGAGTGCCCCCCCTCACCGCGACCGCTCAGCACGAGCAGGAACTTGAAGCTGCCCCGCGGGCTGACGCGCCGGGGGCGAGGTTTGGCCGCGTCATCGCCGTCTGCGAGATTGGGCCGCATGGCTGAACAGGTGGATGTGGTCGTGATCGGGCTCGGTGTCGGTGGCGAGGAGGCTGCCGGGAGACTGGCGGAGGCGGGACTGAAGGTGGTCGGGCTGGACCCCCGGCTGGTCGGCGGTGAGTGCCCGTACTGGGGCTGCGTCCCGAGCAAGATGATGATCCGCGCCGCGAACCTGATCGCCGAGACCCGCCGCGTCGACGGGATGGCCGGCAAGGCGACCGTCGAACCCGACTGGGCCCCGGTCGCACAGCGCATCCGCACGGAGGCCACCGACGACTGGAACGACCAGGTCGCGGTCGACCGCCTCGTCAAGAAGGGCGTCACCTTCTACCGCGAACGCGCCACCATCACCGGCCCCGGCCGGGTGACGGCCGGCGATCACGAGTTCGAGGCAACCCGCGGCATCATCGTCGCGACCGGCACCGTCCCGTTGATCCCGCCGATCGAAGGCCTAGCCGGTACGCCGTACTGGACCAACCATGAAGCGATCGAGGCCGACACGCTGCCGGACTCGATCATCGTGCTCGGCGGTGGCGCGATCGGCCTCGAACTGACCCAGGTCTTCGCGCGCTTCGGCGTCGACGTGACCGTGGTCGAAGGAGCCGACCGGGTGCTCGCTCTCGAGGAGCCCGAGTCCGGCGAGCTGGCCCAGGCCGCCCTGGAGCGCGACGGCGTCACCTTCCGGACCGGCGTCCACGCCCAGCAGGTCGCGTACGACGACGGCACCTTCACTCTGACGCTCGACGACGCCAGCACGGTGTCGGCCGAGAAGTTGCTGGTGGCAACAGGTCGCCGGGTCGACCTCAAGGCGCTCGGCCTGGACAAGGTCGGGATCGATCCCGAGGCCCGGCAGATCACCGTCGACGAGCATGTCCGCGCGGCCGACGGCGTCTGGGCGATCGGCGACGTGACCGGCGCCGGCGCGTTCACCCACACCGCGATGTACCAGGCCAACGTCGCAGTCTTCGACGTACTCCGGTCCGAAGGCGCGCCGCTCGCCAGCTACCACGCGATGCCGCGCGTCACCTTCACCGACCCGGAGATCGGCGCGGTCGGCCTGACCGAGAAGCAGGCCCGCGACGCCGGTCTCGACGTGAAGACCGCGAGCAGCCAGATCCCGTCGTCGTCCCGCGGCTGGATCCACAAGGCCGGCAACGAGGGCTTCATCAAGCTTGTCGTCGACAACGAACGCGGGGTGCTGGTCGGCGCGACGAGTGCCGGACCGACCGGTGGCGAGGTGCTCGGCGCGCTCGCGGTCGCCGTCCACGCGGCCGTCCCCGTTCACTCTCTGCAACAGATGATCTACGCGTACCCGACCTTCCACCGTGCGATCGGGGATGCACTCAAAGCTCTCTAGCCCGGTCTGTTGCGATCGAGTCGCAACTAGAACGAGAATGTCCGCATGCACGTACCTGACGGCTTCTTCGACGCACCCACCTCCATCGCCACCGGCCTGATCGCCGCGGGAGCCGTCGGGTTCAGCCTGCAGCGGGCCAACCGGGAGATCCGGGAGACCGGTCCGGCACTGGCCGGGCTCACCGCCGCCTTCGTGTTCGCCGTCCAGATGGTCAACTTCCCGGTCGGCGCGGGGACCAGCGGCCACCTCCTCGGCGGCGCGCTCGCGGCCGCGCTGGTCGGTCCCTGGACCGCGGTCCTGGTGATGTCGACCGTCCTGCTCGTGCAAGGCCTGCTCTTCGCCGACGGCGGCCTGACCGCGCTCGGGACGAACATCACCCTGATGGGCCTGATCACCGTTCTCGTCGGCTACTTCGTCACCCGCGCGCTGCTGAAGGCACTGCCCAAGCGCGTCGGCAGCGTGGTCCCGGCGACGACGGTCGGCGCGCTGATCTCGGTCCCGGTCGCGGCCCTCGCGTTCACCGGCCTCTACGCGATCGGTGGCGCGGTCGACATCCCGATCGGCAAGCTCGCCACCGCGATGGTCGGCTGGCACATCCTGGTCGGCCTCGGCGAAGCCGTCATCACGGCCGCGGTCCTCAGCGCCGTCGTCGCCACCAGGCCGGACCTCGTGTACGCCGCTCGCCACCTGCAGGCCGACCTCGTCCTGGTAGATGCTGACGGCAACAGTTCCACGGTCTCACCGGATCGTCCGATCGCGGCGAAGCCGGCCGGTCGCAGCCTCGGCATCGGGATCGCCACCACCTTCGTCGTCGCGGGCGTGATCAGCCTGTTCGCCAGCGCGCATCCCGACGGCCTGGAGTTCGTCGGCGCGAAGCTCGGCTTCGACGGCACCGCCAAGAACTCGGCCGTCGCCGGCAGCCCGCTCGCGGACTACGCCGTCAGCGGCATCGGCAACAGCCAGGTCTCCGGCGCGCTCGCCGGCATCATCGGCGTACTGGTCACGATCGCGGTCGGCCTGCTGATCGCCAAACTCGCGTCGCTGCGCTCCGCGCGCGCCGACAAAGCCGCGTGACCGCGCCAGGATCCCGCCCTCCGGGCAGAGACCGGGCGGGGAGAGGAGCGCGGCGGTGAGCGGAGATGGTTTGCTGGTTGCGGTCGACAGCCGGATTCACCGGCTCCCGGCCCAGGTGAAGATCGTCGCGCTCTTCATCTTCGTCCTCGCCGTCGTCGCCACTCCAGCGACCGCCTTCTGGGCCTTCGCCCTGTACGCCGTGCTGCTGGTCGCCGTCGTCAGCCTTGCCCGGCTCCCCGCGCTCGTCGTCCTCAAGCGCCTCGCCGTCGAGACCCCGTTCGTCGTGTTCGCGCTCCTGCTCCCGTTCGTGGCGACCGGCCCGCGCGTCGAAGTACTGGGTGTCTCATTGTCCGAATCGGGCGTGCTCGGCTCCTGGAACGTCCTCGCCAAAGGCACCCTCGGTGTCGTCGCCGCGATCATCCTGTCCGCCTCGACGAGTCCAAGGGCTTTGCTCGCCGGCCTGGAACGGCTGAAACTCCCGTCGACCCTGATCGCGATCCTGTCCTTCATGGTCCGCTACCTCAACGTCGTCTCGGACGACCTGCACCGGATGCGCATCGCCCGCGAATCCCGCGGCTACCAAGGCGGCCGCGCCGGGCATCTGAAGGCCGTCGCCGGGGGAGTAGGGGCCCTGTTCGTCCGCAGCTTCGAGCGAGGCGAACGAGTCCACCTCGCCATGCAGTCGCGCGGCTACAACGGCCGCATGCCGCTGCTGTCCCAGTCCGGCGCCGCACAGGCCCAATGGCTGGAAGGTCTCGCGATCTCCCTGGCCGCCGTCGTCATCGCCGTCACCGCTAGGGTTGTCGGCTTGTGAGCAGTCCCTCGATCCACGTCGAACGTCTCGTCTTCGCCTATCCCGACGGCCGACAGGCCCTGTACGGCGTCGACTTCACCATCCAGCGCGGCGAACGGGTCGCCCTGCTCGGCCCGAACGGTGCCGGCAAGACCACCCTGGTGCTGCACCTGAACGGCATCCTCGGCTCGGTCGCGGGCGGCACCGGTAGCGGCCGGATCCAGATCGGCGGCTCGGATCTGCACCGCCAGCACCTGCCCGAGGTACGCCGGAAGGTCGGTCTCGTCTTCCAGGATCCCGACGACCAGCTGTTCATGCCGACCGTCCGCGACGACGTCGCCTTCGGGCCTGCGAACCTGGGTCTGCGCGGCGCGGAACTCGACGAACGCGTCCACGAGGCACTCGTCCAGGTCGGGATGCAGGACCAGGCCGACGTCGCTCCGCATCACCTGTCCTACGGGCAGCGCCGCCGGGTCGCGGTCGCGACGGTGCTTGCCATGCGCCCCGAAGTACTGGTTCTCGATGAGCCGTCGAGCAACCTGGATCCGGCCAGCCGGCGCGAACTGGCGGACATCCTGAGCGGGCTCGACGTGACCTTGCTGATGATCACGCACGACCTGCCGTACGCGTTGCAGCTCTGCGAGCGCAGCCTGCTGATGGACGCGGGCCGGATCGTTGCCGACGGCGCCACCCGCGAGCTGCTCGGCGACGCGGAGCTGATGAGCGCGCACCGGCTCGAGCTTCCGTACGGTTTCGACCCGCTGTCGGTCCCGGGGCCGGAGAAAGAAAGTACGCCACCTACCTGAATCGGCAACTGGTGGTGAATTTCTTACTGAGGTCTTGCTTGTTACTCACTGGTCGGCCATGGTGACCCTGAGTTCACCTGCACCCCTCCCAGTGCAAAGGCGGTCCGCCCCATGAAGATCCTCGCCGGCCTCGTCGGAGCCGCAGTCGTCGCCACCGCGCTCCTCAGCCCGACCCTCGCCCAAGCCGCCGCCCCGGAGTACGTCGCTCTCGGCGACTCGTACGCCTCCGGTGTCGGCACCCGCACCTACACCTCCGAGAGCGGCTCGTGCCAGCGCTCCACCAAGGCCTATCCGTACCTCGACGCCGCCCGGATCAGCGCTCACCTGACCGACATGGCCTGCTCGGGCGCCCGGGTCGCCGACGTCACGGCCAACCAGCTCGGCCCGCTGAACAGCGCGACCCGGTTCGTCACCGTCCAGGTCAGCGGTAACGACGCCGGCTTCTCGTCGGTGATCACCGAATGCGCGAAGCCGTCCTGGCTCGGCGACTGCAACGGTGCGATCGACACCGCGCAGGCGACCATCAACAACACGATCCCGGGCCGGCTGAACGGGCTCTACGCGAACATCAAGAGCCGCGCGACGACCGCGAAGGTGATCATGGTCGGCTATCCACGGCTGTTCAACGGCACCGACTGCAACGCCGGCACCTTCTTCAGCGGCGCGGAGATGACCCGGCTGAACGCGACCGCCGACCTGCTCAACTCGAAGATCTCGGCGGCCGCGGGTGCGGCCGGCTTCCCGTTCGTGAACCCGACGTCGGCCTTCATCGGGCACGCGGTCTGCGGCAGTCCGGAGTGGATCAACGGCCTGTCGAACCCGATCAGCGAGTCGTACCACCCGAACACCACCGGGCACGCGAACCTCGCGAACCTGGTCCAGCCGCAGCTGAGCTGACTCGGCTCGACCTGCGCGGTACCCAGGATCGTGGTGTGATGCCGAGGTACCGCGCAGACGCGTCCGTGCCCGAGGCCTGCCCCGGAGGGGTGCCGACGTCGGGCACCGGACGGCTCTTTTTCCAGGCATTCCGGCCGTTTTCCCCTTGTTTCCTTGGCCTTTTCGTGTCGCGGCGCACCTGTGCCAGCACTCTGCGTGAGCTCTCCTGAGCGTGGTTCGTCGGCTCGTCATGACACTGCGTGAGAGCGCGAATCCGTTGGGTGTGAGATGACTCACGCCTCCTCGCGCGCCGTATTCGCGGAATGACAGATTGCAGCCTCGCGTGTCAATGGGAGGAAATCTTGAAAGCTCGTACCTGGCTGGCCGGCCTTGCTGCCGGTGCAGTCGCACTCAGTCTCGCCGCTCCGGGGATGGCGAACAGCGCCCCGGTCCCGGCTGCGGACTCCGCCAAGACCGGTAGCCCCGAGATCCGCACGGTCGGGACCCCGAAGGCCGGCGGCGCCGGCCTCGTCACCAAGCGGGACGCAGACCGGTCGCGCCCACTCGATCCGTCCCGCCACGCCGCTGAAGGCTCCCGCCTCGGTGAGCGCGAAGGCGAGCAAGTCCGCGACCAGCAAGCCCGACGCGCTCGCTGTCGCCAAGGCTCAGGTCGCCACGGTCGCGCCGTACTTCGGTGCGCCGCCCGGCCGACCTGGTCGCGAAGTCGAGCAACCTGAACGAGTACGGCTCGCAGGTCCGGTTCCAGCAGAACATCGACGGCGTCCAGGTGTACGGCGGCGAGATCGTCACCAACCTCGACAAGTCCGGTGCGCTGGAGTCCGCCAACGGCGAGGTCGTCGCTGGCGACGTACGGGACGTTCCCGGCCGCCGATCAGCAGTCGACGCGGCGAAGGCGACCGCGCAGAGCGGCCGCAGTCCAGGCCGTCGCCACCCGCGGCAAGCTCGACGCCTCGCAAGCTGACCGCCAAGCTCGCTGGACCGCGCTGGTTCGACCTCAGCCTGATGACCCACCAGCCTGGCTCGGTCGGCGATCCCGGTCTACCTGTACGACGTGACCGGCCCCGGCGATGTCCGCTGGCAGGCCATGGTGCACGCGTCGGCCGGCAAGACCCTGCTCGCCTGGGACATGTCCGAGCACCTCAACCGCGTGATCTGCGACGCGAACCGCGCGATCATCGTCACCGGCGCCGAGGACGTCCGCTGTGGCGCGAACGGCCAGGCTTCGCCCCGACCCGCAGCGAGGGCCAGGCCCCGGCCGGCGAGGTCGACGTCAACCAGGTCTACGAGTACTTCGGCGACACCTCCGACACCTACCAGTCGCTCGGCACCGACCTGACCGACCTGATCGGCGCCGACTACGGCGACGGCAAGGGCAAGGCGCTGCGCGGCACCGTCCGGATCTGCGTCGACGGCGGCTGCCCGTTCGCCAACGCGTTCTGGAACGGCGAGCAGATGGCCTTCGGTGAAGGCGTCAGCACCGACGACGTGACCGGCCACGAGCTGACCCACGGCGTCACCCAGCACACCTCCGGACTGGCCTACCTGTGGGAGTCCGGCGCGATCAACGAGTCGCTGTCCGACATCATGGGCGAGTTCGTCGACCTGACCAACGGCTCCGCGGACGACACCGCGGCGAACCGCTGGCAGATCGGTGAGGGCTCCAGCCTCGGCGTGATCCGCGTCGATGTCCGACCCGACCGAGTTCGGCGACCCGGACAAGATGACGAGCGCGAACTGGTTCGACGACGAGTTCTTCCAGGACAACGGCGGCGTGCACCTGAACTCCGGCGTCGGCAACAAGACGGCGTACCTGATCGCCGACGGCGGCGCCTTCAACGGCCAGAAGATGCTCGGCATCGGCCTGGCCCGCTCCGAGGTGCTGTGGCACGAGACCCAGAAGGTGCTGACGTCCGGCGCCGACTACGGCGACCTCGCCGAGGGCCTGCGCGCGACCTGCACCAAGCTGGCCAAGAAGAAGAAGTCGGGCATGACGAAGGCCGACTGCGCCCAGGTCGAGCTGGCGATCAAGGCCACCGAGCTCGACAAGGAGCCGGCGCTCGGCAAGCCGGCCCAGGCGCCGGTCTGCGACACCACCGGCGCGAAGGCCAAGAACCTGTTCAAGACCAGCTTCTCCGAGTACCCGGACGGCAAGGTCGTCCGCGGCGACGGCTGGGGCCTGGCAAGGCGAGGGCACCGTCAACGCGCCGCGACAGCGTACACCAGACGGCGACGACTCGACGTACGGGCTGGTGACGGACCCGGCGGGCACGATCAGCCTGCAGACCGCGAACGGGACGAAGATCAAGAACGCGAAGACGTACCTGCGCTTCACGCACGCGTACAACTTCTACAACGTGTTCATCATCTTCGGCGTCCGGACCGGTACGGCGAGCCTGGAGTACTCCGACAACGGTGGTGCGACCTGGAAGGACGCGTCGGCACTGACCTGGAAGAACGGGCCGAGCGATCGACCCGAACTTCCCGGACGAGGCGGCCGCCTGGCACGGCAACTCGGGCGGCTGGGAGACCAGCCGGCTGGACCTGTCCGAGTTCACCAGCAAGCAGCTCAAGTTCAAGCTGGACCGGACACGGCTCGGAGAACTCCGACCTGATCCCCGGCCAACTGGTGGCTCGACAACGCCGCTGTCTACACCTGCTCCAAGTAGCTTCACAAGAAGGCCCCGGCGACCAGCTCGCCGGGGCCTTCGGCCTACTCGGGGTTGATCAGCTGCCGACGGGCTCTGAGGCGCCGACGTACTGGCGGAGGTGTTCGGCGGTAAGAGAGGCGCTGCTCTCGACGAGGTCGGCGGGGATGCCGGTGAAGGTGATCCGGCCGCCGTCGTGGCCGGCGCCCGGGCCGAGGTCGATCAGCCAGTCGGCGTGCGCCATCACCGCCTGGTGGTGCTCGATGACGATCACGGTGTTGCCGTCGTCGACGAGCTTGTCGAGCATCGCCAGGAGTTGGTCGACATCGGCGAGATGCAGGCCGGTGGTGGGTTCGTCGAGGATGTAGATCGAGCCGCTCTTGCCCATGTTGATGGCCAGCTTCAGCCGTTGGCGCTCACCACCGGAGAGCGTGGTGAGCGGCTGACCGAGGCCGATGTAGCCGAGTCCGACCGTCGACAGCCGGTCCAGGATCGCGCGGGCCGGGCCCTTGCTGAAGAACTCGCGGGCCTCGATCACCGACAGGCCGAGTACTTCGCTGATGTTCTTCCCGCGCAGCCGGTAGGCCAGCACCTCCGGGGTGAACCGCGCGCCGTTGCAGTCCTCGCAGACCGATGCGACCTCGGCCATCATCGCCAGATCCGTGTAGGTGAGTCCCAGCCCTTTGCAGGTCGGACAGGCGCCGACGGAGTTCGCGCTGAACAACCCCGCCTTCACCTTGTTGGCCTTCGCGAACTCAGCCCGGATCGGATCGAGCAGACCTGTGTACGTCGCGGGGTTGCTCCGCCGCGAGCCCCGGATCGGCTCCTGCCCAGCGACGATCACGCCCTCACGTCCCGCTAGGGACCCGTGGATGAGGGAACTTTTCCCGGACCCGGCGACACCCGTCACGACAGTCAGGACGCCGAGTGGCACGTCCACACTGACGTCCTGCAGATTGTGCAGCGTGGCCCCTTCGATCCTCAGCGCACCGGTTGGCTGCCGTACGTCGTCCCGGACGTTCACCCGATGGTCGAGGTACCGCCCGGTGAGGGTGCCGGACTTCTTCAGCCCCTTCAGATCACCTGCGTAGCAAAGGCGTCCGCCCGCGAGACCGGCCCCGGGCCCTAGATCCACGACGTAGTCGGCGATCCGGATCGTCTCCGGCTTGTGCTCGACGACCAGCACGGTGTTGCCCTTGTCGCGCAGTTGCAGCAGCAGGTCGTTCATCCGCTGGATGTCGTGCGGATGCAGCCCGACCGTCGGCTCGTCGAAGACATAGGTGACATCGGTCAAGCTGGAGCCGAGGTGCCGGACCAGCTTCACCCGCTGCGCCTCACCCCCGGACAGCGTTGACGACTCCCGGTCCAAGCTCAGATACCCGAGCCCGATGTCGACCATCGAGTCGAGGGTCTCCCGCAGGCCTTCCAGCATCGGACCGACCGCCGGGTTGCTGATTCCGCGCACGAACTCGGCCAGATCGCTGATCTGCATCGACGAGCAGCGAGCGATGTCGTGCCCGTCGATGGTGACCGCGCGAGCCGCCTTGTTCAGCCGGGCACCGCCGCAGTCCGGGCACCGGATCAGCTTCACCGCCCGATCCGCGAACTCTCTGGTGTGGCTCTGCATCGACTCGCGATCCTTCGCGAGCAGTTGCCGCTTCACCTTGGTGACCAGGCCCTCGAAGGTCAGGTTGCTCTTGCCGATCTTCACCTTCATGGCCGGCTGATAGAGGAACTGCTGCCACAGCTCGTCCGGGTAGTCCTCGAGCGGCAGGTCCGGATCGAACAACCCGGATCCCGCCATCACCTGCCAGTACCACGTACCGACGGCGTACCCGGGAACCCTCACGGCACCGGCGTTCAGGCTCAAGGAACGGTCGACGAACTCGGCCAGGTCGATCTCGGAAGCCTTGCCGAGTCCGTCGCACGAAGGACACATCCCCTCGGCGCGGTTGAAGCTGAAGGCGGATGGCGGCCCGGCGTACGGCGTACCGATCCGGCTGAACAGGACCCGCAGCATCGTGTGTGCGTCGGTCGCGGTGCCGACCGTGGAGCGGGCGTTGGCGCCGATCCGTTCCTGGTCGACGATGATCGCGGCGCTCAGGTTGCGCAGCGAGTCGACGTCCGGCCGGGACAGACTCGGCATGAAGTTCTGCACGAACGCGGTGTAGGTCTCGTTGATCATCCGCTGGGACTCGGCGGCGATCGTGTCGAAGACGAGGGAGGACTTGCCGGAGCCCGAGACACCGGTGAAGACGGTCAATCGGCGCTTCGGGATGTCGACGGAGACCCCGCTGAGATTGTTCTCCCGGGCCCCTCGGACCTCGATCACGTCATGGCTGTCGGCGGCTGGCTGGTCAGTGAAATTCGCAACAGGCATACATTCAATTCTTACATTTCTGCGTCGGTAGAGGCTTTGAGCAACCTCTCACCGTGGCAGCGGTCCTCAACCTTCAAGAGGTCGGGCAACCCTCGACTGGACGTCGTCGAGCAGATTCTGCAGCTGGACCGCCAGGACTTCGCGGTCGCCGGGGGAGAGGGAGGCGACCAGGCTGGACTCGCGGGTGAGGACCTGCTCGACGGTCTGCTCGACCAGTTCGTGGCCCTCGTCGGTCAGGGTGACCAGCACCGCGCGCGATCCTTTGCCTTCCGTACGCCGGGCGACCAGGCCGGCACGCTCGGCACGACCGACGCGCTGGGAGATCGCACCGGCCGTGACGAGCGTGCGGCGGACGAGTTCGCGGGTAGTCAGCTCGTACGGCGGTCCGCTGCGGCGCAGGACGCTGAGCAGATCGAGGGTCGCGGCGTCGATCCCGAGATCAGCGAGCAGCCGGCGCCGGTCGTCGGCGAAGAGCTTGGCGAGTCGCCACAGGGGAGTGACGATCTCGATCGAGTCGGTGGGTGTCCCCGGACGCTCCCGCTGCCAGGCGCGGGCGATCTCGGCAGCCGGGTAGGGACTCGGCATATCGAACGGGTAGCTGTCCTGGGTCACCATTCGATGGTACGTTTAGGTCTAAACGTTTAGACCTAAACAAAGGAGTACGGCGTGTCGAGGACGATCGTGGTGACCGGGGGAGCGACAGGGATCGGCCGGACCGCTACCCGCCGTGAGTCGTTGATCCAGGCAACGTTGACCAAGCGCGAAGGCGTCTCCACCGACATCGCCGAGACGATCTGGTTCCTCGCCTCACCCGGCGCCCGCCACCTCACCGCCCAGACCCTCCACCTGAACGGCGGAGCACTCACTACCCGGTAGTGGCCCGCCTCGGCGCCCCCTCACTCCGCCTTCCTTCTTTTCTTCCTTCAGTGACAATGGGTGCATGAGAGCCACCGTCAAGGATGTCGCCAAGCTGGCCGGGGTCTCCCCGAAGACGGTCTCGAACGTGATCAACGGGGTAGTGTTCGTCCGCCCCGAAACCCGGGCGCGGGTCGAGCAGGCCGTCAGCGAGCTCGACTACGTCCCGAACATGAGCGCGCGCGGCCTGCGCAACGGCCGCTCCGGCATGATCGGTCTGGCGCTGCCCGACCTGCTCCGCCCGTACTCCGCGGAGATCACCCACCTGGTCGTCGAACTCGCCCACAAGCGCGGCTGGGGAGTCCAGATCGAGCAGACCGCGGCCGAGCCGGAGCGCGAGTTCGAACTGCTGTCGAAGGCGCGTGCCCACCTCGTCGACGGCCTGATCCTCAACCCGATCAACCTCGACGACAGTGCCGTGATGACCGCGGGCCCGCTGCCGCCCGTCGTACTGATCGGTGACGTCGACCAGGACGTGGTGAGTCAGGTCGCGATCGACAACGTCGGTGCCGCGAAGGACATGGTCCGGCATCTCCTCGACCAGGGCTGCCGCCGGATCGCGGCAGTCGGTACGCCGGAGTCGCCCAGCGGCTCAAGCGGGGCCGGCGCCCTCGGCGGATCGGCCGGAGTCACCGGTACTGCGGCCGCCCGGCTCCGCACCACCGGCTACCACGAGGCCCTGGCCGAAGCCGGTATCGCACCCGACCCCGCGTTGGAGATCGCCCTGGATCGCTGGAGCCCGGACGGCGCGAACCTCGTCGTCAACCGCTACCTGGCGGACCACGAGCCGCCGGACGCGTTCTTCTGCTTCACCGACTCGATAGCCGTCGGCGCACTCTCGGCACTGTGGACAGCCGGCATCGCCGTACCGGCTACCTGCCTGGTCGCCGGCTTCGACAACATCCTCGAGAGCCAGTACGCCGTACCGCCGCTGACCACCGTCGATTTCGACCGGCGCGACTTCGTCCAGTCGGCCCTGGATCTGCTCGGTGAACGGATGGCCGACAAGGACGCCGTACCGCGCCGCGTCCTCATCCCACACCGCATCATCCGCCGCACCAGCACCACCCGTTAGACCACAATTTCCAACAAAAACCAACCGGGAAGCTCTTGTCAGGTGATTCTAACGATGTAATGATCGGTCCCGCCCAGCGAAGGTGAGGCCCCATGGCATCGTTCGACCAACATTTCTCCCGCCGCCGATTTCTGTCCGGCGCGGCCGCACTCGCAGGTGGCGGCCTGCTCCTCGGCTGTTCGCCGAGCACCAGCTCGCTCTGCCGCGGAACTCACCTATTGGCACCTGATGACCGGCGGCGACGGCATCGTCATGTCGGGTCTGGTCGACGCAGTCAACGCGACGAACCCCGGCTTCCACGCCACCCAGACCGTGCTCGCCTGGGGAGCGCCGTACTACACGAAACTCGCGATGGCCTCCGCCGGCGGCCGCGCACCGGACCTCGCGATCATGCACGCGTCCCGGATCGCCGGTTACGCACCGGGCGGCCTGCTCGAGCCGTGGGATCTCGACGAGCTCGCCGCGGCCGGCGTCACCGAGAAGGACCTCCCGCCACTGGTCTGGCAGAAGGGCCTGTACGACGGGAAGCTCTACGCCCTCGCGCTCGACACGCACCCGTTCGTCCTCTACTACAACACCGACCATGCCGCGAAGGCCGGTGTCACCGACGCGATCAAGACGATGAAGTCACCGGACGAGTTCGTGGAGATCGCCCGCAAGCTGCAGCGGGTGACCGGCAAGCACGGCCTCTCCTACGGCTACCTCGGCGACGGCGCGCAGATGTGGCGGCTTTTCTATACTTTTTACCGCCAGCTCGGTGCCGAGATGAAGCTCGTCCCGGGCCAGAAGGCAGAGGTCGACGAGGCCGCCGCGGTGAAGGCGCTGACCTTCGTCCAGTCGTTGCTCGACGACACGATCGCGACCCGCAGCGGCGACGGCGGTACGGCGACCAGCGAGTTCCTGCACGGCGAGAGCGGGATGTTCTTCGGCGGCGTCTGGGAGTTGCCGGGGCTGAAGGCCGGGAAGCTGAAGTTCGACGCGATCCCGATCCCGACACTCTTCGGGACCGACGCCGCGTACGCCGATTCGCACACCTTCGTGCTGCCTCGTCAGTCCAAGCTCCAGCCCGAACGGCGGGCTCATGTCTACAAGCTGGTCGCGGAGATCCTGAAACGCTCGGTGAAGTGGGCCGAGGGCGGCGGCCACATCCCGGCGTACCAGCCGGTGATCCGCAGCGCGGAGTACCAGGCGCTGAAGCCGCAGTCGAACTACGCCGGCATTCCGGCGTACGTGAACTACGACCCGGATGTCTGGTTCGCCGGTGCCGGGAGCGACTTCCAGAACTACTTCGCGGAGAACGTGCAGAACGTCTACCTCGGCAGCGGTGATCCGGCCGCCGGGTTCGACGGATTCGTGAAGCGCCTGAATGTCCTGCTCGACCGGCCGCAGCCGGTCTGAACCGGCGGAAGGAGAGACCCTGATGACGACTGTCACCGATAGGCCGGCCATCGCGACTCCGGTCGAAGCCGCCGGTCAGCGCAAGGCGAAACGTGGCGAGAGCCTTACCGGCTGGGCCTTCGCGGCCCCGTTCGCCGTGCTGTTCTTGCTCTTCCTCGTAGTACCGGCCATCTATGGGCTGTATCTGAGCTTCACCGGCGAGACGCTGACCGGCGCCAACGGTGGCCTGAACGGTTTCGCCAACTATGCCGAGGCGCTCACTGATCCAGACATGTGGCGCTCATTCGGCAACACGGCGTGGTTCACGCTGTTGAGCACCGTGCCGCTGGTGGTGCTGTCGCTCGCGTTCGCGCTGCTGGTGAACCTCGGACTGCCCGGCCGATGGTTGTGGCGGCTGTCCTTCTTCCTGCCGTACCTGCTCGCCTCCACCGTCGTGGTGATGTTCTGGAGCTGGATGTACAACCCGAAGATCGGGTTGATCAACGGCGTGCTCGGTGAGTTCGGGATCGCGCCGGTGGCCTGGCTGCAGGATCCGAACGTCGCGATGTTCTCCGTGGTGCTGACCACCTTGTGGTGGACGATCGGGTTCAACTTCCTGCTCTACCTGGCCGCGCTGCAGAACATCCCGGAGCAGCAGTTCGAGGCGGCGGCGATCGACGGCGCCGGCAAGTGGCGGCAGTTGTTCTCGATCGTGATCCCGCAGCTGGCGCCGACCACCGGGCTGATCCTGACGCTGCAGGTGCTGGCCTCGCTGAAGGTGTTCGACCAGATCTACATGCTGACCAACGGCGGGCCGGCCGGCTCGACCCGGTCACTGGTGCAGTACATCTACGAGTCCGGCTTCACCGGCTACCGGTTCGGCTACTCGTCGGCGATCTCGTACCTGTTCTTCGCCATCATCGTGCTGGTGTCGCTGGCGCAGTTCAAACTTCTCAACCGCCGGAGTGGCCGATGAGCACCTACACGTTGTCGCGCGGGATCAAGCAGACCCACAAGCCGGGGGAGAACCCCTGGAGCGTCTCCCGGATGGCAGCACTCCTGGTGCTGGCCGTACTGGCCATCAGCTGGCTGGTGCCGTTCGCGTGGGCCGTCATCACGTCGTTGAAGAGTGAGGCCGACGCCGGCGCATCGACGATCACGCTGTCGCCGCCGGACGGATTCAGCTTCGAGGCCTATCGGAAGGTGCTGACGGCCGGTGACATCCCGGCCTGGGCCTGGAACAGCCTGATCACCTCGGTTGCGATCACGCTGATCACGGTGGCCACTTCGGCGCTGGCTGGATATGCCTTCTCGCGGATGAACTTCCGCGGCCGTCGCTGGCTGTACGCCGCGATCATCGCGGCGATCATCATTCCGCCCCAGTTGCTGATCGTGCCGCTGTTCCGGCAGATGCTCGCGTTCGACCTGGTCGACACGTATTGGGGAATCATTCTTCCGCAAGCGTTTGCGCCCGCGATGGTGCTCATTTTGAAGCGCTTCTTCGATCAGATTCCGATCGAGTTGGAGGATGCCGCCCGGGTCGACGGCGCAAATCGGCTCCGCGTGTTCTGGTCGATCGTGTTGCCATTGTCACGTCCGATCCTTGCCGCGGTGGCGATCTTCGTCTTCATCGGTGCGTGGAACAACTTCCTCTGGCCATTCATCGTGACCACCGACGCGGACCTGATGACGTTGCCGGTCGGGCTGCAGACGGTCAAGAGTGCTTACGGGCAGCAGTATGCGCAGAACATGGCGTCGGCGATCCTGGCCGCACTGCCGCTGGTCGTCGTTTTCCTCTTTTTCCAACGACAAATCATCAAGGGAATTGCCACCACCGGTTTCGGTGGGCAGTAGCAGCGTGGACACCGGTTCCGCCTACCGGGATAACGTCCGCCATCCCTTGAAATCATCGTCACCGTGAGCGAGGCTTCTCCGATCACCTTTGCGTCGTGAGGAACAGAGGTGTGACAACTGTTGCGCAGTACTGCGCAGTGAGGACTGTTGCGCGGTGCAGGCGGGCAGTTGTTTGTTTCATCAACTAATGCCCGGGGGAACGAGAAGGGGGAACAGTGTCAGCGATGAAGCAGCTCGCCGAGCAGTGCCGTGGTGTGAGGAGTCACGGTACGACGAAACTCGGTAGGGCTTCGATCCAACCTGCGGTCTGTACCGGCATCCACGAGGTGAGCTCGTCGACGACGACCGGACAACCGCGCCGAGTAGCGGTGCTGAGGTTGAGCAGTGGCCTCACCACCACTCTGCGTCTGGCTGACGGTGCTCCGGCACCGAAGCGAGGCGCGACCGTGTATGTCCAGGGTGGCCGCGGGATGGGCGACCAGCCCGCTTCAGGTGGGGTCACTCTGGCGTCGAGCCTGACCAGCTGAGACAGCTGAATCAGTGGCTTGCCGATCTCAGGTCAGCGCCGAGCTGAGACCGGCAAGCCTCTGGAACAGATCTTTCCCCGATCGTGGAATCTACTCCTCGTCGGATACTTCGCGGATCTCGATCGGGGAGTAGGGCGCCTCGGGCAGCCTGGCGGCCAGCTCGGTGGCCCGTTCGAGACTGCACTCGAGCAGGTAGTAACCCGCCAGGACTTCCTTCGCCTCGGTGAACGGCCCGTCCGTGACGGTCGCGACGCCGTCCTGGACCTGGACGATCCGCGCGCTCTGCGTGGTCAGCGGGTGCGACTCGATGAACTCACCGGCCGCCTGCGCCTCCTCGGTCACGACCCGGTGCTGCTCCATCACGGCGTCGATGCCGTGCTCGTGCAGCTTCTTCCAGGTCTCGTCGTTGCCGTAGATGAGCAACATGTACTTCATCGGTTCTCCTCCGTCGACTGGCTGTCACCGGCAACGTCGGAGCCGGCACCGTCACCTCGACATCATCACGCCCAAGTGGCGCCGGCGGTGGCGCGGACCGTCGTGTTCAGGCGGTTGAACAGGTTGGTGAGGCTGATCATCAAGATGATCGCCGCCAGCTGGGTCTCGTCGAAGTGGTCGGCCGCCTCGTCCCAGATCTCGTCCGTCACGGCGTTCGGGTGGTCTGCCAGCCGGGTAGCCGCCTCGGCCATCGCCAGCGCGGCCCGCTCGGCGTCGGTGAACAGCTCCGACTCGCGCCACGCGACCACCTGGTGCAGCCGCTCGTCGGTCTCACCGTTCTTCTTGGCCGAGTCGACCCCGCCGTAGATGCAGGCACTGCACCCGTTGATCTGGCTGGCCCGCAGATGCACCAATTCCAACGTCGCCTGCGGCACCCCACCCTTGTACATCGCCTTGTAGATGTTCTGGATCCCGGTCATCGCATCCGGCAGGATCATCGCGGGGTTCTTCATCCGAGCAGTCATAATTCGTTCACTCCTAGCTTGTTCGCACTGTCACCCCACTGACGAACCGCTCCAGCCCAGATGTGACAGAACTTTCCCAACGTTGCCCGCATCGAGCTGACTATGAAGCAGCCCTCGTCGGTGCGCAGACTCATGCGGCAGGCGTTGTCCTCCCGGCACTCGCTTTGTCCGCCCTTGTCGTTCCAGCAGAGGCCGCGACAACTGCCGACCCGGCTCCGACGGGCGTTACGGTCGCCTGGGCGGACGCGGCCCACACGCTCATCCGGGTCACCTGGAACGAAACAGGCTCCCAGCCGAACGTGATCACCTCGGAGTCCGAGGTGGGGGAGACACCGTTGCACTATGTGGCGGCTTCCGCGCCGAACCAGGCTCGACGTACCGGCCGACGAGTTGTCGAGGGTGGGGCCTGATCAGACGGGAGTCCGGGTCGCGGTGTTCGTGGGGACCGCAGCGGATGGGAAGACCAGCGCGGCCGGCTTGTCGGAGGCCTTCGACACGTTGACCGGCCCGACCGCGGTGACCGATGCCATGAACGGGGCGGACGGAGGCCGGTTCGCAGTCACATGGCATCCGGAACCGGTCGTCGATCCGAATCCCGGCGACCCGCTCGACTTGCCGGCAGAGGTACCGCTGTATGAGGTTCGGGCCAGTCGCGACTGGATGAACGAGTTCGAGGTGGTGGTGCCGAAGACGACGGCGACGGCTGCGACCTTCACGCCGCTCAGCAAACCGCCGTACCAGGTCTGGGTCTGGACTTACAACGAGTGGGGTCGCCACTACCCGGCTATGCGGCACGTCGACTCCGAGCAGTGGGTCCGGTCAGCTGTCCCGCCCTTCGCGGACTACAGCAAGCCCAGCATCATCACCGGCACGCTCAACCGGACCACCACTCAGGTTTGCCCTCAGGGGCCTTGTGGGGCGGTGGTCCATCCTGACAATGCGCGGCCGGTGGTGTTGCAGGCACGGGCGAACGCGACGTCGGCCTGGTACACCGTCGGCAGCACCAAGACCGATGCCCAGGGCAACTTCAGGTTCGCGCCACCGACGCTCGGCACCCGCCAGTACCGGCTGGTCGTGCCAGACCTGTTCAATTCGGTCGGGTTCGGCTACGGCACCATCAGCGGTACGGCGACCACGACCGCGCGGCCGCTGGTCCACGGAGTGTTCCTCGATCCGACCGCGAAGTACGGGCAGAAGGTCACGGCGCACGTGTCGATCATCCCGCTGGGCAACGTCGCCTCGACGCTGCAGCGGTGGGACGGCACGGCCTGGCGCAACCTCAAGTCCGTGCAGCTCACCGGTGGGGTCGGCAACTACACCTTCACTGCGGTCCAGCGCGGCCGGGTGGCCTACCGGTTCCTGGTGCCTGCTTTCACGTACGCCGGGCGCCCGCTGGGGTGGCAGGTGTCGCCGAATTTCGTCCTCACCACCAGCTGAAACTTTTCGGTCCGGGGCTGCATCGAGGTTGATATGAAGAAGACATCGTTGGTGCGCAGGGCGTTGATGACCGCGGGGCTTGCCGTGACGTTGCCGGTGGTGGCGCTTCCCGGTCTGGTGGTTCCGGCCGAGGCTGCTACTAGCGCGGATCCGGCTCCGACGGGGGTGACGGTTGCCTGGGCTGACGCCGCTCACACGCTTGTTCGGGTGAGCTGGAGTGAGACCGGGTCGCAGCCGAATGTGGTGACCTCGGAATCGCCGTTGGGTGGGTCCGAGAAGCACTACGTGGCGGCTGCTGCTCCGAACCAGCTCGACGTACCGGCTGCTCAGTTCTCGACCGATGGGGCCGGGCAGGCGGCGGTCCGGGTCGCGGTGTTCGTGGGGACCGAGGCGGGTGGGAACACCAGCCCGGCCGGACTGTCGCCTGCGTTCGACACGTTGGCCGGTCCGAAGGCACTGATCGACTCGATCGGCGGCGCGGGCGTGAACAAGCTGGCCGTGAAGTGGCACCCGTCGACGGTGACGGACCCGAATCCGGGCGACCCGCTCGACCTGCCGGCCGTGCCGCCGCAGTACGAGATCATTGCCAACTACAACAATTTCAATCAGTACGAGGTGGTGGTGCCGAAGACCACCGCGACGACCGCGACCTTCACCGAGCTCACCGGCCCGTCGTTCAGGTTCGCTGTCCGGACCTACAACGAGTGGGGCGTCCAGTACTCCGCGACGCAGCGGGTCGACGGTGAGCAGTGGTTCAAGCTGGCCGTGCCGCCGTTCGCGGACTACGCCAAGCCCACGAACATCACCGGTCAGCTCGGCCGCGGAGTGCAGGAATGCGATCCCGGCCCCTGCTGGACGTCGACCTACCCGGAGGCCTCGCGTCCGGTGATCCTGCAAGCGCGGGCCAACGCGGCCTCGGCGTGGTACACGGTCGGCAGCACCAAGACCAATGCCCAGGGCAACTTCACCTTCGCACCGACCTCACTCGGGACCCGGCAGTACCGGCTGGTCGTGCCGGACTACTTCAGCGGCATCGGCTTCGGCTACGGCGCCGTCAGTGGCGCAGCAACAACGACCGTGCGCCCGCAGGTCGGCGGCAGGTTCCTGGACCCGACCGTGACGTACGGCCAGAAGGCCACCGCGCACGTCTCGATCATCCCGCTGGCCAACGTACCGTCGACACTGCAGCGCTGGGACGGCACCGCGTGGCGCGACCTCAAGTCCGTACAACTCACCGGCGGAGTCGGCAACTACACCTTCACCGCCACCCAACGAGGCCGCGTCGCCTACCGCTTCCTGGTCCCGGCCTTCACGTACGCCGGGCGCCCGCTGAGCTGGCAGCTATCGCCGAACTTCGTCCTCACGACGTCGTAGCGGCTCGCCGGGCCGCCTCCAGGTCGATCTGGAGGCGGCCTTCGACGGCGACGGCCGGGTCGGAGTACTGGCCGGTGAGGCAGATCGGCCCGTTGTAGTCCAGGGCCTCGAGCTGGCGGAAGACGGCCGACCAGTTGGCGAGTCCTTCGCTGCCCTGGACGAACCACGGCTTCCAAGCGCCACCGACGTCGTTCCCTTCGGTGGCGGTGTAGATGACGTTCTTCAGGTTGACCATCGCCAACCGGTCGGCGACCAACGGCAGCGTGACCGCCGGGTCGTCGCCCGCGAGGATGTCGTGAGCGGCATCCCAGATCACCATGAAGCGCTCTCCGGGAGCCCTTCGAGCAACTGCAGGACGCCCAGCGACGACGCCACGAACCTCCCATGATGCTGCTGAACCCCAACCTGTACGCCGTACTGCTCGGTGAACCCGGCCGACCTCTTCCAGCTGCTCCCGCGTACGGCGTACCGAGGCTGCGTAGCCGTCGCGCCTAGCGACGCCATGATCCGGATCAGCGGGACGCCGGCCTCGGCGCAGGCCGCGAACGCGCTCTCCGAGAGATCGCTCGCGATGCTGATCGGCTCGACGCCCTCGGCCCGCAACTGGGCCACGAACTTCGGCAGCTCCGCCTCGGCCGTCGCCGGCGTCACGTAGGCGGTGTCCCGGACGGGGATCTCCGCGCCGGTGAACCCGAGTCCCGCGACGAGCCTGCCGAGTTCGTCGCCGGGGAGACCGGCCCAGGGTTTGGTGAAGACGGACCAGAGATATCGAGTCATAGGTCAGCGGCCTCCGAGCCCACTCATGGTGATGCCTTTGACGAACCAGCGCTGGGTCAGGAAGAACAGCACGATCAGCGGCACGGTCGTGATGGTCGCTGCCATCAGCAGCAGGTTCCACTGGGTGCCGTTGGTGTCCTGGAAGACCTGGAGCCCGACGGCCGCAGTACGGGTCGAGTCGCTGTTGGAGATGACGAGTGGCCAGAGCAGGTTGTTCCACTGGCCGATGAACTTGAAGACCGCCAGGGTCGCGATCGCCGGGATCGCCAGCGGAACGATCACCCGGATGAACGCCTGCCAGCGGTTGGCGCCGTCCAGGCGGGCGGCCTCCTCGTAGTCGCGCGGGATGCCGAGGAAGAACTGGCCGCAGCAGGAACACCCCGAGCGCGGTGAACGCGTGCGGCAGGATCATGCCCGGCCAGGTGTCGATGCCGTGCAGCTTCGCGACCAGCACGAACTGCGGGATCAGCGTCACCTGCGTGGGGATCATCAGCGTCGCCAGGTAGATACCGAACAGCCAGGTCCGGCCGGGGAACTTCAGCCGGGCGAACGCGTACGCCGCGAGCGCCGCGGTGACGGTCTCCAGCAGACGTCGTACCGGCGGCGAAGATGACCGTGTTGAGCAGGTAGCGACCGAGCGGGACCAGGTCGAAGGCGCGGGTGAGGTTCTCCGGGTGCCAGCTGCTCGGCCAGAACGACGGCTTCGCGGCCATCGACTCGGCGTCGGACTGGAACGCGACCAGCACCATCATCACGACCGGGACCAGCGTCACCGCGGTGACCAGGAAGCAGGCGAAGACGACGAGCTTCGGGTGGGACCGGGTACTTCTACCGGGGTGAGGGCTTCAGTTGTCATAGTGGACGAGCCTCCGCTGCAGCAGGAACTGGGCCGCGGTGATCACCACGATGAACGCGAACAGCACCAGCGACTGCGCGGCGGCATAGCCCTGGTCGTAGTTCTCGAAGCCGGTCCGGTAGATGTACATGACGAGCGTGGTGGTTCTCGATCCCGGCCCGCCGTTCGTCATGATCAGGGCCTGGTCGAAGACCTGGAACGAGCCGATGATCGAGGTCACCACGACGAAGAACAGCGCCGGGGAGAGCATCGGCAGCGTGACGCTGCGGAAGGTCTGCCAGGTCGAGCTGCCGTCCACCTTCGCCGCCTCGTACAGCTGCTGCGGGATCGCCTGCAGTCCGGCCAGGAACACCACCATGCCGAACCCGAAGCTCTTCCAGACGCTCATCGCGATCAGCGCCGGCATCGCCCAGTTGTCGCTGATCAGCCAGGCCGGCCCGTCGATACCGACCAGGCCGAGCACGGAGTTCACCAGGCCGTCGTGCGGGATGTAGAGCCAGATCCAGACGAACGCGACCGCCACCGTGATCGTTGCGTACGGCAACAGCAGCAGGCAGCGGAAGACCGCGATCCGGCGCAGGCCCTGGTTGAGCAGCAACGCGAGCGCGAGGCTGACGAGGATCGTGAGCGGGACACTGACGAAGGTGAAGTACGCCGTGTTGCCGAGCGCGGACCAGAACGTCGGGTCCGGGCCGAGGCGGGCGAAGTTCTTCAGGCCGGCCCAGGTCGGCGCAGCTGAACAGGTTCCAGTTGAGCAGCGAGATCACGCCCGGCGGCGACGACCGGACCGGCGGTGAAGATCAGGAAGCCGATCAGGCTGGGCAGGATGAACAGCCAGGCGGTGAGCGCCTCTTTGTTCCGTCGGCTTCTTCGTTGCTGCGCCTGGGGTTGCCGGGTGCTGTTGCCGCGGTGGCGGGCAGGGTGTCGACGGCCATGCGTGGTCACCCCTTCCTGGCGGCGGCTTGGCGGATGTTGTCCTGGTGCTGCTTCATCAGTACGTCGAGGCGCGGCGTCAGGCCGTCGATCGCCTCGGCGACGGAGACCTGGCCGAGGAACGTCCGCGGCAGATCCTGGCCGAGCAGCTGCTTGACCTGGTTCCAGTTCGTGGTGACGTCGAACGGGTGCCCGCCCGCGACCTTGCCGGCCAGGATGTCCTGCACGATGCCGAGGTTGTCGGGCGGCGGCTTGAACGCGCTGCCCGCCGACAGCCGGGCCGGGTTGTTGCGGCCGGCCTTGGCGTAGATGTCCAGGGCGCCCGTGCTGGTCAGCGTCTTCAGCAGCTTCCAGGCCAGCTCCAGCTCGTCGCCCTTGACCGCGGACGGGATCGCGAAGCGACGAGCCGGAGACCCGCGGCGTGCTGCCGGCCGCGACCGGCCGGGAACGGGATCACGTCCCAGTCGAACTTCGCCTTGCGCACGTTCACCACCTGCCACGGGCCGTTCTGCATGAAGGCGACGTTGCCCTCCATGAAGTTGGTCAGCGAGCTCTCGGTGACCAGGTTCTTGATCGGCGGCGTGACCTTGTCCTTGACGAACAGGTCGATCACGTACTGGATCGCCTCCATCGCCTCGGGCGCGTTCAGCGTGCTGACTGTCTGTCGGCTCGTTCATGACGTTGCCGCCGGCGCGAGTAGATCCACGACACCAGGTCATCGATCGCCGGCGCACAGGTGAAGCCGTACTGGTCCTTGTCCGGTCAGCTCCTTGGCCAGGTCACGGAAGGTTGCCCACGACATCGGCTCGGTCGGGGCGGCGCCGCGATGCCTTGCTTCTTCAGCAGAGCCTTGTTGTAGTACAGGACCGTCGGGGCGACGTCGAACCCGATCGCGTAGGTCTGACCGTTGAAGCTGGAGATCTTCTGGATCGTCGGGTAGAAGTCGTCGAGTTCGAAGTCAGGATCGGCGGCGATCAGGTCGTCCAGCGGCCGGTGCGCACCGCGGGCGGCGTACGTCGGGATCAGCGTGCCGTTCAGCGCGGTCACCAGGCCGGCTGTGCCGCTGACCAGTTGCAGGTCGAGTTTGGTCGGGTAGCCGCTCGACGGGGTCAGCGCCGGGATCGAGCGAACCTTGAGTTGGCGTTTCGACGTACTGGCTGAAGGCGTCCCAGACCTTGCGTTCGGCAGGGCTGCTGGACCACATCGCCCAGGTGGCCGCGGCGGCAGGAGTCGATGAGCACCCGGAGAGCGCTCCCGACGTTGCGGTGGCGAGACCGGCCAGGCCGGTCAGCTTGAAGCAAGCTGCGGCGGGACATTGCATCAGGCGACTCCTCAGGTGAAGAGCAGGTCGATCGACTCGGCGCGGATCCGCTCCTCGTCGACCTGGACGCCCAGACCGGGCGCGGTGGGGACCGTCGCGACGGCCTTGGTGATCGTGAGCCCTTCGACGTACAGGTCGGACAGCAGTTCTGGCCCGTTCAGCTCGGCGGGCAGCGCGAGTTCGAGCTGGCTGAACAGGTGCAGCGCGGCGGCGAACCCGATGCCGCAGTCGGTCAGGCCGCTGGCGAGAATCTCCAGCCCGCCGGCGAGCGCGACCTGGGCGGTCTTCAGCGCGTTCCGCAGACCGCCCGACTTGCAGATCTTCACCACGACGAGGTCGGCCGCGTCGAGCTGGATGGTTCGGGCGAGATCCTGGGCGGTGAAGCTGCCCTCGTCGATCGCGATCGGCAGGTCGATCAGGTTTCTGCAGCCGGTGCATCGCGAGCGTGTCGGTGCTCGGCACCGGTTGCTCGACGCAATGGATCGTGCCGGACGTCGCGGGTCCGGTCGAGCAGCTGCTTGAGGGCACTCGGCCGGTACGACTGGTTCGCGTCCAGCCACAACGGTTTCCCGCCGGCCACCTCGGCGACGGCCTCGATCGCGGCGGCGTCCGCATCGGGATCGCCACCGATCTTCACCTTGTACGCCGAATAGTCCGACGACTGCTGCGCGTGCTCCCGGACCACGTCGGGCGCGCCGACCCCGATCGCCGAACAGAGCGGGAGCTCGTCGAGCAACTTCCCGCCGAGCAGGGCATGCACCGGTACGCCGGCCAGCTTGCCGGCCGCGTCGTGCATCGCGAGGTCGACCGCAGCTCGGGCGAACGGGAAGCCGTTGGAGACCGCTGGACTGAGCCGCTTGCTCGCCTGTGAGTGGAACGCCTCGACGTCGAAGGGGGTCAGCTCCAGCAGGATCGGCTCGAGGTGCCGCTTGATCACCACGGCGATCGTCTCGGCGGTCTCGTAGCTCCAGCTGGGGAGCGCTCTCTGCTCGCCCCAACCCACCACGCCGTCCTCGGTCGTCAGCTTGACGAAGACGACCGCGCTCGCCTGGTCCGACCGCCTGGTCGGGGGAGCCGACCGCGCCACTGCCGAGCACAAACTTCCGCGCGAACGGAACGGCGACGGGGAAGACCTCGACCGATCTGATTCTTGAACTCATGCGGCGATCGACCAGACGGCGGGGTCGACGAAGCTCGGGCCGCGAGTTCCGTCCTCCAGCCAGTTGAGGACGTCTTCGAGCACATAGCCCGCCAGCGCGAGGTGACCCTCGACCGTGTCGCCGGCCACGTGCGGTGTCAGCAACAGGTTGGTCGCGGCAAGGACCTCGGGTCCGAACTTCGGCGGCTCCGGGTCGTAGACATCGAGTGCGGCCAGGATCCGGCCGTCGAGGCAGTGCTCCAGCAACGCTTCCTGATCGATCGCCGGACCGCGCGAGGAGTTGATCACGATCGTTCCGTCCGGCAGTTGCTCGATCAGCTTCCTGGTCACCAGCCCGCGCGTCTCCGGAACGTCCGGAACATGCAGCGAGACGAACCGGCACTGCAACGTCTCTTCCAACGATGCGATCCGTACGCCGAGTTGCTGGGCTCGCTCGTCGCTCAGATACGGGTCGTAGACGAGCACCTCGCAGCCGAAGGGCTTGAGCAGGGTGATCAGCGCCCGGGCGGTCGAACTCGCACCGAGGATGCCGACCTTCTGGCCCGCTACCTCGCCACCCCGAAAGGCGGTCTGCTTCCAGCCGCCGCCGCGGATGGCCTGGTCGAACCGGGGGAGCCGTCGCGCCAGCGTGAGCATCGAGGCCAGGCAGTACTCGCCGACCGACCACGCGATCCTCGGCCCCGGCGGAGAACACCGCGACGCCCTGGTCGAGGATCGCCGGGTCGATCAGCTTCTTCACCGAGCCGGCCGCGTGCGCGACCACCTTCGGCCCGTCGCCCCCGTTCCACCACGCCTTCTCCAGGTGGGGCGTACCCCAGCTGGTCAGCACGACGTCGCTCCCGACGACGAGCTGCTCCACGGCGTCGGGCGACAGGTCGGTACCGGCCCAGGTGACCTCGAACCGGTCGTCCAGCAGTTGCCGGGCGTCCGGTCCACAGACATCGGCGACCCGGTCCGG
The DNA here is from genome assembly GCA_963740725.1 of uncultured Actinomycetota bacterium. Lineage (GTDB taxonomy): Bacteria > Actinomycetota > Actinomycetes > Propionibacteriales > Kribbellaceae > Kribbella. The sequence goes on from CAVUFT010000019.1 coordinate 386,786, forward strand.
CGTCATCACCACGGCTAGCTTCGGCAAGCTCGACTCCTCGTTCGGCGGCGGCCGCTCGGCCCCGGTTGTCGTTGGATTGCTCTGAAGGTATGCGCTTTCCGTTATGCTCGTCCAAGCCCATTTCCGCATCGACCGATACCGTGGGGGCATCGCATGGACCTCTCGCTGCAGCAGTTGACGCGGTTTCGTCGCGGTCGCCGAGGAGCAGCACTTCGGCCGGGCCGCCGAGCGGTTGTCATGACCCAGCCGCCGCTGACCCGGCAGATCCAGGGCCTGGAGCGCTCTCTGGGCGTCTCGCTGTTCGACCGGACCGGGCGGGGAGTGCGGCTCACCGCGGCCGGCGCGCGTGTTCCTCGAGCACTGCCACGAGTGCTCGCGCTGCTCGAGATCGCCCCCGAGGCGGCTCGGCGGGCGGCCGACGGTCAGACGGGAACGCTGCGGCATCGCGTTCACCGCGATCGGCGCGTACGCAGTACTGGCTGACTTCCTCACGATGGTCGGGAAGCGGACGCCGGCCGTGACGTCGGAGTTGACCGAGCTGGTGAGCCCGGATCAGTTCGAGGCGCTCGCGAATCTGGAGATCGACATCGGCCTGGTGCGGCCGCCGATCCCGGAACAGTTCGAGTCGCTGCTGGTGCATTCGGAGGATCTGGTCCTCGCCGTACCGGCCGATCACAAGCTCGCCAGCAGGGGACGGTCCGGTGTCGCTGGCGGACGTGACCGACGACTACATCGGCTACAGCCCCGAGGGATCGCGCTATCTGCACGACATCTGCGCCGCGATGATCGGCATGAACCGGTACGCCGTGAGCCAACTCGCCTCGCAGGTGCCGACGATGCTGGCGCTGGTCCGGGCCGGGCTCGGGTGTGCGTTGATTCCGCGATCGATCATGGCGATGGGTGTCCAGGGCGTTCGCTACCGCGAACTCGACGCCGCCGACGCCCACTCGGTCACGCTCCACGCGTGCTGGAGCCCCGACAACCCCAACCCCGCTCTCCAGCGCCTGATCGAGTCGCTCCAGGAGAACCCACACCTGGACGCCTGACGGCCGGGGTGGCGCTTGACCTAGAGCTGGCTCTAGCTCGTAGGGTCGTGGACATGACTGCACAGGAGAAGCTCGGGTCGGGATTCGGCTACCGGAGTACTGCGGACGACGTGCTCGCGGGGCTTGATCTCACCGGGAAGCTAGCGCTGGTGACGGGCGGCTACTCCGGGATCGGGCTGGAGACGACCAAGGCGCTGGTGAAGGCGGGGGCGCGCGTCGTCGTACCGGCTCGTCGGCCGTCGACTGCTCAGGAAGCGCTCTCTGGTGTGGAGAACGTCGAGATCGAGACGCTGGATCTGGCTGATCTGGAGAGCGTTCGCTCGTTTGCCGAGCGGTTTCTCGCGTCCGGGCGGAGCGTTGATCTGGTGATCGACAACGCCGGGATCATGGCGTGCCCGGAGACCCGGGTCGGTCCGGGGTGGGAGGCGCAGTTCGCGACGAACCACCTCGGGCATTTCGCGCTGGTGAATCGGCTGTGGCCGGCGATTGCGGCTGACGGCGGTGGACGGGTGGTCTCGGTGTCGTCGACGGGGCATCGGCGGTCGGACATCCGGTGGGACGATCTGCAGTTCGAGAAGGAGTACGAGAAGTGGGCTGCCTATGGGCAGGCGAAGACGGCCAACGTGCTGTTCGCGGTCCAGGTGGATGCTTTGGGCAAGGATTCTGGGGTACGGGCGTTCGCGTTGCATCCGGGCGGGATCATGACGCCGTTGCAGCGACACCTGCCGCGCGAGGAGATGGTCGCGTTCGGTTGGATCAACGAAGAGACCGGCGAGTTCAACGAGTTGTTCAAGACGCCTGAGCAGGGCGCGGCGACGCAGGTCTGGGCAGCGACGTCACCGCAACTCGACGGCCTCGGCGGGGTGTTCTGCGAAGACTGCGACATCGCAGCAGTCTCGGACGACGACGCACCCGGCGTCCGTTCATATGCCATCAACCCGGAGTCGGCGGCCCGGCTCTGGACCGTCTCGGCAGAACTCACCGGAGTGAACGCTTTTGCCTGACGCAGCCGACGACCTGGCGGAGGTTGCCGGAGGCAAGAGCCTCGGCTCCAGCCGCCGACGAGGTCGACCGCCGCGGCGCCATGCAATACGCCCGCCGCTGACCAGGCCGGCGACCTCGTTGTCACCCTTCGCGCGGCCGGTTGTGTATTTGCCGAGGACGAGGCCGAGCTGCTGATGTCGAGCGCTCGCGACGACGCGGAACTCGCCCGGATGGTCGAGCAGCGGGTGAGCGGTCTGCCCACTCGAGCACGTGGTCGGCTGGGCGTCGTTTCGCGGGTTGCGGATCGAGGTCGATGCGGGGGTGTTCGTGCCTCGGCGGCGGACCGAGGTGCTCGCGGAGGAAGCGATCGCGCTCCTCCCGCCGCCGAGTCAGGCCGCAGCCGAGCGCGCCGTAGTACTGGATTTGTGTTGTGGGTCCGGTGCGTTGGGGGTTGCGGTGGCGTCTGCTGGAGTGGCAGTGGAGTTGTATGCCGCGGATGTGGAGGCGGCGGCGGTTCGGTGTGCTCGGCGGAACGTGGCGCGTGTGGGCGGTCAGGTATATGAAGGGGATCTGTTCGAACCGTTGCCTTCGGCATTGAAGGGGCGGGTCGACGTTCTGCTGGCGAATGTTCCGTATGTGCCGAGCGACGAGGTGCGGTTGCTGCCTGCGGAGGCGCGGTTGCACGAACCGTTGGTCACCCTTGATGGGGGAGCGGACGGTCTCGGGATCCTGCGCAGGGTCAGCGCCGAGGCGGGTTCCTGGCTCGCGCCGGGAGGGCATGTTCTGGTCGAGACCAGCGAAGACCAGTCCGCTACGGCGGTGGCGATCTTCGAGGGTGATGGTCTGGCGGCTCGGGTGATCAGCGAACCGGAGTACGGTGCGACGATCGTTGTCGGGACCCGGGGCGGCGCTAGCTTGTCCTGATGGAGATCAGGGTGGCGTCGATCGATGACTTGGATGCTGTGGTCGCGTCGAGCGCGGCCTTGTTCGCCGAGGACGCGGGGGAGCGCGATCCGCTGCGGAACGCCGATTGGCCGGCGCAGTACGGCGAGCAATGGTGTCGCGAGTTGCTGGCGGATCCTCGGGCCCTTGTTCTGGTAGCCGACGGACCGGCGGGGGTTGGCGGGCATCTGGTCGGGATGTTGTCCGATCCTTCGGACATGTGGACCGTGACGCGGGCGGAGCTGGTCAGCATGTACGTCCAACCGCAGCTCCGCGGCCACGGGGTCGGCGGGAGTCTGGTCGATGCATTTGTCGAATGGGCTCGGAGCCGCGGTGCTTCAAGGCTGCAGGTGACGGCGTACTCGGCCAACGCCGCGGCACTCGCCCTCTACCAGAGCCGAGGCTTCGCACCACTCTCCATCACCCTGACCACCGATACCTGATCAGGCTCTTTCAGACTCGGCGTACTACGTGGAGTAGGTACTCGCGGCGGTTGAGCGGGTCGTGGTCGGTTCGGGCCCGGCTCGGGATCGAGCCGGTGACCGGGTGGTAGTGGTCGAAGGCTGACTCGAGTACGCCTTCACCACGCGTCAGCGCGGGCAACTGCTGCTCGAGTTTGTAAACCGCGGCTGCCGGGATGTCGCCCTCGAGCACCGAGGTCGTCTCCGCGAGCGCGGGCACCTGGGGGATCGCCCGCAACCGGGAGAGCGCTGCCAGGACAGCCCGGGTTGTGTCGGTCGGAATCTCCAACTGAAAGCGATGCATCGGCTCGAGACCGTCGTACCGGCTGCTTTGAGTGCGTCCATCAGCACGAGCGGAGTGAGTAGGCGGAAGTCGCCCGCAGTACTCGACATGCTCTTGTCGAACACGCCGTGCGAATGACTCTGCCTGGCGTTGTAGCCCGAGTGGGTCATCACCACCGTGCAATCGGGGATCTGCCAGCCGTAGATGCCCTGCTGCAGAGTCTCCCGGACGGTTTCCTCGACTGCCTTGATGAACGCGTACGGCATGGACCCGAGCTCCACGTCGAGCCGGAACGTCACCCCGGCGTTCACCGGCGCCGGCTCAACTCGCAAGCCGACGGTGGCCAGGAACGGGTTGGGGTCCACCCGCTTGATCTCCGCTGCCGCGCCGGTGCCGTTCAGCCGCTCGATGCAGATCGTGGTTGACACCCGGAACGTGACGTCGATCCCGAAGTCGCCGGCCAGGGTGGTCTGGATGACCTCCTTCTGCACCTCGCCGTACAGCGACACGTACGTCTCCTGGCGGAGGTCGTCCTGCCGCAGATTGATCAGCGGATCCTGCTCGGCCAACTGGGAGAGCGCAACCTGCAGATTCCCCTTGTCCGACGCCCGCACCGGCGCAATCACCGTCTCCAACGTCGGCGGCGCGAAGTACCCGCTCTCCATCGGCTCCCGACCGGTTCCGCTCATTTCGCCGCGCTCTCCCGCTCCGCGCCGGTCCCAGTCCGCGGATGCTCGCTCCGATTCCGTGCGGCTCGCCCCTGTCCTACTTCCACCCGTCCCGATGCCGGTGCCGCCGACCCCGTCGCGGTTGCCGTCCGGTCGTGCCTCGTTGCTGAGGGCGCCTATTGCGTCGCCGATCTGGATGCCGGTGAGGCCCCAGAGCTTGCCGATCTGACCGGCCGAGACCTCCGTCCGGGTCAGCGTCGACCCGCTGTCGAACACGCTGATCGCAGTGACCTTCGCCTCCTGATCACCCTGGAACCGCAGCCGGTCGCGAGTCCGGATCGCCCCGGAGAACATCCGGACGAACGCGATCTTCTCGCCCGCCGGACCACGCTCCACCTTGAACACCGATCCCGCGACCGGCCCGTCGGTATCGCCCTCGGTCGCCGGCAACAGCTCCCGGATGCCGGCGATCAACTCATCCGTACCAGCCCCGGTGATCGCAGACCCGAAGTACACCGGATGCACCAGCGCCCGCTTCGTCTGCTCGGCCAGCCGCGCGCGCAGAGCGTCGTACGAGAGCGCGTTCTCGTTCTCCACATACGTCGCCAGCAACTGATCGTCGTTCTCAGCCAGCAGGTCGACCATCGCGAAGGTGAATCCCGCGTCGTCTCGCCCGTACGACGTAAAGCTCGCGCCCGGCGTACCGAGCCCGCTGGTAGACCCCATCGGGATCACCGCGCTGGTGAGCTTATCGCCGATACTCCGCACCAGCTCGTCGTTGCGCGCACCGGCCCGGTCGAGCTTGTTGACGAAGATCAGCGTCGGAATCCGCAACCGCTGCAACGTCCGCATCAACACCCGCGTCTGCGCCTGCACACCCTCGACGGCAGAAACCACCAGCACAGCACCATCGAGCACGCCCAGCGCCCGCTCGACTTCAGCAATGAAGTCCGGGTGACCGGGCGTATCGATCAGATTGACCGTCACATCATCAATCGCGAACGACACCACAGCAGACTTGATCGTGATCCCACGCTGCCGCTCCAACGCCAGCGAATCGGTCTGCGTACTCCCGTCGTCAACGCTCCCGACCTCGTCAATGACCCCGGCCGCAAACAGCAGCCGCTCGGTCAGACTCGTCTTACCGGCGTCGACATGCGCCAAAATCCCCAAATTGAGTGTTCGCACCGATCTCCATGTCCCTTGAACAGATGAACTCGCCTCTCTGGTCGGACACGTGAGATCGCACGACTGCGCTCCTTAGGGCTGATCAACTAGGTACCGCCCGAGTACAACAGACCCACCCAAACCCGAACAACACATTTTCCCGCCGCCGGGGCACCGCGGTCACACCTGCAGGTGCCGGCAGACGAACTCGTGCCAGGCGGTGATTGCTGTGGGGGCTGTGTGACCGTGCGGGCCGGGAAAGGCGAGTAGTTGTTTGGCGGGGGAGCCGAGTAGGTCGAACAAGTCGAGCTGGCCGGAGCGGGGGAAGAGTTCGTCGTCCCATTGGATGTGGAAGAGGACTGGGATGGTGATTCGCGGGGCGTCCCGGGTGAAGCGTCTGGTCATGTCTATTGCTACGGGCCAGGACGGTGGTTGTTGCAGGCCGTACTTGCCGAGTACTGCGCAGCGGAGGCGGGAGCCTGCTGCGGCGACGAGAGGTAGGCCGAAGCGGGTGCCCATTGAGAGGCCCAGGTAGGCAACTTGGTTGATGTTGATCAGGTTGAGGTCGGTGACGGCGTCCAGTACTGCGAACCAATCGGCCAGCATGTTGTCGGTGACTGTGTCTACTCCGGTGGCCGCCATCTGCTGCCGGTACTGCGCAGTGTCGAGCGGTTCGGTCAGACGATCGCCGTGGTACGGGCCGTCGATGGCTACCGCTGCGATCTGGGATTTGGCGAACAGCCGGGCTAGATGCAATTGACGGCTGGCTCGCTTGTGGCCGCTGCCTCCGTGGCCCAGGAGGACTAAGGGAAGCGCGCGCTCAGGCTGTGCGGGTTGCCAGAGGATGCCCGGTACTACGGTGCCGGAGCGGAGGACGTCGAAGCGGTGCTCGGTGACGTCGGCTTCGGTGACCGGGGCGCCGATCCACCGAAGCACGGTCATCAGCTGATGGTGGTGCCGATGGGGGAGCCGGTGGTGATGGCGGCTGCGGCGCCGGGGCGGTCGATGTCGAAGACGTGCAGGGGGAGGTGGTGGTCGCGGGCGAGGATGAAGGCGGCCTGGTCCATCACGCCGAGGCCCTTGTCGATCACCTGCTGGTAGGTGAGGTGGTCGAAGCGACGGGCGGTGGGGACCTTGTTGGGGTCTGCGTCGTAGACACCGTCGGCGCCGTTCTTCGCGACCAGCAGGGCATCGGCGTCTAGTTCGACGGCTCGTTGCACCGCGGGGTAGTCGGTGGTGGTGAAGGGCTGACCGTTGCCGCAGCCGAGGAGGACGATCGAGCCCTTCTCGAGATGCCGGAGGGCTCGCAGGCGGATGTACGGCTCGGCGAGGTTGTTGATCGGGAGCGCCGTCATCAGCCGTACGTCGGATTCGCCGAGCTCGTGCAGCTTTCCGCGCAGCAGGACGGCGTTGATGACCGTGCCGAGCATCCCGATGTTGTCCGCCTCGACCCGGTCGATGCCCCAGTCTTCGGCGCGGTTCCCGCGGAAGACGTTCCCGCCGCCGACGACGACGGCGACCTCGACACCCGTGTCCCGCGCGGCGATCACTTCACGCGCGAGATGGTTCAGCCGCTCCTTGTCGAACCCGAACCCGGCCGAACCAGCGATCGCCTGGCCGGAGAGTTTGATGACCAAGCGGCGGTACTTCGGCATTCCGTGCTCCTCGGAATCAGGCGAATGGCGCGGGGTGAAGAGTAGCCCGTCAGAACGCAGCGATCGACGCGGGGGAACGCTCGGAGCGGCTGAGCGCCCGTAGTACCGGGATCTGGCCGTGGCGCCGCAAGGCCAACCTGGTCAGCAGATCGACCACCACTTGCATCGCACTGTCCGGAAAAGCAGGAGTCGGTACGCCGAGGCTGACGGCGAGGTCGTCGGAGTGCACCGCGAGTTCCATCATCCGGGTGACGAGCATGTCTTCCAGCATCAGCGACCAGGGACCCCACAGCGAGATCCGTACTGCGCGGTCGGGCGTCGTGGAGAGATCGCTCTCCAGCTGCAGGATCGCTGCGTCGAGCTGCTCGGCGAGCGCTTGAGGTCCGTCGGCGGCGAGTTGATCACCGCCGGCGCGGATCCGAACGCTGATCTCGTCGTCCAGCTCCGCGTCGATCCACTGCACCCGCGCGTAGTGCTCGAGCAACGTGATCGTCGGCTCCGCTGGAACCGGCTCCCGAACAATCTGCGGAATCGCCAACACCTGATAGGCAAGATGCCCGGCAAGTCCACCAACACTGAACTCGGCCAGCGCACTCGCCTCACCCCACACCACCGCCAGCCGAGGCTCGCGCAGCAACTCGACGGCAATCCGCGACACCGCCAGAAAATCAGCTCTGATCCCATCCACCCAAGCATTCTCCCCTCGCCACCCGAACAGGGAAGAGCCAATCGGGCAGAGCACCCCAGCACATCCCGGCGTAGACCCGAGCACTCCCGATCACCACGGCGCATTTCGGCGCAGCCCTCCGCACCTGCGAGTGGCCCGATCACCGGAGCACAGCCCGGGGCTGCCTGGGGAGAGGTGGCTGGTCGGGGGAGCGGGTTGGGTTGTGGTGGGGTTAGGGGTCGACCATGCGGTCCAGGGTTCGGTAGGTGCGGTTGCTGGCGGCGGCGGAGCGTTGTTCGCGGCCGGTTGCTTCGATGTAGTTCTGGCTGGTTGCGAGGCTGGCGTGGCCGAGGAGCGCCATGATCTCGGAGGCGGTGGCGCCGTCTTCGGCCAGGCGGGTGGCGAAGGTGTGTCGCAGGGCGTGCAGGTTCGCGCCGACGGGGACGCGGTCGTGGAGTCCGGCCCAGCGGTAGCAGGACTTGACCAGATACTCGAGGCCGCCGCGGCCGATGGGCTCGCCTTCGCGGTCGAGCAGGAGCTTCACCGACCGGCCGAAACGTTTGCGGGGAAAACGGCGCGCGCACGATTCGACGTACGCCGCGACGATCTTCTCCATGATCGGCTCGACCGGGATCGATCGGTCGCGACTGCCCTTGCCATGGATGTGCAACCGCATCTCGCCAGGTCGCCCGGCAAGGGAGTCGGCCGTCAACGTGCGCATCTCGGCGGACCTGAGGCCGGCGACAAGGCCGAGAGCGATGACGAGCACGTCGCGCTCCGGCCAAGGATCGCGCGTACGCCGTGCGCCGTCGGCTGCTGCCTTGAGCAACTTCTCCGGAGTGTCTTCGCCACGCAACGGCTTGGGGGAGAGGGGAGGGGTCTTGGGTCTGGCCACTGCTCCCATCGGGTTGCCGGTGAGCAGACCGTCGGAAACGCAGAAGGTGAGGAACTGGTTCCACGTCGACCAAGCACGCAGTACGGAACTTTTCGCGTGGTCGTCGGCGAACGCACCGAACGCGTCGCGCAGGAGTTGCGGAGTCAGCTCGGTGACGTCGAGGCTCTCGGGATCGCCGGTGAGCAAGGCGGTGATGCCGGCCAGGTCGCGACGGTAGGCGGCGGTGGTGTGGGGCGAGTCCTTACGCGGCCGCCGGGCCGCGAAGAACGCCGCTTGAGCAGCGAGAACCTTCATACCGCAAGGTCTACCGGACGCCACCGACAATTCCTGCCGACGGGAATCACCGGCGCATTGTTTGCCAACAGCAACAATTCTCAGAATTCATGCATAATGCCAATTATGCATGAAGAAGGTTCCCCCGATCGCCCCTCCATCCCCTACCGGGGGAGGCCTCGGCCGGCGGATCCAGTACGCCGTGCTGCAACTGGCGAGATCGACTTTCAGCGTCCGAGTCGCTGCTGCCAGTCGCGCCAATGGGTCCGGGAGGCGCGGACCTGAAGCACCTTGCGGACGATGCCGACGACGAGAGTCGCCCCACCCAGGACCGCGATCCCGAGGAAGAACGCTGGCAGAACGCTGTTCGCATCTTCGCTGTGCCGATGCCCGATCGTCGTGGCGAGTTCGCTGAGCTGGAAAGCATCCACGCCGTCCAGCTCACCGTCAGCCGCCATCTTCGCCGCCTGCCCGAGAACCTCCTGGCGTTCAGCCGCGGTGAACCCTTCTTCCGGCGTACCAGCGCAGGGGAGTTCGGTCCCGGTCTTGCGATCGACGATGAGCATGGTCGGCCGGCAGTCCGCCAACTTCCCGTTCCCGGATACCTCGGTCACCAGCACGTCATAACTCGACACACTGGCCGACTTCGTCACCCCGGCGCCAACCAACCCCAACACCGCAACCAACGCCCCACCAACCAGCAACCACCCGGTCACTCGCCTCCGCCGCACGTCCATCGCCCGAGCGTCTCACCCGACAGGCCAACTGACGAGCCTCTGACCTCAACCTGCCTCGCACTACGCTTCTCGGATGGTCGAGGAAGTAGCGCCCCTGAAGGATGCAGCCCAGACCGCCATACCGCATGCCTGGCGAGAGACTCTGGGCGCGATCGTCGATTCCCTCCTTCGCGGAGACCTTTCCATCGGCGAAGACCTGGCGAACGTTGTACCGGTCCCCGAAGACGTATCGAACCAATGCCGCGAGACGGTCGCGAGCTATGGATCGGTGACCTGGATCCGGCTGCCGGAGGAAACTTGGAGCACCTCAGTCGCGATGTGGCAAGGCAATCACTGGGAATGTCTCGTTGATCTCTGGACCGCCGAAGAAGGCCGCAGCGATCTCGTGCTGGAGGTCACCGTCACCGAAGACCCCGAAACAGGCTTTCGTTTTCGTCCCCATCTCGTCTACATCCCCTAGGTCAACGGATGTCGTCAGCGGCAGTTAGTTGATGTCGAATTCGTTGCCTTCGGGGTCGGTCATGGCTACAGCGTAGTGGTCCAAGCCTTCTTCGGAGAGGGTGCTGAGGCGGGTGGCGCCGAGGGCTATGAGGCGGTTGGCTTCGGCTTCGACGCGTTCGCGTCTGATGTCGAGGGACGAGCCGCGGCCGCCGCTTGCGTTCACGTCGATGTGGATGCGGTTCTTGATCGTCTTCTCGTCCGGGACGATCTGGAACCAGATCCGCGGGCCTTCGCCTTTCGGATCCGCGATGCTGTCGGCACCGATGCCGAGCTCTTCCTCGGGCACACCGATCGACCGGTAGAAGTCGTCCCACGAATCGAATCCGGCCGGCGGTGGCTCGAGGACGTAGTGCAACGCCTCCGCCCAGAACCGCGCCAACGGCTCAGGCTCCCGACAGTCGATCACCAACTGATACGACACAGCCATCTACGACCTCCAGAGCTATCTGTTTCCCTCACCCTGACACCCCGCGCCGACAGTTCTGGCCTCAGAGGTGATCTTGCGCAGCCGCTGCCGCGATATTCGCTCGGTGTCGTGTTATAAGCCCGCCACCGAGCGAAGAACCTGCCAGCGGCACCAGCCGGTACGACGAGTCGCTCAGGCCCTAGCGATGAGCACCAGTTCGTTGCCTTCGGGGTCGGTGGTCCGCCAGTGGTTCTCGGACTTGTCGAGGAGTTGGCCGCCGGCTGCGAGGATCGTGGCGAGGCGCGTCTCTGCGAGGTCCGACGGTACGGCGAGTTCGACGTGGATGCGGTTGCGCTGCCGGCGCCGCTCGGTCTCCGAAGCGTCGAGCTCCTGGAAGACCAGCACCGGGTTCAGCCGAAGCGGATCGTGGATGTCGCTGGCACCGTCTCGCCGGTCGGGGGTGTAGCCGAGTGCGGCCAGCCAGAACGCGCGGACCGCGTCGAGGTCGGCGGCGTCGAGGAAGAGCTGAAAGACGCGGGGCAGCTCGAGATCCGCAACGGCCCCGAGTTCGCGGGCAGCGGTCTGCAGGTTCGCGGCGAGGTCGGTGAAGTCGAGGTCGAGGCCGTGGGCGTCGCGGTCCCACTGGTCCTTGCCGCTGTCGATGATCACGAGCCCAGGGCGCAGATCGATCTGCAGTGGAAAGCCCGCGCCGTCAGCCAGCGCCGCTGCGGCGATGGTCAGGTCACGCTGCTGCGTCGGCGAGGTGATGCGGTAGTGCGCCATCGCACTCCACACCTCCTGCCAATCAGCTGTCTCGTTCCCTTCGCCGAACTCCGCGCCTGGCACCAGGTCGACCTCGTTGCCGTCGGGGTCGGCATGACAGACCCCGAACGGTCCCGATGGCTCACCGGGACTCACCTGCTCAACCGCCGCAGTCGGCCGCACAATGTCCAGATGGATGCGGTTTCGCAACGGCCGTGGCTCGGTCGACTGCCGGATCCGTACTGCGGGGTCGCGCCGCAACGGATCCGCCAAACCGCCGGCCGCGTCAGGCACGTAGTCGAGCACGGGTTGCCAGAACTGCTTCACGGCAGACGGATTCGCGGACTCGAACACGACGCTCAGTTGCTGCAGCACAGCCGGGTTCGCAGCCAGCCCGAGATCCCGCGCAGCCGACGACACCGCCTCGGCGTGCTCGTCTGCATCGAGTCGTACCCGCAGGCCCGTCGGGCGCAGGTCGACCAGGATCCCGACCGACAGCTCAACGATGCGCCCCGCAAGCGCAGCCCCCTCGACCAGCGAAGGCGCGTCAAACCACGCCGTCGCAACACCATCGACCCGGCGCCAATCCGTTCCGATTTCTGCCATGACCGGCACTGTAGAGCCCATTCCAGACAATCACCTTCCGGATAGCAATCCCGGTCAGTTTTAGCTGGCAGGCCGGTCAGAAAGGGGGACTCCGGCTGCTGTCTGTACGGCGTACAGGAGGTTCGGCAGGTTGGCTGGATGGGCCAGGTTCACTTCAGCGAGCTCGCTGGGGCGGAACCAGCGGAGATCGTCGTGCTCATCCGGTGCGGCGTTGACAGGTTCGCCGTCCCAGCGCGTGACGAGGAAGGCGCGCATGTCAAGCGTTTGGTCACTGATAGTAATCGGCATGGGTACAGGGTCGTGAATGTGGATTCCGAGTTCTTCGAGACATTCCCGAATGACGGCTTGCTGAGGCAACTCGCCGGCCTCGACATGTCCGCCGACGAGATCCCAGCAGTCCGGATACCACCGACGCGCTGGATGGCGATGCACCAGGAGCACGAGGCCGTCGCGCACAAGCAGAGCGACTGAAATCTGAATCTGGGCAGCCATAAAGGCAGCCTAGATGCTGCACGATCAGCCCCGATCGTCATCCTCTCCGGATGTCCGATAATGGACATTATGTCAACTAGTAAGCTTACGGCCCCCTACCAGATGAGTCCATCTAGATGGTTGTGGCCAGCAAGCAGACGAGCGATGCGGTGCTGCGCTGCTTCGCGGATGTCAGGCTGTGGGTGGTGTGCGTACAGGGCGAGTTCGCCGTACATGTCGTAGAAGTTCAATCGCTCGCGCAGAGACTCGCGCTCGAACAGCTCCGGATATGCGCCGTGCAGCCATCCGGGAACGTCTTTGAGCGTGCTCTCGTCGAGCCCTCGTCCGTCGGGTGTTGGCGGATACTCTCGCGCCTTCGCGCACCAGCGCAGGATGGTGTCGAGCTCGGCATCCGCCGGCTGAGCCAATGCCTCCGCGAAGTCGATCAGACCGGTGACCCGTCCTTGGTCGACGATCACGTTGGATCCGTGGAGATCACCATGGACGAGGACGGGTTCGTCGGCGGCAAACAACGCCAGCCGCTCCTCGATCCAATCAGCGACGTCCGCGAGCAGGCGCGAGTCATGGCCGGGCAGTCGCCGCGCAGCTTCGACCTGCTGGAGCGTCGCGCTCACCACAGGCGGGTGGAACGCAGGCCACCACGGCTTGCCGGTGAGCGCGTCTGCCAGCCAGGGCGGCAGCAGGCCCGCCGGGACAGGAACCCGGTGCAGAGCGCGCAACGCAGTGCCGAGGCTCTCGATGATTGATTGGCGCGTATGCGAATCCGCTGCCGGCCACGCTTCGTGCATGCTTCGGCCTGGCAAGCGTTCGGAGATGTACCACGATCCGTCCGGGCCGTCGCCGTGGGCGAGGTGCCGGGCGTGTGGGACCTCGCTGCCGGCGAGCAGGTCGACGACTGCAGCCTCGTGGCGATACGCGTCGCGGAACTGTCCGTCGTGTTCAGCCGTACGACGTATTCGTCGCCGACCCACACCCGGCTGACCCAGCCTGCCTTGGCAAGAAAGCGCCCGGTTGCCGGCAGACCAGCGGCCGCCAGCGTTCTCAGCAGCACCGGATCGCTAGCCGGCTCTACTCCCCCGGCGACCATCACCTCGTGACTACTTTCCGCGATGGGGACGGAGCTTGAAGATCAGGATGCCGAGGTACTTGTTCATCCACGCTTGCTTGTGCGGGTAGCGGCGTCGGGCGTCTTCGGAGAGCTGGGGCTCGAGCGCGGTCTCGATCCACAGGCCTGCGGCGCTGAAGACATTGATCAGGTCGGAGATCGTGTAGCGACGCTTGGTGAGGGTGATCTCGTCGTTCCAGCCGCTGAGGTACGAGAACGGCTCGCTGGAGAAATACTCTTCGCCCAAGGACGTCCCGTTCTCCTCGGACTTCTCAACGGCGTACCGGATCGGCTGGGTCCTGGTCAGCAGGATGAATCCGTCGTCGGCCAGCATCGCGCGCGCCGCCTGCAGAGTCCGGACGGGATCTTTCGCATAGCCGAACGACTGCAGGAACATGACCCGGTCGAATCGGCGACCAGCGAGCCCAGGCAGAGAATCCAGCTCGGAAAGATCCCCTTGGATCAACTCCAGACCAGGCGGCGGCGTACTGAGGAAGTTGCCGCTGATATCGACACCGACGGAATCAATCGCACCGTCTCGGACCAGCTCAGCGAGCTTGCCGCCGTTGCCGCAACCGGCATCCAGCACCGACCGTCCGGTGACATCACCCAGCAGGTCGCGCTGCGCCGGCCACTCGACAAGCCGATCCAGCGAGTCCTCCTTGGATCGGGCTCGTTCGTAGTCCGGAGCGAGTTCCAGCCACGGTCGGCTCGCATCTCCAAGGGTCTTCGCCGGTGAGTCGTCTGCCATGGGACAGACCCTATCCGTCCCCTACTCCCCAGCCTGCTGGTGAGGTTGACCCCTGGTGAGCCAGAATAGGCGGCTCGACGACCCCCTCCCGTCTCGTGGGGATCGGTCATCCGAGAGGACTTCATGCGGGCGATTCTCCTGAGCGGCGCGCTGGCGATGGTCTGTTCGTTGCTGGGGACCCGGATCGCTGTCGGATGGTTCACCCGGCACGGCTTCGGCCAGCCGATCAGAGTCGATGGACCGACGACGCATCACGTCAAGCGCGGTACGCCGACCATGGGCGGCGTCATGATCTTGCTGAGTGCGACCGCGGCCTATCTGGCGACGACCTTCTTGACCGGCGAGCGGCCGAGTGCCAGTGCTTGGCTCCTGATGCTGCTGTTCCTGGGCTGTGGGGTGGTGGGTTTCCTCGACGACTTCATCAAGGTCTACACCCAGAACAACCAGGGTCTGAGCAGCCGGGCCAAGATGGCCGGTCAGACGCTGGTCGCGCTGGTCTTCGGTGTCCTGGCGACGAGCTTCTTCGCCGACGATCGAGGTGTCCGGCCGGCGTCGCAGTACCTCTCCATCACGCATGACTGGGGCATCAAGCTGCCGCTGGTCGTGGTCTTGCTGCTGATCTGGTTCATCGTCGCCGCGACCTCCAACGGCGCCAACCTCACCGATGGTGCCGACGGGCTGCTCGCCGCCAGTTCGGCGTTGATCTTCGGCGCCTACACGATCGTGAATGTCTGGCAGAACAACCAGCTGTGCGGTTCCTCGCGACCCAGCGTCGTGGGGGCCCAGTGCTACCAGGTGCGCGACCCGCTCGACCTCGCTGTCTTCTCGGCCGCCATCGCTGCTGCCTGCGTCGGCTTCCTCTGGTGGAACGCCAAACCCGCCCGAATCATCATGGGCGATGTCGGCTCCCTCGCCATCGGTGGCGCCTTGGCCGCGCTGGCGATCATGTCCCGTACCGAGCTGCTGATGGCCGTCATCGCCGGACTGTTCGTGCTCGAGACCCTGTCCGTGCTGATCCAGATGAGCTATTTCAAGCTGACCAAGCGACTCACGGGCACGGGGCGCCGCATCTTCCGGATCACTCCCATCCACCATCACTTCGAACACCTGGGATGGGACGAGGTCACGGTAGTGATCCGCTTCTGGATCATCGCCGGGATCTTCGTCGCGACCGGCCTCGGGATCTTCTACGCCTCCTGGCTGGCCTAAGCGGCTTCGAGGACGAAGAACAGGAAGCACACGAACGCGCTGATGTTCTCCAGTTCCGGCGGCAGGATCTCGCGGGGCGTGTCAGCGGCGTACGGCGGCTCGCTGACGACCGAGATCCGGAACCCGGCCGCGGTGAACGCGTCGGTCATGGCGTGCAGCGGTCGGTGCCAGTAGGTCAGCGTTCCTTCCTGACCGGCGAAGGTGAAGGTCTCCGAGTACTGCGTGACGGCGAAGTAGTCGCGGTCCGGATAGTTCACCAGGTAGGCGCTCGGGTGCGGCACCGAAAGGATCAGTCGTCCACCGGGCCGTAGTACGCGATGCAGTTCCGCAAGCGGCGCCGACCAGTCCTCCAGGTAATGCAGACACAGGGAGGCGACGACGTCATCGAAAGCGCTTGTGTCAAATTGAAGCGGCTCGCCGAGATCGCCGACGTACAGGTCAGTGTCGGCACCCAGCCGCTGCCGGGCCAGATCGATCATCCCGGCACTCAGGTCGAAGCCGGTGACGACCGCACCCTTGTCGCGCAGCGCCGCCGTCAGCGGACCGGACCCGCATCCGGCGTCCAGCACCCGGTGACCGTCGACGTCGCCCGCCAGGCCGATCATCGCCGGCCGCTGCGTTCTGCCGGACAAGCTCCCACGGAGTACGGCGGGGTCGGTCAGGCCGAGGATGACATACGAGGTTGTCCACTGCTGCGATCAGCTTGTCGTGCATGACATCGATCGTTCCAGCGAGCCATCCGTCGCCGCGGTCCCTGGACAGTTCCTGCCACATGAAAGAGTCGACTGCTGTGCAGAGTGTTCAGGTGTTCCATCGGACTGGGCAGTGGTGTCCGGGCCGGCAGCTCGGCGAGGTTGTCGCGTACGACGTACGCATCCTGCCGGAGTACCAAGTAGCTGGCCGGCCAACTGTCGACCGCAGCTATCTACTCCTCGACCAAGGCATTCAGCTGACTAGAACAGTCGTGTTCGAAGGCGCCGTCGAAGGTTGGTGGTACGTCGATGTGGTCGAGATCGAGCACACTGACGCCGGTCTGATCGTTCATGACCTGTACGTCGACTTTCTCGTTCCGCCCGGTGCCGACCGGTATCACGTCCTGGACCTTGAGGAACTGGCTGACGGCCTCACCGGCGGTCACCTCTCCCCCGCTCAGTGCGCCACCGCCCTCACCAGGACCCAGCACTTCATCAACACCCATCTGCGCGGGCGCCGGAGAAGGGTGCGTTGATCCTCCGACGCATTTCCCGCCGGTCGGCATCGCTCCTCTGGAAGCGCTCCCCTGCTTCTTCGACGAGGAGGCGGGTGATGACAGTTGTCATTTGCGGTTGTCCACTTCGGCATCTGTCGCTTGGGGGTGAGCGCCGCCAGTCTGGGGAGATGACTGCTACCTACACGTTTGATGTGTTTTCGACGCTGGATGGGTATGGCTCGCCAGGTGGTGGGGACTGGGGTGGGTACTGGGGCAAGCAGGGTCCTGAGTTTCTGGCGCATCGGCTGAGTCAGTACGACGTGGAGCAGCGGATGGTGTTCGGGGGTGAGACGTACCGGATGTTCGAGATGTTCAAGTTCGCGAGCAACGCCGACTCCCCCGCGTTCGACGACTGGACCCGGCGGATGATCAACCACCCGGCAGTGATGGTGTCGAACACTCTGGAAGGTCCGCTCGAGTGGCCGGACGGGACGGTCGCGAAGGGCGACGCCGTCGAGATTGTCGCCCGGCTCAAGGAAGAGTCCGACGTACCGTTGCGCTCGCACGGCAGTCTGGCGCTGAACCGGACGCTGATGGCTGCCGGGCTGGTCGACCGGCTCCAGGTGACGGTCTTTCCGGTGCTCACCGGTACGACGGGTGGGCTGCCGATCTTCCAGGGTGGCGGCGACTTCGATCTGGAGCTGATCGAGAGCCGGACGCTGGACAGCAACACGCTGGAGCTCATCTACCGCCCGACTCTGCATGGCTGAAAGACTTGTGTCGGATCGAGGCAGGCGCGTTCGTTGTACGGATAAGAGGGACTCACCGGACAGCAGGAGATGAGCTGAGATGCAGTATCTGATTTCCGTGATCGACGACGTCGCCGGTACGGCCACCCCGAGCGAGGCGGCTGCCACCGATGTGTTCAACGACCGCCTCCAGGCCGAGGGCTACTTCGTCTTCGCCGGTGGCCTCGGTACGCCGGATGCGGCCACGACGATCGACAACAGAGGCAACGAGTCGGTCTTCACCGACGGTCCGTTCCTGGAGTCGAAGGAGTACCTGGCCGGCTTCTGGATCATCGAGGCCCCCGATCTCGACGTGGCGCTGAAGCTCGCCACCGAGGGGTCGAAGGCCTGCAACCGGAAGGTCGAGGTCCGGCCGTTCCTGTGAGCGATGTCGAGGCGGCGATCACCCAGGCCCACCACGAGGAGTGGGCGCGGGTGGTCGCGACCCTGACCCGGCGGTTCGGCGATCTGGACATCGCCGAGGAGGCGGCGGCCGAGGCCTTCGCGACCGCCGTCGAGCGGTGGACCGCGGACGGCGTACCGCCGAATCCCGGTGGCTGGCTGACCACTACCGCCAATCACAAGGCCATCGACCGGCTGCGCCGGGAGAGCAAGCGCGACGACAAGCAGAAGGAGGCTCAGGTGTTCTACGACGACGATCCACCCGAGCCTCTCGGCGCGATCGACGACGAGCGGCTCCGGCTGATCTTCACCTGCTGCCATCCGGCGCTGGCGATGGAGACCCGGATGGCGCTCACGCTCCGGATGGTCGGTGGGCTGACCGTGCCCGAGATCGCCCGCGCGTTCCTGGTGCAGGAGAGCGCGATGGGGCAGCGGATCACCCGGGCGAAGGCGAAGATCAAGGCTGCCCGGATCCCCTATCGCGTCCCGTCCGCCGAAGACCTGCCGACGCGCGTCACCGGCGTACTGGCTGTCTTGTTCCTCGTCTTCAACGAGGGGTATCTCGCGACCGGGCCGGATACCGATCCTGTGCGGCACGAGCTGACGGCCGAGGCGATCCGGCTCACCCGGTTGATCCGCGTGCTCATGCCGGAGAACGGCGAGGTCGCGGGGTTGCTGGCGCTGATGCTGCTGACCGAAGCACGCCGTACGGCGCGGGTCTCCGGAAGCGGCGAACTGGTCACGCTCGAGGAGCAGGACCGAGGATCCTGGGACGCGGCGTTGATCGCCGAAGGACACCGACTGGTCCGTGAGCGATTGGCCGCCGGCGTGGCTCCGGGGCGCTACCAGATCCTCGCGGCGATCAACGCCGTCCACACCTACGCCCGCGACGTGCGCGACACCGACTGGTCGCAGATCGTTGCCCTGTACAACCAGCTGATCCGCGTCGACCCCTCGCCGATCGTCGCCCTCAACCGGGCCATCGCGGTGGCCGAGCTCGACGGGCCGGAGGTGGCCCTGGCCGCGATCGATCGGCTCGAGGAGAAGCTGGCCGGCTATCACGCGTACCACGCGACGCGCGCCGACCTGCTCCGCCGGCTCGGTCGCAGCCAGGAGTCGCGTACGGCGTACGACAAGGCGATCGAGCTCGCCGGGAACACCGCCGAGATCGCCTATCTCACCCGCCGCCGCGACCAACTCGGTGATTTCGAAAAGCCTCGAAAAGTATTGCGGGTCGCGATCGACGAGGTGCATGATCACGCGGGCGGAGCGCAGTAGGTTGCCTGGATCGGACATGATGTCGAGAACTGCGGTCGGCTCCGCTCACCAGTTGAAGGGCCGCGATCGGCGCGGCTCAGGACACCTGGAGACGAAGATGCCGAAGTACCTGCTTCTCAAGCACTACCGTGGCGGCCCCGAGCAGTACCGCAAGGTGCCTCCGATGGACCAGTGGGCGCCGGAGGACATCGAGGCGCACATGGCGTTCCTCAAGCACATCAGTGAGGTGCTCGAGGAGAACGGCGAGTACGTGGAGGCCCAGGGGCTGACGCCGGAGCGGACCTGGGTCCGGTACGGCGGTCCTGGTGCGGCTCCGGTGACGACCGACGGGCCGCTGCCGGAGACGAGCGACCTGGTGGCGGGCTGGTACATGATCGACGTCGACTCCCACGAGCGGGCGGTCGAGCTCGCGGCGTTCGTGTCGTCGGAGCCCGGTCCCGGCGGCGAACCGCTGTACGAGTGGATCGACGTGCGGGAGATCATGTCGTGACGGCTGGGCGCGCGTGACCGATAGTCAACGGTTGGACGAGGGTGCCCTGCGCGCCCTCGTCCCGCGCGTGCTCGCCGGGCTGGTCCGGCGGGGCGAGGATTTCGACGCCGCCGAGGATGCGCTGCAGGAGGCGTTGATCGAGGCGCTGCGGGTCTGGCCGGACAATCCGCCGCACAATCCGCACGGATGGCTGACGACGGTCGCGACCCGGCGGCTCGTCGATGCGCGGCGCAGCGAGATCGCGCGGACCCGGCGGCAGGAATCGACGTACGACGAATCGCCGCCGGGCGCCACCGAGGAAGGCGACGACACGCTCTTCCTGCTCTTCTGCTGCTGCCATTCCGATCTCGCGCCGGCCTCGCAGGTGGCGCTGACGCTGCGCGCCGTCGGCGGTCTCACGACGCGGGAGATCGCCGATGCGTTTTATGTGCCGGAGGCAACGATGGCGCAGCGGATCAGTCGCGCGAAACGTACGTTGCGCGGGCAGCGGCTGGATCAGCCGGGCGATCTTGCCGTCGTACTGCGGGTGCTCTACCTCATCTATTCGGCCGGGCACGCGGGCCGGATCGACCTGGCCGCCGAGGCGATCCGGCTCACCCGGCAACTCAATCTCGCCACCGCCGAGCCCGAGGCGCGCGGGTTGCTCGCGTTGATGCTGCTGAACCACGCCCGGCACCCCGCGCGGCTCGACTCCGAAGGCCAGCTCGTCACACTCGACCGGCAGGACCGCAGCCTGTGGCGCACCGACGAGATCGCCGACGGCGTACGCGTGCTGCAGTCGGCCCTCGCTCTGGAGAAACCAGGGCCGTACCAGATCGAAGCTGCGATCGCCGCTCTCCACGACGATGCGGCCACTGCCGAAGAGACCGATTGGCCGCAAATCCTCGCCTGGTACGACGACCTCGTCGCGCTGACCAAGGATCCGGTCCGGGAATCCCCCGCCGCCGTTCTCGGCCGAGCAGTCGCCGTCGGCCACGTCCTCGGCCCACCCGCCGGCCTCCGCGAAACCGACCGCCTCCAAGAGGTCCTCGGCGACCGCCACCGCTGGTACGCCGTACGAGCCCACCTCTACGAACTAGCCGGCGACCACCCAGCCGCCGCCACCGCCTACGCCGAAGCAGCCCACCGAGCCACCAACGCCCTAGAAAAAGTCCACCTGATCCGCCAAGCCGCCCAGATGCGCACCACCCACACGCCCTGAGCGCGGACTTCTTGGTGGAGCCAGGTTTGTTTGGTGGTGGGGAGTTTGGGGCCGGGGCAAGCGGATATTGGTTTGCGGGGGTTGATGAGGAGGGCCTAGCGTCGGTGGATGACTTCTCGGTTGGTGATGTTGAGTTTTGATGCGAACGATCCGGCGGGGCTGGCTCGGTTCTGGGCTGGGGTGCTGGGGCGTGAGGTGGCGGCTGACGGGGTGACGCTGGCGCCGGCGAACGAGCTGGAGTTCGCGATTCGGTTCACGGCGACCGACGAGAAGAAGACCGAGCCGAACCAGATGCATTTCGATCTGACCAGTGCGTCGCTGGAGGATCAGCAGGCCAAGGTTGCGAAGGCGCTCGAGCTCGGCGGTCAGCACATCGACATCGGGCAGACCGGCGACGAAGGCCATATCGTGCTCGCCGACCCGGAGGGCAACGAGTTCTGTGTGATCGAGCCGGGCAACAACTTCCTCGCCAACACCGGTGTGATCGGCGCGTTCTCGTCCGACGGATCGCAGGCCGTCGGGTATTTCTGGAGCAAGGCGCTCGACTGGCCGTTGGTCTGGGACCAGGACGAGGAGACCGCGATCCAGTCCCCCGACGGCGGCTCGAAGATCAGCTGGGGCGGTCCGCCGGTGCGCGAGAAGACCGCGAAGAACCGCCTGCACTACGACCTCGAAGCCGACGGCGATCGGCAGGCAGAGATCGACCGCCTGGTCGCACTCGGGGCGACCCGCGTCGACGACGTGCAGCTGCTCGACCCGGACGGCAACGAGTTCTGCGTCATCGAGGCGAGCTAATACAGCCTTGTACTCCGAGGTTGTGGCGGGCGCCGGAGTACAAGGCTGAGGTTAGCTCAGGCGGCGGCGCGCTCCGCGATCGGCCGACGGCGCTTGCTGGGATCGGTGAGAGCGAGCGACTCCCAGAGCCCGTCGGACTGGTAGTGGTGCAGGTCCGTGCCGGGCGGGACGATCTCGTCGATCCGGTCCAGCACGTCGTCGTCGAGCGTCAGGTCGGCGCCCTTGAGCAGACCGTCCAGCTGGTCCATCGTGCGCGGCCCGATGATCACCGAGGTGACGGCCGGGTGCGAGGTGACGAAGGCGAGCGCGAGCTCGGGCAGCGTACGACCGATGCCTTCGGCAACCTCCACGAGCTGCTCGACGGCCTCGAACTTCGACGCGTTGGCCGGCAGCGACGGATCGAACCGATGCGGGGTCAGTGCGGCGCGACCCGTTGCCAGGTCGACCGGCTGATCCTTGCGCACCTTGCCGGACAGGAATCCCGAAGCCAGCGGGCTCCAGGTCAACACGCCCATCCCGAGTCGCTGAGCGGTCGGTAGCAGCGAACGCTCGATGCCGCGCGTGACCATCGAGTACGGCGGCTGCTCGGTGCGGAACTTGCCGAACCCGCGACGCTCCGACACGTAGTACGCATCGACGATCTCCTCGGCCGGGAACGTGGAGCAGCCGAAGCTGCGGATCTTGCCCTGGCTGACCAGGTCGGTCAGCGTGGAGAGCGTTTCCTCGATATCGGTGCGCGGATCCGGCCGGTGGATCTGGTAGAGGTCGATCCAGTCGGTGTCGAGCCGGCGCAGGCTCTGCTCGACCTCGTGGACGATCCAGCGCCGCGAGTTGCCGCCGCGGTTCGGGCCCTCGCCCATCGGGAAGTGCACCTTGGTGGCGAGGACGACGTCGTCGCGGCGGCCCTTGAGCGCCTTGCCGACGATCTCCTCGACTCTCGCCGCTGGAGTACATGTCGGCGGTGTCGACGAAGTTGATGCCCTGGTCCAGGGCGGCATGGATGATCCGGACGCTGTCCTCGTGGTCGGGATTGCCGACCGCGCCGAACATCATCGCGCCGAGACAGTGCGTACTGACCTCGATCCCAGTAGCGCCAAGCGTGCGGTAACGCATCAACAGCTCCCTCATTCGGTAGGACGTGCGGCCAACCTAGGAGCTAGACCTCACTCTAGGTCAACCTCGGCAATCATCCGATGGCCTTGCTTCTCGAACGCCTCGTCGCCGACCCGATAGGCCCAGACGGCGGTGGCGATCGCCTCGCGGAGCCGGTTGCGGTGCCAGCTGGCCGGCTCGCGAGGGTCGCTGCCGTAGCCGTCCAGGAACGCCACTTCGAGAGCTGGGTCGTGACCGAACTGCTGTGCCGCGAGGCGTGCGAAGTCGGTCATCGCCGGCCGCAACGCGGCTCGCCCGAAGTCGATGACCGACACCGTCTCCTTGTGAATGAGCCAGTTCCTCGGCTGCCAGTCACCGTGTGTCGGTACGAGGAAGCTCGTTGCCGTCGGCCACGACTCGACGATCTCCTGCAGTCGTGCCGCGAGGTCCGGAGCGATCCGGTGCGGTTCGGCGAGGTAGCGGAGCGTCCGCTCCTTCTCCCGTACTTCGTATGCCTCATCCTCCACCGCGAGTTGCCCATGCAACTGCGCCAGCAACCAGCCGGCCTGCCGATAGATCTCAGGCCGATACTCGAACTCACTCCCCTGAACCAGCTCGCCCGGCAGATACCTCGTGACGATCAACCTGGCGTCCTCATCCGCGTGGACAAGAAGCGGCGCGCGGCCCGCCGACGTCCACGGCTCAAGCCAGTTCCGGTGGGCCTTCAGCTCGCGAACCAGATGGTGATTCTCCTCGTCCCCTGCCTTGACGATGTACCGCGAACCGTCCTGCACCACCTCGATCACCAGGGTCGTCCCCACCAGCTCCCAACTGTGATCCCTCACCACCTCCGCCCCCGGCAACCACTCCACCAACAACTCCCGCTGCCGCCCACTAAGCCGATCAACCATGCGCCCTACTCTCCCGTAGTCAGATAAGTGCTCAGCGGGTGCGCACGTTGTTTGGGAGGATGGGGAGATGCGGGCGGATCGGTTGGTGGCGACGCTGTTGTTGATGCAGTCGCGGGGGCGGGTGACGGCGGGTGAACTGGCCAAGGAGCTGGAGATCTCGGTGGCTACCGCGCGCCGTGATCTGGAGGCGTTGTCGACGGCTGGGATTCCCGTCTATCCGCAGCCGGGGCGCGGTGGTGGATGGTCCCTGCTGGGTGGCGCGCGGACGGACCTGAGCGGGTTGAGTGCGAGTGAGGCTCAGGCGTTGTTCCTGCTGGTCGGGCCGGCAGCGGCGGTCGCGCCGGAGGCGAAGGCTGCGTTGCGGAAGCTGGTCCGGGCGCTGCCGGACACGTTCCGCGCGGATGCCGAGGCGGCGGCCGAAGCCGTGGTGATCGATCCGGCGCGGTGGGGTGAGCACGTGAAGGAGCGGCCCGAGATGGTCCGGCGGCTCCAGGAGGCCGTCGTACGCCGGGTGAAAGTGCGCCTCCTGTACGCCGGACGCGGGCGCACCGAGTCCGAAAGGCTGGTCTCGCCGCTCGGCCTCGTCGACAAGGACGACATCTGGTACCTGATCGCCGGCACCGACAAAGGCCAGCGCACCTTCCGCGTCGAGCGAATCACGGAGGCGGAACTCACCGACGAGCCCGCCGAACGCCCGGAGGACTTCGATCTCGCGCTCTGCCTGGACCGAAGTCGTGGAGGAGATGGAGCGGAACCGGTCGTTGCTCACGGCCACGGTCTTGATAGCGGAGCGCTTCGTCTGGGTGATGCAGGATCGCCTCGGCCGGCACTGCGAGGTCATCGGGCCGGCCGGCGAGGGCCGGGTCAAGATCGAGGTCACCGCCCCCACTCCTCTGATGATCGCCCAGCAACTGGCCGGCTGGGGCGCGATGATCGAGGTCCTGGATCCGCCGTCGGTCCAGTCGGAGCTGGCGCGGCTCGGTCAGGAGCTGGTCGATCGCTACCGGGGCTGAATGCCCGTAGTACAGGCGATTTCCGGCACGGATAGAGGTCGCGCGGTGACCGTTGGTGGCATTTTCGGTGGGCTGGTCACTGTTCGGTACCGGAGGGCGTTGGGTGACCGGGTGGCGTGAGTAGGGTGCGGTGTTCGTTTTGCCCGATCGAGCAACAGGAAACCCCGTGACCACTACCCCGCCTCAGTCCCCTCACGATCCCTACGCGGCGCAGCCCGGCGCCGGTGGTGGATACGGTCCCCCGCAGGAGCAGTTCCCGCAGTACACCCAGCAGGCCCCGCAGGACCAGCAGTTCCAGCAGGCTCCGCCGCAGCCGCAGTACGACCAGGCTCAGAGCTACGCGCAGCCCGGTCAGTACCAGGCACCGGCTCAGCCGGGTCAGCCGCAGTACGACCAGCCGCACGGTCAGCAGCAGTTCGGTGGGAGCTTCCCGCAGCACCAGCAGGCGCCGCAGGGGATGCCGGCCTACCCGCAGGGTGCGATCCAGTGCCGTTTCTGTGGTGGGATGCCGGCCGTTCAGGCGACCGTTCGCGGTCACCAGGGGCTGCTGATCGTGATGCGCTTCCTGAAGCTCGAAGGCCCGTTCTGCAAGACCTGCGGTATCGCGACCGTGCGCAACATGACCGCGAAGAGCCTCTGGCAGGGCTGGTGGGGTATCGGGTCGTCGATCATCAACCCGATCACGATGCTGATCAACATCCCGACCCGGCTCAAGTTCAAGAACCTCCCCGAGCCGATGCCGGGTGCGCCCGGTCAGCCGATGGACATGGGCAAGCCGCTGTACCAGCGTGCAGCCGCCATCGGCTTCCTGGGATTCCTGGTGCCGATCCTCTTCATCGTGCTGATCATCGTGGGCAACATGAGTTCGCCGTCGTCGGCCGGCCTCGGCGACTGTGTCCACAACGCCGGCACCGTGAGCAGCCCGAACGTGAAGGTCGTCAGCTGCACCTCCAGCGACGCTGACTACAAGGTCGTCGGGAAGCTCAGCAACTCGACGAACACCGACCAGTGTGAGCAGTTCGAGGGCTACACCGTCGCGTACACCGAAGAAGGCCGTTCTTCCGAGTACACGCTCTGCCTGGCACCGAACTGACCGAGATCCTTCCTCCGGACCAGGCGGTCCGGAGGAAGGTCATCGACCGGAGCTGATGCGCGCGTAGTAGGCGCGGGCTTCCTGGGTGCGGCCGGCGCCGAGCACCCGCAGCGCTTCGGCCAGATCGGGGTAGGCCGGCTCCAGCAACTCCACCGCGCCCTGCAGCTCGGCGGCCGAGGCCACGTCACGGAGCAGTGCCTGAATCGCGGCGACCGGGTCGTTGGCAGTCTCGCCCGGATTCCCTGCGGCAACGCTCAGGGTGGACTGCTGGGCGGCGCGAATCTCCTCGAGCCGGCGCTGCTGTTCCGGTGCCGGCAGTGCGCCCCAGCCGGGCGCTCCCACTTCCGCCTCGAGCTGGAGCAATCTGGACAACACGGCTGGATTGCTGATCTTTGCCCGCTGTCCGGACATCAGTTGCGAGAGCATGGGCGCGGACAGGCCGAGTACTGCGGCGAGCTGGGCCTGGGAAAGTCCGAGCCGGTCCAGGAGCCGACGGAACCTCTCCCCCAGCGGCTCGCCGTACCACTGCCGCTGCAGCTCGAGGTTCCGCGCGTGTACGTCGGTCACTCCGCCTCCGCGATTCCTGTTTGCAAATTGCAAATGCAAACGATAGATTCGTGCTCGTTCCCGCCTCACAGCACTTGGAGACGCCATGATACGACGCTTTGCCGCTCTCGCAGCTGTCTCGGTCCTAGCGACTGCATTTTCGTTCGCGAACGTCCGTCCGGCGACCGCCGAGGGTGATCTGTCCCCCGTGATGGTCGTGCTGGACTCGTCCGGCTCGATGACCGCGCGGGACGTCGGCGGCTCCGGCACCCGGATGGACGCGGCCAAGCGCGCCGTCGGTTCGATGGTGGACGGGCTTCCCGCGCAGGCGCAGGTCGGGCTCGCCATCTACGGCGCGGGCACCGGATCGAGCGGCTCCGAGAAGGCGGCCGGCTGCCGGGACGTCCGGGTCGTGCAACCGGTCCGGACGGTCGACAAGGCCGCTCTCAAGCGTGCGGTCAACGCGACCAAGGCCAGCGGCTACACGCCGATCGGCCAGGCGCTGCGCACTGCCGCAACTCAGCTGCCGAAGGAGGGCCAGCGTTCCGTAGTACTGGTGTCCGACGGTGAGGACACCTGCGCGCCACCGCAACCCTGCGACGTGGCGAAGGAGCTGCACCGGCAAGGTGTCGACCTGCACGTGCACACGATCGGCTTCCGGGTCGACGCGAAGGCCCGGGCCCAGCTCGCCTGCATCGCGCAGAACACGGGCGGCACGTACCACGACGCGGCCGACGCCGATTCGCTGACCGGCGTCCTCGGCCGGGTGACCGAACGCGCGCTGCGCCACTACGAGCCCACCGGCCAGCCGGTCACCGGTACGGCGGATCCGTTCACCGCGCCGACCCTGACGCCGGGGCAGTACCTGGACACCATCGACCCGGTGGAAGAGCGCTTCTACGCCGCCGATCTGAAGACCGGCGAGACCGCGTACTTCGCCGCGACGGCCGTCTTCCCCCGGGGCGACCCGCGCGACATCGAGGTCGTCGACGTCCGCATCACCGGACCGGGTGGAGCCGACTGCTACACCTCCGAGCGCAATCTCAACACCCGGGCGAAGGACGGCGGCTCACTCACCTCGGTGCTGACCTGGAACGGGCTGGCCGCGGGATCGAACAAGACGAAGGCCTGCCGGGTCCCTGGCAAGTACGTCTTCAAGGTCACCCGCGATGCCAAGTCCGGCGGCACCGACCGGGTGCCGATCGAGCTGCAGCTGCGGATCGAGCCGCCTGTGACCGGAAGCCTGGGTGAGCAGGCCCAGCAGAACCTGCGTCAGCTTCGCCGAGCCGCCGGCCGGTGCGGTGAAGCCGATCCGCGCCGGAGGTTCGTTCAACGAGGCGACCACGCTCGACGGCTCCGGCCGGTACGGCGAGACGATCTACTACGGCGAAGAGCTCTACTACCGGGTGAAGCTCGACTGGGGACAGGGCCTGGCCTACCGAGTCACGTTCGGCGGCCTACCGAAAGGTGCGACCACGAACATCCGCACCGCTCTGTTCAGCCCGGTCCGCGCCGACATCAAGTCCGACACCACCGCCTACACGGGCAGCACCCAGATCCTGCCCTCCAACGGGAAGCCGATCGCGACGCCCCGAACGGCCTACCTGAACCGGAACGCGACCGACCAGGTCGTCCGCAAAGCCAGCATCGACGGCTGGTACTACGTCGTGGTCAAGCTGGGCACGGCCTTCGGCGGAGACTCGCCGGGTGGCGTGCCGCTGACGCTCGACGTGGCGGTGGCCGGGGACAAGGCCGCCGGACCGGTGTACGGCGCGTCCGGCGACACCGAATCCACACCGACGCCGACGCCGACAGCCTCCGACTCGACGCCTTCCGGTTCGAAGACCGAGGCCGGTGGCAAGACCGGCGATGTGCAGCCGGTCAAGGACGATTCCCCGTCCGGGCTGCCGTGGATCATCCTCGGCGTGGTCCTGGTGCTGATCGTCGCCGGTGGTGCGGCCCTACTGGTACTTCGTCGTCGCAAGCCGCCCGCACCGCCGACGTACCCGAACGGGCCTGGGCCGAGCTGGCCTAACCAGCCTTGATCCACCGATAGGACGACCCTTGCTGGCGGCACTCAACGCGAGTGCCGCCAGCAGTCGTCTCGATCTGACCGGCCTCCTGCCAGCCACAGACCGCGCCGACCGTCACCTGGGGGTTGGGCCTGGGCGTGACCGGACCGGTGGGAATCGTCTCTGGTGGGGCGGAGGGTGGAGGTGTTGTTGAGCTCCCAGGCGATATCGGCGCATTACCGCCGTCTCCTGGCCCGTTGAGCAGTACGACGACGACGCTCGCGGCCATCAGCGTCGCCAAACCACCACCGACCAGCAGCAACCGTCCGCGGATCGGCTTGCTGCCGACAGGCTCCGGCGGTTTCGGTGGTGCAGCGAGGGCCTGGTACGCCGGCGGCAGCGGCGGTAGTTGGTCGAAGACCTCGATCAGCTCGCCGTCCGCGGTGTACGCCGGGATCTGCAAAGGCGCTGCGAGGGCGGGAGCAAGTGCCTTCAACGCGTCCGTCGCCGATACTGTCCGTTCGTCAGGATCGGCCTGGATGAGTCCTTCGACCACATCCCAGACGACGCTGCCTCCTGGTCGCGGCGGCAGCGGCCCGGCGGCAGGTGGTTCTTCGCCGGTCAGCAGTTGCCAGCCGGTGACGCCTGCCGCGTACAGGTCCTGCGCGATAGTCGGCGGGTCGCCGGCAAGCACCTCGGGAGCGACATAGCCCGGCGTACCGACGACTGTGCCTTGCTGGGTGAGACGGGGCTCGCCTAGCGACAAGGCGATCCCGAAGTCGCTCAGCCGTAGTACGGGGGCGTTGGTTCCTGTTGTCTCGAGCAACAGGTTCGCGGGCTTGACGTCGCGGTGGACGACTCCGGCCGCGTGGACCTGCTCCAGCGCGGCTAGCACCTGGGCGAGGAGCTCCGCGGCGTAGCGCTCCGGGAGTGCGCCGAAGTCGGCGATCAGGTTGCTGACCGAGCCGCCGCCGACCAGATCCATGGCGAGCAGGGCCTGGTCGTCTTCGGCTACCCAGCTGTAGGGGCTGAGGACGTTCGGGTGCTCGAGCCGCAGACCTTGCTCCCGGACGAACCGCAGCAAGGCGCCGGCATGACGCTGGCGCAGGACCTTGGCCGCGCAGAGCCGGTGCTGCCGGCGGTCCCAGGCACGCCAGACGGTGCCCGTACCGCCCGAGCCGACGGGATCGATGAGTTCGAACCGGCCGGCGAAGACATCAGGCACCGGTGGCTCTCCTCTCGCGCGGGACCCGGCATACCTTGCCAGGCTGACCGGTCCCGCGCGAGCCGGGGTCAGTTGTAGTAGCCCTGCACCACAGCGCTCGCCTCGTCGTACAAGGCAGGGCCGTCCTGTACTACGGGCGCGAATCCGCCGCCTGGTTTGAGGCCGTTCAGCTGCTCGCCGGACATCGCGTAGACGACCCGGCCGAGGCCTGAGCGCTCGATCGCGCCGGTGCACATCCCGCACGGCTGGCAGCTCGTGTACATCGTCGTCTTCGCGGCGTCCTCGGGTGACAACTCACGAGCCGCCCACTTCGCCAGCTTGAGCTCCGGGTGCGCGCTGATGTCGTTGTCGGTGATGCTCGTGTTGTTGTCCTCGGCAACCACTGACCCGTCGGGCCCGACCAGGATCGAGCCGAACGGCGGGTTGCCCGACTCCCGGGCCGCCGCGGCCAAGGCGATCGCCCGCCGCAGGAAGTCCTCTTCTGCGGTGCTCACTTGTTCTCCATTCCTCGATGCGCCATCACTGTGGCCAGCGCCTGCCAGGCCGTCTCCGGCCGTTCGGTCTCTGCTGGATCGCCGACGAACGGATCCAGTACTACGGCTGTGGCGCCGAGCGCCCGGAGTTCGTCGAGATCGCCGATCACCTGGTCGATCGACCCTTCGCCGGCGACCCGGTCGGCCAGCGGTTCGGGGGTCAGCCGGAGCAGGATCCGCGGCGTGAACGCCGGGAGCGCTCTCTGTTCGTTCTCGGCGATCTCGGCCAACCGCGGGAGCGCGTTCCGCATCCAGTCCATCGACTGACGCAGCGGGTGCCACGCGTCGCCGAAGCGGACGGCCCGCCGCATCCCCGCAGTACTGAGGCCGCCGACCCAGATCGGGATGCCGCCGCTGCGGTAGTCCGCGTCGTTCTCCCACGCTGCCCGGACGTCCCGAAGCAGTTCGTCGGTCAGCTTTCCTCGACGGCTGAAGTCGACGCCGAGCGCCTCGAACTCCTGCCGCGCCCAGCCGGCTCCGACGCCGAGAACCAGGCGGCCGCCGCTGAGCTGATTGAGGTTCGCCGCCATCCGGGCGACCAGCAGCGGGTGCCGGTACGGCGCGATCAGCACCGTCGTACCGAGCCTGATCGTGTCGGTCACGCCGGCCAGCCAGCTGAGCGCGGTGAACGGTTCGTAGAAAGGCGCCGGATACTGCTCGGCGACGTCCGGCGTGATGGCGACGTGGTCGGACACCATCAGCAGGTCGTAGCCGAGACCCTCGACCGTCCGGGCCCAGTCGCGGAGCCGGCCGGGGTCGGTGCCCGGGCCGAAGTTGGGGACGTTCACACCGATCTGCACCCCGTCAGGTTATCCAGCCGAAAGGGCCGCTCCTGAAGAGATTTCTCCCGGTAAGACGTGCTCTCTGCCGGGGATCCACCGGTATCTTGACCGGATGACCGAGGACTCTCGATCCGACCGACTGGGCCATCCTGGTCGAGCTGCAGCGGGACGGGCGGATCGCGCTGACCGAGCTCGGGCGCCGGGTGAACCTGAGCGCGTCGGCGACGACCGAGCGGTTGAAGCGGCTGGAGGCGGCCGGGATCATCAGCGGGTATCGCGCGGACGTGGATCTGACGAAGGTCGGGTTCGCCGTGCTGGCCGTAATCCGGCTGAAGTATCCCGGGAACAAACACGAGCCGCTGCGGAAGCTGCTCGAGGAACGGATCGAGATCCTGGAGTGCCTGCGGACGACGGGTGACGACTGCTACATGCTGAAGGTCGCGGCCGGGTCGATGGCGCACCTCGAAGCAGCTGGTAAACGAGTTGACCGAGTTCGGGAGTACGACTACCAATCTGGTGTACAGCCAGACGCAGCCCTACCGGGGGCCGCAAGGCCCGCCGCCGGAGGTTTGATGCGCGTCCTCGACATCGAGGTGTCCGCTGGGTTGCTGAATTCCTGGATCGACTGGCTCGCTCCGGATCGGCAGCCCTTCTACGTGACCGCGCGGCAGGCGAAGGCGTGGTCGCTGCCGCTCGATCCGACCGAGCCCGACAAGCAACTGCGCGATACGTATCAGAGCTACAACCTCGACAGCCGGCTGAAGTCGGTCTGGCTGGACGAGGCTGAGTTCATGGAGCTGCCGCGGCCGACGCGGGCTGGGTTGGTCCGTGCGCAGGTGACGCACGAGCGCTCCGAAGTACCGACGGTCCGGGCTTGGCGAGAGGTGCTCGGGCTGAGATCGCGCAGCAGGCGGACGGGCACCGCTTCGTCTGGTGGAAGTCCGTACTACGCGACGCAGCGCCTCAGGTGCTGACGCGGGTCATCACCGATGATCTCGGCCCGAGCCGGCATCGCGAGGTGCCGGCGGTCTGTGTGGCGTGCCGCGGCCGGCGTGCTCCCTCAGGCGCGCGACCTGGCCGGGACGTTCGCCGACGGGAGCGGCCCGAACTGCTTCGGCACGGTGATGGCGGCCGCCGGGGTCGAAGGCGCCGCGCAGGAGTGGATGCAGAGGCAACCGTTCGACGCGTGGCTCGATCAGCACACCACGCGCGGTGGGCGCGACGACGTACCGGGCACTGTCCTTGTCTGGCGCGACACCAATCGCGCCGTCCAGCACGCCGCTGTGACTCTCGGCGCCGGCTGGGCGTTCCACAAGCCTAACCAGTCCTGGATGGGTCCCCGCGAAGTCCGCACCACCCGCGGAAATCCTCCGCGCCACCAGAACGCCCGGCTGGCACCTCCACCGCCACACCATCACCCGCTGACCTCCGGCTACCGTCGCCGGATGGAGTTTGCGGAGATGGTGGAGAAGGCCCGGGTGGTTCGGGAGAGGTACGCCGAGGTGGAGGCGCGGCGGTACGGGCGGAGTTGGTCCCGGGAAGAGTTGATGCTGGGGTTTCTGGGTGACGTCGGGGATCTGGCGAAGCTTGTGCAGGGCAAGGAGGGCGTGCGGCCGCGGGACGACCTCGACGCGGCGCTGGCGCACGAGCTGGCCGACTGCTTGTGGTCGGTGATGGTGCTGGCGGACGCGTACGAGGTCGACCTGGAGAGCGCGTTCTCTCAGACGATGGGTGAGCTGGGTGAGCGGCTAGTCGACGACGGTGGTGCGTGACGGGGGTGCCTAGCTCGACTGTGCGGCTGACGGTGCAGAGGCGGTCGTGGGACATCTTGACTGCGCGTGGGAGCGCCTCGCGGGCCTTGTCGCCGGCTTCGCCTTCGGGGAAGCGGATGGTGAACTCGACGGCGAGGTTCTCCATCCGGTTGCCCTGCTCGGGATCGCGGATCTTGTCGCCGTGGACGACGGCGCTGAACTCGGTGGGCTCGGCGCGCCGGCTCACCACGACGTCGACGTCGATCGCCGAGCAGGCGCCGATCGCGGCGAGCAGCAGCTCGACCGGGGTGAAGTCGGTGTCGGTCTCACCGCCGGAGCCGACCGTCAGCGTGCCGCCGCGCACGTTGTGAACCAGGTACTTGCTGTTCTCGGTCCGCTCGAAGTGCACCGAGCGGAGGGTGTCGTCGCCCATGTCCGTCGCAATCTGTTGCTGGTAGCAACTGTTAGAGGGTGCTCAGCGCAGCGGCGATGGGTGTCTCGCCGGCGATGAGTTCCAGGGTCCGGCCGATCGCGGCCGGGGTGTCGCAGAGTGCCGGCAAGAACGGCGGCCACGTCGTCGCGGGTCACGCTGCCGCGGCCGGTCTTGTCGGCGAGCAGGACCAGGCCGGTCCCGGGATCGTTGGTGAGCGCACCTGGCCGGAGTACGGTCCAGTCCAGGTCGTCGCGGGCGCGCAGGTCGTCCTCAGCCGCCTTCTTCGCCCGCAGGTAGATCGTGAAGCTGTCGTCCGGGTCCAGCTCGTCGACACGGTCGGCACCCATCGAACTGACCTGGATGAACCTCTGTACACCCGCCCGCTCGGCCCCGTCTGCAAGCAACGCGGCGGCACCGCGGTCGACGGTGTCCTTGCGTTCGTTGCCACTGCCCGGCCCAGCGCCGGCCGAGAAGATCGCGACATCGGCACCTGCCAGTACGTCGGCGACCGCGGTCACATGCGACTTCTCAAGATCCAGTACTGCGGCAGTGCCACCCGCGGCGGCGATGTCGGCCTCATGCGCCGGATTGCGCACCAACCCGACCACCTGATGCCCGTCAGCAGCCAGCAGCTTGGTCAACCGCAGTGCGATCTGCCCATGTCCACCCGCAATAACAACTCGCATACCCCGAGCCTAACCGCCAAGACTCCTCACGCCAGGGACCTGTCGCCTCCCGCGTCCTCGGACGCAGCAGGTTGAGGTGACGGATGGGTGCCCCGAGCACCCGGTGAGGTGTGGGTGGGCGAGGGAGTGCCGGGTCAGGGGGTGTGGCGGAGGATCGGGCGGAGGGTTTCCAGGACGGTGGGGTCCTCGATGGTGGAGGGGATCGGCTCGTCGCGGCCGTCGGCGATTCCGCGCATGGTCTTGCGGAGGATCTTGCCGGAGCGGGTCTTCGGCAGCGCCTCGACGACGGAGATCTCGCGGAAGGCGGCGACCGGGCCGATGTCACGGCGTACGGCGGCTACCAATTCCTCCTGGAGAGTCTCGGCCGAGATCTCCACGCCGGCCTTCAGGACGACGAGGCCGCGCGGGAGTTGGCCTTTCAGCGCATCGTGGACGCCGATCACCGCGCACTCGGCGACCGCTGGATGCGCCGCGAGCACCGCCTCCATGCTGCCGGTCGACAGCCGATGCCCGGCGACATTGATGACGTCGTCGGTCCGGCCCATCACGAACACGTAGCCGTCGGCATCGATATGACCACCGTCACCGGTCAGGTAGATACCCGTCGTACTGACTCAGGTAGTTGTCGATGTAGCGCTCATCGTCACCCCACAGCGTCGGCAGCGCACCAGGCGGCAGCGGCAGCTTGATCGCGATCGCGCCCTCCTCCCCCGCAGGCAACTCGGTCCCACCGGCGTCAAGGATCTGCACGTTCCACCCCGGCAGCGGAACGGTCGCCGAGCCCGGTTTGGTCGGCAACGGTTCGAGCCCGCGCGGGTTGGCCGCGATCGGCCAGCCGGTCTCCGTCTGCCACCAGTGATCGACAACCGGTACGCCGAGTTTGCCGTGCGCCCAGTGATACGTCTCGGGATCGAGCCGCTCCCCCGCGAGGAACAGCGTCTCGAACCCGGACAGGTCGTACTTCGCCAGCTCGACCGCCTCGGGATCGACCTTCTTGATCGCCCGGAGCGCGGTCGGCGCGGTGAACAGCGCCTTCGCGCGATGCTCGGAGATGACGCGCCAGAACGCGCCCGCGTCCGGCGTACCGACGGGTTTGCCCTCGTAGAGGATCGTGGTCGCGCCGACGAGCAGCGGCGCATAGACGATGTAGGAGTGGCCGACCACCCAGCCGACGTCGGAGGCGGTCCACCAGACATCACCCGGCCCGATGTCGTAGACGGCGCGCATGGTCCAGGCGAGAGCGACCGCGTGACCGCCGTTGTCGCGGACGACGCCCTTCGGCTTCCCGGTCGTGCCGGAGGTGTAGAGCACGTAGAGCGGATCGGTCGCGGCGACCGGCACCGGGTCGGCCGGCGTCGCGTCCGAGATCAGCGTTTCCCAGTCGAGATCGCGCTCTCCGAGTTTCCCGGGCGCGTTCTCGCGTTGCAGCACGACGGTGTGGTCGGGCTGGTGGGCGGCGAGTTCGAGCGCGCTGTCGACGATCGGTTTGTACTCGACGACCCGGGTCGGCTCGATCCCACACGAGGCGGCGACGATCACCTTCGGCGTCGCGTCGTCGATCCGCGCCGCGAGTTCCTTCGGCGCGAACCCGCCGAACACGACCGAGTGGATCGCCCCGAGCCGCGCACAGGCCAGCATCGTGATCACGGCCTCGGGGATCATCGGCATGTAGACGATGACCCGGTCGCCCTTGCCGACGCCGAGGGACTTGAGCGCGCCCGCGAAGACGGCGACCCGGTCGCGAAGCTCGGCGTACGAGAACGTGCGCGTCGTCCCGGTCACGGGTGAGTCGTAGATCAGCGCGGTGCGTTCGCCGTTGCCGGCTCTCGACGTGCCGGTCGAGAGCGTTGTACGACGTATTGAGCTCGCCGTCGGGGAACCATCGGTAGAGCGGTGCGGCCGAGTCGTCGAGCGCGCGGGTCGGAGTGCGTGACCAGCTGATCGCCTCGGCCGCCTCCAGCCAGAAACCCTCCGGATCCGCCAGGCTGCGGCGGTAGCTCTCCTCGTACGCACCCATCTGCTTGCCTCCATCACCAGATCCCTGAGGTCCTGCCTATCACCCCAGGCCCCGACATGCTCCCCCACGGCCAGGCGAAAAGGTGGCGGTAAGGGGTGTGCGAGGGTTGGAGGCATGACGGTTTTGCGTGAGGATGTGCTGGCAGCTGCTCGGCGGATCGAAGGTCGGGTACGCCGTACGCCGGTGCTGCAGGTCGCGCCCACGGTGACGTTCAAGCTCGAGCTCGTGCAGCATGTCGGGTCGTTCAAGCCGCGTGGTGCGTTCAACCGGCTGCTGAGCGCGAAGGAGCAGGGCACGCTCACCGGGCAGGGAGTCGTCACGGCATCCGGTGGGAACGCGGGGCTCGCTGTCGCGTACGCCGCGCGCGAACTCGGCGTACCGGCTCGGATCTTCGTGCCGGAGAACGCGCCGCTGCCGAAGGTCGCGCGGTTGCGGACGCTCGATGCGGAGGTCGTGCAGATCGGAAGCGAGTACGCCGAGGCGTATGAGGCTGCGGTCGCTTCGGCTTCAGAGTCCGGGGCGTTGTTGGTGCACGCCTACGACCAGCCGGAGGTTGTGGCTGGGCAGGGCACGCTCGGGCTGGAGTTGCTTGAGCAGATCGATGGGTTCGACACGGTGCTGGTTGCGGTCGGCGGTGGCGGGTTTGATCGCTGGGATCGCGACTGCGATGGAAGACCGGGCTCGGGTGATCGGGGTGGAACCCGAGTTGGCGCCGACTCTGCGCAAGACGCTGGAGGCCGGCGAGCTCGTCGACGTACAGGTTGGTGGGCTGGCTGCTGATTCGCTCGGTGCGCGGCGGCTGGGTGCGCTCGCCTTCGCGGCGGCAAAGCGCTACGACTTCGGCTCGGTGCTCGTTACCGAGGACGCGATCGTTGCTGCACGCAACGAGCTGTGGCGCGACTATCACCTTGCGGTCGAGCACGGCGCCGCCGTCACCTACGCCGCGCTACAGACCGGCGCCTACCAACCGGCGCCCGGCGAGCGCGTGGTCGTCGTCGTGTGCGGCGCCAACACGGATCCGAGCACGCTCGCCTGAAGGCGGTGGCCCACCCGCGGGGGCGGAGCGCCTACCCTGCCACCTTCGCCCTGAAACAGACCTCAGACGACGGGGCGGGTGGTGGGTTTGCGGTCTTCGGCGAGGATCCAGGCGGAGAGGATGCCGGCGATGCCGCCGAAGAGGTGGCCCTGCCAGGAGATGCCGTCTTGTGGGAGGAGGCCGCCGAGCAGGGCGCTGCCCCAGACCAGGATGACGATCACGCCGATGGCGATCTGGCCGAGGCGGCGGTTGAAGATGCCGCGGGCGACCAGGTACGCGGCGTACCCGAAGACGAGCCCGCTCGCGCCGATCGTGATCGTGTGCGGCGGTGAGATCAGCCAGGTGCCGAGTCCGCCGATGGTGGTGACGATCGCGGTCACCGAGAAGAGCCGCAGCGCACCGCTGACCGCGATGATCGCGCCGAGGGTGACGAGCGGCAGCGTGTTCGAGATCAGGTGACCGAAGCCGAGGTGCAGGAACGGCGCGGTGATGATGCCGAACAGGCCGTCGGGTTCGCGGGCGATGATCCCGTACCGGTCGAGCCGCCCGTGCAGCGCCGTGTCGACGATCTCGCTGAGCCACATCAGGCCGACCAGCGCGACGAGTAGCTTGATCCCGCTGCTGATCCGGGCGGCGTCGACGACGCTGCCGGTCTTCCGGGCCGGGGTCTGGAAGCTCATGCCTCAACGATGCCCGATCAGGCCAAACCTCCGCAGCATCCCCGGCGGTTCACCCGGTACGCCGACGTGAGTTTGTCCACAGGCGTGAGACACAGCCAGCGCGAACCGGCCTTCATGCGTCACAATGGGTATCGCTCGCGTGGCGTGGGGTGACGGTGGTGACTGAGGGCGCTGTGCTGGGTGTGAGGAGTGAGGGGACATTACGGAGAGGGGACTGCCCAGCCGCGCCCGCGGCCGACCGACGTACCGAACCGAATCTTGAGGGGGATTCGCGATGCCGATCGCCGTCTACATCCTGGGACTGGCCATCTTCGCCCAGGGCACGTCCGAGCTGATGCTCGCCGGACTGCTGCCCGAGATGGCCACCGACCTGGGCGTGTCGATCCCGGACGCAGGGCTGCTGATCTCCGCGTTCGCCGTCGGCATGCTGGTCGGTGCACCGGTGCTGGCGATCGTCACGCTGCGCTGGCCCCGGCGTACGGCGTTGCTGGTCTTCCTCGCGATCTTCGCGCTGGCCCACGTCGGCGGGCGCACTCACGCCGAACTACGAAGTGCTGCTGGTGACCCGTGTCGTCGGCGCCTTCGTGTACGCCGGGTTCTGGGCGGTCGCCGCGGTCACGGCGGTCGATCTGGTCCCCCGCAACAGCCGGGCGAAAGCGATGAGTGTCGTCGCGAGCGGGCTCACCATCGCGACCATCCTCGGGTTGCCGGCCGGGACGCTGATCGGCCAGCACCTCGGCTGGCGGGCGGCCTTCTGGACGGTCGCGGCGCTGTCCACCTTGGCGATGGCCGGCGTGCTGGCCACGATCCCGGGCGGCGCACCGGACCCGGAGGCCACGCCGAACCTCCGCGAGGAGATCCGCGCAATGGCGAACCCACGGCTGTGGCTGTCCTATGCGACAACCGCGCTCGTCACCGCGGCCATCCTGGTGATCTTCAGCTACTTCGCTCCCCTGCTCACCCAGGCCACCGGACTCCACCCCGGTGCTGTCCCCGGCGTGCTCGCCCTGTACGGCGTGGGCTCGCTCATCGGCATCACGATCGGCGGCCGTACTGCGGACGCCACTCCGTTCCGCACGTTGTCGGTCGGGATCACCGGCCTGGTCGTCCTGTCTGCCGCGCTCGCTCTGTGGGCCGGCGATCCCGTGATCACAATCGCGACGGTCTTCCTGCTCGGCGGCTTCGGTTTCGCCACCAACCCCGCCCTGAACGCCCGGGTCTTCAGCCTGGCGGGTCAGGCACCGACCTTCGCCACCGCGATCAACTTCTCCTCCTTCAACGTCGGCATCACCATCGGCCCCTGGCTCGGCGGCCTGGCGATCGACGCCGGAGCCGGCTACCCCGACCTCGGCTGGATCGCCGTCGCCCTGGCCCTGGCAGCCCTCGGCACCGTCGTCCTCGCCGCCCTCCTCCCAGTCCGCCCGTCCAACCTCGACCCCGCAACGAGCCTGACCTCACTTCTTGGGCGCGCAGAGGGCGTGGTCGATGAGATCTCCGGCGGCCTTGTCCTGGGCTACGGCGTGGTCCAGGGAGTCCGCGGGTTCGGTAGAGACGCAGACAACCACTGACCGGCCATCGGTGGTGAAGCAGTCGCGGGTCGTGTATCCGTCGATGTCACCGCTGTGTCCCCAGTAGTCGCCACCACAGCTCAGCGGCCGGGTGAACAACCCTAGCCAGTCCCGCGCACCCGGCCACAGCTCCGCCAGCTCGCCGGCCACCGGCATCGTCTGTTGCACCGCCGCTAGTTCAGCCGGTCGCAGCAGCCGGCCGTCGAACAGGGTCCGGAAGAAGCGGGTGAGATCGGCGGTCGTCGTGACGATACCTCCGGCGCCACCCGCCATGTAGGCCTCGCGGCTGACAGTCACGTCGGTCCGCGGCTCGCCCGGACTGGTACCGAACACTGGCGTGGGCAGTTGCCGTCCGATCTCAGGGCCGGTCCAACTGGAGCTCGCGCGGGCTAGTCAGACATCTCGCAGGTGGCTCTGACCGAACCTGGGGCGTCACGGCAGACGCCTTCCGCCAACGATCCGCAGATCATAACCTGATCGTTGGGACAGACGCCCAGGCACCGTCCTAACCCGAGTCACTGAGTGACACGAGATCCCGCCAGGAAGTGAACCCCGTGGATGACGGCACCGTCGTTGGCCGAGCCCTCGAAATCGTCAACACGGTGGCCCTCGGCATCCAGACCCCACTCGTCGACCTCGTGGCGAAGACAGGAATTCCCAAGCCCACAGTGCGCCGCATCGCCGAGGACCTGGTCCGCCGGCACGTTCTCGTGCGAGCACCTCATGGCTACGCCATCGGGCCCGGCCTAGCCCACCTCGGCCGCATCGCCGCGTATCAACATAGTTTCCTCGACGCCCGTGATCACCTTGAGGAACTGCATGCCCAGTGCGGCGGGCTCGTGTGGCTCAGTCCCCTCGACCCCCACCAGGCAGCTGTGCCTCTGCCGGTCGAGGTGGCCTGCGACCCGGAGCTCTCAGGCCTCGTGCAGGCCTACTGGCCGGACCCAACCAGCCTCGCGACGCTTGCCAACACCGCCGGCGGTCGCCTGGTCCTTGATGGCCGCCCGGACATCCTCGACCAGCTAGGGCGCTGCGGGTTGCCGCGCTCGACGCCGAACTCGCCCATGACGGTGGGCGAGCTGGAGGCTGCCCTATGGCAGGCCCACGACCTAGGTGCCTCGGTGGAGTCCGAGCAGAGCGTCCTCGGCTGGCGCTGTGTCGCCGTCCGCGTCAGGGGCCTCGGCCAGGCCACGGCGATTCTTGGAGTGACCGTACCGGTGGCCCGTAGCGATGCGGGTCGAATCCTGAAGGCCACGCTCCGAGCCGCGGAATCGCTCGCCGCCTCCACACAGCAACGAGCAGGGCGCACAGCTGTCTCAGTACCGAACACCCAGCGCGGAAGCCACCCTGCGGAAGCCCGTGTCACTGAGTGATCCGGTGAGCGGCAAGGCTGCCGCGACCTCTTTACGATCGAACACAAGGTGCGAACTGGTTCGGTGTCGCGACCAGCAGGGCCGCGCTGGGTTGGGGGCAACTCAGCCGACGATCGAGGGGGCCGCAGGCTAATGCAGATCTTTGGGGTAAGTGCCGCAATGGGGCGCTCTGTGAGGGCGCTGCTCGTTCTCGCGCTCGCGATCGGACCGCTAGGCGCCGCTGAAGCACAGGCATCCACGCCATCTGCCGAAGCCCAGGTACACAGGCTGAACGGTCAGATCGTCTTCGACCGTGTGAGTGCCGATGGCGAGGCCATTATCACGAGCAATCCGGACGGCTCCGGCGAACACGCGCTGGGTGGCGGGGGCTGTTGCGCCGATTGGTCACCGGATGGCACCAGGCTTGCCCTGGCCGGCGCGTCTGGCTGGCCAACGCCGGACGGACGGATCGGTACCGCGATCGTGAACCCGGACGGCAGCGGCTATCACGTCCTACCGATTCCAGTTGCGGGCCTGAACCTCGGCTGTTTTCCTTGGTCACCGGACGGGAAGCGACTGGCCTGTAGCGGCTGGGACGACAACGATCCATCCCGCAGTGGCGTCTACACGGTCCGCAGCGCCGACGGCGGTGGTTTGGTGCGTCTGGCCAAGAACCCGTACGGCGGCATAGATGACCCAGGTGATTACTCACCGGACGGTTCGCAAATCGTGTTCGTGCGCGAGAACCCGAATCTCGCCGAGGGACACAACAAGGCCCTGTTCGTTGTCAACACCAACGGGTCCAGGGTTCGGCAGATCAC
Organism: uncultured Actinomycetota bacterium; assembly: GCA_963740725.1. Classification (GTDB taxonomy): domain Bacteria; phylum Actinomycetota; class Actinomycetes; order Propionibacteriales; family Kribbellaceae; genus Kribbella. The sequence goes on from CAVUFT010000019.1 coordinate 428,090, forward strand.
CCGCTGGGGTCAGGGCGGCTGCTGCACCGCCAGCTGGTCGCCGGACGGGCGGTGGATCCTGTTCGACGCGCCGGCACCGGATCAGCACGCGCTGTTTGTCGTGCACCCGAACGGCCACGGTCTCCACAAGATCGCTCTCCATACCGGCGACAGGTGGTACGACGCCTACGAACCCGTGTGGTCCCCAGACGGGTCGCGCATCGCGTTCAGCATGTACCTGCCCTCCCTCGGGCAGGATGACATCTACACCGCACGACCAAGCGGGAACGACCTGGTCCAGGTCACGAACACCCCCGACCACGAAGGACAAGTGGACTGGGGATCTCACCCGTTGGCACGCTGACATCGCCCAACGCCGGCTCCTGACCAGCCCGGCCGCCGTGCACTGCGGCCGATCGGTCGAGCGGCCGGCTTCGACCGAATGGGCCACGCGCCATGAACAGAACCCGACGTCCACACACCATCCGTGTGGTGCGAATGAGCCTCGTGACCAAGGACATGCCGATTCAGGAGGAATACCATGCACATGCCACGACGACTACTGTCCATCGTGGGCGTAGTCATTGCATTTGTGTTCGCCGGTTGGACACCAGCAGCCCATGCGGCCGACCCACCGGTCGACCACGGAGCGTTCAGCTTCCCTGTCGATGAAACCGACAGCTTTCTTTGCCCCTTCCCGCTCCAGGTCACCGGTCAAGTCTCAGGACATTTTGCATCCTTCTTTGACGATGCGGGAAACATCAGCCGGGCGATCATCCACTTCTCGAACGAGTTCACCGTGAATGCCAACGGAATATCGCTACCCCAAACAGAGCGCTGGAACAACGTCATCCTGTTTGACGATTCCGGGAACCCCGTTTCGGAGACAATCGCCGGTCTGCTCGTCCACATCCGCCTGCCACACGGGCGAACCGTCGGCCTCGATGTCGGCAGGATCGTGGAGAACCCCACGACCGGCGACGTGCTCTTCCAAGCCGGGAACTTCCAGTTGGCCAGTGGAGACACCGCCGCCCTCTGCGCAGCATTCGGCTAACAGCGCCCCGGCCACCCCGGAGCCGACGTACGCTGGAAGTTCCGCCACCCCTCAGGTCGCGAGCTGCAGATCGGCGACCAGGGCGATTCCCATTCACGTACGGTCCACCGAATGCCGGGCGGTAGGTCGGTTTGACTGCTATCGGGCAGGTCGTCGACTTGATCCGCGCTACGCCCGCTCCGCCTTCTGGGACCAGCGTGCTGTACGACACCGCTCGCCCTTGGTGGTGCCGGCGCTTCATTGCCGGTGCCGGGGGCGGAGCGCAGGTATGCGAACGTGGCTAGTACTCGGCGGTGCGAGTGGGGATCCTCGGTAATGCCGAGCTTGCCGAATCTCACTGGTGTGTCCGACCGCCTTGCTGTAGAGCTGGGTCTACCTCAGTTGACCGGGCCGCTGGGGTCGAGGTGGCTCGGGTCGAAGTCGGACTTGCGCTTGAAGACGTACTTGTTGAGCAGCCAGGTGATCGCCCAGAGACCGACGCCGACCAGCATCAGATAGCCGGCGATCTTGTAGTCGTCCTTGGCGCGCCCCGACAGCGGGCTGGCCAGGTAGACGCAGAGCACCACACCGAGCACCGGCAACGCGGTCGGCGCATGGAAGTGCTTGTGCTCGACAGGGTCGCGTCGCAGTACGAGAACTGCCACGTTGACGATCGCGAAGACGCACAACAGCAGGAACGCGGTCGTGCCGCCGAGGGCCGCGAGGTCGGCGTACCCGATCAGCAGGAACGCGAGCAGGGTCGTGAAGAGGATCGCGACCCACGGCGTACGGCGCTTGTGCAGCACGCGGCCGAGCGGACCCGGGCAGCACCTTCTCGTGGGACATGCCGTAGAGCAGCCGGCTCGCCATCAGCATGTTGATCAGGGCCGAGTTGGCGACCGCGAACATCGTGATCCAGGCGAAGATCTGGAGCGGGAAGCCCGGGTGCGCCGGCCTGGATCACCTTGAGCAGCGGGGTGGCGCCCTTGTTCAGCTCGTCCGGCGAGACCAGGGCGACGGCAGAGATCGCGACCAGGATGTAGATCACGCCGGTGATGCTGAGGCCGATCAGCATGATCTTGGGGAAGATCTTGACCGGGTCCTTGGTCTCCTCGGCCATGTTCACCGAGTCCTCGAAGCCGACCATCGCGAAGAACGCGAGCGCCGTCGCCGCGGTGACCGCGCTGAACGGCGACTCGCCCGACGGCGTGTTGAAGTCGGTCAGCCGGGACGTGTCGCCGTCACCGTTGGCCAGCGCCCAGGCGCCGACACCGATCACGATCAGCAGACCGGTCAGCTCGATCAGGGTCAGGACGACGTTCGCCTTGACGCTCTCGCCGACGCCGCGAAGGTTGACCAGGGCAATCAACGCCATGAAGGACAGCGCGGTGATCATCAGCACCGACCCGTGCGAGGAGTCGATCTTCACCGCCTTGAAGAAGTTCTCCGAGAACGCCTTCGACGCGCTCGACGCCGAGGTCAGCCCGGAGCACATCACCGCGAAGGTGAGCAGGAAGGTGAGGAAGTGGATCCCGAACGCCTTGTGCGTGTAGACCGCCGCACCACCGGCCTTCGGGTACTTCGTGACGAGCTCCAGGTAACTCGTTGCCGTCAGCATCGCGACCACGAAGGCGCACAGGAACGGCAGCCAGACCGCGCCACCGACCTCGCCCGCGACCTTGCCGGTCAGCGCGTACACCCCGGTGCCGAGGATGTCGCCGACCACGAACAGCAGCAGCAGTCCGGGCCCCATCACCCGCTTCAGCTCCGGGCGGTCCACCGTGGTTGTGGCTGAGCTCTCGCTCATCTTGCCTCCCTGGGACGTTGGAAGGGACTACCTCTTCGCCCTATGGTCCCATCGAAACGGCCCAGGGGCCGGTCAGCAGGCGTCGAGCATGTCTTCCAGGGCGGTCTTCTCGGCTGACTGGAGGGAGAGTTTGTAGGTGTACTTCACCGAGATCCAGTAGCGCGCGTAGAGGCAGTGGATCGCCGAGTTGGTCGGTTGCCAGGACGCCGGGTCCTTGTCGCCCTTGGAGCGGTTGCTCGACGCGGAGACCGCGATCAGCTGCGAGATGGTGAGGTTGTTCGCGAACTCTTCGCGCTTGGCCGTGGTCCAGGTGCTCGCGCCTGACTTCCAGGCTTCGGCCAGCGGGACGATGTGGTCGATGTCGACGTCCGAGCTGTCGGTGATCACGACCGAGTCGTAGGCGCTGGTCCACTTGCCGGCCGTCGGCTGGCAGGAGCTGTCAACGGAGACGCCGGTGCCGTCGCGCTTCAGCACTTCTTCGCGGGTGTCACAAGTGCCGGACACTGTGTGCCAATGCGGGAACTTGTCCCGGCTGTAGCCAGTAGTCGTTCCTTCTGCTTTGACAGTGAGGCTCGCCAGCTCAGTTGCCGCAGTACTGGCTGACGGCGGCGTGGGTGGCGCGGCCAGTGCCGGAGTGGCGATGACGGCTGTGGCTGCGATGGTGCTGGCGGTGGTTACGCATGCAAGTAGACGACGCATTTTCAGGCCTCCGAGGTGTGGGCGGTGCCCCCCTGACTGCGCTGCCTAACCCTTCCCCGCCTGGCCAGCGTGGGAAACCACTCACCAGTGAATCCCTGGTGAAGGTCAGTCGTGTTCCACCACGGTCAGCGTCCAGCCCGCGCCGGACCGGTCGAGTTCCGCGTTCCAGCGTTCGGAGATCAGCTTGTGCAGTGCCTTCGGCGTCCCCGGGTCCTTGCCCGACTCCAGCAGGTGCCGCGCGACCAGTCCGCGCGTGTGTTTCGCGTTGTGCGACACGACCGACCGCACTCCCCCGCGTTCGCGCACTACCGACACCGCGACCCACTTGGCCGCCTGCTCACCACTAGGTCGCCACGCAGCCGCATAGGTCGACGAACGGCAGTCGACGATCACCGAGTTCGCCGCTGCGGCATCGAGCGAGGCAACAAGCGGATCGCGCCAGTGCGAAGCAAGCGGCCCGAGCCCAGGCAACGAAGTACCCATCGAAAGCCGGTACGGCGGTACGCGGTCCGCCATCCGCAATGCACCCCAGGCCGCGGACACGACCAACAGACGAGCCCCGGCGCGACGCTTGGAGCCGGGCGACAAGGTGGAGTATCCGAGAGCGTCGTACAGAACACCGGAGTACAGCTCAGAGACCGGTACTGCGGGTTCGCTCCGCCAGTGGATGTTGCGCTCCACCTCGTCCCGCAGCGACGGACCGACACCCAGTACGCCGTACGCGTCGCTCGTGGAGCTCACCTTGGCCAGCGAGTCCAGGACGGTCTCGCGCACCTCGTTGAGCTCCGGGAACGACAGCGACGGCAGGTCGACCGCCTTGCCGCGGGAGCGGCCCGTCTTGCCTTCGGACGGCGGTAGCAGGATCAGGGTCACGTGAGTTCGTCCAGGGCGGCCAGGTCCTGCGGGGTCGGACTCCACAGACCGGCCGCGACGTTCTGCTCGATCTGCTCCGGAGTGGTGGCACCCGCGATCACCGACGCGACGGCCGGCTGGGCGGCGAGACCACCGATGGCGACGTCGATCAGCGAGAGATCGCGCTCGGCGGCGAACGTCTCGAGTGCCTCGATCCGGTCGAAGTCGGCGCGAGCTCAGCCGGTCCGGCTGGGTCGCGAGCCGGGTGCCTTCCGGGGCCGGCTCGCCGCGCTTGTACTTGCCGGTCAGCAGCCCCGAGGCGAGCGGGAAGAACGGCAGCACGCCGATGCCGAGGTGCTCGCAGGCCGGGATCAGCTCGTCCTCGACCTCGCGCTCGAGCAGCGAGTAGCGGTTCTGCGCGCTGATGAAGTGCTCCGACCCGGACGTCCGCGCCGCCCAGTCCGCGTCGACGACCTGCCAGCCGGCGAACTGCGAGCTGCCGATGTAGCGAACCTTGCCCTCGGCAACGAGCTCGGAGAGCGCGGCGAGGGTCTCCTCGATCGGGGTGACCGGGTCGGGGAAGTGCAGCTGGTACAGATCGATCCAGTCGGTGCCGAGCCGGCGCAGGCTCGACTCGACCGCCTTGCGGATGTACCGGCGGGAACCGCGCACGCCCCAGTCGGGCCCGTTCTCGCCGTGCATGTCGCCACCGAACTTGGTCGCGATCACCACGTCCGCGCGGCGCTTGCCGAGCGCCTGGCCGAGCAGCTCCTCGCTCGAGCCGTGCTCGCTGCCGATGCCGTAGATGTCGGCGGTGTCGAAGAGGGTGATGCCCGCGTCGACGGCCGCGTTCACCACCGCGTCCGCCCGGTCCGCGCCCAGCCTGCGGCCGAGGTTGTTGCAACCCAGTCCGACCACGCTGACGGTCAGACCGGAGTCACCGAGCTGCCGGTACTCCATGTCGGTCATGGTCAAACCTTAACGATGCCTCTGCCGCGGCTGTTGGCGACCACATAGAGTGCGAGCATGCCGAGCCTTACCGTCGACGGCGCCCGTACCCGGGCCGCCGCACTCACCGTCCACTCGTACGACGTCGATCTCGACCTGACCCGTGGAGACCACACCTTCGGTTCCACGACCAGGATCGTGTTCTCGGCGTCCAGTCAGTCCAGTTTCCTGGACGTCAAACCCGCCGAACTCACCTCGGTGACCTTGAACGGCGAGGCGGTCGACGTCGCCGGACTGAGTGACGGGCGGCTCGCGCTGACCGGCCTGACCGCGGAGAACGAACTCGTCGTGGTCGCCTCGATGCTCTACTCCAACGACGGCGAGGGCCTGCACCGCAGTGTCGACGCCGCGGACGGTCTCACCTATCTCTACGCGATGTCGTTCCTGGACGCCGCGCCCCGGATCTTCGCCTGCTTCGACCAGCCCGACCTCAAGGCGCCGTACAAGGTGAAGGTGACCGCGCCGCCGGAGTGGATCGTGCTCGGCAACGGAGCTGCCACCCAGGTCTACCCGGGCCGCTGGGAGCTGGCCGAGACGAAGCCGCTCTCGACGTACTTCGTCACCCTGGTCGCCGGGCCGTACCACCAGATCCTCGACTCCCACGACGGGATCCCGCTCGGACTGGTCTCGCGGCAGTCGCTCGGCGAGGCCCTGGACCGCGACGCCGAGGACATCTTCACCGTCACCAAGCAGGCGTTCGACGAGTTCCACCGCCTCTTCGGCTACCGGTACCCGTTCGGCGAGTACCACCAGGCGTTCGTCCCGGAGTTCAACGCCGGCGCGATGGAGAACCCGGGCTGCGTGACGTTCCGCGACGCGATGGTGTTCCGGTCGGCCGTGACGGACCAGGAGCGCAGCGGCCGGGCCCGGACCGTCGTGCACGAGATGGCGCACCAATGGTTCGGCGACACCGTGACGATGCAGTGGTGGAACGACCTGTGGCTGAACGAGTCGTTCGCGGAGTACATGGCGCACCGGGTCTCGACCGCCGCGACGCAGTACACCGACAACTGGATCGACTTCGCCTTCGTCCGCAAGTGGTGGGGTCTGCAGGCCGACCAGCGGTCGTCGACGCACCCGATCGCCGCCGACGCGGTCAAGGACGCTCTCGCCTCGCTGGACGACTTCGACGGGATCTCGTACGCGAAGGGTGCCGCCACCCTCAAGCAGCTCGCCGCCTACCTCGGTGACGACATCTTCCTGGCCGGCGTCCGCGCGCACATCACCTCCAACGAGTTCGGCAACGCGACCTTCGCCGACCTGGTCGCGAAGTGGACCGAGGCCGGCGCGGTCGGCCTCGAGGAGTGGGCCCAGAACTGGCTCCGTACGCCGGGCGTCGACACCATCAGCGCCGAGCGGACCGCGACCGGGGTGAAGCTGCGCCGGGTCGCGCCCGCCGCCTACCCCGCGAACCGGCCGCACCAGCTGACCGTCGGCGGGTTCGACGAGTCCGGCCGCAGCGTCTCGGTGCCGGTGCTGCTGGACTCCGACGAGGTCGAGGTCGAGCTGGACCCGTCGCTCGCGGTGATCGTGCCGGACGCGGCCGACGACACCTGGGCGAAGATCCGGCTGGACGCCGACAGCCTCGGCCGGCTGGCCGAGGTGCTGCCGAAGATCGCGGACGGCGTGACCAGAGCCGTCGTACTGAACAGCCTGCGGGACGCGATCGCGGATGCCGAGCTCGACCCGCAGCTCGGGTTCGACGTGGTGCTCGCGGCGCTGCCGCACGAGGACAGCGACATCGCCGTCACGACGATGGTCTCGTGGTCGCTGGCCCGGCTGCTCGGCGGTTACCTGCCGTACGAGCCGCATCGTGGGCAGCTGGCCGACGTGCTCGCGGCCCGGGTCGGGTCGACCCCGCCCGGCAGCAGCCTCCAGCTCGCGGTCGTCCGCGGCCTGGTCCGGGTCTGCGTCGGACGTCGACCAGCTCAAGGGCTGGCTCGCGGGCACCGGCGTACCGGAGGGGCTGGCTGTCGACGCCGAGCTGCGGTGGGACATCACTCAGCGGCTGGCGCGGCTCGGGGCGATCGGCGATGCGGAGATCGACGCCGAGCTCGACCGCGACCACTCCTCCGAGGGTCAGGTGCACGCGACCGAGTGCCGCGCATCGCTGCCGACGCCCGAGGCCAAGGAACGCGCCTGGACGCTGATCACGACCGACGCGGACGCAGCCAACTACGACCTGTACGCCGCGGCGACCGGCTTCTGGCACCCGAGCCAGGCAGACGTCACCGCGCCGTATCGTCGAGCGCTACTTCGCTGAGATCGCGGCGACCGAGAAGCTTCGCTCCGGCTGGGCGGTGGCTCGGGGTGCGCAGCTGGCCTTCCCGCGGTACTCGATCGACGAGCGGGTCGTCCGGCTGGCAGCGGACCTGGTCGCGGACGAGTCGGTCGCGGCCGGGATCCGGCGGGCGATCGGCGACGAGGCCGACGACCTGAAGCGGGCCCTGGCGGTCCGTTCGGCGTACCCGCACAACTGATCGGTTTCCACCCGGGGAGCCGCCTGATCGGTGGTTGCCCGGGTGGACCTGCCGTCACGGTGACTCGATGTTGTGACTAGTGTGACTGGTGTGACGACAAGGACCCTGCTGAGCAGGCAGGATGGGCCTTTGTGACATAACCTCCACAATGACCGGCGGGCACGGCGCGCCGGTCTTGGTGGAGGCGTACGTGTCGGGAGAGACTGTCAAGAACCGCACAGGAGAACAGAGGCAATGCGCGAGGCGAGGCTCGTTGGGCTGAGTCAGGATGGCAAGACGCTCATCCTGACTGTGGCCGAGACGGGTGAGGAGTTCGCCGTTCCGGTCGACGACCGGTTGCGTGCGGCCTTGCGCGGCGACCGTGCCCGACTCGGCCAGCTGGAGATTCAAATGGAGAGCGCGCTCCGCCCACGAGACATCCAGGCTCGGATCCGAGCCGGTGAAAGTCCCGAGGCGGTCGCTGCCGTCGCCCAGATGCCGATGGAACGGGTGATGGCCTTCGCCGGCCCGGTGCTGGCCGAACGGGACCATGTCGCGAGCCTCGCCCAGCGTGCGTCGGTCCGCCGTCGCGGTGGTGGCGACGCCCCCACCCGCAACCTCGGCGCCTGGGTCACCGAGCGGCTGCGGATCCGCGGGGTCGACCCGGCGTCCGCGGAATGGGATGCCTGGCGGCGCGACGACGGCCGGTGGGCCGTGCGCGTCTCGTACTTCGCGGACGCGAGCGAGGGTGAGCCGGGCGACGAGAAGGTCGCGATGTTCGCCTATGACGCGCCGGGACGGTACGCCGTACCGGATGACGACGAGGCTCGCTGGCTGGTCGGTGAGCAGGCGCAGGTGATCGCGCCGCAGCCGACGTCGGAGCGCAGGCTCACCGCGGTCGCCGACTTCGACCTGAGCCTGGCGCCTGACCACGGCGCCGACAGCTACGAGGCCGGGCTTCGAGGACACGATCAGCCTGCCGCGCGGTCGCGCGCATCAGTCGGACCGGGACGCCAACCGCGACACCGGCCGGGGCTTCGGACGCGACCAGGTGCCGGAGTACGGACACGAGCCCGGGCGTGAGTTCGGCCGCGGGCCCGGTCGGGACACGAGTCGCGACGGGGTGCGGGGAGACAGTGCGCGGGGTGACGGATACCGCGGTGGTGACGTGGCGCGCGGTGGGATGCCTGGCGAGGGTGAGCGTGGACCGCGACGGGTGCATTCGGTGCCGAGCCCGGATGAAGAGCCGACGCTGATCAACGTCCCGATCGAGGAGCCGCCGGCCGTGCGGTCCGCAGTACGGGCTGTTGAGCGGCCGACCCAGCCTCCTGCCGAGGCGTCACCGGCTGCTCCGCTGGAAGAGCGCGCAGCCGCACCGGAGAACCGCTTCACCGAACGCCGGATCGCCCCCGAGCGCCCGGCGTCTGCACCCCAGCAGCGCACGGCGGAGCAGCGCCCGACCGAGCACAGGCCAACGGAGCAGCGGACAACGCAACAGCCGGCCGAGCAGCAGGCAGCGCCGCAGCAACGCCCGGTGCCGCAGCCGCCTACCCAGCAGCGGCCCGTGCCGCAACCGCCCACTCAGCAGCGACCGAAGCCCCAGGCCCCTGCACAGAAGCCGGCGGTCGAGCAGCCGGCTCCTGACGAGGCCGAGCAGGTAGCGGCGGCCGAGCAGCCGGTCGAGGAGCCGAAGAAGAAGCCGGCCAAGCGGGCGTCGAAGCGGGCCAGCGTGCCGAGCTGGGACGAGATCATGTTCGGCAAGAAAGCCGACTGACCAGAACCATCAAAAGACCAGCTGAGCCAGCCGCTCAGCTGGTCTTTTTCGTTGTGACTACGGACCGTCGTCTCAGAGTGCGGGCGGTGTTTGGCAGCCTGCGGGGTCTCTGCCATGATCTTCCGCATGCGTATCTCGCTGTGTTGTTGCTGTTGTTGTCGCTGACGCGCGCCGTCTGAGGCGCGCGAGGCCCTGCCCTTTCTCCAGGCCCGCCCGCCGACACCAGCAAACACAGGACTTACTTCTCATGAATCTCCAGGCTTTCGCCGACCTGCTCGCGTCCCACGGACTCCGCTTGCTGCCGGGCTCGAGCGCGGTACCGGTCGACGTCCTCGTTCAGTTGCCGGACGCAACGATCGTCCGGTTCACGCGCGCGCGGCACCGCACTCCGGTTACGGCAGTACGCCCCGGAGGCGCTCACCTCGATCGTGATCGCGGCCGAGTGCGGCTGCGGTGACCACCACCCGCAGACCGGCCCGAACCGCATCACGCTCAGCTCGTACGCCGTTCCGCTGGCCGAGCGCGTCCTCGACGGCGAACTCCTGTTCGGCTGGACCCACCACGAAGCCGGCTCGCTGCGCCTGGCCGACGCCGCCACCCACTTCTTCACCCTGCTCGAAGCCCTCCCCGCCACCAGCACCAAGACCCTGGTCGGCGTCGCCTGACTACTTCAGGCCGGCGAGCGGGAGGAACACGTCGTCGACGATCGAGGTGATCGTCGACTCGGTGATCGGCTCGGTGGTGAGGAACATTTCGTGGCGAAGAAGGTTGACCGGGGCCGTCAGGACGTGAGGCGGTAGGTCCGCACTGACGATCTCGCCGCGGTCGGCTGCCCGGGTGACCAGGGTGGTCATCAGGTTGCCCTTCAGCGCGAAGGTCGTCGGATCCAGGTCGGTGACCTCGGCGGCGACGCCGCGACGCCCTCCATCGTCAGCCGCGCATAGCCGACCTCGGTGAGTTCGTCCCAGGCGGCCGCCAGCAGGTCCGCTTCCAGCTCCGCTCCCCTGCGCCGCTGAGCCTGTTCCTCGACCACACCTTCTGGTGGGCGATCGGCTTCACCGTGCTCTCGATCGTGGCCGCACTGGCGCTTCCGAGGACGGACGGCGGACTCTTGAATAAGTAACACGCATGGTTTAACTTAACCGCGACTGCGCTTCCGGTCCGCCATCTGGAGGTTCCCTGATGACCGCACGCCGCCTGCTCGCCGGGCTGATCCCCGCACTTCTGCTGACCGGCGCGCTCGCCGGAGCCCCACCGGCCCACGCGGCCACGATGTATCCGAGCGGCGTCGGTGCCGACCTCGGAGCGGCACCGACCACCCTCGGCGTACAGCCCGCCGCCGGCGAGGACCCGGCCGGCCTGCAGACCGGCACCGAGCAGGGCCGCGCCTACTGGCGCACCAACCAGGCGGCCAACACGAGCTTCTTCTCGTTCGACGTCGACCGGACGTACGTCGATGAGCTGAGCACCGATGACGTCGTCGTGAGCGTCACCTACCTCGACAGCGGGACCGGCACGCTCCAGCTCCAGTACGACGCGGCCGCCGACCCCGCGGCGCACGCGGACGACGTGCAGCTGACGAACACCGGCCAGTGGAAGATCGGCACCTTCGCCCTCGACGACATCGGGTTCACCGACCGCCTCGGCGGCGCGGACCTGCGCCTCCAGGGCAGCACGGACATCACCGTCGCCGCCCTGCGGATCAGTACCTTCGGTGCATCGGTCGGGCTCGGCGCCTCGACGATCCAGAGCGGCATCTCGCCCCGCGACGGCGACACGCCAGGCATCGTCACCGGCGTACAGGACGGCCGTCCGTTCTGGCAGACGACCAAGGCGACGGGCTTCATGTACATGAACGTCGCGGACAGCTACCTGTACGACAACCACAGCCTGGTGCTGATCAGCATCGACTACTTCGACGAGGGCAACGGCCAGTTCGGCCTGCACTACGACTCCCCCGGCGAGACGATCCCGGAGAAGTTCAAGAACTCCGAAGTCATCACCTACGGCGACACCAAGACCTGGAAGACCTACACCTTCGCGCTCCCCGACGCGGTGATGACGAACCGCTCGAACGGATCCGACTTCCGGATCCACACCGGCGACGGCCGCGCCGAACTCAAGGTCGCCGCGGTCCGCGTCGCCAAGGTCGCGACCGTGCTCGACGTGACCGAAGGCCTGGTCGACCTCATCAACCAGGCGGCCCTGGCCCAGAAGGCAGCACGCGAAGGCACCCGCGACGGCCAGTTCCCGGTCGGCAGCCGCGCGACCTTCCTCCAGGCGATCGACGACGCGCGTGCGGTCGCAGCGACGCCGGGCGTCACCGACGTACAGGTCAAGGCCGCCCTGCAGACTCTGCAGGCCAAGCTCGACGCGTTCAACGCCTCCGCAGTCGACACGAACTTCGCAACAGCCGGTACTGCGAGCGCAAGCGGCGGCACCGGAGTCGCCAACGCGAACGACGGCAACCACGGCACCGCGTGGACGAGCGGCACCGGTGACTCCTGGCTGCAGGTCGACCTGAAGAAGCCGCGCCCGGTCAACGACGTCCGCGTCGAATGGGGCCAGACCTCCTCCCCCGACTACACCGTGCAGGTCTCGAACAACGGCACCACCTTCACCACTGTCGGTCGCACCGGCTCCCCGGGTGCGAACCAGTTCAGCCGGACCCGCTTCGCCACCACCAAGGCTCGCTACGTCCGCGTGGTGATGACCGGCGCCGACAGCTACGTCGTCAAGGAGCTCCAGTTCCGCGTCGCGCCGGTCGTCACCCCGAACCCGACGCTCGTGCAGACGGTCAACCCGACCGAGGACGGCGTGATCGCCGACTTCGACGCCACCCGGTACGGCGCGGACCGCAGCGGGCGGAAGGATTCGACGAAGGCCATCCAGAACGCGCTCTACGCCTGCGAGGACGCGGGCGGCGGCACCGTCTGGCTCCCGGCCGGCAAGTACCTGGTCAAGGACACCCTCGAGGTGCACGCGTTCTGCACCCTGCGCGGCGACCACCGCAATCCCGACGCCCACGCCAAAGGTCGCGACGACTACGGCACGGTCGTGATCGCCGATGTTGCCTCGGGCAACGATGGTCCGGTGCTGTTCCGGGTCGGCGGTTCGGCCGGCGTCATCGGGGTCACGACCTACTACCCGCACCAGAGCGCGACCCAGCCGGTCCCCTACAACTACACGTTCGAGATCCCCGGGCACGCCTGGATCGGCAACGAGAACTACATGATGTCGACCATCTCCGACGTCACCATGCTGAACTCCTACCGCGGCATCGGGATCAGCACCTTCCCCAACGACCACGGCAACACCTCGGGCACCGTGCACGAGTCCGCGACGGTCCGGAACATGAAGGGCACCGTTCTCTTCGAAGGCGCCCGCGCCTACAACGGCTCGGACGTCGGCACCTGGGAGAACCTCACCTTGAGCAACGCGTACTGGGCAGCAGCACCCTCGGCGTACAAGCCGCCGGCGCGCGCAACGCTCGACGCGTGGACCAGGGCGAACGGCACCGGTCTCGTGCTCGGTGATCTCGAGTGGGACCAGTTCTACAAGATCACGCTCTCCGACTATCGGGTCGGGATCAACGTGATCGTCGGTCAGCGCGCGCAGTTCACCGGAAGCTTCCTGGAGCCCGACATCCGGCGTACCGATATCGGCCTCAAGGTCGACGTGATGGACGACCGGTGGGGGCTCACGCTCGCCGGCGGCCGGGTCGAAGGCAGCGTCCAGGCGATCCAGAACAACTCGGCCGGCTACGTGAAGATCACCGGCACGGCGCTCCAGGGATCGCTCTCCGGCACCATCCACCAGATGGCCGGCACCGCACCGACCTACAACCAGAAGCCGCTCCCCGGACCGGCGCGCAGAAGCCTGTACGTCGCGAACGCGCCGCATGGAGTCGGTTATCTCCCGGCGGCTGACGCGACGAGCGCAGTACAGAAGGCGCTCGACAAGGCAGGGCGCGACGGAGGCGGCATCGTCTACCTCCCGGCGGGCTGGTACCGGATCAGCACGCACCTGACCGTTCCGGCGAAGCGTCGAGTTGCGCGGGTCTTCCGCCGTACCGAACCGCGATCAGGGCGGCGCCAGCGGCGGGACGGTGCTGCAGGCCTTCGAGGGACGGGCGACCACCGCTCCCGACACGGCAACCGCTCTCGTGACGCTCGAACGGCAACAAGGCCGGCGCTCCGCGGGCTGCGGGTCTTCTATCCCGAGAACAACCCTGGGAAGCCGGAAGGCGTGGTCGCCTTACCCGTACGCCGTCCGCGGCAAGGGCGCCCAGACCTACGTGATCAACGCGGGCTTCCCGAACGCGTGGAACGGCGTCGACTTCACCACCTACCGCAACGACGGCTTCGTGGTCCGCAAGATCGCCGGCGCCTTCTTCGACCACGCGATCGCGGTCGGCCGTAGTACCGGCGGACGGATCGAGGGCGTGCTGTCGAACGGGAACGCGGTCACCCGGGTCGGCTACCAGCAGCCGAACTGGATGAACGAGGGCAACATCTTCGAGCTCGTGATCGACAAGTACATGCGCAAGACCGCGAAGATCGTCACCGTCGACGGCGCCAACGGCGCTGACCTTGTTCAACGTGTTCGCGTACGGCTTCCACGACGGTCTGGTCGTGAACGACGGCCAGGTGGACGCCTTCAACCTCGGCACCGACAACCTCGGCGACGGCGGCTTCACCGTGAAGGTGGTCAAGGGCGACGTCGAGGCGACCAACCTGGCCCGCTACAACGGCGCCACCAGCACCGGTCCGGTCACGCTGCACAACGTGATGGTGATCAACGTGGTCCAGCGGCACGTCTCGGTCGCGGTCGCCGGCAGCGGTACGGCGACGATCGCGGGGAACGAGTCCGAACCGGGTACGTACGAAGTCGGCGCGCAGGTGACCGTGACGGCGACGCCCGGATCGGATAGCGTTTTCCAGAACTGGACCGTGAACGGCGAGATCGTGGCGACCACCCCGGCGTACACATTCACCGTCGGCCGCGGACCAGGTACTGACCGCGAACTTCACCACCTGAGGCTGAGCTGACGAAAGGGCGAGATGTCTGACGACGAACAACCACCAGGTCGCGATCGTGGGCTGCGGCATCATCGGCCGCACCCACGCCGACACCATCGCCGCCCGGCCGGACGCCGTCGTGACCGCACTGGTCGACGGCGACCCGGCCGCACGGGAGGCGCTGGCCACCCGGCTGAAGGAGGCCGGGCAGCCGGAGCCGAAGGTGTACGACGACCTGACGGCGGCTCTGTCCGGATCGGACATCTCGCTCGTCGCCATCTGTACGCCGAGCGGCACCCATGCCGCGCTCGCCGAACAGGCACTGGCCGAGAAGAAGCACGTCGTCATCGAGAAGCCCCTCGACGTCGACCTCACCCGGGCCCGCCGCCTCGGCGCGGCGGCCACCCGGGCGGCGAGCCACGGGGTCGTCTCCTCGGTGATCAGCCAGCACCGTTTCGACCCGGGGAGCGCGCTGGTCGCCGAGTCGATCAAGGCCGGCCGGTTCGGCCAGCTCACCTCGGCGGTCGCGTCCGTCGCCTGGTGGCGAAGCGACGAGTACTACGCGTCCGCCGGCTGGCGTGGCACCTGGGAGCAGGACGGCGGCGGCGCCCTGATGAACCAGGGTGTCCACACCGTCGACCTGCTGCTGTGGTTCATGGGCCGGCCGGTGAACATCCAGGCCCAGGCGATCCGCGCCGCGCACCACGCGATCGAGGTCGAGGACACGGTGGTCGCGACCCTGACCTTCGAGTCCGGCGCCGTCGCTACCTTGCACGCGACCACCGCCGCCTTCCCGGGCGGCCGGACGCGCGTCCAGGTGCACGGCACCAAGGCGGTGCCGAGCTCGAGGACGACCTGCTGCGCCGCTTCAACGTCGACGGCTCCGACGAGGAGGTCACGGTCGACGCGGAACCGCCGGGCGGCCACGTCGCGCAGTACGAGGACATCTTCGATGCCATCGGCAACGGTCAGCAGCCGGGCATCACCGTCCACGACGCCATCGACGCGCTGGCCACCGTCCGCGCGGTCTACATCGCCTCCACCCTGCAACGCCCGGTCAAGTTCGTCGACGTCCTCGAAGGCCGGTACGACGACGTCGAGGTCAGCCGAGGAATCCGGCTCCCCCCGGACTGAACCTCAGGCTTCGCCCGGCGGGCGCTCGTTGAGGATCCGTTGGTACAGGTTGTTGTTGCCCCACTTGCCGTTGATGTACAGGTACTTCTCGACCGTGGCGTACTGCTCGAAGCCGTTCTTCTTCAGCACCGCCTGGGACGCGGCGTTGTGGACGGCCGTGCTGGCGGAGATCCGGTGCAGCAGCAGCTCGGTGTCGGCGAGCTCGCAGACCGCGGCGACCGCAGCGGAGGCCAGCCCCTTGCCGGTCTCGGCCTCGTCGACCCAGTAGCCGAGGTCGGCGTTGCGCCAGGCACCGAGCACGATGTTCGTCAGGTTGATGGTGCCGATCACGCGGTCCTCGGTGGCCAGCACCCAGGGCACCTGCGTGTTGTTGTCGAGCATCTTCTGGAACCGCTCGACATGGAAGGCGGCTCGTACCAGGCTCCGGCTGCCGGATCGGTTCGTACGGCCGTAGTTGCTCACGGCATCGGTCCTGTGCCGCGGTGTACGACTCGGCGTCGGTGGCGGGCTGCACCAGCCGGAGTACGACGTCGGCGGTCAGCTGACGGGTCAAGTTCATTTGGGTAGCCTACGAGCCTGGCTCGAGCCTCCGACCCGGGGTGTGAAGGCGTCGTGGAAGATCGTCGAGGCGGCGCCGACCGCGGCCGCGTCGGCCTGCAGCATCGATTCCTCGACGGCGACCGTCCGGGTGCCTTTCGCGATGGGGTGCGAATTCACCGCCCGGTCGATTTCTTTCACGAAAACGTCGGCGATTTCCTTTTCGAAGGCGGGGCCGCCCAGAACGATCAGATCGATATCGAGCAGATCGACCAGTCCGACCGCACCCTGCGCAATTACCGATGCCACTTGCGTGACCGCCTTTGCGGCGGCCGGATCACCGGCAGCGGCCGCTCGGCAAACCGCCTTGTAGCGTTTCGCCTCGTCGGTCGCCTGCGGATCGGTCTCGACATATCCGAATCCTTCGGCAATCACCGGCAGCGAAGCGGTCGGGTTGCATTCGGCCATCATCCTGGGGCCGTCCTGCGGATCCCACTCCCCCATTTTCAGCGCACACAACTGACCGAACTCGCCGGCGTTCGCGGTCAGCCCGCGGTAGATCGATCCGTTCAGGATCAGCCCGCTCCCGACCCCGGTGCCGAGGTAGAGATAGGCGAAGTCGCGGGCCCGCGCGGACCGGCCGATCCAGCGCTCGCCGATCGCGGCCGCCGTACCGTCCTTCTCGACCAGCACCGGGTGATTGAGGCGATGCTGCAGCAGCTGGCGGATCTCCAGACCGCGCCAGGCCGGTTGCAGCGGCAGGTCCAGCAAGGTGCCGTCGGCATTGATCGGACCGGGCACAGCGACGCCGACGCCGAGCATCGAGGCCGGGTCGACCTGACTGATACTGAGCGCCGCGGTGACCGTGGCGGCGGCCAGATCGACCAGCCTGCCGGCATCCAGATCGGCCGCGAGGTCGACGGTCTCGCGCCGGACGATCGTGCCGTCGAGATCGACCACGGCGACGGTCAGCAGCTCGGGGTCGATATGGATGCCGACCGCATGGGCAGCGTTGGAGCGCAGCCGCACCGGAGTACGGGGTTTGCCGAGGCGTTCGGCGCGTTCCTGCTTCTCCTCGACGAGCAGGCCCTGCTGCAGCAGGATCCGCAGGATCCGGGACACCGACTGCTGGGTCAGCCCGGTACGCCGGGAGATCTCGGTCCGGCTGATGATGCCGGCCAGCCGGATCGTCTCGATGATCACGGCCTCGTTGAAGGAGCCCAGGTCGTACTGGTTCGCACCGCTGCGCGTCTGCTCGTCGAGCACCGCCGAGTCACTGTCGGACGTGACCATCGCCCACCTCCTCGTCGCTAACTTTCCCCGTTGAAAAAACTCCCCCAGCCCGCCGGCTAGCCGAGATCGTACCCCGCGGCCCGCGCCGCCGAGCGGACGTATTCGAGGTTCGCCGACGTCCTTTCGGGCAGCGCCAGCACGGTGGAGAAATCCTCCACCGTGACCCAGCCGTCATAACCGACCGAGAACAGGCTCTGCGAACAATTCTGCCAAATTCGCGCGGCCTTCCCGCAGCGGTACCCATTTCGGCTCCCAGCGCAGAGTTCCGTCGCTTTCCACGCCGGCCAGATGAAACGCGCAGTTCTTCACGTGCACATGGGCCAGGTACTCACCGAGCAGCTCGACACTGTGCGCCTCCCAGCCCTCGATCACCAGGTTGCCGATGTCATGGATCACCCCGACGTACGCCGGATCCAGTCCCTCGAGCAACCGCCGCGCCGACGACGCACTCGGCGTCAAGGATCCGAAGTGCAACTCCAGCAACGCCCGTACGCCGTAGTGGCGCGCGCGATCCTCCACCCACTCCCAGTGCTCGCGATACGCCGCGAAGGCCTCCCGATAGCTCTGACCAGGCTCCGCGTTCATCCCGAGCAGCCGGACCTGGCCTGCGCCGAGCACGGCTGTCGCGGAGAGCATCCGCTCGACGTCATCCCGCTGAGCAGGCGTCACATAGCCGCCCAGCGCGGACAGTTCGAGCCCAGCCTCCGAAGTGACGGCATGGATCGCGTCCAGGTGATCCTCGAGACCGGTCAGCGGCCAGGTCGCCCGGTTGCCCGCCCAGAACCCCGGAGTCGCCGACTCCACCGGGTCGACGATCCGCCACTCGATCCCGTCCCAGCCCTGCTCGGCCAGGATCTTCACAGCTTCCTCGGGCGTCCAGTCAGGAGTCGAGTCGGTGAAGACGGCGAGCCTCATGGCGCTTCCAAGGCCCCGTCGATCCGCCGTACGCCGGCCGCCCACTCGTCGTGGCCGGACAGTTGTGCCGGGTAGCGGGCAGCGGCTTCCAGGTCGATTCGATACCCCAGCCCGGCGTCTCGTTCGGCCTTAGCCAGCCGTCGACGATCCGGAGCGTGCCTGGGAACACCTCGTGCGTGGCGTCGTTGTAGATGTGTCCTTCCTGGATGCCGAAGGCAACAGAACTGACGTCGAGCGCGACGTTCGCGGCCGCACCGATCGGCGAGGTGTCGCCCGGCCCGTGCCACGCAGTACGGACTCCGCACAGCTCGGCCAGGTCGGCGACCTTGCGGGCCGGGGTGAGCCCGCCGATGTCGGAGATGTGCGAGCGGATGAAGTCGACGCCGCCGTCGCGGACCAACCGCACGGCATCGCCCATCGAGGTGGTCAGCTCACCGACGGCCAGCGGGACAGGCGAGGCGGCCCGTACTTCGGGTAGCCGGTCCCAGTGCTCCGGCGGCAGCACGTCTTCGAGGAAGAACAGCCGGTACGGCTCGAGCGACCTGGCCAGCAGCACAGCCTCCTTGGGAGTCAGCCGCGAGTGCACGTCGTGGAGCAGCTCGATGTTGTCCGGAAGCGACTGCCGAGCCGCGGCGAACAGGTCGGGCGTAGTACGGAGGTAGTCGCGGGCCGTCCAGCCGTTGCGGTACGGCGCGTCCGGGTAGAGCGTGGCGAGCCGAGGTGCGCCGTAGCCGCCGCCGCCCGGCGTCGAGACCTGCAGCCGGATGTGACGCCAGCCCTGCGCGACGAACTCCTTCGCCTGCTCCAGCGTCTGCTCGATGGTGATGCCACCGGCATGGATGTAGGTGTCGGCCGCGGCGCGGACCTTGCCGCCGAGCAGCTCGTAGACCGGCATCCCGGCCCGCTTGCCGGCGATGTCCCACAGCGCCTGGTCGATCCCGGAGATCGCGTTGTTGGTCACCGGACCACCGCGCCAGTAGCCGGAGAAGCCGGCCAGCCGGACGAGGTCGCCGATGTCGCCCGGGTAGCGGCCGATCAGCAGCCGGGCGAGGTGCTCGTCGACGAACGTCTGCACCGCCTTCCAGCGTTGCGTGAAGGTCGCGCAGCCGAGCCCGTAGAGCCCCGGCTCGGTGGTGTCGATCTTCACCACCACCAGCGGGATGCCTTGGGGTGCGGTCACGATCGCCTGCACCGCCCGGATCCGGACGTCGTCGCGAACCGGCCAGGGCTGGGCGAAGGTGGCGGGCGTCTCCTGCGGCATCAGATCTCCAGTCGATCGGTGGTCAGGCTCGAGTTCGTACTGCGCCTGGAACCCGAGCACGGTCCGGACGGCGGTCAGGTCGATCGGCACCTCTCGCCCGGGGAACCGGCGCAACCGCGGCACCCCCGGCGCGAAGGCGTCCAGCAAGGCCTCGGTCTCGTACGGCGCGTTGGTGGTCGGCGCCGCGACGAAGAACTGTGTGGGCCCCCGACAAGGTTGCCGTCAGCCCCAGTTCGATCGCGTACGCCGCGTCGCGAGTATCCAGGTAGGACCATCCTTCCCGTACGCCGGGCGCCGGGTTCTCGCGGAATCCCTCGGCCTGCCGGAGCAACACGTCCGGCCGAGTTCACATGCGGGAACCGGAACGACACCACGTCGATCCCCCAATGCCGCCACGCCATCCGGGCCGTGTTCTCGTCGTTCTGCTTCGACAGCGAGTACCAGTCGGCCACATCGGACGGGATGTTCTCGTCCAGCGGGAAGTAGGCCGGCAGCGGATTCATGCAGATTCATCGGTACGCCGTACGCGTTGATGCTGCTCGCGACCACGGCCCGCTTGATCCCCCGAGCGCCGGCCTGCGCGAGCACGTTGAAGGTGGAGATCACGTTGCTCGTGTACACGTCGTACGGCGTACCGGCGTCTGGGTGTGCCAGAGCGGCCAGGTGGACGACCAGCGTCGACGCCCTCGAGCGCCGCGGCGACGTCGTCCTCGGACCGGGTGTCGCCGATCGACCACCCGGTCGGCCTTCAGCGCCGGATCCTCGACGATGGTCAGCGCGGTCACCAGAGCGCCGAGCTCGTTCAGGTGACGGGTGGTGACAGAGCCGATCCGCCCGGCCGCCCCCGTCACCAGCACCCGACGCCCCGCCACTCACAGCACTGCTCATTCCTTGATACCCCCTGACATCCCGACTCCTCTGAGGAACTGCTTCTGGAATATCAAGAAGAGCACTACAGGGATGAGGACCGCCAGGAATAAAGCGCTCATCTGCAAGGAGAGATCCGTCGTCTTCTGCACCCGAGGCAGCGCCACCGAGATCGGCTGCAGCTTCGGGTCCGGTAGAACCAGCAGCGGCCAGAGGTAGTCCTTCCAGGAACCGATCACGGTGAGCAGCGCGACCACTCCGATGATCGGCTTCGACATCGGCAGGATGAGCGCCGTGAAGAGCCGCAGGTTGCTCGCACCGTCGATCCTCGCCGCCTCGATCAGCTCGCGCGGGATCGCGTCGAAGTACCGCTTCATCACCAGGATGTTGAATGCGCCGGCAGCTTGTGGCAGCCAGACCGCCCAGAAGGTGTTCTGCAGGTTCCAGCCGAACACCGGCATCTTGAGGATGGTCAGGTAGAGCGGGACCAGCGAGATCACGCCGGGCAGGAACAGCGTGGCCAGCACAGCTCCGGTGATGACCGGGCCCCACTTCGGGCGCAGCACGCTCAGCACGAACGCGCCCGTCGTACAGACGAACAACGTCGAGATCAGTGAGCCGATCGCAATGATCGCTGTGTTGCCGAGGTACGAACCGATCTGGACCTGGGTCCAGGCGTCCGGCACGTTGTGCCACTGAATGCCGCTCGGCCAGAGGGACATCGGTCCGCGGATGATGTCCTGGCTGGTCGACAACCCGGACTTCAGCAGCCAGAGCAGCGGACCGACCCCGGCGATCACCACGCCGATGAACAGCAGCACCTGGATGACGGGCAGCCCGTACCGAATCAGTGGCCGCTGCCGGTCCATGGTCGAGATGATGCCGCGCTCCGGCGCCTCCGCGCTCATGTCGTACTCCAACGTCGGGTGAGGAAGTGGTAGACGACCGACAGCACGCACAGCACCAGCGCGAGCAGCACGCTGAGGGCGGTGGCCGCGCCGAAGTCGCCGTTGATGAACGCGTACCGGTAGATCAGCAGCAGGATCGTGGTGGTCGCGTTGTCCGGACCGCCGCCGGTGAACAGGAACGGTTCGGTGAAGACCTGGAACGTCCCGATCAGCTGCAGCAGCATCATGATCAGGATGATTCCGCGGATCTGCGGGATCGTGACGTGCCAGACCCGCCGCCAGATCCCGGCCCCGTCCAGCTCGGCCGCTTCGTACAGCTCGTTCCGTACGCCGGTGAGCGCGGCCAGGTAGATGATCGAGGTGGCGCCCGCGCCGGCCCAGGTCGCCTCCAGCACGATCGCCGGCATCGCCAGACTCGGCGAGTTCAGCCAGGCGTACGGGCCGAGACCGACCCAGCCGAGGATCGCATTGAAGACACCGGAGCCGGGGTCGTAGAAGTACTTCCACAGCAGGATCGCGACCACCGGCGGTACGACGGCCGGTAGGTAGGAGATCACGTTGTAGAGCCAGCCGGTCTTGCGCAGCTCGCTGATGAACACCGCCAGGAACAGCGGCACCGGGAATCCGAACACGAGTGCCAGCAACGCGAAGTACAGGGTGTTGATCGTTGCTTGCGGCAACTGTGGGTCGGTCAGCACGTAGCTGAAGTTGGCCCAGCCGACCCATTCGGCCGGGGCGACCAGGTTGTTCTTCTGGAAGGAGAGGACCAGACCGCGGACGATCGGGCCCCAGGAGAAGTACAGGAACGTCAGCACCAGCGGCAGCGCGAAGAAGACCGCGCTGAGACCGCCGGAGCGCAGCCAGGTGGCTGGGCTCCGGCGGGACCTCTCCGGCTCGGCGGTGGTGATGGTGACGGGCTTTGTCAGGAGGGCCATGACGGCTACCGGGCCAGGCGGGCGTCGATCTTCGAAGCGGCGTCGGTGAGTAACTTGTCGATGTCCGCGTCCTTCTTGGTCAGCACCTGCTGCACGACCGGGTCGAGCAGGGCGTAGACCTCCTGGCCCTTGTTGGACGGCTCCGGCAGCAGCTTGAGCGACTTGGTCGAGTCGATGTAGCCCTGGAACTGCTGCACCGGCACGTTGTTGTAGGGCTCACGCCACTTGTTGTACTGGTCGTAGGTCTCCTGGCTGAGCGGCGTCACACCGGGACGGCCGACGAAACCCTTGTCCGAGATCGCGTTCTTCGCGTCCTGTACTGCGAGCGCCTGGCTGGTGTACTTGTCGAACTCCTGCGACTTGATCCACTTCAGCGCGGCGACGATCTCGTTCTTGGTCGACTTCGGGTTGATCATCTTGATCGAGCCACCGGTCAGCGTGCCGAATGGGCCACCGTCCTGCGGCAGCGCGCCCTCGCCGAAGTCGGCGGGCTTCATCCCGAAGTTCTTCACGCACATGTCGTAGGCGTCCGGCGCCTGCATGATCATGCCGATCTTGCCGGCCGCGAAGTCCTGCCGGGCCTCCTCCTGGTTGTAGAGGAACTGCGTGCCCATCGTGTTGTCGGTCCAGCGCATGTCCTTCAGCAACTGCAGCGCCTTCTTGGTCGGCGCGTCGTTGAAGGTGCTCTTCTTGCCGTCGTCGCTCTGGACGGTGCCGCCCATGCTGTAGGTCATCGTGGTGAGCATCCAGCCACCAGTGTTGTCCTTGGTCAGCTGCGCGTAGCCGGCCTTACCGGTCTTCTCGGTGATCTGCTTCGCGTACTGGCGGACCTCGTCCCAGTTCGTCGGCGGCTTGTCCGGGTCCAGCCCGGCCTGCTTGAACAGCGCCCGGTTGTAGGCGAGCCCGACGGAGAAGGCTTCGAACGGTACGCCGTAGATGCGGCCGTTGGCGTCCTGGACCAGCTTGAGGGTGTTCGGGTTCAGATCCTTGGTCAGGTCGACCAGCTTGAGCTCGTCGGTGATGTCCGGGAGCTGCTTGTTCGGGATCATGTTCAGCGGTTCGGTGAAGCTGATACTCATCACCGTCGGGAGCGAGCCACCTGCCACCTGAGCTTGGAAGGTCTGCGCGTCCCAGGAAGTCTCGGTCGACTTCACGGTGATGTTCGGGTGCTCGTCAGTGAACTTCTTGACGTTGCGGTCGAACGAGGCCACGTCGGCGGGCTTGTCGGGTTTCGGCCGGTTCCCGACCGTGATCGTGACGGGCGCGTTCTCGTCGATCGCACCGCCGCTGCTCGACGCAGGGGTGTTGCCGTCCGCACAGGCTGCCGCCGCCAGCAGCACCGCTGCCGAAGTCAGGGTGACGACACACCTAGCCGTTCTCTTCATCTCGGAACTCCTCAAATTTCCGGGAGCACCCCGCCACCGGGCGGTCTGGGGGTGTGGTCTGGGCCACAGAGAGCCCAATTCCGAGTAAGTTAAACCATGCGTGTTACTTTATCAACAGCCAAAAACCTCAAGATCCACCACTCGCGGAAAGCGCTCCCCTCCCCTGGTGAGCGCTCTGTTCGATGTCCTGAGCCGGGGTCAGGTAGAGAGCTGGCGGATGCGTTCGCGGAGGCGGTTCGCTCGGTAGAAGGCCTGCCAGATCAGTACGCCGGTGCAGATCAGCGCGAGTGCTGCAGGGAGGGCAAAGGCCAGAAGCACCCAGCCTGGAGCGTTGGAGCTGGTGAGCATCGCCAGGGTGCCGCCGAAGACCGGGAAGATGGTCAGCGCGATTCGCTTCGGCGGGGTGATTGCCAGTTGCTGACTGGCGATCTTCAGGGCGGCTTCCCGGATGGCCGGATCGGTGGGGACCTCGCCGTGTTCGGCTGCATGGAGGGCGGCGGCCGTGGCGTCCGGCGAGAGGTCGCCGGCCGCAGTACGGACGAGTTCGCGCCGCGCTCGGGCCTGGTGCTCGGCCAGGCTGCCGATCAGTGCAGCAGCGAGTACGCCGCAAGCCAACGCAGCCGGCCACGGTGCCGGAGTTGCCGAGATGACGAAGAGGATGACGACAACACCGGTGGTGGCACCGGCCGCGAGGGGCATCGCCCAGCGCGAAGAGGTCAAGGAGGCGGTCTGCACGAGTTGATGGTCGCGCAGAACCGGCTCACAGACCAGCCTTCTCAACTTGGGCGCGGAGGGCGGCGTCGAGCGTGGATCTGCTTGCTGGGAGGAGTGGGAGGCGGACGGTTGGGGTGGGGATTTGGCCTTGGGCGTGGAGGGCGGCCTTGATGACGGTGGGGTTGGGCTCGGCGAAGAGGGCTTTGGAGAGGCGGGACAGGCGGTGGCCGAGGGTGCGGGCTGTGGTGAGGTCGCCGGTTTGCCAGGAGTGGATCAGTTGGGCGAAGTCCGCGGTGGCTAGGTGGGCTGAGGCGAGGATGGCGCCGTGGGCCCCTAGGGCCAGGAGGGGTGCGATGAAGAGATCGTCACCGCCTAGTACTGCGAAGTCTGGTGGCAGATCGGCCATCAGGGCGATGGTGTCCTCGGTGATGCCGGCTGCATACTTCACGCCGATCACGTTCGGGAGGTCTGCCAGCTGGAGGAGTGCGCCGGCTGAGAGTGGCTGACCGGTGCGGTAGGGAACGTGGTAGATCACTAGCGGAACTGGGCTGTTGGCTGCGAGTTGGGTGAGGTAGGCGACGGCGCCGGCTTCGCCTGGTCGGACGAAGGGTGGGACGACCGTCAGAGCGGCATCGGCCCTCCCCCGTAGATCCTCAAGGGCGGATGGGGTTGAAGCGCCGACGAGGAGGGTGGCGTGGTGTTCGCGGCAGACACGTGTTGCGACGTCGATGACTGCCTGGCGTTCCGCTTCGGTGAGGGAACTTGGCTCGCCGGTGGTGCCGAGAGCGACCAAGCCGGTGGCGCCGTCGGACAGCAGGTGATGGGCGAGCGATTCCAACGCGTCCAGAGCGACCGCTCCAGATGAGTCGAAGGGCGTGATCAGCGGGACGTACAGGCCGGTGAGCGTCATGGCACCAGCCTCGGGGCATCCAACCAGCAAGGTCTAGTTCCGGTTTCTGTGCCAAATCGTAAGCTATGCTTATGCTCGATGTTCGCCGGCTCCGGCTGCTTCGCGATCTCGCCCGGCTCGGGACGATCGCGGCGGTGGCGAAGGTCCACACCTACACGCCATCTGCGGTCTCCCAGCAACTGGCTGCGCTGGAACGGGAAGCCGGCGTGCCGTTGCTCGAGCGATCCGGGCGTCGCGTGGTGCTCACGTCCGGCCGGCAGCGTTCTGGCGAAGCATGCCGACACGGTGCTGTCCGCGCTCGAGGAAGCGGGAGCCGCAGTGGCCGCGGCTGGGGACGAATTGACCGGCCCATTGCGGATCGGGGCGTTCCCCACCGCAGTACGGACATTGTTGCCTGGGGCATTGGTCACGCTCGGTCGGGAGCATCCGGGTCTGGAGCTGATGGTGACCGAGGTGGATCCGGCCGATGCTCCGGAGGGATTGCGGGACGGGCGGTTGGATGTCGCTCTCGTGCACGACTACGACGTGTTGCCGGCACCGCCCGGCCATGGGCTGGAGGAGTCGCCGCTGCTCGAGGAGACGGTGTTCCTTGCGGGAGTGGGGTTCGACGGCATTCGTAGTACGAAGGATGCGGCCTGGATCGCGGGGACTCCTGGAACGGTCTGCCACGCAGTGACCTTGCAGCTGTGCCACTCCGCAGGATTCAGCCCGCGGATCCGGCACTATGCCGACGACTTCGCCGCCGTGCTCGCGCTGGTCGCCGCTGGGCAGGGAGTGTCGCTCGTGCCGCAGCTAGCGGCGGCCGATCCGCCTTCCGGCGTACGGCTCCTCCCCCTCGATGCGCGGCGACGGACCCGGATCGCTCATCGGCCGGGAGCCGCCGAGCACCCGGCTGTCGTCGCCTTCAGCGCAGCAGTGCGCGCATCGACGGCCGCCTACCTCGCCAAGTAGTCGCAACAAACCACCACTCCGCTGCATCGAGCGGGTATGACCGGGCGCTTGCCCGGCTGAGTGGAGGTAGGGCGAATGGCTGGGGTGGATGGCATCGACGTCAACGCGTTCTGGGAGGACGGGTGGACGATCGTCCGTGGGGTGTACACGAAAGATGACGTGCAGCGGCTGCGGGAGGCGGCGTACTGGTCGCGGAAGCACTTCGGTGGTGACCTGCTCGCGAACCCGCGGATGCGCGAGGTGCTGACCGACGGCAACTTCGTCCGGATCGCGCAGCAGATTCTCGGCGCGGACAGGATCCTGTACGCCGGCGACAGTGCGTTCACGGTGAACGGGATCCAGCGCGGGTTCCACAAGGACAACGCCGACCGGGTCGACCCGAACGCGCCGGACTGGAACGGGCGCTACACGATCCTGCGGTTCGGCGTGTATCTGCAGGACCACTATCGGCACTCAGGTGGTCTCAATCTGCGTCACCAGTCGCACAACACGCCTGACGTGAAGGTGGGCAAGCCTCTCTACGTCCGCAGCCGGGTCGGTGACGTGGCGGTGTGGAGCCTGCGTACGACGCACAGCGGCAACGGGCTGCAACTCAAGTTCCCGAAGTCGAAGGTGCCGTTGCCGCATGAGCAGGGCAACTACAAGAAGTGGCGGGTCGCGAGCAAGGACGGCGACCGGATCGCGCTGTTCGCCGCCCTCGGGTTGGACGACGCGCACATGAGCCGGTACGTCGACTATCTGAAGACCCGCAAGTACATCTGCGACATCTGGCGCAAGAGCCACTACGACGAGGCCGCGCTCGCTGCCGCGCATAAGGTCGGCCTGGATGTCCGCAACATCCCGGCCGAGATCGCCAACGACTCGACCGTCGGTCAGAACGCCGACTACGTCGCTCTTCCCTACTAGTTAGCCGAAACCGCGGACGCGGAACTGCATGACGCGGTAGGGCCAGCCGGCATCGGTGTTCCATTGGCTGACGGACAGGTGCAGATCGCTCAGCGTGGAGCCGGGGATGATGTAGCCGCCGTACAGCTGGGCGACGTGGTTGTCGTTCTCCTGGCCCCAGGCGCCGCCGTAGATCAGCGTCTGCCGGTACGCCGTATAGAGGTTCGACGTCGGCGTGTCCATGATCATGCCGTCGATCCGGTAATCGCCGGCGTTGAACCAGGTCAGCACCCACTTCCCACCGAGCGGCCGCAGGCTCATCTCGCCGAAGCTCCCGGTCAGGATCGGGGTCGCCGGATTGCCCCAGTTCCAGGCACCGTCCCGGAAGCCCCACGGCTCGTACGCCGCGGGGTTGGCGATCTGGTCGCTCCGGACCCGCTTGAGGATGATCGGTTTGTTGCGCTGGAACCCGGTCGAGTAGACGTACACATACCCGTCGTTCCCGAGCCCCCAGGTGAGCAACTGGAACAGCCCACCGTCGATGTCGCTCGGGAACTTCGCGCCGGTGTGATACCAGCTGGCGCCAGAGTTGTCGGATCGCCAGATCTCAGTCCAGACGACGTTGCCGAGTCCCTTGTTCACCATCGCGTGCAGGTACATCGATCCGCCGACGGTGATCACGTCCGACGGCAGCACGGTGGAGAAGGTCGGGTTGTCGTGCGGGTAGTCCCACAACTGCTGCGCCGCGGCGCCGCCGACCGCGCCGGACCAGGTCACTCCGGACGCGAGATCAGTCGTGTTCGACCACAGGGCGACCGGCGAGCGCCACCAGCCGCCACCGACGTACGGGTCCTCGAACGTGTCGCCGAACATGAACAGCAACCGCCCGTCCGGCGTCCGCGCCGGGATCCCGAGATCGGTCGCCTGCATCCGGAACTGATTGGTCAACCCGGGCCCGGTCAGATCCTTCACCTTGTTGGTGGTCACAGCCTGTACTCCGCGTGGCGCCGCCTTCGCGACCGCCGGTGCCGCGAGCAAGGCACCAGCCCACTGCGTGCGGCTTTGAGGAAGGTAGATCGCTTGATCGTCGGGTCGGTCGGCATCGATGACTCCTCGGGGGCGCGGGAAATCGATTACTCACGACAGTTCCGCAGCCACCGGACGAAGTCAAGGACTCGTCCCAGCCCTTCGATCAGGGTCGAAATGCCTTCAGGACCGGCCGGTCGCGATCGGGCGGGACGGGTCGGTGATCCACTCCGACCAGGAGCCGACGTAGACCGGCGCCTCGATGCCTGCGATCTCCAGCGCCAGTGCCTCGTGCGCGGCGGTCACCCCGGACCCGCAGTACACGCCGACCTCGCTCGAACCATCGACGCCCAGCTCGGCGAAGCGCTTGCGCAGCTCGTCCGCGGACAGGAAGTGGCCGTCGCCTGTGACGTTCCCCGTCGTCGGGGCGTTCACAGCACCTGGGATGTGCCCGGCGACCTTATCCATCGGCTCCACCTCGCCGGCGAAGCGTTCCGGCGCCCGGGCATCGAGCAGCACTCCACTCTCGGCCAACGCTGCGGCAGCTGATGCGTCGAGCGACGGCGCCTGGCCTTCCCAGCGCGACGAAGTCTCCGGCTGCGTCAGCGGGCACCGTCGTACTGACCTCTCCCCCGGCGGCACGCCAGGCCGCGAAGCCGCCGTCGAGGACGCGGACGTCGCGCACCCCGAAGTACCGGAGGATCCACCAGGCGCGCGCCGCGGCCATCGAGTTCGCCGCGTCGTAGACGACGACGGGCGTCTCCGCGCCGACTCCCGCGCGGCGCAGCGCCGCCTCCACGACCGTTGCTGAGGGCAACGGATGACGGCCGCCGTCGCCGGGTGGTCCGGCGAGTTCCGCGTCGAGGTCGACGAAGTGCGCGCCGGGGATGTGGCCGGCGTCGTACGCGTCGCGCCCGGGCGGGCCCATCAGGTTCCAGGTCACGTCGATGACGACCGGGCGGTTCAGTGGCCGAGCGCAACGACTCGGCGGAGATCAGCGGGTTCATACGGCACCTCCGAAGGGCAGGACCTCGGGTGACAGCGTGGCACGTGCGCGGGCGGCGGTCAGCTTGCGGCGATGATGACGACGGCACAGTACTTCGTACGCGGTCTCCACCACGTTGTTCGGGTCTTCCATGTCACCGACGACGAGCTGCTCGCCTTCGGTGACCATTTCGCCGGCGACGGTCCGGGCGTTGTGGGTGGCGCGTTCGCCGCACCAGCAGAGCGCCTCGACCTGGAGCAGCTCCATCCGGTCAGCCAACTCGACCAGCCGCGCGGAACCAGGAAACAGCATCGCCCGGAAGTCGGTGAGGATCCCGAAGCAGAACACGTCGATCTGCAGCTCGTCGACCAGCCGGGCGAGTTGCTCGACCTGCTCGGGCAGATAGAACTGCGCCTCGTCACAGATCACGTAGTCGATCCGGCCGCCATGGGTCAGTTCCCCCACGACGTACTGCCAGAAGTCGAAGTCCGGCCGGACCTCGATCGCACTCACCTCGAGCCCGAGCCGCGACGAGAGCGTCGACTCCCCGGCCCGGTCGTTACTGGTGAAGATCCTCCCCAGCCGCCCCCGCGCCTTGTGGTTGTGATCCATCTGCAGCGCCAACGTCGACTTGCCACAGTCCATCGTCCCGGTGAAATACAGCAGATCAGCCACGGGCCCCCATCCTGCCAAAGCCCCTCCCCCGTCAGCGACTCCGGGGTGTCTCAGGGACCGCCGCTGCCGGGATGTTCGCCCGCTGACGGGCATATCTCGTGCCATCGGGCGAAGACCACGTCAGCGGCGATCAGGATGAGCTGCGGTTGAAGCGCCGGGTGAGGAGCTCCTCGATCGTCGCGGCGATGACTGCGAGGGCGACGAACACCGTCAGGCTGGTGAGGAACGCGGCGATGGCGGTTCGGAGCCAGGTCGGGCGTGGAGGTGCCGGACCGGTGTCCTCACCGTGTTCGCGCCTGATCTCGTCGACCAGTGCCTCGATAGCCTCTTGGTCGTCCGGCCGGACGTACGAGTTTCCACTCGCCAGGGACTTGCTCAAGGTGAAGATCCGGCGCGCGTCGTCCTCTGTGAAGTTCCCGATCGCACCACCGGTCTGCGGTTCTTCCTGAGCCGTGAACCTGATCGGCCGCGGGTACGAGGTCACCTCCTCGCGCCGGCGAGGCCAGGAGCGCACCCGAACCACCATCCGGTCGCCGTCGACCAGGTTGATGTACAGGTATCCCTCGGTGTACCTGTCGCCTGGCGCGGCGTACTTGATTTCGTATGCCGTGCCCGGACCGCTGGTCCGCACCAGCCCGACGACTGACACCACGAGACTGGGCACCCCGATCAGGATCGCCACGAACCAGACCCAGGCGAACGTGGTCAGCAGTGGGTCCGGCGTGTGGCTGGTCCGGTCGTCCGTCATGCAACTCAGGCAACCACTTCGTCGGCGCCGGACTGACGGCATGACCGGAAGGTGCCGCCGCCGGCAGGTTTCGAGGATTCTTGAAAGCTTTGCTGCGGTGGGAGGGGGCGGCGTTTGATCGGGGTGTTCAGTCCCTCGAAGGAAGGCAGAACCTTGAAGAAGTTGCTGCAGCGATCCGCGCTGGCTGTTGCCGTCACGACAGTCGGCCTTTCCTTGTCCGTGCTCCCGGCGTCGGCCGGCAATGACAGTCCTAATGCGCCGCGCGCCAACCCGGAGCGGAACACGTTCTGCGCCAACACCGGGTGGTGGTTCGTCGGGTTCCAGATGACCGGTACCAGCAACGACGGGCGGTACGGGACCTGGCGGATCAACGGCATCGTCGACGACCCGCACCAGACCCGCTTCGACGCCAGCTTCTCCGGTGGTGGATCGGTCAGCTGGTACTGCGTCTGATCCGAGAGCCGCCCCACCCAGCGTGGGGCGGCTTGGGTTCTTGGGGGTTTGCGGGGTCTACTTGGGCGTGCGCAAAGGGTTGATTCTTGTCGTGGTGTGCTGGCTTGCCTTGGTGGGCGCGGCGGTGCCGTCTGTTGCAGCGCCGGTGCGGGTCGAGGCGGGGCTCCGGGCGTACTTCGTGATCACGGCCCCGAAGCAGACCGGCAAGGTCGTCAGCGGGGTGACCGCAAACCAGGGCACGGTCTACGCGGCGTACGACGAGATCGGCGTGCTCGTGGTGCACTCGGCGAACGCGGACTTCGCCGGCCGGATGCGCACCGTGGCCGGAGTACAAAAGGTCGGTGCTACCCGTACGACGGACGTCCCGGCCGACGCCACGAATCCGCGGCTCCCGGCGGCTCCGGTGGAGCAGGCGGACAACGAGCCCGAGATCCCGCGCACCGACATGACCCAGATCGGCGCCGACAAGGCCTGGGCAGTGAACCCTGGCTCGAAGAACATCACGGTCGGCGTGCTCGACACCGGCGTCGACGACCAGCATCCCGATCTGAAGGCGAACTTCGACGCGAGCAAGTCGGCATCCTGCGCCTACGGCAAGGTGGACGCCCGACCCGGCGCCTGGCGACCGGTCGCCGAGCACGGCACCCACGTCGCGGGCACGATCGCCGCGGCCAAGGACGGCAAGGGCATGGTCGGCGTCGCCCCGGGCGTGAAGGTGTCCTCGATCCGGGTTGCCGAGCCGGAGGGCCAAACTCTGTTCTTCCCCGAGAACACCGTCTGCGCCTTCGTCTTCGCCGGTCAGAAGGGCGTCTCGGTCACCAACAACAGCTACTACGTCGACCCCTGGCTCTTCAACTGCCCGTCGGACCCGGACCAGGCCGCGATCGGCGAAGCAGTCAAGCGCTCGGTCGCGTTCGCCGAGTCGAAGGGCGTCGTCAACGTCGCCGCAGCCGGCAACGACGACTACAACCTCGCCCAGAAGTCCAGCGACGACTCCAGCCCGGACGACTCGACCCCAGCGCTGAGGACCGTCACCAACGACTGCATCAGCCTCCCGACCGAGGTTCCCGGCGTGATCGTCGCGGCAGCAGTCGACCCCGAGAACGTGAAGGCGAACTTCTCCAACTACGGCACGGACAAGATCACCGTCGCCGCCCCCGGCACCAGCGTCTACTCGACCGTCCCCGGCGGCGGCTACAAGAACCTGGACGGTACGTCGATGGCCTCGCCGCACGTCGCCGGAGTCGTCGCCCTGATCCGCAGCGCGAACCCGAAACTCACCCCCGAGCAGGTCAGGATCAAGCTGGCTGCCCAGGCCAACGACATCTCCTGCCCGGTCTCCAGCGCCGGCGAGTGCACAGGATCCGACGCGAACAACTCGTACTACGGTGAGGGGCTGGTCGACGCCGCCGAAGCAGTCGGTGCCGCGACGAGCCAGACCCCGGCCACCGGAGTGAGCATCACCAAGCCCGGCGAGCAGCTCGGCATCGGCGGCATCCCGGCGATCCCGCTGCTCCTCAAGGGCATGAGCAGCAAGGGCGAGATCAGCTACACCGCGACCGGTCTCCCGCCAGGT
Source organism: uncultured Actinomycetota bacterium (assembly GCA_963740725.1). Classification (GTDB taxonomy): domain Bacteria; phylum Actinomycetota; class Actinomycetes; order Propionibacteriales; family Kribbellaceae; genus Kribbella. The sequence goes on from CAVUFT010000019.1 coordinate 460,880, forward strand.
CTCAGCATCGACGGCGAACGCGGCTGGATCACCGGCGTACTCACGCCCGGCGCCGGACGCTACAAAGTCACCGTGACGGCCCGCGACGCCGAAGCGAAGACAGCCCAGGCAACCTTCTTCTGGAACGTCTGGAGCTTCTAGCGACCTTCGTCGATGAGGAGCGGGATCAGCATCTCGTCCTCGGTCAGCGAACCGTGCAGCCCGATCAGCCCGGCCTCGTTCGGATAGCGCCGGCTGGCGACCAGCGCGACCGGACCCAGCGACGCAACGACGACATCACCGATGCGCGGCGCGACCCGATCCTCGACGACACCGAACCAGCCACGACCGATGGCTTCTTCGCGACTCAGCACCAGTGCATCGTCACCGAGCCGTTCGCGGTACGTCGCCAGTACGTCGGTGGCCGCGCCATCCACGCAGTACAGGTGCCGGAAGCGCGATTCGCCGCCGATGAGTTGGAGGCCGTCCGTCAACGCAGGCTCGAGATCGAGGTCGACGCGGTTCGGCGGGGCAACGTCGATCATGCCGTGGTCGGCGACGACGAGCAGCACTGCGTCACGCGGCAGCGCTGAGCGGACCTGCGACGCGAAGGCATCCGCCGCAGCGAGCTCCTTGCGCCATTGCCAGGACGAGCTGCCTTGGCCATGACCGGTGTAGTCGAGCTGCGAGTCGTACACGTACACCAGCGACGACTTCCCCTCGCGGCTGGCGAACCTCGTCGCGTCCAGCCGGTCCTCGACGGTGTCGGCGCCACGATGGGCACTCCCCCGGAACGCTGCCGCGGTGAGACCGGAGTTGTCGAAGCGCGCCTTGCTCACGTTGCGGGTGGCAACACCTGCAGCCGCGACCCGTTCGAAGACGGTTTGATGCGGTTGCCAACGGCGCGGATCGACCGGTGCGTCCCACTGCAGTGCGTTCAGCAGCGCGCCCGTCTCCGGCACGATCGAGGTGTAGCCGACGATGCCGTGCGCGCCCGGTGGGAGTCCGGTGCCGAAGCTGGTCAGGCTCACGCCTGTCGTGGACGGCACTCCAGCAGTGAGGCTGCGCGCTGCGAGAGATGACAGGTAGGGAGCGACATCGGCGTTGCGCTGCAGCAGGTTCCAGCCGAGGCCGTCGAGTAGCAGTACGGCGTACCGGGGTGCGGGTGGCAGGTCTAGGTGGTTCTGCTCGCCCGGGACCGAGAGGGCGCCGGCCACTGAGGGCAGGACGTCCGCCAGCGACCCGCCGCCGTACGCAGGGAGGACCGTCACGGTCCTACCTGCTGGTCGCGAACGACAGGGCCGCCGCGAAGTCGAGCACCTGCTGGATCCCGGCCGGCCCGTCGGCGGCGGCGCTGATCCGCAGCGAGATGTCGTCGGCCGCGACCGAACCCGTGTAGCCGTGGTCCGCCTCGCAGTTCGGGTCGGCGCAGACGGCCGGCTCGAGGTCGATCCGGTTGACCATGCCCCAGCCGATCGTCAGCACGACCTCGCCACCGGCGGCGGCCGGATCCGACCGGACCGACGCGTAGCCCGCCGGGTTCGGCACGACGCGGTTGACGACCACCGCGTTCACCCGGTTGAGCGGGATCGCCTCGGTCGAGGTGGACGCGTACGGCGCGCGGATCAGGTCGTCGGCGGCGTGCTCGTCGGTGTGCCCGACGATCAGCCGGGTCGGCGTCAGCGCCAGGATGGTGATGTGCCGCCGCACCTCGTCGCGGTCGAACGTCGGCTCGTGCTGCAGCACGTACGCCCGGATCGGTTCACCGGCGATCGCCACCGCGAGGGAGTCCGCCACGACATCTGGGTAGTAGCCGCACCGGTCGATCGCGTCGCGTAGGTCACGCGAGGCGTCCGAGAGCTCCGGGACCGGCGCATTCAGGTCACGCATGCCCTCATCCTTGCACGATCGGAGCCCGGCCCCGGACCGCCCTGTGGACGAACCGTGGCCGGGCTGCGGGTTTTCACCCGACGCTGGCCTTCCGTAGTACGGGAGCGCCGGCGGCGCCGGCCACTGCGACCAGGACCAGTCCGACGACCACCTGACCGAACAGCAGCAGCACTCCGGAGCTGCCCTCGGTGAGGACGTGGCCGCCGCTGAACACGAGTCCGCACAAGGCTCCGAACCCGACTACCGGCAACCCGACGCCGACCACCGGTACTACGGCCGCGAGGCGCGCGGATCGTTCGATCACCTTCAGCGGTACGCCGGAGCGCCGCAACGCCTTCGCCGGAGCAGCCTGGTCGAGTGCCGTGCCGACCGCCCCGGCTGCGGTCGATGCCGCGCCGGTGATGAACACCAAGCCGAGGAGCAGCGCGACCCCGAGCCGCAGGTCGAGCAACATCCCGGCCTCGTGCTCGTCCTTCTCCGCGTCGGTCAGCGGTACGACGTCCGGGACCACGTCGTAGAGCGCGGTGCGGACCTTCTCACGATCGGCGGTCCCCGGGACGACGATGGTGATCTCCTGGTTCTGCGTCGTCACCTCGCCCTTGATCCCGGCCGCGGCCAGCTTGTCCTGCGCAGCCTTGACGACGGCAACGGTCTGGCCCTGGTCCGGGTAGATGTGGATGGCGGTCTGCGCTCCGTCGCCGGAGAGTCCGTAGGGCATGAAGAGCGCCAGGAACCCGGTGACGAACCCGCTCAGCACCAGCGCGGCGACCGGGCGGAACGCGCCCTTCGGGTCATCGGCGAGCCGCCGGCCGGCCAGCAGCACGACCGGGCCCTTCGCCGTACGGGCCAGGACCTTGCCGATCACCTGAACTGCGAAAGGCCCGACGATCCGTACTGCGAGTGCGGCGAAGCCGACACCGATCACGATCGGCAGCAGCGCGCCGCCGGTGCCGATGATGCCGAGCATCACCGGGCCGACCACCAGCAGGCCGAGCCGCAGCGCGCTGGTCGCCTTGCGCTTCTGTCCACGCATGACACCGAGCGGCGTGATGCTGACGCGACCGAGTCCGATCAGGGCGCTGAGTACCGAGAGCGCAGGCACCGCGACGAGTACGACGAGGGCGACCCACCAGCTGACCGTCAGATCGTGCAGGTACCAGTGACCGCCACCGATCGGGATCCGCGCGATCAGCGGGCTGAGCACGGTGTAGCCGATCAGACCAGCGACCGCACCGGCGACGCCGATGACGGCCTGCTCGACCGCGCTCAACCGGAGCACCTGACTCCTGGTCGCGCCTGCCAGGCGGAGTGCTGCGAGTCTGCGCTCCCGGCGCTTCGCGGCCACACCGGCGGCCTGGCCGACGAGGCTGAGCAGCGGGAAGAGGACCAGCGCGACGCCGAATGCGACGAGTGCGAGCAGAACCGCGATCCGGTCGGGCATGCCGGTGCCGTGCCAGTTCGACAGATAGTTCGGGTGGTACTTGGCGCTGAGGCCGGCCATGTCGGGGCTGGCACCGCGGATGATCACCAGTTCGTCGGGCGAGGAGAGACCGGCCGAGGAGATCACCCCGGTCGGCTTGGGGATACCGAAGCGCTTGGCCAGGTCGTCACCCCAGAGTTTGGCGACGCCGGGTGAGACGAAGACCTCGCCTGGCTTGGGGGCATGGGGAATTCCCGGCGGCGGTGCGAGTTGGGCGTTGCGCTGATCGTTGGTGACGGCGAGGTCGTAGCGCAGTACCGGCTTGCCGGCCACCATGTCCTTGACCTCGTGGACGACACCGACGGCCGTCTTCGCATCGGCGTCGTTGGTGGTGCGCCAGCCGATCCGGTCCGCGCGATGGGTCAGGCCGAGCGTCCCGGCGATCAGGAACGTGAGCAGCATCGCGACCACGGCGGTCGCACCCAGCGCCGCGAGGTTGGCCGCGCGGCCGCCGGGACCCGGGCGGCGGACGAACCGCAGCCCGAGATCGGTCATCGGATTCATCGCTCGCTCACCCGGCCGTCGACGATCCGTACGACGCGGTGGCAGCGGGCCGCGACCGCGTCGTCATGGGTGACCACGACGACCGCAGCGCCGCGATGGGTGGCCGCGCCGACGAGCAGGTCGATCACCTGGGCCCCGGTGGTGGCGTCGAGCGCGCCGGTCGGCTCGTCGGCGAAGACGGCCTGCGGTTCCCCGACGAGAGCCCGGGCGATGGCGACGCGCTGCGCCTGGCCGCCGGAGAGTTCGCCGGGACGCCGGCCGACCTCGTTGGCCAGACCGACCTGAGCCAGTACTGCGCGCGCCCGGCCGATCGCCTCGCGGCGGGAGACGCCGTCGACCATCAACGGCAGGGCGACGTTCTCGTCCGCGGGCAGTTCGGCGAGCAGCTGGTTGTCCTGGAAGACGAAACCCAGCCGGCGACGTCGCAGTACGGTCCGGGCCGCGTCGTTGAGCTGGTCGACCCGCTCGCCACCGAGCCAGACCTCGCCCTGGTCCGGGCTGAGGATGCCGGCCAGGACATGCAGCAGGGTGGTCTTGCCGTTACCGCTCGGGCCCATCACGGCGAGGGCTTCGCCGGCCCGGACCGCGACGTCGACACCGGCGAGGCCGACCACCTCGCCGTAGTACTTGACCAGCCCGCGCCCGGCCAGGACCGTGCCGTCGTTCGCGAACTGCGGAACCGGCTGCTGGCCCTGCTGAAACTGCTGGACGGGCTGACCGGGCTGGCTCCCTGCTGGACGGGCTGGCTGGGCTGGTGGGCGGGCTGCTGGTACGTGGGGTGGGGACTCGGGTAGCTCATACCCGAAGGCTTTCGCGAACGGCGCTTCCGGGCGTCGGACCGCGGACCGGTCTTCGGACCGTCTTTCAGTCGTCTTCCGGCCCGCGGACGTAGTACTGGGGTCGTACGTCAGGCCTGGAAAGCCGACGGATAGGCATCGCGATAGCTGAGCATCCTGCCCGCCGGCGTATCGACGGTCTCGGCGGCGAGTACGCCGTGGACGATCGCCCGCGAGAGCGCCTGAGCCCCCGCGGCAAAGATCGTCTCGAGCTGAATGAACGTCGCCGGATCGGTCACGGACAGACGCGATGCCGCGGTCGGCGGTAGGCGCGGGCGCCCCCCGGGGCGGTCGGCGCGCCGGAGGGTCCCCCGGCTGCGGGCGCCTGCGACGCCGTTGAGACGGCGAAGATCGAGTCGCCGTCGACGAGGGTGTGGATCGGGTCGATGGCGCGGGCCAGGCCGTCGTGGGCGACCATCGCCAGGCGTTTGGCCGCTGCCTTGTCGAGTGGGGCATCGGTGGCGATGACGGCGATCACCGTGTTCATGCCGGGCAACGGTCCGCCTGGGCCGTCCGGGGGCGGCTCGGTGGGTGTGCGGAGCTGCCCGAATTCGTCGTCGAGTGCAAAGCGTTCGCCGTACAGGCGTCCTTGCTTGTCGACAGTCGAGCCGACCGCGTTGACGATCACCAGCGCGCCGACCGTGGTGCCGTCGTCCAGGCGGATGCTCGCCGTACCGGTGCCGCCCTTGATCCGCCCGGTCCTCGCCCCGGCGCCCGCGCCATAGTTGCCTTGGGCAATTGGCCCGTCGGTCGCCGCCTCGATCGCCCGGCGTCCCCAGTCGGCGTCCGGCCTGGCCTGGAAACCACCGCCGCGGCCGAGGTCGAAGAGGACAGCGGTCGGGACGATCGGGACGACATCGCGTTCGCCGGCCCCGACGCGGACGCCCTGGCCCTGCTCCTCCAGCCAGGCCATCACTCCGCCGGCCGTGTCGAGGCCGTACGCGCTACCGCCGGTGAGGACGATCGCGTTCACTCCGGCATTGGAGTTCACCGGGTCGAGGAGGTCGGTCTCCCGGGTGCCCGGCGCTCCCCCGCGAACGTCGACGCCGGCGACGGCAGTGTTGGGGAAGTGGAGCACCGTAGTACCGGTCAGGTAGGGCGCGTCGGTGCGTTCCACCTGTCCGACTCGTACGCCGGGAACGTCGGTGATCGCGTTGTGGGGACCAGGTTTCGCCATGGGTCCTGTTCTAGCATCCGCCGAAAATCGGTTGTCGGCGCGATTAGCTTGGAAGGCATGAATGCTGAACTGCTCTGTGGATTGCTCGCCGAACCGTCGAGGCTGCGGACGTACTCCGCGGTGGTGCTCGGCGCTCGCGGACCGGAGGAGATCGCTGCCGCGACAGGGTTGCCGGCGCCGGTGATCGTGAAGGCCGTGCAGCGGTTGTGCAAGAACGGGTTGATCAGCGCATCCGGCGAAGGGCTGCGTGCCGACGAGGCTGCCTTCAAGGACGCCGTACGCGAGAACCAGCGCGAGTGGGTCCCGCTGGATGCAGATCCTGCGCGGGATGCCGTACTGCGGGCGTTCATCCGCGACGGGCGGTTGACGCATCTGCCCGACGGTCTACGCCAAGATCCAGATCGTGCTCGAGTACCTGGTGCAGTCCTTCGAGACCGGGCGGACGTACTCCGAGCCGGAGGTCAACGCGCTGCTGAACACCTTCTACCCGGACCACGCGGCGCTGCGCCGGCTCCTGGTCGACGCCCATCTCCTCAGCCGCACCGACAGCCGCTACACCCGCGCCGCCTGAGATCTGCTCAGTCTGAACTGTGAGCTCAACGTCTTCATGCTCGCCGCCGGCCGAAAGCCAAGCTAAGTAAGGCGCCTGGCTGGGGTGTCTTGTCTTGGCTTTTCGTTGGGGGCTATGCGGATTGAGGTGTCCAGGACTGTGGCCGAGTCGGCGGAGACCAGGACCGAGCGGAGGTCTAGGCGGACTACCTCTTCGAGCTCGAGGGTGAGGCGGGATACTCGGTGGAGGAGGTTTTCGATGGCGGCGATGTCGACCGGGTCGGAGCCTCGGTAGCCGTAGAGCAGGGGCGCGGCGCGGACCTCGCGGACCATCTCGGCTGCGTCGGTCGTGGTGAGCGGCGGCATGCGGTAGGAGCGGTCGCCGAGCAGATCCGTCGCGACCCCGGACAATCCGAACGACACGACCGGTCCGAACGAGACGTCTTCCTGCGCCGAGATCACCACCGGTACGCCGGGCGGTGCCATCTTCTGTACGACGAACTGCGCACGCGCCGGATCCGACGCGACCCCGAAGGTGCTCGTCATCTCCGCCCACGCCTGGCGCATGTCGTCCTCGTCGTGGATGTGCCGCCAGATGTCGGCAAGGTCCGGGCGCATCCGCCACTGCTCGGCCGTCGCCTTCAGGATCACCTCGAAGCCGAGATCCGCCGCCCGCGCAACAGCCTCGTCCGCCGACAGCACCGGGAACGCCGGCAGCACACTGATGTCGTAGAAGCTCAGCAGCCGCTGCCGGTCGTCATCGTCCAGCTCGGCGCCCTTCGGATGCCGCTGCAGGAACTCGGTGACGAACGCCTCCGCCGCCAGCCGTGTCCACTCCCGGCAGATCAGGGATCCTGCTGTCCGCCCGCCGCCGCCACTCGGCGTACTGCGTCGACCTTCGCCAGCGCGCCCACGGCGTACTGCGGTGACGAGTACGACGGGATCGATCCGCGCGCCGCACCGCCGTACTCGTCGGGGACCCGCAACTGCTCCGGCACACTCCGCGACGCAAGGAACGTCGAAACCACCGGCTTGTCCGACCCGGCAGCCGCGGCAGCGAGGACCTGGGCGACCTCGGCGCCGTTCGACTGCACCGGCGGCGTGAAGATGACGACCACCGAATGCACCCGGTCGTCGGCGAACACCTCGCACAGCGCCGCGCCGAAGTCGGCCGCAGACGCCTCGGCGCTCAGCGTGCGCGGCTCCCCCGCCACCTCCAGCCCGCACCCCGCCATCGTGTCCAGCGCGAGCAGCGTCAGCGCGTCCGAGTTGCTGACGATCGCGACCCGGCGGCCCTTCGGCAGCGGCTGGTGCGCCACCAGCTGAGCGACGTCGAACAGCTCGCCCGTCGGTGTCCACACCGATCAGCCCGCTCTGCCGGAACAGCGAGTCGACCGTTGCCGCCGGCAACTGACTGCGCCGGACCGTGTGCCCGAGCGGAACACCCTGCGTCGCCCGCCCGGACTTCAGCGCGATCACCGGCTTCCGCCCGGCCAGCCGCCGCGCGACCCGGCTGAACTTCCGCGGGTTGCCCAGCGACTCCAGATAGAGCAGCACGACCTCGGTCGCCTCATCGGAGTACCAGTACTGCATCAGGTCGTTGCCGGAGACATCGGCCCGGTTCCCCGCCGAGACAAAGCTCGACAGCCCCAGCCCACGACCGGCCATGTCCGCCAGGATCGAGACGCCCGAGCGCACCCGACTGGCAGAAGAACGCGACCCGCCCCCGGCTCGGCATCACCGGCGACAGCGTCGCGTTCAGCGACACCCCCGGCGCCGTGTTGATCACGCCCGAGCGCGTTCGGCCCGATCACCCGCATCCCGTACGACCGCGCCAGCCCGACCAGCTGCCGCTGCCGACGCCGCCCCTCGTCACCGATCTCCGCGAACCCGCTCGACACCACGACGAGCCCGCGCACGCCCTTGGCCGCGCAGTCCAGCACCACGTCGGCCACCATCTCGGCCCGGCACCGCGACGACGGCCAGGTCGACCGTGGCGTTCACGTCCCGGATCGTCCGGTACGCCGGGACGCCCTCGATCTCGTCGCCTGGCGTGTCCGCGTTGACGGCGTACATGCTGCCCCGGAGAAGCCCGCCGTCGCGCAGGTTGCGCAGCAACGCGTTCCCGATCGTGCCCTCGCGCCGCGACGCACCGATCACCGCGACGCTCGTCGGCGTCAGCAGCCGCGCGATCGACAGCGCCTCGGACCGCTGCTCGCGCGCCTGCATCACCCCGAACGACGTGTCGGTCGGCGCGATGTCGAACTCGACCATGATCACGCCGTCCTCGAACTCCCGCGCGACCTTGTAGCCGGCCTCGGTGAAGACGGTGATCATCTTGCGGTTGTCCGGCAGCACCTCGGCGACGAACCGGGTGATCCCGTTCTCGCGGGCCGCCTGCGCCAGGTGCTCCAGGAACAGTTGCCCCAGGCCCGCGGCCCTGGTGCGCGTCCTCGATCAGGAACGCGACCTCGGCGGTCCGCCGACCGGTCCGCTCGTAGCGCCCGACCCCGATCATCGCGTCGGCGACGGTGACGATCAGCGCCAGCCGGTCGTGGTAGTCGACCTGGGTGAACCTGCGCCACGTCCCGGTCCGACAGCTGCGGGTACGGCGCGAAGAACCGGTAGTACTTCGACTGCTCCGACACCCGCGCGTAGAACTCGACCAGCAGGTCGGCGTCCTCCGGCGTGATCGGCCGCAGGTGCGCGGTCGCGCCGTCCCGCAGTACGACGTCCGCCTCGTACTCCGCCGGATAACCGGGGCGCGAGGTCAACGGGACGGCCCGGGCCATACTGGCCGGTCTGCTCGCGGCGTGCTGCTCCGGCGTCGTCACTCGGCCAGCGTACTCAACGCACCAGTCCGATTCACGGAGGTCGGCAATTCCATGTGGTGGTTGAGTGCGATCGGCGGCATTGTTGCGCTCGTCACCGGTTTGCTGGGCCGCTCCGACGCAGTGGATGTGATCGAGCGCATCGCACCCGTTCTGGTGTTTCTGGTCGCTGTGACGGTCATCGCCGGGCTGGCGGACTCCGCCAAGGTGTTCGACGTCGCAGCGCGGGAGGCGGCCCACCTCGCCCGCGGCAAGACCTGGCGGCTGTGGCTGCTGGTCGTGCGTACTGGCTACTGCGCTCACCATCGTCCTGTCGCTCGACACCTGCGCGGTCCTGCTGACCCCGGTCGTGCTGGCGATGGCCCGGCAGCTCGACATCCCACCGAAGCTGTTCGCCTTCACCACGGTCTGGCTGGCCGGCACGGCGTCACTGCTCCTCCCGGTGTCCAATCTCACCAACCTGCTCGCCCTGCACCGCTTCGACCAGCTCGGTCTCGGCCTGTGCGACTACCTCGGACTGAGCTGGCGACCCGCGATCGCCGCGATCCTCATCACGGTTGTCGTGCTGGCCGCTCCTGTTCCACCGCGACCTCGCCGCGACGTACGTCGTACCGGAGACTCCCGCGTCGACGACAAGGTCCTGTTCTGGGGATCGGCCGGGGTCTGCCTCGCGCTCGGGCCCGGCGTTCGTCTCCGGCATCGAGGTCGCGATCCCGGCGAGCATCGGCGCGGTCGTCCTGGTCGTGCTGTTCGCCGTACGACGCACGCGCCGAGCTCAGCTGGTCGCTGGTCCCCTGGCGACTGGTCGTGACCGTGGTCGGGCTGTTCCTGGTCGTCGGCGCGCTGACCGCGCACGGGCTCGAGGACCTACTCGGTGACATCGCCGGCACCACGCCGGCGGTGCTGGCCTCCGACCTGCGGCTGACCGGCACGGCGGCCGCCGGCGCGAACGCGGTCGACAACCTCCCGGCGTACCTGGCGATGGAGCCGGTGGCCGCGGCCGAGGGCAACCGGATGATGCTGCTGCTGATCGGGGTGAACTGCGGCTGCCTGCTCACCCTCTGGGGCTCGCTGGCCACCCTGCTCTGGCGGGACCGCTGCGTCGCCGCCGGCGTGCACATCTCCTGGTGGTCCTTCCTGTGGCGCGGCCTGGTGCTGACCCCAGTAGTTCTCATCGGCACAGTGCTGGCCCTCAGCCTCGCCTGACGGGGAAGGCGAGGCCGAGGCGGTCCGCCGGCGGCGAGGCCAGCGGACCCACGGAATGGACCAGTGATCGAACATGTGTTCGACTGTAGTCGGCGCGTTACCCGATGTCCAATGACGAAAAGGCACTCGGTGATGACGCTGAGGGCTCCCCGATCGGGCCGGGACGCGCGAGGGCGATTGCCTCCGGCGTACTACTGGGTAATAGTGCGGAGCATGAGCGAGGAACAGAGCACCTCGGAGAACACCCGGGCCTTCCGTGACGCGCGCGACTTCCTGATCGCGCATCGGGAGGACTACGACACCGCGTACCGGGACTTCAGCTGGCCAGCCTTCGACCGGTTCAACTGGGCGCGGGACTGGTTCGACGCGCTGGCGGTGGAGCAGGCCGAGGTGGCGGCGCTGACCATCGTCGAGGAGGACGGCGAGGTCAACTCGCTGACCTACGCCGAGATGGCCGAGCGGTCGCGCCAGGTGGCCGGCTGGCTCACCGAGGCACGGGCTGCAGCCGGGCGACCGGGTGCTGATCGTGCTCGGCAACATCGTGCCGCTGTGGGAGGTGATGCTCGGCTGCATCCGGGCCGGCGCGGTGATGATCCCCGCGACGACGCTGCTGACGGATGCCGACCTGGCCGACCGGATCACCCGTGGCGCAGTACGGGCTGTTGTGACGACCAGCGCGGATGCCCCTCGCTATGAAGGTATCGCCGATCACTGCATCCGCGTCGCCATCGGCGGAGCCTGTGGACAACTGGCTCGACTACGAGGACACCCGCAACTATCAAGGCCCTGTCCCTGAGCCCGACACCGCAAGCTGACGACTCCCTCCTGCTCTACTTCACCTCCGGTACGACGAGTCAGCCGAAGCTGGTCGAGCACACGCAGGTGAGCTACCCGGTCGGCCATCTCTCGACCATGTACTGGATCGGCCTGCAGCCGGGCGACGTGCACCTCAACGTCTCCTCGCCGGGCTGGGCCAAGCACTCCTGGAGCAACGTCTTCGCGCCCTGGAACGCCGGTGCGACCGTCTTCCTCTACAACTACACGCGCTTCGACGCGGAGAAGATGCTCCAGGTCCTGCAGACGTACGGCGTGACGACGTTCTGCGCGCCGCCGACGGTCTGGCGGATGCTGATCCAGGCCGACCTGTCCGCGGTCGACGTCGAAGATCCGCGAGTGCATCTCGGCCGGCGAACCGCTCAACCCCGAGGTGATCGAGCAGGTCCGCAACGCCTGGGAGATCACCATCCGCGACGGCTACGGCCAGACCGAGACCACCGCCCAGATCGGCAACCCGCCGGGCCAGCCGGTGAAGCTCGGCTCGATGGGCCGCCCGCTGCCCGGATACTCGATCGCCCTGGTCGACCCGACCACGGACGAGGTCGGCGACGACGGCGAGATCTGCATCGAGCTCGCTCCCCCGCCGGTCCCGCTGATGCGCGGCTACCGCGACGCCAAGGAGATGACGGAGGAGGCGATGCGCGGCGGTTTCTACCACACCGGCGACGTCGCGAGCCGCGACGAGGACGGCTACATCACGTACGTCGGGCGCTCAGACGACGTGTTCAAGGCCAGCGACTACCGGATCTCACCGTTCGAGCTCGAGTCCGTGCTGATCGAGCACCCAGCCGTCGCCGAGGCCGCGGTCGTCCCGTCACCGGACCCGGTCAGGTTGTCGGTGCCCAAGGCGTACGTCGTACTGGCTGCTGGGCGTGAGCCGTCGCGGGAGCTGGCCAAGGAGATCCTGGAGTTCTGCCGGGAGCACCTGGCGCCGTACAAGCGGATCCGGCGGATCGAGTTCGCCGAACTGCCGAAGACGATCTCGGGCAAGATCCGCCGGGTCGAGCTGCGGGCGGACGAGGCGGGGAAGGTCGACAGCGGCGAGCGCACCGAACACGCCTACGACGAAGCGGACTTCCGCGACGCCTGACGGGCTTCGGGCGGTGAGCGTGCTGGAATAGCCCAATGTCCCACGACACCGGGCTCGGTCTCGCTGCGGTCGTAGTACTGCCGCTGCTGGTCGCGATCGCCGTCCTCGGATCGCGGCTCGCCTCGCTGCGGCACGACAAGGGCATCGTCACCGCGGCTCTGCGCGCGCTGCTGCAGCTGGCCGTGGTCGGTGCCGCTCGTCGGCTTCGCGCTGCAGTCGATCTGGGGGACGCTCGCCTTCATCCTCATGATGATGACCGTGGCAACCATCACCAGTGCGCGCCGCATCCGGCACGTCGCGGTAGTGCCGGGTCAGTACGCGTACTGCGCGGCCGCGATCGCGGGCGGAGCGACCGTCGTACTGCTCCTCCTCGTGCTTCCCGGCGTGGTGCCGCGCAACCCCGGCAGCATCCTCCCGATGGGCGGCATCATCGTCGGCGGCGCGATGAACGCCACCACCCTCGCCGGGCGGCGCCTGCTGTCGGAGTACGGCGGTCGTTTCGGCGAGTTCGAGGCGGGCCTGTCGATCGGGCTGATGCAGCCGGACGCGTTCAAGCTCGTCGCCGGGCCGGTGGCCGGCGATGCGCTGCTGCCCTCGCTCGACCAGACCCGCACGGTCGGACTCGTGACACTGCCCGGTGCATTCGTCGGCATGGTGCTCGGCGGAGCCTCCCCGACGGCGGCGGCCGCGCTCCAACTCGTAGTACTGATCGGCCTTCTAGCGGCGGGGTCGATCGCCATCCTGACCACCACCGAGCTCCTGGCGCGCTCGAAATTGCCCGACGGGCGTACCGTTTCCTCATGAGCGACGACAAGAGCCTCTTCAGCCGGATCGACGAACTCGTTGCCGAGGAGCACGAACTCCGGACCAAGCACGCCGCCGGTGAGGTCACCGACGCCGACGAGAAGGCCCGCCTGAGCAAGCTCGAGGTCGAGCTGGACCAGTGCTGGGACCTGCTCCGCCAGCGCCGCGCCAAGCGCGAGTTCGGCGACGACCCCGAGTCCGCCCAGCCCCGCTCCGCCGACGTGGTCGAGGGCTACCTCAACTAGAAGCCCCTGAGCTTTTCCGGGGTGAGGCGGATGACCACCGAGTAGTCCTGGTGGAACTGGTCGGTGGTCATCCCCAGGTTCGTGATGTGCTCGTCGTACTTCTTGTCGTACGCCGTGCGCTCCTCGCGGGACAGCGGCTCATCGCTGATCACCGCGGCGCCGGTCAGTACGCCGACCTCCCCACCGTGATGGGTCGCGTTGAAGTTCACCGAGATTCGCGGCCGGGCGGCGATGTTGCGGAGCTTCGCCTTGTCGGGCTGACTCGAGATCAGCAGCTCGCCGTTGCTCCAGAGGAACCACACCGGGGTCGGCTCCGGCGTACCGGACTTCGAGATCGTCGTCAGCCAGATCACCAGTTCGTCGTCGAGCTGCCGCGCGATCCGCGCGCCGAACGGTGTCGTGGTGTCGATCGTGATCATCAGCGGCCTTCCGTCGGGATCAGGACGGACCCAGCCGGCCCCACTCGATCGCCGGGCAGTGGTTCATCACCATCGTGAGACCTGCCGCCGTCGTCCGGGTGTAGGCGTCCGGATCCACTACATCCAGCTGGAACCAGACCGCCCGCGCATTGATTCCCACCGCCTCGTCGGCAATCGCGCCGGCGAGCTCCGATCGGACGAACACGTCGACGCAGTCCACCTCGAAAGGAATCTCCGCCAGGGACGCATATCCCTGCTCACCGTGCACGGTCTCGGCGGACGGGTGCACCGGCACGATCCGTTTCCCGTGCCCCTGCAGGAACCGCGCCACGCCGTACGCCGCCCTGCTGGTGTTGTTCGACAACCCGACCACAGCCCAGGTCTGGCAGTCGGCGAGAATCTTGCGGATGTCACTCTCATCGGCCACGTCACCATCCTCCCGCCCCACTCAAGTCAGCCGCGCAGGTATGTGAGTACGGCCGAGACCCGGCGGTCGAGGCCGTCCTCCAGGCGCAGCTTGGCGAAGATGTTGCCGACGTGTTTGCGGACGGCTGCCTCGCTCACTACGAGCTCCGAGGCGATCGACGAGTTGACGCGGCCCTCAGCCATCAGCGCGAGTACCTCCAGCTCGCGGGGCGTCAACGCTGCCAGCGGGCCGTCGTCGCGTCGCCGGGCGAGCAACTGACGAACCACTTCGGGATCGACCACGGTACCGCCCTCGGCGACCCGGTCCAGCGAGGCCAGGAACTCGGTCACGTGCCCGACCCGGTCCTTCAGCAGGTACCCGATCCCGCCGGTCGTCGACTCCAGCAACGACGAGAGATACGCATCAGCGACGTACTGCGAAAGCACCAGGATCCCGATATCGGGCAGCTCGGCCCGGATCGCGGCAGCCGCCCGCAGCCCCTCGTCGCTGTGCCCGGGTGGCATCCGTACGTCGGTGATCACGACGTCCGGCGGCTCCTTGCGGACCACGGCCAGCAACGTGTCCGCGTCCCCCACCGCATCCCGTACTTCGTGACCCGCGCGATCCAGGATGCTTGCCAGTCCTTCGCGCAACAGCAGTGAATCTTCAGCCAGGACGATGCTCAGCCGTCGAGCCGGCACGGGCTCTCCATCCGCAATCGAGTGGGCCCACCAGGTGGGCTGGTCAGGTCGAGTGTGCCTCCTAACGCGTCCAACCTGGTCACCAGCCCGGTGAGTCCGGTCCCGCCCGCCGGGTCCGCGCCGCCGATCCCGTTGTCGGTGATGCTGACCACCAACTGGTCGTCGTCGACCCAGCCCTCCACCTCGCACCGCGTCGCCTGAGCATGCTTCGCGACATTCCCGAGCGCCTCGCTGACCACGAAGTACGCCGCTGCCTCGATCGGAGTCGGCAGCCGCGGAACGGTCATCCGCACCGTGACCGGCAACGGACTCCGATCGGCGACCTCCCGTACTGCGGCCTCCAGCCCGTGGTCGATCAGCACCCGCGGATGAATCCCGCGCACAGCCTCGCGCAGATCCGCCAACGCAGCCTCAGCCTCGCTGTGCGCCTTCACCACCAGCCGTCGCCCCTCCCCCTCGGGCAGATCAAGCTCGGCTAGGCCCAGCGTCATCGTCAGGCCGACAAGCCGCTGCTGTACGCCGTCGTGCAGGTGCCGCTCGATCCGCGCGCGCTCGGTCTCGAATGCGTCGACCAGATCCAGCCGGGACCGGCGCAGCTCGGCCACGTAGCGGCGGAGTTCGTCCTCGCGCGGTCCGAGCATCGCCTTGGCAAGCTCTGCCTGTCCGGCCGCCAGCCAGCCCAGCAGGTACGAGCTGATCGTGAAGTAGACCGGTCCGAACAGGACCAGGAACAGCGCGCCCTGCCAGAAGGTGGTGAGGACCCAAGGCCCCATCTGCATGGTTTCTTCGGAAGCGATGAACGGTGCAAGCAGGGTAACGACCAGAATCGCCACGCTCACCCCTGCCAGCAGCAGGTCGAGCGGCCAGAGGAAGAAGCCGAACAGGAACCCGTAGCCAAGCGCCCGCACCGAGGCCTGCTCCCGTCGCCGGAACCGCAGCCGTTCACGGACCGACATCGAGGCCGGCAGTTGCGCGTGCGGGCTGGAAATTCCGGCCGGCATCATCAACCGCGCCCGGAAGCGCTCCATCACGCCGATCAACGCTCCGAGCAGCGGGAACGCGGTCAGCAGCAGAACACCGATCAGAATCGGACTCAGGACTGCGCTCACAGCTGCAGCGCCGATCAGGACGGTGATCGCTGTGGCGCCTGCGGGAGCAGAACTCAACAGGTAGGCGTAAGTGCGCCACGGCCAGGCCGAGATGAGGTATCGCCTCGAAGTCAGCGCTGCCCATGCGGTGTTCATTGGCCCAACCCTAGGGCCGCGACACGGTCCAGCGCGGTAGCGTGCGCGCTACTGCAGGACTCCCCTGTAGGCCAGGGTGAATCGAGCTCTCAAACGGTTCGCTGGAACCATGACCAGCACCGCGCCGACGCACCCAACCGTCGTACCGAGTGAGCCGCCTGCTCTGTTGCTCGACGGGATCACCAAGACGTACCGCTCCAAGGCCGGAGCGGTCGAAGCCCTCCGGGGTGTGACGTACCAATTCCGGCAGGGCTCGTTCACCGCCGTGATGGGCCCCTCCGGCTCGGGCAAGTCCACGTTGTTGCAGTGCGCAGCCGGGCTGGACCAGCCGACGACCGGCAGCGTGCTGCTCGGCGGGATCGGGCTGCAGGGACTCGGCGAGGTCGAGCTCACCAAGCTGCGCCGCGAGCAGATGGGCTTCGTGTTCCAGGCGTACAACCTGCTGCCGTCATTGACTGTGTACGACAACGTCGCGCTGCCGCTCCGGCTGACCGGTCGCCGGCCACGGCGCCAGGACGTCCAGCGAGTCCTCGACCAGGTCGGGCTGTCCGACAAGGCGAAGCGTCGGCCGGCCGAGCTGTCCGGCGGTCAGCAGCAGCGGGTGGCGATCGCCCGCGCGCTGATCACCCAGCCCGCAGTCTTCTTCGCCGACGAGCCGACCGGAGCGCTGGACAGTAAGACCAGCCGGCAGATTCTCCAGTTGTTGCGGGAGGCAACCGATCGCGCGGGCCAGACGGTCGTGATGGTCACCCACGACCCGGTCGCCGCCGCGTACGCGTCGCGGGTGCTGTTCCTGTCCGACGGTCTGGTCGCCGGCTCGCTCGACCACGGCAGCGCGGCGCAGATCGCCGCCGCCATGAGTGACCTGGAGCGCTGATGTTCTTCCTCAGCCGCCAGACCGTACGCCGCCACCTCCCCCTGTACGCCGGTTCGTTCGTCGCCCTCGCCGTCGGGGTGTTCCTGCTCGGCCTCGCCGCCACGGCGACGGCGGCGACCATCGCGTACCACGGGCCTGCCGCCGACAGCGTGCTCGTGAACCTTCCTGGCGTGGACGGCTCGGGACCCCATCAGGAGCGGGTCTTGTTGTCCGGAGCAGATGCCTCGGGTCTGCAGGTCGTGCTGTCGCTGGTCGGCGTGATCAGCGGCTTCATCACGGTCTTCGTCATCGCGAGCACCTTCGCCTTCGCGGTCGCTTCGCGTCGCCGGGAGGTCGGGCTGCTGCGGCTGATCGGTGCGACGCCTCGGCAGGTCCGGCGGATGGTGCTCGGGGAAGCCGTCGTGGTCGCTGTCGCTGCCTCGCTCACGGGAGCACTTCTCGCGCAACTGTTCACGCCGCTGGTGCTCGCGAAGGCGTCGTACACGGAACTCGCACCGGTGAAACTCGAAGCCGCGAGCCCGTGGGTGCCGCTGGCAATCACGGTCGCGGTCGGTCTTGTCGTCGCCCTCTTGGGAGCCCGGTCGGCCGCCAGACGCGCCGGGAAGGTCGGCCCGGTCGATGCCTTGCGCGAGGCGGCGCTGGAACCGCCGCGGATCGGCGTGATCCGGGTGTTGTTCGGACTGCTGTTCCTGGCCGGTGGCATCGTGATGCTCGCGCTGATCCAGCCCGGGACCGGCGAAGGCGTCGTACCGCTGGCCATGTTCACGCCGATGGTTCTCGTCGTCTCGCTGACCTTGCTCGGGCCGCTGGTGGTGCCATGGATCGGCCGGCTCTGGGCACTGCCGCTCGTCCGCTGGACCCAGGTGTCCGGGCGGCTGGCCAGGAGCAACGTCGTCGCGGCACCGCGGCGGAGTGCTTCGCTGGCGGCACCGATCCTGGCGATCTCGGCGATCGCCGGCGCGATGGTGCTCAGCCTCAGCTTCGCCGCCGACGCGGCCGGCGCGACCCTGCGCGACACGCTCACCGCACCGATCGTGATCACTGCCGACGAGGGAGATCTGCGCGAGCGCATTCTCGCGACTCCGGGCGTTGCCGCGGCGGACGGCGGGATCGGCGTCAAGATCATCCGGGCCGACGGCGACGCCGCCGAGCTCGAAGACGGCGAGGGCATCGACCCGGCCGTCGCCGCCCGGACCCGCGCGTTGCATCCGATCAGCGGCGACCTGGCGAAGCTCACCGGTAACACCGTTGCCGTTGGCAAGGAGATGGCCGGGCTCGAGCACTACAAGGTCGGCAGCG
Organism: uncultured Actinomycetota bacterium; assembly: GCA_963740725.1. Taxonomy (GTDB): domain Bacteria; phylum Actinomycetota; class Actinomycetes; order Propionibacteriales; family Kribbellaceae; genus Kribbella. Next base: position 479,254 of record CAVUFT010000019.1, read on the forward strand.
AGATCGCGGTCGTGTTCGGCGATCGTGCCAAGGGCACTCTCCGGGTTGTCGCCGTGCTTCCGGATGCGTCCGGCGTGAACGGATCCCTGCTGGTCCCGGCGGAGCTCGCGAAGAAGCACGCACCTGGGGCCGTGCCGGAGCACTGGTTCATCCAGCCCGCCGACGGGGTCGACACGGCTCAACTCATCGGCGCGCTCGACCGGCAACTGACGGGCACCGGAGCGCACGTAGTACGGGCTGAAGAGTGGGAAGAGCAGCAGGCTGAAGGGCTGCGGAAGGGGAATCAGCTCGGGCTGGTGATGCTGCTCGGGCCGGCCGCGATCTACAGCGGGATCGCGATCGCGAACACACTGCTGATGGGCAGCCTGCAGCGGCGGCACGAGTTCGTCACGTCGCGGTTGCTCGGCGCGACACCCGCCCAGATCCGCCGGATGGTGCTGTGGGAGTCCTCGCTGGTCGGTGCGACCGCTCTCACACTCGGCGCCGTCACCACGGTCACGGTCGGCATCCTGCTCCGCCACGCCATGACCGAGGGCCTGCAGAACGTCCCGATCACGATCCCCTGGGCGCCCCTGCTCGGAATCGCCGCCCTCTGCCTGGTGCTGGCCGTCGGCGCCGCCTCCGCCCCCACCGCCTACATCCTCCGCCGCACGAGTCCCGCCGACGCAGTCGGCGACTAGCTTGAGGCGGGTGGGGCTGATGGGATGGGAGGGGCGGCGGCGCGGGTGAATCCGGGTGACTGGCGGGTCGCTGGTGCAGTTCGTCGGTGGCAGCAGGGACAATGGCGCTGCCGCCGGACCGCCGCGGCGCGTCTCGCAAGAGTTGCTGGCATCGAGGAGTTCTTAGACCCGCATGGCACGCCGTACCAACACCACCGCCGAACCGGAAGACTTCGAGGAGCGCATCCTCGACGTCGACGTCTCCGACGAGATGCGCAGCAGCTTCCTGGAGTACGCCTACTCGGTGATCTACTCCCGGGCACTGCCGGACGCCCGGGACGGGCTGAAACCGGTCCAGCGGCGGATCCTGTTCTCGATGGCGGAGAACAACATCCGCCCCGACCGCGGCCATGTGAAGAGCGCCCGCGTCGTCGGTGAAGTGATGGGTAAGTACCACCCGCACGGTGACGGCGCGATCTACGACGCCCTGGTCCGGACCGCGCAGCCCTGGTCGATGCGGCTGCCGCTGATCGACGGGCACGGAAACTTCGGCTCGCTCGACGACGGCCCGGCCGCGATGCGGTACACGGAGTGCCGGATGGCCCCGTCGTCGCTGGCGATGACCAACGGGCTGGACGAGAACGTCGTCGACTTCAAGCCGAACTACGACGGCCGCGAGGAAGAGCCGTCGGTGCTGCCGGCCGCCTTCCCGAACCTGCTGGTCAACGGCGCCGCCGGGATCGCGGTCGGAATGGCCACCAACATGGCCCCGCACAACCTGATCGAGGTGATCCAGGCACTGCGGCACCTGATCAAGACGCCGAACGCCGACCTGGACGACCTGATGCGGTTCATCCCCGGCCCGGACCTGCCGACCGGCGGCAAGATCGTCGGCCTGGAAGGCATCAAGGACGCCTACCTGACCGGCCGCGGCAGCTTCAAGATGCGCGCCACCGCCCGGATCGAGAACATCACCCCGCGCCGCAAGGGCATCGTGGTCACCGAGCTGCCGTACACGGTCGGCCCGGAGAAGGTGATCGAGAAGATCAAGACCCTGGTCCAGGCGAAGAAGCTGCAGGGCATCTCCGACGTCAAGGACCTGACCGACCGCGGCGCACGGCACCCAGCTGGTGATCGAGGTCAAGAACGGCTTCGTCCCCGAGGCGCTGCTGGAGCAGCTCTACAAGCTGACCCCGCTGGAGGACTCGTTCTCGATCAACGCGGTCTGCCTGGTCGAGGGCCAGCCGCAGCACCCTCGGCCTGCGCGCATTGCTCGAGGTGTACCTGGACCACCGCTACGACGTCACCCGGCGGCGCAGCGAGTTCCGGAAGAAGAAGGCGCGAGGACCGGCTGCACATCGTCGACGGCCTGCTGATCGCGATCCTGGACATCGACGAGGTCATCCAGATCATCCGGACCAGTGACGACGCGGCCGCCGCGCGGACCCGGTTGATGGACATCTACGACCTGACCGAGATCCAGACCAACTACATCCTGGACATGCCGCTGCGCCGGCTGACCAAGTTCTCCAAGCTCGAACTGGACACCGAGAAGGCCGAGCTCGAGAGCGACGATCGAGAAGCTGGACCGCGATCCTCGACGGACCGAGTCGCTGCTGAAGAAGATCGTCTCCGAGGAACTGGCCGACGTCGCCAAGACCTACGGCACCCCCCGGCGTACGGTCCTGCTGGAGTCCTCCGGCGCGACCAAGACCGCGGCCGTGCCGCTCGAGGTCACCGACGACCCGTGCTGGGTGCTGATGAGCTCGACCGGTCTGCTGGCCCGCACCAACGGCGTCGAGCCGTTCGGCGAGGGCGACGGCCGGGCCAAGCACGACGCGATCGTGTCGGCGATCAAGAGCACCGCGCGCGGCCAGTACGGGCTGATCACCAGCACCGGCCGGTTGATCCGGCTCGAGTCGCTGGATCTGCCCGCCGTACCGACCACCGCCAACGCCCCGAACCTGCAGGGTGGCGCGCCGGTCGCCGAGTTCGTCTCGCTCGAGCCGGGCGAGAAGGCGCTCGCGCTGACCACGATGGACCCCGATTCCGTCGGCGTAGCCCTCGGTACGACGGGTGGCGTGGTGAAGCGGGTCGTGCCGGATCACCTGAGCAACCGCGACTCGTGGGAGATCATCGCGCTCAAGGACGGCGACGAGGTGGTCGGCGCGGTCGAGCTGACCACCGGTGAGGAAGAGCTCTGCTTCGTCACCAGCGACGCCCAACTGCTCCACTTCGGCGCGAGCAACGTCCGACCACAAGGCCGTACGGCGGGCGGTATGGCCGGCATCCGGCTCTCCGCCGGCGCCAAGGTGGTCTTCTTCGGTGCACTCACGCCGGGTAAGGAAGCTCAGCTCGTCACCATCTCCGGCTCGTCCTCGGCCCTGCCGGGCACGGAGGTCGGCGCGGTGAAGGTCACGCCGTTCAGCGAGTACCCAGCCAAGGGCCGTGCGACAGGCGGCGTGCGCTGCCACCGCCTGCTCAAGGGCGAGGACGGACTCCTGCTGGCCTTCGCCGGTACTGCGCCGGTGCGGGCCAGCGCGAACAGCGGTGCCCCGGTCGAGCTGCCGCCGATCGACCCGCGGCGCGACGGTTCCGGCGTGGCGGTGGCGCAGCCGATCGCTGCTTGTGCCTCGGACCTGGCAGGCTGAGCGCATGAAGAGACTCGTCGCGCTCGGCGCGGTGCTGCTGCTCGCCCTCACCGGCTGCAGTGGCAAGAAGGACGACGCGGGCGGTGGCAAGTCCGGTGACGACGCGGTCGCGCTGCTGACCGCCGCGAAGAAGGCCATCGACGACGCGGCGAGCGTGCACATCGTGCTGACCGGGCGGGACCTGCCGGACAGCGGGCAGACGCTGGCCAGCGGTGACGGTGTCGCGACCCACGCGCCGGCGTTCAAGGGCAAGCTGACCGTGCGCTCGTCCGGCGCGCCGATCGACGCCGAGGTCGTCTCGGTCGGCAGCAAGGTCTACGCCAAGCTGTCGTTCACCCCGAAGTTCATCGAGCTGCCGCCGTCGCAGCTGGCCGGCCTCGGCGCGCCCGACCCGGCCATCCTGCTCGACCCGGCCAAGGGGCTGACCGCAGTACTGCCCGGCTCTGAAGGACCCGGCGGTGAAGGGTGACACGCGCGACGGGTCGAAGGTGCTGACCGAGGTGACCGGCAAGGTGACCAGGGAAGTCGCTGCAGGGCATCTTCCCGAAGGCGCCCGGCTGACCAGGACTTCCCGAGCAGCTTCAAGATCGACAAGGACTCCAAGCAACTGGTGTCGGCGACGATCACCGGGCCGTTCTACGACGGCGCCACCAGCAGCTATGACATCACCCTGGACAAGTACGGCGAAACGGTGGAGATCACCAAGCCGTGAGCAGTCCCAGGGCGCGGTTGAGCCTCGCCTCGGTTGCAGTCGCTTTCGCTGCCGCGGACACCTACGTCGTAGTACTGGCGTTGCCCGACATGATGTCCGGTGTCGGGCTGTCCGCGGACCAGCTGCAACGGGCCGCGCCCATCCTGTCCGGGTTCCTGCTGGGCTACATCGCTGTTCTGCCGCTCATCGGCCGGATCGCTGATGTCGTCGGCAGGACTCCTGTGCTGGTAGGAGCTCTGCTGCTGTTCGCTGTCGGGTCCCTGATCACTGCCGGGGCCTATGACCTGTCCCTGGTCGTCACCGGGCGGTTCCTGCAAGGTGTGGGTGGAGGCGGGCTGGTCCCGGCGACACTGGCGCTCGTGGCCGACCTCTGGCCGGCGAACAAACGCGGGCTTCCGCTGGGCGTTGTTGGCGCAGTGCAGGAGCTCGGGTCGGTTCTCGGGCCGCTGCTGGGAGCAGTGGTTCTCGCTGTCGCTGACTGGCGCTACATCTTCTGGCTGAACCTCACGGTCGCAGTAGTGCTCGCAGTGCTGCTGCGCGGTCTCCAAAGACCACCCCTGTCGGCTGCAGTTGGCTTGCTGGCCTGCATAGCCCTCGGTCTGACTCTCACTGCTCCAGAGCGACTAGCTACTGGCGTCACGCTGGGTCTGCCGTTCGTGCCGTTCACCGGCGACTCGCGTCTGCTCACTCCGATCGGCGTTGCCACCCTTGTGCTGGCTCTGCTGTGGCTGGTGATGGTTGTCCTGAAGAGCCGCGAGACGCTCGTTGTCGTTGCTCGCAAGGTGGACGCAGTCGGCGCTCTTCTCCTTGCGCTTGCGCTGGCAGGTGTCGTGCTGGCCTTCGCCACTGCCGACCCTGAGCGCGAGGTGATGGCACCCGCCGGCCCCTGGCTGCTGGTAGCTGCAGCGGTCTTCGCGGTCGCCTTCGCGCTCTGGCAACGCCGTACGGCGCAGGCGATCGTCCCTGCCGGCTTGCTGGGAGCACGTCCCGCCTGGGGTTCTCTGGTAGTCAGCTTCCTGGTCGGCGCTGCCCTCATCGCGGCGCTGGTCGACGTACCGGTCTTCGCTCGTACTACGCAAGGCGGCGGCCAGCTCGCGGCCGCACTGGTTCTCCTGCGCTTCCTGATCGCGCTGCCGCTCGGTGCAGTCGTCGGGGGCTGGCTGACCCGGCGGTACGGACTCGGACTGATCACCGGAGTCGGGCTCGGCCTGGCCGGGGCGATGTTCGTCCTGATGGCCTTCTGGGAGCGCGGCGCGCTGAAGCACGCGCCGGCCACGATCGTGCTGCTGGCCTGTGGCTTCGGCTTCGGTCTCGCCTTGTCCCCGGTCAACACGGCAATGCTCGCGGCCACCCGTTCGGACAGCCACGGTCTGGTCAGCGCGCTGGTCGTGGTCGCCCGGATGGTCGGCATGCTCGTCGGCGTCTCCGCGCTCACCGCGATCGGTCTGCGCCGCTACTACACGCTGGTGGACGACGTACCGTCGCCGAACGAGCTCTGCCCGCAGAACCCTGGGTCCTGCCGCCCGTTCGTCGACGCGCTCCGGGAAGCGGCGATTTCACAAGTGCACACGATCTTCGCCGGGGCCGCGGTCTGCGCGTTCGCGGCCGCAGTACTGGCTGTCCTGCTGCTCGGCCGGCGAACCGTCACGACCGAGTGATCCAGTCAACTGTCCACGGGTGACAACAGTCATGCGATCGTATGGACGGCTCGCGTACCGTGATGCTCGTGAGTGCGAGAACCGACCAGACCGGTCGGCCGGGCCTGTGCTCGACCTTCTGCCGGCAGCTGGCTGAACCACTCCCCGGTACGGCGGTCGTCGCCACCGGGTGGGTCGTCGTCGAGCAGCCCGGGCCGTGGGGTGCCAAGGCGGCCACGCAGAGCCATCTCGACCCGGAGTTCGGTGGCTGGATCAACGACGCCTGCAAGAAGGCCGACCTGCGCTTCGGCCTGATCCGCTCCCCCGGCAAACACTCCGACAACGGTCCCCGGGCCCACCAGGTGTTCGTGGCCAGCACTGTCCCGGGCCACAGCTGGCTGCTCGGCGGCTGCGTCGCCGACCCCGTCCAGCTCGGCATCGCTCGACCTGGACGCCGTACGCCGGGGAGACCGCGATGCGGTCGTTGCCTCGTGCCCCGATCTGGCGCCGGTCGACACAGTCGGTGCTGCTCGTCTGCACGAACGGCAAGCGCGACGAGTGCTGCGCGCTCCTCGGCCGCCCGATCGTCACTGCCCTGTCGGCCATCGCCCCAGGGCCGGGTCTGGGAGGCGGACCACCTCGGTGGTCACCGGTTCGCACCGACCGCCACGCTGCTTGCCCGCCGGAACCATGCACGGCCACTCGACCTCGAGCTGGCCACCACAGTCCTCGCCGCGGCCGACCGCGGCGAAACAGTACTGACCAAGCTGCGCGGCCGGACCACCTGGTCCAAGCGCGGCCAGGTCGCCGAGATCGCTGTCCGCCACCTCATCGGCGAGACCGGCCTGGACAGCCTCGGCGTCATCGCGGAGAACCTGGAGACCGTCACGGTCGGCCACGTCGACGGCCGGACCTGGACCGTCCCCGTGACCAGCGAATCCGCCGACCCTCCCCGCCCGGATTCCTGTGGAAAGGACCCGTTCGCCATGCCCATCCTGCGTGCCGGAACTGTTACCCAGGGAGCACTCTCATGACCGTCAGTCCCGGGCGACTTCGACGATCTGCTCGCCGCCAACGCGGAGTACGCCGCGCACTTTGCCTACAGCGGGTTCGACGGGATCGCCCATGCCGGGATCGGCGTGGTCACCTGTATGGACTCGCGCATCCCGCCGCTGGAGCTGCTCGGGCTCAAGCCCGGTGACGCGAAGGTGCTGCGGAGCGCCGGCGCCCGGGTGACCGAACTGACCCTCACCGGCCTGGTCCTCGGCGTCCAGCTGCTCGGCGTACGCCGCATCATGGTCATCCCGCACACCCGCTGCGCGATGGCCTCGATGACCGAGGACGAGATGCGCGCCAAGGTCGAGCTGGCCGCCGGAAAGCCGGCCGCCTACCTCCCCCTCAACGTCATCCCCGACCAACTCGAAGCCCTCCGCCACGACGTCGACGCCGTCCGCGAACACCCCCTCATCGGCGACGACATCCTCGTCGGCGGCTTCATGTACGACGTGGACACCGGCCACCTCACCCAGATCACCTGATCACCACCTTGCCGGTGTCGAGCTCGTAGTACGCACCGACCAGCTTGACCTTGCCTGCCTTCTCCAACGGCCCGAGGACCGGGGACTTGCGGAGCTTGGTGAGGACGAGGTCGATGTTGGCGTGGATGGCGTTGGCGAGGCGATCGCCGGACTGGCCGGTGACTCCTGGACGGCTGGGGTGATCGCGTCGACCAGGAAGTCGATGTCGCCTTCGTCCTCGGTCTTCTTGGCGTCCAGGGCCTTGATGGTGGCGTCTACTGCGCCGCAGCGTTGGTGGCCGAGGACCATCAGGAGTGGTGTGCCCAGTTCGGCGACGCCGAATTCGAGGCTGCCGATCACCGAGTGGTCGAGGGCCTCGCCGGCGCTGCGGACCACGACGAGGTCGCCGAGGCCGCGGTCGAAGATCAGCTCGACCGGGACCCGGGAGTCGACACAGCCCAGCACGGTGGCGAAGGGGTGCTGACCGGAGCTGACCGCGATCCGGCGGTCGGCTCCCTCGTCGATGTGGCGGGCCTGGTTGGCGGCGAAGCGCGCGTTGCCCTCGATCAGCCGCTGCAGCGCATCGTTGCCATTGGCAACGGGAGGTTCGGCGGCCGGGGCGCCGGCCTGAAGGGGCGTCAAGGTGCTGCCCCGGACGGCAGGGCGATCGTCGGAACCGCAGGCCGTCAGCGCGAGCGTGGAACTCAGGGCGGCGGTCAGGAATCCTCGGCGGGACCGGTGGGGCTGGGCAGGGGAGATCTTCATCGTCAGGCTCCTCACGAGACCATCGGCGGCGGGCGGCGCCATCTCAGAAGGTAATCCCTTGCATACAGTCTGCAGTAGCTTGCGCTGTTCGGATCTCTCGGCCGGTCTGGTCCGGTCTGATAGAAACCCCTTATGAGACTCCGCCCAAGTTCTCTCCTCCCTGCCATCCTGGCCGGCGCGCTGGCGCTGACCTCCTCCCTGACCACCCTTCCGGTCGCGACCGCCGCACCCGCGCCGACCACCTCGCCGGCCGCGAGCTGCTTCGACCAGAGCGTCACCGGGACCGTCGAGGAGCAACGCCTCGACAACGGCATCAATGGTGGCCCGTCGGTCCCGGCCGAGATCCTGGCCCGCTCCGGCTTCGACCGTCAGGTCAGCCTGTTCAGCCACCTCCTCTGCGCCATGCCGAACCGGGCAGCCGCGACAGCACTGGTTCGCGTCCAAGGCGAGCTGCTCTGGCGTACGGCGACGTACCGCGCCCAGCACCCGCAGACCGCGCCGGCGCTGCCGTCCACCGACGACCGCGGCCTCTACTGGGCCCGCATCTCGATGGCCCTCGCGCTCCGCCAATGGCAACCGCACTTCACCCTCGGTACTGCGGACCGCGCGGAGCTCATCCGCTCCTTCGAGTACTCCTCCCGCGGCATCACCAGCAGCCGCTTCTCCCCCGGCGTGAAGAAGATCCTCGTCACCGGCTTCGACCCGTTCACGCTCGACGCCGACATCCGGATCGGCAACCCGTCGGGCGCCAACGCGCTCAGCCTCGACGGGCAGCGCTGGACGGTGAACGGTACGACGTACGAGATCCAGACCGTGGTGTTCCCGGTCCGCTACACCGACTTCGACGAGAGCATGGTCGAGAACGCGCTCGCCCCGCACTACCGCGGCGGCCCGCAGCACGCGGACCTGGTGATGACGGCCAGCCAGGGCCGGGTCGGCATCTTCGACCTGGAGGCGTTCAACGGGCGCCGTCGATCGGTCAGCTCGATCGGCGACAACAACAACCTCTGGGGCGGCGGCACGATCAACGCGCCGGTCGTCTCGCCGAGCATGCCCGCCGGACCCGAGTGGCTGACCTCCAGCCTCCCGCTCGCCAGGATGTCCGGCGCGACCGTCCCGGCCCAGTTCCGCACCCGGGTGAACACCTCCGTGCTGGAGATCCCGGCCGGCCAGACCCTCCCGGTCCGCCGTCCGGACGGGCCGACCGCCGGATCGATCGCGTCCGAGGGCACCGGCGGTGGCTACCTGTCGAACGAGGTCGCCTACCGCAACACCCTGCAGCGCGACCTGCTCGACCCGTCGATGCCGGCCGGGCACCTGCACGTGCCGGTGCTGCAGTTCGACGCCGCGAACAAGACGGCGATCACCGACCCGACGTACGAGACCAACCGCGACCAGATCGTCCAGGGCGCGCACGCCGTACTGCGAGCCGCCCTCAGCTGACCCGTTGTGGGGGTGCTCGCACCCCCACAACTCACTTCCCGGCGAACCCCGCCCGGGCGGCGTCGAAGGTGTCCATGCCGACCTCGCGCAGATGCGTCGCGAGCACCCAGCGGATCCCGAACGGATCCAGCACCGTCGACTGCCGCGACCCGTGGAACATGTCGACCGGCGCCTTCTCCACCGTCGCCCCACCCTTCTCCGCCGCCGCCGTGGTCGCATCCACGTCGGGCACGTAGAGGTTCATCCCGTACGTCGGGGGCTGGTCGACCGGTGGCGCGTGGACCCCCTGGTCCGGATACGCGTCGGACACCATGAACACCGCATCGTCGATCTTCAGCTCCGCATGGCCGATCCGGCCGTCCGGGCCGACGAACGGATCCCAGACCAGCGACGCGCCGAACACCTCGCCGTACCACTCGATCGCCTTGGCGGCATCCCGGCAACACAGATACGGCGTCAGCACCCGCCCGATCGGCGGCACATAAGTCTTCTCGCTCACACTCACTCCCCCACACTTCATTAGGCGTGAGGACATCTTGCACCGCCAAGGGGACAAACATCAGTCGAGAGCCTGAGCGATCTCCCAAACATTGCCGGCCGGGTCGGCGAAGGCCGCAGTACGACGGCCCCACGGCCGGTCGATCGGCCCGTTCAGCAGCGTCACGCCATGCAGCCCGCAGCTCCGCGGCCGTCGCCTCGGCATCGTCGACCCTGATCGTGTAGAGCGCCCGCGCACCGGCACCCGCCGCACCCACCGGGCCCGGTCCGACCAGCAGCGGGCCTTCCGCCACGGTCACCAGGTTCAGCATCAGGTTCCGCATCCTGAGCAACGCCGAGTTGGCGTCCTCGAAGATGACCTCGAGGCCGAAAACTGTGGTGTAGAACTCCCGGCACGCCGCCACGTCCTCCGCGAACAGCGTGATGACCTCGAGCTCGCCCAGGCCTTTGACCGGATCCGTCATGGTGTCTCTCCTCAAAGTTGTTCCGCTTTGCTGAGCACATCGAGGCCACACCACCGATCTCGACATTCTCACCAAGCTTCCGCGAGACCGCTTCCCACGATCACCGGAAAGGCGGCGAGCACCGAATCGAAACGATGCGTCGGCAACCACGACTCCGGCGGCCGATTGCCGATCTGGATGGTCCGCAGTCCCGCGGCGATTCCGCCGGCGATGTCGTACGCCGGGTGGTCCCCCACCATCCACCCGCCGGCCAGCGTCGCGCCGCAGCGTTCGGCGGCGACCTTGAAGATCACCGGATCGGGCTTGCGCGCACCGACCGCCTCGGAGATGCAGCTGAAGTCGACGACGGAGCCGATCCCGGTGTGCTCGAGCTTCAGCCCTTGCTGCACGCTGCCACCGTTCGTCACCACGGCGACCCGCCACCCCGCAGTACGGAGTGATTTCAGGCCGTCCAGGACCGCGTCGTCGACCCAGGTGAACAGCGGGTGCTCGCGGTCGTAGGCAGCTTCGAGCGTCTCGACCGATGTCGATAGCCCGAAGCGCTGCTTGAAGCCGGCGAACAACTCGGCGCGCGGCCGGAAGCCGCCCTCGTCGTGAGCAAGCAACCAGGCGACCGCGTCGGCCCCGAGCCCGACGCTGCCGACCCACCACTCCGCCCACGCCGCGAATGCTCCGTCGCGGTCGATCAGCGTGTTGTCCAGGTCGAAGCAGGCCAGCCGGGGCCTCGGGGTCATGCGTCGATGCGGTTCTCGTCCAGGTCGTAGGCGCCCTGGACGATGAACTCCTTGCGCGGGGCGACGTCGTTGCCCATCAGGAGGTCGAAGACGTTGGCCGCTGCTTCACCGTCGTCGACCGTCATCCGGCGCAACGTGCGGTGCCGCGGGTCGACCGTGGTCTCCGCGAGCTGGTCGGCGTCCATCTCACCGAGACCCTTGTAGCGCTGCGGGGGCTCTTTCCACTTGACGCCCTTCTTCATCAGCTCGGCCGTCTTCCGCTGGTACTCCGCGTCGCTGTAGGTGTAGATGTACTTGTCCTGACCCTTCTTCGGGTTGGTCAGTTCGAAGCGGTGCAGCGGCGGTACGGCGGTGTAGACGCGACCGGCGTCGACGAGCGGACGCATGTAGCGGAAGAACAATGTCGCCAGCAGGCAACGGATGTGCGCGCCGTCGGAATCGGCGTCGGCCATGAAGATGATCTTGCCGTAGCGCGCCTGCTCGATGTCGAAGCTGCGGCCCGACCCGGCACCGACCACCTGGATGATCGAGGCGCACTCGGCGTTCTTCAGCATGTCGGCGACGGACGCCTTCTGCACGTTCAGGATCTTGCCCCGGATCGGCAGCAGCGCCTGGAACTCCGAGCTCCGCGCGAGCTTCGCCGTGCCGAGGGCCGAATCACCCTCGACGATGAACAGTTCGGACCGGTCCACATCGTTGCTGCGGCAGTCCGCCAGCTTGGCCGGCAGCGCCGACGACTCCAGCGCGGTCTTGCGCCGCTGCAGCTCCCGGTGCTGCCGGGCGGCGACGCGGGTCCGCGACGCCGCGACGACCTTCTCCAGTACTGCGCGGGCCTGGGCCTTCGCCGCACCCTTGGTCGAGGTGAGGAACGCCTCCAGCTCGGTCTGCACCACCTTCGCGACGATCCGCGACGCGGCCGGCGTGCCGAGCACCTCCTTGGTCTGACCGTCGAACTGCGGCTCGGACAGCCGGACCGTGACGACCGACGTCATGCCTTCCAGCACGTCGTCCTTGATCAGCTCCTCGCCGCTCTTCAGCAGCCGGGTGCCGTTCAGTGCACTGGTGAAGACCTTCGGCAGCGCGCGCTCGAAGCCGGCCACGTGCGTGCCGCCCTTCGGCGTCGCCACGATGTTCACGAACGACCGCAGCTCGGTCTCGTAGCCGTCGCCCCAGCGGATCGCGATGTCGACGTCCAGATCGCGCTCGACGTCGGTCGGCGTCATGTGCCCGGCGTCGTCCAGCATCGGCACGGTCTCGGTGAAGTGACCGGTCCCGGTCAGCCGGACGACCTCGGTCACCGGCTGGTCGGTCGCCAGGAACTCACAGAACTCGCTGATCCCGCCGTCGTGCTTGAACGACTCCTCGGTCGTCTCTTCGCCGCGCTCGTCGCGGACCACGAGCTCGAGGCCGGGCACCAGGAACGACGTCTGGCGCGCTCGCGTGACGAGCTCGTCGTAGTTGAAGGTGGCGTCCTTGGTGAAGATCTGCCGGTCCGCCCAGTACCGGATCCGGGTGCCGGTCATGCCCTTCTTCGCCCGGCCGGCCTTGCGCAGACCCACCGCCGGGGTGAAGCCCGCCGAAGCGCCCTCGCTGTCGAACTCGCCGGCCACTCCGCGCCGGAAGGAGGTCGTCCAGATCGAGCCGCCGCGGTCGACCTCGACGTCGAGCCGCGCGGACAGCGCGTTCACGACGGAGGCGCCGACACCGTGCAGACCACCGGACGCGTTGTACGACCCGCCGCCGAACTTGCCGCCGGCGTGCAGCTTGGTGAAGACGACCTCGACCCCGCTGAGCTTGGTCTTCGGCTCGATGTCGACCGGGATACCGCGCGCGCGGTCGCGCACCTCGACCGAACCGTCCTTGTACAGGATCACGTCGATCCGCTCGCCGTGGCCGGCCAGCGCCTCGTCCACGGCGTTGTCGATGATCTCCCACAGACAGTGCATCAGCCCACGGCTGTCGGTCGAACCGATGTACATCCCCGGCCGCTTACGGACCGCCTCGAGACCCTCGAGGACGAGCAGGTTACGGGCGTTGTACGTCGGGTCGAGCTCGGCACTGCGAGGCGTCGGGGCGGCCACTGGGCTCCTTCATTGGTTCACCAACAGACAACGTGCTCCGGCCGGAGGCCTTCGCACCCTCACAGCCTACGCAGCCGCTCCCCCAATTTCCGGCAGCCCCGGCCGTGTAGTCGCCGATGCGGCGGGGTACCGATGCTGCAAAGACGAGAACAGCAGGAGATAGGTGTTCCGGCAGGTATCGATCCGGACTCGATCGGGAGTGCTTTACGACACTCCGCAGATCAGCGCCGGGTAGTCGGGTCATCGCGCACAGTAAGAGATGACACGCCCGACACTCGCCGGAAACAGCAAAACGCCTCGATCCGAAACGATTCCCCGTCAATATGCGTCATAAGGGAACAGGTGGTTCGTCTCACATTCGGACACGCTGCACCAACCGGGAAGCGATCCGCATGTCAGGATGTTGCTATCTGGTGAGAACGGAACTAGATGAGATGAGGCCTCAAGTGACTACAGCACTCGCCCCGAGCTCGACCCTGTCGGCTGCGGACCGTTGTGACCGCTGCGGCGCGCAGGCCTACGTTCGTGTCACCCTGACCAGCGGTGGGGAGCTTCTGTTCTGCGCCCACCACGGCCGGGAGCACTCGGACAAGCTGCGCAACATCGCGATCACCATCCACGACGAGACGGGACGGCTCGACGCTGAGCCGGCAGCCGTCTCCTCCACGGAGGACGAGCGGTAACCGGCCTCATAGCGCCTGAGGCGCTTCCCCACTGATTTCATCGATGGTGGTCCCCTCCGGGGGGCCACCATCCGTCATGTCTGCCCCAGGGCACTAAATCATCGGTACTGCGGGCGCCGGGCCGTGACGACGGAGTTCCCGCCACGCGCCGGCCAACCGGTCGACCGCGTCACTCATCACCTCGGCCGGGTAACTGAACGGCACCCGCAGGTGATCGTCGTGCGCACCCGTCGGATCCATCGCCCGCCCCGCCACCACCTCGACGCCGTGCCGCAACGCCACCTGCGCGAACATCCGCGCGTCGGTGTCCGGCAACCGCACCCACAACGCGGACCCGCCCTCGGGCTCCTCCCAGCTCCACTCCGGCAGTCGCTCGGTCAGCAACTGCCCCATCAACTTCCGTCGCCCGGTCGCCAGCCGCGCCCGCTCGGCGGTCATCTCGTGCAGCCGGGGCAACAATCTCGCCGTCAGTGCCTGATCGATCACCGGACTCCCGAGATCCGCCAGCGCCTTGTGCCGCGCGAGCCGCTCCGCCAACGGACGCGGCGCCCGGATCCAGCCGATCCGCAGCCCTCCCCAAACAGCTTTCGACACCGAGCCGATCGTGAACACCTCAGCATTCTTCGGGGCGAAGGCAGCCAGCGGCGGCGGAATCTCCGGACCGGCTGGATCCCACGCCGAATATGCGTTGTCCTCGACAACGACCACGCCGTACTTCGCGGCGAGTTCCGCGACTTGCCGTCGTCGCGCAGCACTCATCAACCGGCCGGTCGGATTGTGAAACGTCGGCATCACGAACAACATCGCCGGCTGATGTTCGGCCAATGCTGCCGCAAGCAACTCGGGCCTGATCCCGGCATCATCCAGCGGTACGCCGACCACCCGGCCACCCGCAGCGCCGAAGAGGTCGAAGCAGCCCGGCCAACTCGGTTGCTCGATCACGACCGCTGCGCCGCTTCGCAGATACATCTGGGTAGTCAGTGCGATCGCCTGGTGAGCTCCACTCGTCACGACGATCTCGTCGGCAACAGTCGGCAGCCCTGACTCGGTGAAGTGATCCGCGATGCGCTCGCGCAGTACCTGCAGTCCCCGCGGGTGATAGCCGACGCCTTGCAGCAAGCACCGGGAGATCCGTCCTGGCCAGGTCCTCCACCTCGCGGGCCAATTCCGGCATTCCGGGGTCGACCGCATACGTCATCGCGATCACCTCGCCGGGGTCGACGGTGATCCGGTGGAACAGCGATTCGCCGTACCCGGCCGGCATCCGCTTGTCCGCCCCGGACCGCCCACGTCCCGCCGCGGCCGCGACCGTCGTACCGCTGCCGCGTCTGCTCTCGACGAGGCCGCGCGCCCGCAGTTCGTCGTACGCCGCGACGACGGTGGACCGGCTGATCGCGAGGGCCTCGGCCAGCGGGCGTTCGGCGGGTAGCCGCGCGCCGACCGGGAGGTCGTCGGTGCCGATCACTGCGGCGATCGCGTCGGCCAGGCGCCGGTAGAGGCCGCCCGGTCCGGGGAGGTGGCGGCGGATCAGGTCGCCGAGGGCGGCGGCGTCTCCAGAACGGTCCACTTCTCCTCTTATTGGCTCGGGTGGACTGCTTCCTGCCCGGCCAGGCTAGACCTTGGCAGTCCAAAACCGAGAGAGTGAGGCAAGTGGCATGGGGATCGGGCAGGCGCTCGGGTTCGTCGGGGCGACGGTGGTGCTGGTCGGGATGCCGGGACCGAACAACATCTACATCTCGCTGCGCAGCCTCGCCCAGGGCCGTCGCGCCGGAGTGATCTCCGCGCTGGCGATCGAGACCGGCTCCCTCGTGTACGTCGTGGTCGCGGCGCTCGGGCTGGTCGCGCTCGTCCGGGCCTCGCCGACGCTCTTCACCGCGATCACCGTCGCGGGCGCGTTGTACCTCGCGTTCCTCGGTATCAAGTTGCTCAAGGCACCGATCACCGACGGACCGGGCATTATCCGCGTTGCTCCACTCGGCCGCGTCTACCGTGAAGGCGTTCTGGTCAACCTGCTCAACCCGAAGGCGGCGCTCTTCTTCTTGGCCTTCCTCCCGCAGTTCACCAGCCGAGGCGCCGGCCCGGATCGCCTCCGCACCGAGATGCTCGTGCTCGGCCTCGCAGTGATGCTGATCGGCCTCACGCTCGACCTCTGCTATGCCCTGGGCGCCGATGCTCTCGGGCGCCGCTTCCGCTCCTTGCGGACGACGAGTCGGTCCCGCAACCGAGTCGTCGCCTGCGTCTACCTAGGACTTGCGCTGTTTGCCTTGACCACGGCCGTCTCGCCGTCCTTCCACTGAACCGACAGCTGCTCACCGCCAACGATCAATCCACTCAACGTCAAGTGCTCCCAGGGCAACTGCTCGGCCGGTGTGACCGCGAGCGTTCCGTTGGGGACGTCCGGGGTGATGCCGAGCGCAGCGACCAGTACGGCGATTGCCGAGGCTGCGGCCCAGGCCTGCGGACGGCAGGACAACGGGTACGGCGTGGGGGTGGTTTCGTCGGGGATGCCGCGGCCGCCGTACAGCTCGGGGAGGCGGTAGTCGAAGGACTCGGCTGCTTTGACGAGGCCTTCGACGTACGCGGCGGCGGTTGTCGTGGCTCCGGCGGCGTACAGGCCCTCGACGGCCATGGCGGTGTCGTGCGGCCAGACGCTGCCGGTGTGATAGCCGAGCGGGTTGAAGCCGGTCATTGCCTTGGACAACGTTCTGAGGCCGAAACCGCTGTCCAGATCCCCTGATGCCAGGACCTCGGCCACTCGTTGTTCTTCCGAACGGTCGAGCAGGCCGGTGCCGAGGAGGTGGCCGAGGTTGGAGGCAGGGCCGGCGACCGGGTTCTTCGCGGCGTCGAGGGCGATGGCCGGGTAGCCGTCGACCCAGAAGCTGCTGCGGAAGCGCTCCTTCAGGTTCGCAGCCCAGTCTCGCCAGTGGTCGGCGCCGTCCGCTCCGAAGGCTTCGAGGATCTCGGCGCCCTTGATAGCAGCGGAGTACGCGTAGGCCTGGACCTCGCAGAGCGCGATCGGTGCGACGGCGATGGTGCCGTCGGGCCACTGGACCGAGTCGACGGAGTCCTTCCAGCCCTGGTTGGCCAGGCCGTGACCGGACTCGTCGATGTACTCGAGGAAGCCGTCGCCGTCGGGATCGGCGTAGTCGCTCATCCAGCTCAGCGCCTTCTGCAATGCAGGGAGCAGTTCGCGGACCTCGTCGGCCGGCATCCCCCAGCGCCACGCCTTGTGCAGGGTGATGACCCAGAGCTGGGTGGCGTCGTGCGTTCCGTAGTACGCCGCAGGGAGGACGAGACCGTGACCGTGATCCGTTTCCGAGGCGCGGAGTTCGTGCGGGATCTTGCCGGGCTGCTCCGCCGAATCAGGGTCGACCTTCGTGCCCTGCCAGGCGGCGAGCGCTCTCAGCGTTCCCGCGGCGAGACCGGGGTCGACCGGGATCAGCATGCCGGACGAGATCAGCGAGTCACGACCGAAGAGAGTCAGGTACCAGGGCGGGCCGGCGCCGAGATACCGCGTCTCCCCCGGCGGCTAGTTGCAGCCCAGCGACGTCGTCGAGGGACCGCTGGACCCACCGACCGATCCGGTGGTCGTCGCAGTCGACGGACACCTGCTCGTACGCCGGTCTGGTGGCGGGCGGGTCGATGCTGAAACCTTCCGCCGGTGGGAAGGTCGCGGAGACCCGTAGTACGAGGGTGAATTCGTCGCCGGCCGGGATCTTTGGTGTCCAGGTCAACCGTTCCGCGGAGCGGGGCTCGAAGGTGGCGGTGACGCGGATGCCGTCCGACTCCCAGCTCAAGTCGGTGGAGCTGAGGTCGGCGGGGTTGCGGTCGGTGGGGTTGCGATCGGTGGGGCTGAGGTCCGTGGGGCTGAGGTCCGGGAGCGCTCTTGCGGCGCCGCTGCGGATGGCGGCGACGCCGGCGAGATCGGTGCCTAGGGCAACTTCCAGGTGCGGCGCGATCTCGCGGCCGGAGCGATTCACGACCGTGATGCGTTCGGTGAGGCCGTCGCCGTCGAGGGTCCTGGTGCGTTCCAGGGTGACGCTGTTGTTGTTGCCGAGTTCGTCGAGAACAGCGAGGTACTGGTGCGTGGCGGCGTTGCGCTCGTCGACGTGCAGGGGCATCGGCGGCCGGCCGTCGACCGTGACGGACAGCCGCGACGAGGATCCGCCGGTCGCGGGCGTAGACGCCCTCCCCGTCCTCGGAGCTGCCGGTGAGCTGCCCGGAACGCGGGGACAAAACCACCCACGGAGCGGCGATCGCGGTCACGAGTTCATGGAGCTGAGCCATGTCTCCACCCTAAGCGCGGCGATTTGCGGCAGAGTGGCGGTGTGAACAGCGTGGCGACGTTCCTGGTCGGGGTGGCGATCTTCGTCGGCATCATCGGCATCGTGATCCCGGTGCTGCCGGGCGCGATCCTGAGCCTGGCGGCGATCCTGATCTGGGCCCTGGAGGAGCAGAGCGCGACCGGCTGGATCGTGCTGTCCGCCGCGGTGGTGCTGATCGGGGCCAGCCAGGTGGTCAAGTACGTCGTACCGGAGCGGCGGTTGCGGGAGTCCGGCGTACCGCGAAGATCGATGCTGATCGGGGTGCTGCTCGGGATCGTCGGGTTCTTCCTGATCCCGGTGGTCGGGATGTTCATCGGGTTCCCGGTCGGTGTCTACGCCTCGGAGCGGCAGCGGCTCGGGACCCACGACCACGCCTGGACCTCGACGAAACACGCGTTGCGCGCGACCGGCCTGTCCATCCTGATCGAGTTCATCGGTACGTCGCTCGCCGCGGCCGTCTGGCTGGTCGCCGTCCTGTTCCTGGTCTGACCGCCCGAGTTGCCAGGGCTTTGCCAGCTCCGCCGGAGGTTCGTCTCAGGTTTTCGGCGCAGTGTGGGACGACCAGCATCAGGTGCACGGCCGGGTGCGTAGTACCGGGAGGCAATTCAGCATGGCGTCGTTCCAGAAGCTCACCGAGAAGCGCTGGCGGGTAGTCGGCACGTTGGCGGCCGTAGCGGCCACCACAGCAGCCGGCGGAGTCGCTTGGGCCGCTACCGGAGCGGACCCGACACCGTCCCCGTCGGCCTCACCCTCCGCGCCTGCCACGCCTGGCGCACCCGACCCGGGCAAGGGACCCGGCGGCGGTCCGGGCCGGCACGGCGAGTTCGGGATGATGGGCGCGTTGCACGGTGAGTACGTCGTCGAGAAGGACGGCGGCGGCTACCAGACCGTGGCTTCCCAGCGCGGCGAGGTGACCGCGGTCAGCAAGGACTCGATCACGGTGAAGAGCGCCGACGGGTACAGCAAGACCTACACGATCACCGCCGACACCCTCGTCAACGCGACCCGCGACGGGATCGCCAGCGTGAAGACCGGCAACCAGGTGACCATCAGCGCGCTCGTGGCGGACGGCAAGTACACGGCGACCAGCGTGAACGACGGCACCGTCCGCGACGCGGCCGGCCAGAAGTGGGGTTTCAAGCGCGGCCCGCGCTAGACACTCACAGCCGATTGCCAGGAACCTTGCAGGATTAGCACGGGTGCAGGCGTAAGACTGTGGGCATGAGCCCGCATCTCCTGGTGGTCGACGACGAGCCGAACATCGTCGAGTTGCTGTCCGCGAGCCTGCGCTTCGCCGGGTACGACGTATCGACGGCGACGCACGGCGCCGAGGCACTCCGCAAGGCCCGCGAGGTCGAACCCGACCTGGTGGTACTGGACGTGATGATGCCCGGCCTGGACGGCTTCGAGGTGGTCCGCCGCCTGCGCGGTGAGGACCGGCACGTACCGGTGCTGTTCCTCACCGCTCGGGACGCCGTCGAGGACAAGGTGCTCGGTCTGCACACCGGCGCCGACGACTACGTCACCAAGCCGTTCAGCCTGGACGAGCTGGTCGCCCGGGTCCGCGCCCTGCTGCGCCGCTCCGGACACCGCGAACAGAGCACGACAGAGGCTGCGATCCTGCGGTACGCCGACCTGGAGCTGAACGAGGACAGCTACGAGGTGTTCAAGGCCGGCGAGGCTGTCCAGCTCTCGCTCACTGAGTTCAAGCTCTTGCGTTGCCTGCTGGAGAACGCTGAGCGGGTGATGTCGAAGGGGCAGATCCTCTCCGCAGTCTGGAACTACGACTTCGCGGGCGACGCCGGCGTGGTCGAGTCGTACATGTCCTACCTGCGCCGCAAGGTCGACACCGGCGACCAGAAACTCCTGCACACAGTCCGCGGCGTCGGCTACGTCCTGCGGACCCCCCGAGGCCCGAACTGATGCCACGCCCCCGCCTCACCGAGCGCTACCCCCTCCGGTTCACCATCGTCCTGACGCTGCTCGCGCTGGTCCTGGTAGCTCTCCTGGCGTCCGGCTTCACCGCCACCACGATCATGCGTGGCTACCTGGTGGATCGTGTCGACGAACAACTGGTCCAGGCGTCGATGCCGCTGCGTCACCTCAGCTTGGTGCGGCCACCGAACGACGGTCCGTTCGGCGGCGGACCGGGCCGGCGGCTGCCGAGCGCCTACATCGCGCAACTGAGCGACACCAACGGAATCCACCAGGGCGATCCGACCCGGGCGCCGATCACCGAATCGGAGCCGCTGCCCAAGCTGCCGTCGCTGAACCTGGATCAGGTCCGCAACCTCGAAGGGCGGCCGTTCACCGTCGACGCCGTCTCCGGTGGGGCCAACTGGCGGGTCGTGAGCTTTCCGCTCGACGACGGGTCCGGCACGGTGATGATCGCCCAGAGCCTGAACGAACTGGATTCCACGATCGATCGGCTGATCGGGATCCAGGCGGCTACTGGAGTGATCCTGCTGATCCTGCTCGCGGGCGTGGGGACATACGTCGTACGGCGGAGTCTGCGGGGGCTGGAGGATGTCGAGCACACGGCGGTGGCGATCGCTGGTGGGGATCTGAGCCGGCGGGTGCCGCAGCGGGATCCGCGGACCGAGGTCGGGCGGTTGTCGCTGGCGCTGAATCAGATGCTCGGGCAGATCGAGACTGCTTTCGCACAGCGGACGGCGTCGGAGTTCGCGGCGCGGAAGTCCGAGGATGCGGCCCGTCGCTCGGCCGATGTGGCGCGGGCGTCGGAGGACAACGCGCGGCAGTCGGAGGAGCGGATGCGGCGGTTCATCGCCGACGCGTCCCATGAGCTGCGGACGCCGCTGACCTCGATCCGCGGCTTCGCCGAACTGACCAGGCAGCGTGGCGAGCACGATCGACCCCACGACGATGAAGCGGATCGAGGACGAGGCCAAGCGGATGGGGCTGCTCGTCGACGACCTGCTGCTGCTCGCCCGGCTCGACCAGCAACGACCGTTGCAGCATCAGCCGGTCGATCTGCTGACGCTCGCGAGCGATTCCGTCCACGACGTCGAGGCGCTGCAGCCGAACCGCTCGGTGAAGTTCCAGATCCTGCCCGACTCGGATGCACCGGTCGTCGAGGGCGACGAGGCGCGCCTACGCCAGGTGCTCGGCAATCTGGTCAGCAACGCGCTGCACCACACCCCGGTCGAGGCGCCGATCACCGTCTCGGTCGGCACCCGCGGGGACGAGGCCGATCCTCGAGGTCGCGGATACCGGACCGGGACTCGACCAGGAGCAGAAGGCCAAGGTCTTCGAGCGCTTCTACCGCGCCGACTCGGCCCGGACCCGGGTCACCGGCGGCTCGGGTCTGGGCCTGTCAATCGTGGCTGCTCTGGTCGCGGCGCACAACGGTCGTGTGACAGTCACCGACACCCCTGGCGGCGGCGCCACCTTCACAGTGCACCTGCCGGTTTCCCCTTAGAGGACAGGGAAACTGCGGGTCGTGGACTCGCCGTGCTCGAAGACCTGGGCGGCCGGGCCGAGGATCTTCGGGTCGGCCGGGCGACCAGCTCGTGGTCCTTGTTGTCGTACTCGAACAGGCTCAGCACGTGCCGCATCGCCTCCAGCCGGGCGCGCTTCTTGTCGTTGCTCTTCACCACCGTCCACGGCGCGTCGGCGTGTCGGTGTAGTGGAACATCGCCTCCTTCGCCTCGGTGTAGTCGTCCCACTTGTCGAGCGAGGCGAGGTCCGTCGGCGACAGCTTCCACTGCCGGACCGGGTCGATCTGGCGGATCGTGAACCGGGTCTGCTGCTCGGCCTGCGACACCGAGAACCACAGCTTGACCAGCAGGATCCCGGAGCGGACCAGCATCCGCTCGAACTCCGGCGCCTGGCGCATGAACTCCTCGTACTGCGCGTCCGAGCAGAACCCCATCACCCGCTCGACGCACGCGCGGTTGTACCAGGACCGGTCGAACAGCACGATCTCGCCGGCGGCCGGCAGGTGCGCGACGTACCGCTGGAAGTACCACTGGGTCTGCTCGCGCTCGGTCGGCTTCTCCAGCGCGACGATCCGGGCGCCGCGCGGGTTCAGGTGCTCCATGAACCGCTTGATCGTGCCGCCCTTGCCGGCCGCGTCGCGGCCCTCGAACAGGATCACCAGCTTCTGCTTCGACCGCTTCACCCAGTACTGCAGCTTGAGCAACTCGATCTGGAGCAGCCGCTTGTCCCGGTCGTACACCTCGCGAGCCAGGCGTTCGCCGTACGGGTAGCCCTCCCGCCAGGTGTCGACCGGCGTACCGTCGGCGCGCAGCAGAACCGGGTCGTCGTCCTCTTCGTCCAGGACGCGAAAACCGAGCTCATGAACCAGATCAGGGGTGCTCATAAGTCCCAAGGTTCGCTCGGCCAGGGTGGCCGCCGGTGAACACCATCTAGCCCACTGGTGAACACCACGCCGGGCTCAACGCGGCTGCTCGAGATCAGGCAGTGAGGTAGGCCATTTCTTCGTTCGTCAGGGTCACCGACAGGCCGGGTGTCGAGGTCCGGGTCTCGCTCACGTGCAGCGGTCCGATCAGCGGGAACACGGGATAGGGCTGGTGCAGTAGCCAGGCCAGTGCGATCGCGGTCGGCTCGACCCCATGAGCAGCTGCCAGTTCGCGGGCACGGTCGAGGCGGCGGAAGTTCTCGTCGGAGTAGAACCAGCGCACCATGTCCTCATCCGAGCGGTCCTCCGGCTTGGCGCGTCCGGTGAAGAATCCACGCGCCTGACTCGACCACGGGAACAGCGCGACCTGCCGCTCCCGTAGCCATTTCTGCGACTCGTCGTCGGCCACGTGCCGGCATCCGGCCCACGGTATGTCGTACGCGCGAGCGAGGCTGAGGTGGTTGCTCAGCAGCGTGAACGGCTGCTTGCCGTTGGCCCCGGCGTACGCGTTGGCCTCGTCGAACCTCTCGATGGACCAGTTCGACCCACCGTACGCCGTGATCCGGCCGGCCTTGAAGTGCTCGTCCAAGACGTCGACGAATTCGCCGACCGGAATCTCCTCGTTGTCCCGGTGCATCAGGTAAAGGTCGACGTGATCGGTCTGCAGCCGCTCGAGGCTCTCGGTGAGCTGCCGGGTGATCGACTCGGGATCGCAGTGCGGCGTGTGCGCACCCTTGCCGATGACAACGACCTCGTCCCGGTTCCCGCGCGACGTCATCCACTGCCCGAGCAGCTTCTCGCCGCGGCCGCCGCCGTAAATGTAGGCGGTGTCGAACGTCGTACCACCCCGCTCGACGAAGTCGTCGAGCATGACTGCGGCGCGGGGAAGCGACTCGTGAATCTCGAATACGCCCATGACCAACCGGGACACCTGCTTGTCCAGTCCCGGCACCTTGCCGTAGGTCATCGGGGCGTCATCGCGACGGGCGAGCGGCCGCCCGGTCGCGGTCGGGATGATCGCGTCGTCCCGCTCGCTCGCGTACTGCTGCCCGATCGCCGCCCGCCAGGCGTCCAGCACGGTCAGGTTCCCGAGCGTGTCGGCCCAGGTCATCTCCGGCGCCTGCCGCTGCCCCGATCGCACCGCCGCAGCGACCGCGTCGGCCTCGGCCGCATAAATCAGTACCGGCTCCACGGAGAGGTTCCGCGGCTCCTCCCCCACCCGGTGCAGAGTCACCTGCGTCGGCTTGCCGTCCCCGCTGAACCACGGTTCCTCGACGACGAGGTACCCCTCGCTGCCGAAGACTCGGACCTGGTTCTGGTCGGCCAGCCGCACCCCAGTGCTCACCTGAGCGGTCACACCACCACCGAACGACAGCGTCGCCACCGACCACTCGTCCGCACCCGTCTCACCGACATGCCCGACCGCGGTCACCGCCACCGGGTCGGCGTACGACTGCCCGATCGCCGCGCCGGCGATCAGCCGAGCCATCGACACCGGGTAGCCGCCGACGTCGAGGATGCCGCCGCCGGCCAGTTCGTCGGCGAAGATCCGGCTCTCCGGCCGGTACCCGGCAGCGAACGCGTGCGTGGCCTGGATCTGGTGGACGGTGCCGATCTCGCCGTCGCGGACCAGCTGGGCGATCAGCTTGGTCTGCGGCAGGCACCGGTACATGTACGCCTCCATCAAGAAGACGTCATTGGCGACCGCGGCCTCGATCATCGCCTCGGCCCAGGCCTTGTTGATCGCCAGCGGCTTCTCGCACAACACATGCTTGCCGGCCTCTGCCGCCTTGATCGCCCACTCGACGTGCGTCGGGTGCGGCGTGGCGATATACACCACCTCCACGGTCTCGTCGGCGAGCAGGTCGTCGTACGAGCCGTGCCGGTTGGCGATGTCCCACCTGTCAGCGAAGGCATCGGCCGAGTCGATCGACCGGCTGCCGACGGCGACGACCTCACCGGTCGCCGACGTCGGCACCTGGCCGGCGAACCGCGATGCAATGTTGCCGGTGCCGAGGATTCCCCAGCGGAGCTTGATATCAGTCATCAGTGAGTCCCGTTCGATTTGTGGGGTCAGAACTTTATGAACGCCAGGCCGGGCCGCCGCCGGGTCAGCCACTGGTCGACTCCCGTACCACCAGGGAGAAGGGGCTGACGAACTCCTCCCGGTCTTGCGGGAGTTCGGCCTGGCCGATCCGCCGGGCGAGGAGCGCGACCGCCCGTTCGGCCATGGCGTCGCGATCCGGATCGATGGTGGACAGTGAGGGGACGAGGAACTCGCCGCCCTCGACGTTGTCGAAGCCGATCACCTTGACCTGCTCCGGGACCCGTACGCCGGCGTCGGCGAGGCCGCGCAGTACGCCCATCGCCACGGTGTCCGTCACGCAGAACACACCGTCGAAGTCGAGCCCGCTCTCCGCCATCTCCCGGGCGCGCCGCGCACCCGCCCGCAGAGTGAACGCCTCCACGCTCTGGGTCAGAGCGGGATCCACCCGCAGACCGGCACCCTCCAGTGCCTGCCGGTACCCGGTGTGGCGCAGGCTGGACACGCCCACCTCTTCACCCACCGGCCCGCACAGGATCGCGATGCGCCGGCAGCCCCGCTCGATCAGGTGGCGCACGGCCGCCCGCGACGCGTCGACATTGGGCATGGCGACGTGGTCCACCGGACCCTCCACGATCCGCTCACCAAGGACGACCACCGGGTAGTCCACCTTGAGCCACTCGACATCGGCCGAGCCCATGCCCACGGGGCAGAGGAGGAGTCCGTCGTACAACCGGTTGCGCGACAGGGACAGCGCCTCCAGTTCGTTCTCGCGCAGCGCACCGGTCTGCTCGATGCTCACCCTCAGGTCGTACCGCACGGCCGCGGCGATGATGGCGACGGCCAACTCGCCGTAGTACGCACTGTTCACCCCCGGAACGGCGAGACCGATGGTGCCGGTCCGGCCCTTGCGCAGGTTACGGGCGGCCACGTTGACGCGGTAGTCGAGCCGGGCCATCGCTTGGAGGACCTTCTCCCGCGTCGTCCTGCGCACGTTCGGATGATCATTGATGACATTGGAGACGGTCATCGCCGAGACCCCGGCGGCCTTCGCCACGTCCTGGATGGTTGCCACGTTTACCTCCGGTCCCTGATTGGCGCGGCGGGCCTCAGCGCCTGTCGGCTACAGGCGCCCGGACGGTGAGGAACGAGTGCGGGGGAATCGTCAGCACCAGCCCCTGGCCGGTTGCCTTCAGCGCATCGAACGGGCGCGGGGCCACCGCCTCGGGCGTCTCCGGGGTGTTGTGGACCTGGAGCCGGTCCGCCGTCAGCAGGCGTGCGGTCGGCTCGCCGACGGAGCCGCCGCGTAGGTCGAGTGTCACCTCGGCAGGCTCCTCGGCGTCCAGATTGGTCAGTGAGATCAGCACGGTGCCGTCTTTGACGCTGGCGGACGCGGAGAGCGTGTCGAGTTCGGTGTCCCCCACCAATCGCCGGGCGTCCTGGGCACGCAGGTGCACGGCGAGCGAGCTGGCGTCCTGATGGCCCTTGTTCATTTCGAAGACGTGGTACGTCGGGGTCAGGACCAGCGCGTCGCCGTCGGTGAGCAGCATGGCCTGCAGGACGTTGACGGTCTGGGCGATGTTGGCCATGTACAGGCGTGCCGCGTGCCGGTGGAAGATGTCGAAGTGGGTGCTGGCCACGAGCGCGTCACGCAGGGCGTTCTGCTGGAACAGGAAGCCCGGGTTGGTGCCTGGCTCGGCGTCCCACCAGGTGCCCCACTCGTCCAGGACCAGCCCGACCCTGCGGCCCGGGTCATAGCAGTCCATCACCGAGGAATGGCCGGTGAGGACACGGTCGATCCGCTTGGCCGACAGCATCGTCCGGTAGTAGTCGTCCGTGTCGAAGACGGTGGCGCTTCCCTTCGATTCCCAGGAGCCGCACACCGTGTACTGGTGAACGGACAGGCCCTGGAAGAAGGTGCGGGGCGTGGCCTCGCAGCCGAAGCAGCTGATCTGCTGCATCAGCGTCTCGGTCCACTTGTAGTCGTCACCGTTCGCGCCGGAGGCGATGCGGTACAGCGTGTTGCCGCCGTGGTCACGGCAGTACGTGGCGTACTGCCGTGCCAGATCGGCGGAATACTCCGCGCGCATGTTGCCGCCGCAGCCCCACGTCTCGTTACCGATGCCCCAGAACTTCACCCGCCACGGCTCATCCCGGCCGTTGGCCTTGCGCAGCCGCACCATCGGGCTGTCGCCGTCACGGCTCAGGTACTCCACCCAATCGCTCATCTCCTGCACCGTGCCGGAGCCGACGTTGCCGCTGATGTACGGCTCCGCACCGAGCAACTCACACAGGGCCATGAACTCGTGGGTGCCGAAGTGGTTGTTCTCCTCCACGTTGCCCCAGTGGGTATTGACCATGCGGGGGCGCCGGTCCCGGGGGCCGATGCCGTCCTTCCAGTGGTACTCGTCGGCGAAACAGCCGCCCGGCCAGCGCAGGTTCGGAATGTTCAGCGCACGCAGAGCCCGCACGACATCCAGCCGGATACCCCCCTCGTTGGGTATCGGCGAGTCCTCCCCGACCCAGAAGCCGCCGTAGACACAGCGGCCGAGGTGTTCGGCGAAGTGACCATAGAGGTGGCGGCTGATCGTCGGACCCTCGATGTCGAGGTTGATGACCGCGGTGGCAGTGGGCACGGGAATACTCCGGTGGATAGGGGCTTGTATCGATACAAAGCGTTCCACCACGGTAGTAGGCGTATGAGGAGCGGATTGCGACGCATGAACGTCGAAGCGCTTCGACATTGTCATTTCCCCCGGCGGCTGTCAATGGCTGGCGCGTGCTCGAGCCGAGTCGAACGGTGCAAGCGGAGAGCTGTGTTTGTACGTCTTTTTTTTTTTTTTTTTTTTTTTTTTTTTTTTTTTTTTTTTTTTTTTTTTTTTTTTTTTTTTTTTTCAACGGATGGTTGTAAGCGGTAATTAATGTGAAGTAGGTGTGGTTTGTTTGTAAGAGCTATGTAGTAATAAAACTGTGTCGTAGAAGTTTATTCTCAGTCAGTACTACACCTTGTCGCGGTGTCTCCTCTGCGTTAATTTGTTTGGCTAGTAGCCCAACTAATTCCAGGAGATGCACCGTGACCGGACCAGTGATCGGCGGTACCAGCCGCCGCACCTTCATCTCCCTGCTCGGTGCCGGCGCGGCGGCAGCCGCGGGCGGGGTGACGCTGACCGGATGCTCGAACGGCGGTTCGGGGTCCAGTACGACGGGCCGCGCCGAGACCGAGGACAAGCTGTCCGGCCTGCTGCCGAAGTACACCCCGTACGAGCCGGTGAAGCCGGACCTGCCGGGCGAGAACGGCGCGTCGCCGGGCTTCTCGCACTACCCGTCCGAACTGAAGCGGGCGGTGCCGGACAAGATGGTGCCGAGCGGCAAGGAAGTGTCGGCGATAACGCCGCTGTGGGGCCCGATCCCGCCCGGACTCGGCAACAACTCCTTCTTCGACGCGAACAACGAGCGGATCGGCGCCCCGGTCAAGCTCAACATCCTGAACGGCAACGACTACGGCGACAAGCTCGGACCGATCCTTGCGGCCGGCAACGTTCCCGAGCTGCTCTGCATCCCGGGCTGGAACATCTCCAGCCTGACCCGGTTCGGCCAGGCCGCGGACAAGCTGTTCGAGGACCTCACACCGCACCTGGCCGGCGACAAGGTGTCGGCGTACCCGATGCTGGCCAACCTGGCGACCCGGGCCTGGGCGTACGGCGTCTGGAACAACCAACTCAAGGCGGTACCGTTCCCGACGGACGGCTTCCCCTGGATGATGATGTACCGCAAGGACATCTTCGACCAGCTCGGCGCGGAGCCGCCGAAGAACTCCGACGACCTGCTCGCGCTGGGCAAGCAACTGACCGACCCGAAGGCGGGCCGGTGGGCGTTCGGCTCCGTCGCCGACGAGATCCACCGGGCGTTCGGGGTGCCGGGCCGCTGGATCAAGGACTCCAGCGGCAAGCTGGTCAACAAGTTCGAGACGCCGCAGTTCGAGGAGGCGGTGGCGTTCGTCCGCAA
Source organism: uncultured Actinomycetota bacterium (assembly GCA_963740725.1). Classification (GTDB taxonomy): domain Bacteria; phylum Actinomycetota; class Actinomycetes; order Propionibacteriales; family Kribbellaceae; genus Kribbella. Next base: position 507,853 of record CAVUFT010000019.1, read on the forward strand.
GCTGTTCCAGTCGGGTACATGCACCCGCAAGTGGTCGCGAACGCCGGCGAGGACGGGCTGTTCGAGGGCGGCAAGTTCCTCATCCGGCAGAACGGGCTGGGCGGCTGGGTCGGGATGCTGCAGCAGCAGCTGACCGATCAACCCGAAGTTCAACCCGCAGCCGGTGATGCCGTTCGCGCACGACGGCGGCACGCCGATCACCTGGGGCGGCGACCCGGCCGGCATCTTCACCTTCGTGAAGAAGGGGCTCGGCGAGGAGCGCGTCAAGGAGTTGCTCGGCGTCGTGAACTACACGCTCGGCGCCGTTCGGGACCGAGGAGTACCAGCTCTACACCTACGGGGTCGAGGGCAAGCACTACACGAAACAGCCCTCCGGTGCCCCGAAGCTCACCGCCCTGGGGCAGAAGGAGG